>JAVERP010000060.1:0-24069 GCA_034007055.1 Sphaerochaeta sp.
ATGGAGTATGGAAAACTCATTACCAAGAACTAAGAAAAACTCCTTACCAAGAGTAAGGAAATTTTGTTTACCAAGATATAAGAAAAATTGCTTACCACAAAATGTTAAAACTGCTTGACATTACCAATGCTATGGAAGAAAGAAATATGTCTGAGACAGATTTGGCGAGAAAGATGAATACCACACCATCAAATGTATCCACGATTTTGAGTGAATCCACAAATCTGACTCTTGATACTATCTGTGAAATCTCTATTGCACTGGGAATGATAAGTCAGATTAGCTTTGTAGAACAGTGAATACCAAGGGGGAACCTACTAGCAGGTTCCCCCTTGGCACTCTTAGACAATCCCGTCAGCCTTTTCTCTCCATTTCCTTTAGTTTTTTCCATGAAAATGGACCAGCAAGAGCTTCCAGCCTTATCCTTACAATAAATCTTCTACCGTCTACAACTTCATCAACTCCGCCTCAAAATCCCCATCCATAGGATAGATCGGCCTTGGGAGCTTCTTATACGGAAGCCGGTGGAACAACTCATCAGTGGAACCTGTTGTCAGGGCCATCATAGACCTCTTTGCAATGGCACGTATCTCAGGCTCCAGATACCCAAGCTTCACCACGATGACCTTCCTCTCCTCAGGCTTTACCCCAAGGACGCGCATCATCTCAGGATCATAGCAGCCTACATGTCCGCTGGTGACCACCACATCAATGCCCTCAACATCCAAGAGGACCAAATCGCTGTCGAAGGCAGGAGCCCACTTCTCAGTGATGGCCTTCACCTCAGCCTTGATGGCTATAGGCTTGCTCTTTTCTGTATCAAACTTGGCACCAAGGGTTGTCTCTATGGTCTTGCCCACACCGGCCTTCTTGGCCAGCTTTACCACCTCAGGATCATAGAAGCCCTGATACACAAGCGGGGGAGTAAGAGAGGAGAGGACCTTGTCCTTAAGAATCAAGGCGAGGAAGCTCGTCACATCCTGGCTCGACCCTGCAGTAGGGTTGTCCCCGCTGTCACTGATCACCACAGGATAGACACCCTCTTCCAACGAAGCCTTGGTTGCCTCCAGGGCATCCTCAGGCATCCGTGTCTCGTTGTAGAACCCGAACTCCTTGCGCTTGGCCCAAAAGGTTTCTGCCAATTCCTTGCTCAGCTGGTCAGCAAGCGCCTGGTCTCCATCGGTGGTCACCACCGCATGCACCCCGTTCTCCTCGCCATCAGCCCAGGGGAAGCCCAAGAGGTAGGAGCAGGCCAGCACATGGGCGCGCCCCTCCATCTTCCTCAGCTCCTTGATCAGGGTGATCATCGGTTCGACCGAGGTCTCGCTCTGCTCACCTGCAACCAGCATCGGGATGCGATAGGCACTGCTGGTGGGCATGAAGCCCTCTTCCAAGGCCCTGATCATCATCAAAGCTGCATGGATGCCCGTCTCATAGGTATCGGTATGGGGTGCACACTTGTAGCCGACTATCCCATCGAGAGGATGAAACATCCTGCGGGTAAGGGTTGCATGCATATCCAGGCTCGTTATGACAGGAAGATCCGGATGGATCTCCCTGATTGCTTGTAACAGGTCCTGCTCAGCTTCCCCAATGCCATCGACACGCATCGAGCCATGCAGTGACAGGCTGATGCCGTCAATCTTTCCAGCTCCCTTAAGAGCCTCGAGAAGCTCTTCCTTCAGCTCAAGGTAGTAAGCCCTATCCCACACCCCGTTGGGCACAGCGCGGGCTATGAGGGAGGGGATGACCTCATACCCTGCGCAGGTGAGGGTGGCGATGATGCCGCTGGCGGCATCACGACCCTTCCTGTTCAACAGCTCCTCACCCCTGGTCACCCAGATATCGTCCCGTCCTGTGATGATGGGATTGAAGGTATCACTCTCGTGATGGAGCCCCCCTACAAATATTCTCTTCTTCACAGGCTTGCTCCTATTGTAGTAACAGTGCTAACTCTATTCTGGTCCGTATGGCTGATGGCAAATTCAGCCTGCCTCAGCATCCCACCCATGTAGATGTGGTCAGGGCGGTAGGTCATCTTCGACTCGGTGGTCCCCGGAACAAAGACATGGTACTCCTTGGCCTTGACCTTACTATCAAGGAAAGCGAAGTTGCGCTCGGTGATGCCGCAGCCCGGCATCACAATGATTCTGTCCCCAGCCTGTTTGACCAAGGCGACAAGCACCTCCAAGCCCTCTATCACCGTAGCCTCAAGCCCGCTGGTCAGCACGCGGTCGACTCCAAGCCCTATGAGGGTCTCCAGTGACCTTTCAGCATTGGGCGTCATATCAAAGGCACGGTGGAAGGTCACCTCCATTGGACGGGCAAGCTCGACAAGCTCTTTGTTTCGCTTGCTATCAATCTCTCCGTCAGGGGTGAGGATGCCGAATACCACACAGTCTGCCCCGGCCTCCTTGAATAGAGTGATGTCTTCCTTCATTGCGGCAAACTCCAAGTCAGAGTAGCAAAAGTCCCCTCCACGGGGACGGATCATCACACTCATGGTGATGGAGCTGTTCGCCCTTGCCACCTTGAAGGCTCCAAGGGAAGGGGTGGTGCCACCCTCAAACAGGTCGGCACAGAACTCCACGCGGTCAGCTCCACCTTTCTCAGCGGCGATGACACTCTCTATCGACTCAAGACAAATTTCAATTTTCATATTTTTTCTCCTTAGATATGTTCAAACAAATTTCAATGTAATATCCGTATTCACCAGTTCAGGACGCTTCAAGGCATCACCAACGGTATATAAGGTTATCGCATGCACCCCGCTAGTCAGTTTCACACCGCTTAGGACGACATCCCCATCCCTCCCTTTCTGGAGCGAGAAGTAGAACTGCTCATCACCCATGATAAAGCCGAGCTTTAATTCTTCAGAGAGAGGCGTAGGGGTAACCCATCGTATTTCATAGGTTCTATCAACACTCTTTCCTGTTTTTTTATTCTCTTCTGGGATTTCCACTTTCCATGTAAGGGAGGTGGGAATAGGGCGGTAGGAGTAGTACTCCGAACCGGTATACCTGAAGGAAGGTGATCCCAATGGGAGGACCTGGGGGCTTTTGTTCAGTAGGGTGGGCAGTGGAGGTGCCTCTTTCTTTTCTTGCATCTCTTTCTTGCTAGCCATCACACTCCCTGTTTCTGCCACATCCTCTGTAGTACCTGCTTTCTTCCCCTCAGAGGTTGCCTTCTTGGAAATATTTGCTGAACCTGACAGGCCCATTTTTCCTGCCTCTCTTGTGAGAGGGGCCTCTCTCAGGCACTTGCCGATGCCATGGAGAACCTCGTGCTCAAAAGGCTCTACAGAGCCATCACCCATAAGGCCGATGTTGAGCAGGTAGTTGCCGCCTGCCTCTACAACCTGCCTTGCTGTGTTGGAGAGCTCTGCTATCTTCTCCTCTTTGTCGCCTCTCTGTTGCCACTCTCTATACCCCCATGTCTCATGGTAGATGGAAGCAGGGGTTTGCCAAGGAACATCAAGGTTGACGGTGGGAAGCTTGTTGTCCCCCATGGTAAGGAAGTCGCCGCAGTCGTTCCAGATCCTTCCGTTAATCATGCACTGGGGTTGGAGGGCCTGTACGAGCTCATACACCTCCTCTGACTGCTCCTTGGTCGGGGCACCCATATCCATCCAGAGCTCACATATGGGACCATAGTTGGTCAATAGTTCGGTAAGCTGGGCAATGTTGTACGCCTGGTGTTCTTGTGGGATAGCATCGCTGTTGTGCGCGCTGATGGGGAGGGCTTGGGGGAAATGCCAGTCGATCCAGGAGTAGTAGATGCCAAAGGCCAGACCCTGGTCCTTACAGGCATCACTAAGTTCTTTGATGATATCCTTCTTGCATGCTGCGGTTGTGGTGTTGTAACCAGTGGTCTCTGTAGCATAGAGACAGAATCCGTCATGGTGTTTGGTGGTCACCACTAGGTAGTTCATCCCACTCTCTTTGGCTAGCGTTACTATGCTTGTTGCATCAAACTTTTCGAGGCTGAACTCCTCTGTAAGCTTCTCATAATCCCCCTGAGAGAGGTACCCATGGGAGAGTATCTGCTCGGAGTACCCTCGGGTAATCTTCTCTCCTTTCCAAACTCCTCCTGCCAGGGAGTAGAGTCCAAAATGGATAAACATGCCAAACTTGAGTTCCTGCCAATCGTGTACTTTTTTGCTCATGGGAAACAGTCCTCTTTTATATGCATTCTTGTGTATTGCCTTGATCTTCTTTCTCGCGTTCTTGCCAACCTTGCTAAATCATACCGTGAGGTTTGCCAGAGAAACAGGGTAATTATTTCGATTAGGGGTAAGGTTGGGGGTATTCTTTTCAAAGTTCGACCTGATTTTGAAAAAATGACGCCTGCTGTAGGAGCGACTTCACTGTCTCTTTGAATTCTTACCCTTACACGATTTGGACTTCCATGCAAGAATTTGGTCATGAAGAAAGCCGAACCGGGTCTCCTGATCCCGAACAAACAACCCACAGTGCTGCAGAAAATGAGCAAGCACTGGCAGTTCTACCTGATAGTGGCCCTGCCTGTGCTCTACTTTATCCTCTTTAAGTACGTCCCGATGTACGGAGTCCTTCTTGCCTTCAAGAAGTACCGGGTCTCCAAGGGGATATGGGGCAGCCCCTGGGTGGGCTTCTATCAGTTTGCCAAGTTCTTCAAGAACCCCTCGTCCCTGAAGATCATGTACAACACCTTTATGCTGAGCATGTACTCCCTGGTCGCCTCCATACCGCTGGCGGTCATCCTTGCCATCGCCTTGAACGAGACGCGATCCAAGCATTGGAAGAAGAGCGTGCAGATGATCACGTACGCACCGTACTTCATCTCCACTGTCGTGCTGGTCGCCATCCTGATGCAGTTCCTCGATCCCGCGTTGGGCTTTTTCAACAACGTGCGCAACCTCATGGGCAGGGAGTCGGTCAACTTCATGGGAGAAGCCCCGCTGTTCAAGCATATCTATGTATGGTCGGCCATCTGGCAGAACACCGGGTACAACGCCATCATATACCTTGCAGCCCTTACCGGCATCAGCCCAGAACTGTACGAGGCAGCCAAGGTCGACGGGGTGAACAAGTTCCAGAAGATCTGGTACATAGACCTGCCCTCCATCAGCAACACGATTGTCATCATGCTGATCATGAACATGGGCTTTGTCATGAGCCTGGGCTTTGAGAAGGCTTTCCTCATGCAGAACCCTCTGAACCTGCAGAGCGCTGAGATCATGTCCACCTATGTCTACAAGATGGGGCTCATCAACAGTGACTTCAGCTACTCGACGGCCATCGATATGATCAACTCGGTCATCAACATATTCCTGATCCTGACGTTCAACCGCCTTTCCAAGGTGTACAACAAAGAAGGGGGCCTGTGGTGAGATACAAGACCAAGGAGATGCTCTCAGACCGAATCTTCAGCATCCTGAACAATACGTTTCTCTTCATAAGCATGATGGTGGTCGCCTATCCGCTGATCTACATCATCTCCAGCTCGCTCTCATCCCCCCAGGCTGTCATGGCGCACAAGGTGTGGCTCCTGCCTGTGGACTTTGACCTCATCAGCTACAGGGCGGTGTTCACCAACAAACAGATAAGCCTTGGATACATGAACTCCCTCATCTACATGGCATCAGGGACGGTCGTCAGCGTGCTGCTGACCATGTTGCTTGCATACCCCCTGTCACGAAAGGAGTTCTACGGGCGCAATGTGGTGACCAAGTTCATCCTCTTTACCATGCTGTTTACCGGCGGCATCATCCCCCTGTACCTGACGGTGCGCAACCTCGGCATATACAACACCAGGTGGGCCATCATCCTGCCCAACGCCATTACGGTATGGAACGTCATCATCGCCAGGACATTCCTGCAGGACAATATCAGTGACGAACTGTATGAAGCTGCCATGATCGACGGCTGCAGCGACATCCGATTCCTATTTTCGTTTGTATTTCCGCTCTCTGGGGCCATCGTCGCGGTTCTTGGCCTTTTCTATGCGGTGGGGCAGTGGAACAAGTATTTCGATGCCCTGCTCTATCTGCAGGACCAGGCTCTCTACCCCCTGCAGATCATCTTGCGCAACATCCTGATCATCAACAAGAACACCCCGTCGATGACCATGGATGTAGAAGCGGCCATACGTGCCCAGGGGTTGTCGGAGACTATCCGGTATGCCCTGATCGTTGTGGCGAGCCTTCCCTTATTGGTATTATACCCCTTTGTCCAGAAGTTCTTTGTAAAAGGGGTCATGATAGGTTCTGTAAAAGGCTGACCGTAGGTCATCCGAAAGAAATGGAGGAACATATGAAAAAAACTCTCGTCGTCCTAGTCATGGTAGCACTCTTGCTCCCTATGACCATCGTTGCCCAAGGCGCCAAAGGTGTAGCTCCTGCCGCTAAGGTAGAATACACACCCGTCGGTACCTTCCCGATCGTAAAGACTCCCATCACTGTGGACATCATGGTTGCCCAGGCTCCCTGTGTAGAGGATTTTAACACCAACCGCTTTTCCAAATTCATGGAAGAGAAGACCGGTATCAAGGTGAACTACATCATGATCCCTCAGCAGGCAGCGACCGAGAAGCTTGCTCTGGTACTTGCAAGCGGCGACTACCCTGACGCTTTCCTAGGATTTGGTATCAACAATGAGCTTGAGACCACATACGGTGCACAGGAAGGGTTGTTCATGCCCATGAACAAATACTACACCAAAGAGTGGATGCCCTCTCTGATGAAGGCTTTTTCCGAGTTCCCCGGTGGAGTCGGCTACATGACCAACATCGATGGCAACATCTACTCCCTGCCCAGACTCGAGGGTTGCTACCACTGTTCCAACCAGGCAAAGCTCTTTGTCTACACCCCCTTCCTCAAGGCCCTTGGCCTCAAGGTCCCCACCACCACCGATGAGTTCTATACCACGCTGAAGGCCATCAAGGAGCAGGACCCCAACAAGAACGGCAAGCAGGATGAGATCCCCCTTGCAGGCTCGATCATCGGCTGGTCTGACCAGGTCGAGCGCTTCGTGCTCAACTCCTTCATCTACTGTGACCTGGACACCAACATCAACGCCAATGCGAATGACAACGTCGGGTACATCATGGATGGCAAGAAAGTCGACACCGCAATGAACAAGGATGCCTACCGTGAAGGGCTCAAATACATCAACAAGCTCTACAAAGAGGGCCTGATCTACAACGGTTCCTTTACCCAGGACTCCAGTCAGCTGACCCAGCTGGTGGAAAGCTCTGCCCAGCCCACAGTAGGCTTCGCAGCAGGTGGCTGGAGAGGCCAGTTCACCACCATCGGTGGGGAGCGCTTCAACAACTTTGCTGCCATTGCCCCCCTGAAGGGACCCAAGGGTGTGCAGGAGTCTGTCGCATTCTTCCAGAACCCTGAGATCGGCAACCTGGTGCTCTCCTCAGAGACCAAGCATGCTGACGCCATCATGCGTTACTTCGACTTCATGTTCAGCGCCGAAGGCACGCTGTTGCAGCGCAACGGCTTCCAGGGCGAGGCATGGGACTGGGCAACCCCCGGTCAGGTCGGTCTCGATGGCAAGCCAGCGGTTTGGCAGCAGCTGACCTTGTGGAACGACAAGGATCCTCAGAACGACACCTGGATCCAGACCTTCGCCTCAGCGATGACCCCTTCCTTGAAGAACGGCCTGGCTTCAAAGCCTTCCACCCCTGGCGATGCCACCTACTACCTGCCTGAGAACAATGAGAAGGTGCTCTTTGACGAGACGTACAATCTCTACAAGCCCTACGAACATCCTGAGCTTGAAGTGCCCGTGCTCAAGTACACCGCTGATGAGAATGAGAAGTTCTCCACAGTCAAGCGCGAGCTTGCCAACTTCATCCGCCAGAGCTCTGTAAAGTTCATGGTCGGTTCAGCTGACGTCAACGACGACAAGGTTTGGAACGACTATGTGAAGAATCTTGACAAGTTGCAGATGCCTGCAGTCCTCTCGATGATGCAGACTGCCTACAACCGCCAGTACAAGTAAGCTTTTTGATTGTATGCTGGCCACAAGAGGGAACCCTCCTGTGGCCAGTTTTCTCTGTATTACTCACCTATAAAGCGAAGGGGGAGTCCATGCAACACCACAAGCCAAACATCATCTACATCCTAGCCGACGACATGGGCTATGGGGATGTCTCTGCAAACAACGCAAACTGTCCTTTTGAGACCCCCTCCCTCGATTCCCTGGCCTTGCATGGCATTCGGTTTACCGACGCCCATGCAAGCTCCGCTGTCTGCACCCCATCGCGCTACAGCATCATGACAGGACGCTATAACTGGCGTTCGCCCTTGAAGGAGGGGGTGCTTGGTGGATACTCTCTTCCCCTTATCCCAGAGGGGCGCACAACTGTAGCCCATATGCTCAAAACATGTGGGTACAAGACTGAAGCCATCGGCAAGTGGCATCTAGGCATGGCTTTTCCCAAGCTATCGGACTTTGTGGAACAGCCTGGCTTTGCCCATAGTGAGGGCATAGACTTCAAGGGCACCATTAAGAACTCCCCCATCGATGCTGGTTTCGACCATTACTACGGCATCAGCGGGTCCTTGGATATGCCCCCCTATGTCTATATTGAAAATGACAGGTTTACTGCAGTTCCCGACCATATCACCAAGGGGACAGGCAAGGGTTTTTGGAGAGAGGGGCTTACTGCTCCTGACTTTGTCCATGAGGAGGTCCTTGACCACCTCACGGACAAGGTCTTGGCGAGCATCAGTCAGAATAAGGAAGATCCTTTTTTCATCTACTTTGCCCTTCCTGCCCCTCATACCCCGATCCTTCCTCATCCCTCCTTCAGGGGCAAGTCCAATACCAACGAGTATGGGGACTTTGTGCTTCATTGTGATGATGTGGTGAGAAGGATCAGGGAGCAATTGGAGAGTGAGGGGGTGTTGCAGAACACCCTGATCATCTTCACCTCCGACAACGGATGTTCTCCCATGGTTGATTTTGCTGAGCTTGCAGAGAAGGGCCATAACCCCAGCTACCATTTCAGGGGGATGAAGAGCGACATCTTTGAAGGAGGGCACAGGGTGCCGCTTCTTATGCAGTGGCCCAGTACAATGCCCCAGAATAGGGTCTGTGACCGTCTGGTCTGTCTCTCGGACCTGTTTGCCACCTTGGCTGAGTACCTTGGCTACGAGGTTGGCCCTGCCATGGCAGAGGATAGTGTAAGTAACCTTTCCCTGTGGGAAAATCCTGCTTCAGCGGATGTACGTGATACCTTGGTTCATCAGAGCATCGATGGTTCCTTGTCCATACGTAGTGGAAGCTGGAAGCTTGAGATGTGTGCTGGCTCTGGTGGCTGGTCTCTTCCCAAGCCAGGCTCAGATGAGGAAGCTCTGCTTCCCCGCTTCCAGCTCTATAACCTGGCAACTGACATAGGTGAAAGGCACAATGTGGTCTCTGAACATCCTGATATTGTTGAAGACCTCCGAGCCAAGCTAAAGAAGATTGTCTTGGACGGGAGAAGTACCCCTGGCCCTGTCCAGAAGAATGAGGGGTTGGCCGTATGGAAGAGTGTTTCCTGGTTGGATGAAGCGTAGGTTTTAGAGGTCTTTTGTTGTTGAGCATCAAGGGCTCGTGGTATACTCTGGTTCAGCATGATAAAAAAAGCCTTGTATTTGCCCAACTCAAAGACCTTTGTGGTATTCTTGCTGGTTTTCGTAATCTGTTTTGTGGTTCTTTTTTTCTCACAGAACTGGATGCTGAATACTATCAGGGAGGAGAAGCAAGAGCAAAGCTATGCAATGCTCAAGCTTGCCAAGACCACCACCGACCTCTCTCTCGATCAGGCTTTCAAGCTTTCCCAGCTGTTGCTTCTTGACAATGATATTGCCAAGTTCATCTACCAGGGTGAGGTCGATGGGGGATCTGAAGATATTCAGACCATCATTGACGCTAAGGTGCAGCTTCCTGTTGCCCGCAGCATCAGCGGCATGATCGCTGAGATCTACATCTTTTCCAAGAACAGCGGTTACCTGCTTTCTGCAAGCAATGCCTATCTGGAACCTGAGAAGATGTATCCCACCCTGTTCTCTTTTGAGGGCTTGAACTATCGTCAGTTCACATCAAAGTATCTTACAGCCTCTTTTTCCCGCTCATTCTTTGCACAGACCACAGCCCTTGTCGATGGCCGTGCTATGAAGGTCATCCCTCTGGTACAGACCTTCCCCCTCAACAGCCCCTCTTCCAACTCAGGCAAGATTGTGATGTTGCTCGATAGCGAGTTCTTCTCTTCCATCCTTGCAGAGCAAAGGGTGGGGGAGAACCTTACTTCCTTCATAACCGACTCCTCTGGCAAGCTCATCACCTACTGGGGTAGTGAGAATCTTGTTGTTGGTATCGATTACGAGGATGGTCAGCACAGGATAGAGGTCGAAGGCGAGGAGTATGTCTTGTCTGTCCTTTCATCGGGGGTAAGCGGACTCCGATTCTTTTCGTTATTCCCTTTGAGGGACATCTCAGCCATGATGAGTCCTCTTTGGACGGTGCTGACGTACCTCAGTGTTGTGATGTTCCTGGTTATGGCTATCCTTGCCCTATTTATCCTATTGCGTAACCGCAAGGATTGGGTCGAGCTCTTCGGCTTGGCAAGCCAAGGAGAGAGCCTGCTTCCCTATGAGCAGGCCTTGGGACACATCAAGGCGATAGTGGCTGAGGACCGCAACAAGGTAAGGATGTCGGGGGGGACCCCCTTCATCACCGATACCTTCTTCAGGCGCCTCATCCATGGGAAGATGGCCGATACGAGTGAGATCCAGGCGATGCTCAAGCTGGTGCAGGAGGACATCGACTTCTCTCAGCACCTGGCCTTTCAGATGGTCCACCTCGTCATCCACGATGTGAATGACATCCTTACCAGCGACAGGCTTGAGGATATAGACTTCACCCGAATTGCTGCACACAAGCAGGCGCAGCGTGCCTTTGGTCAGCAATTCTTCCTCTATATGGATTTCTCCTTCTCCATCTGGATCATGCTCTGGCATAATGATGATGCTTACCTTGATGCTCAGATCGATCTTTTCTGGAAGGAGTTCTCCCTTGTGACACCCACCTCCACCTCTATGGCTGTCTCCTCATCCAAGACAGGGCTCAATGAGATCTTTGATGCCACCAACGAGTGCAGTGAGGTGCTGCAGTCCATATCCAACGAGAAGCAGGTGGAGATCGTACGCAGATACTCGGAGATTACCTTGAGGCGCGAGCGCTACCACTACACCACCGACATGGAGCGCAAGCTCTACTTCGCTGTCCTTCGGGGTGAGGAGGAGGCCCTTGGGGATATTCTGAGGCTGCTTGAGCAGGATAACTTTGTAGCACGGAGCCTCGGCAGCGAGGAGACAGCCAACCTCCTGCGGGTGCTGTATGCTACAGCTATCAAGCTAGGGCAGGCTATGCACCATGAGGATACCCCCAGGATGTTCACCACCTATCCCCAGGCCAAGCAGTATTTTCTGGCGTTCGCCCAAGGTGTTAAGGGCGAAAACCAGGATAAGGAAGAGATCCTCATCCAGAAAATAGTCTCCTACATCCAGGAGCGCTACGACCAGTGTTCGCTGAACCTCTCCTCCATGGCAAAGGACTTTGCCTTGAAGGAGAGCTTTCTCTACCACTTCATGCAGACGAGGATGCAGACCTCCTTTGCCCAGTACTTGGAAGAGTACCGCCTCGCTCGGGCGGCCACCTTGTTCAGCGAGAAGCAGATGACCATCACCGAGGTGACAGCCCTATGCGGGTATGCCAACAGCCAGACCTTCAGGAGGGCCTTCAAAAAGCACTATGGGATGTTGCCTTCCGATTACCAGAAGACAGTGCTGTATAGGCAGGGGACGTAAAAACCATTTGTGGTAGCGTGCTCGTGGTGCTAAAATGTCTTGAAAATGGATAGCCTTTTTCTTTTTAGAACTCTGACCACAGAGTAGAGAGGTTGTGACTTTTCTTACCCCGGAAGTTACTTTATAGCAGGTAGTGTGTGATTGAGCTACTCACATGAAGGTAGAAAAAAGAACTGCGTAGAATAGAAGCCCTATTCTACGCAGTTCTGCTACTTGCTGTATGCTTTTACCTTTTTGGGGACATCAAACTGCCTTTGAGACAGAAGTTTTTCTTTTTCTTCCCATCAACTACATCCTAGGCTATAGAAGCCTCATAGATCTCCTTGATGGAGGAGGCGAGCATGGTGTTGAACTCCTCGTCACTTTGCTGTGCATGCAGGTCCTGGGAGAGAGCCCTGGAGAAGCTTGCGACAAGGCCGTGGTTCTTGGCTAGGAGGCTGTTAGCTTCGCTGCGGCTATAGCCACCGGAGAGGGCTACCACACGTACCATATGCTCTTCTTTCTGAATGTCAGCGTAGAAGTTGGGTAGGGTAGGTATGGAAAGTTTGAGCATAACCTTGTCCTCTGGCTTGAGAAGGGCCAGCTGTTTGAACAGCTCGGCCTTCAGGATCTTTTCAGACTCCTGCTTGTCCTTGCTGTGGATATCAACCTCAGGCTCGATGATGGGGACCAGGCCAGCCTTCAGTATGATCTTGGCTATCTCAAACTGCTGTTCAACAATCTTCTTGATGCCCTTGGGATTGGCGGCCTTGATGACTGAACGCATCTTGGTGCCGAAGATCCCCTTTTTGACCGCACGGGCAAGCAGGGTCCCCAGCTCTGTGATGGGTTTCATCAGCTGGACTCCATCAGAAAGGGGGGCCAGGCCTTTGTCAACCTTGAGGAAAGGGACTACTCGCTTGGTCTTCCACAGGTAGTCAGCGGTGGTCATCCCCTCGATGGTGCGGTCCATGGTGTTTTCAAACAGGATGGCGCCAAGGATGTGGTCTTCGGTAAATGCGGGGCTGGTGATGATCCTGGTGCGCATGGCATGCACAAGGTCGAACATCTCATCTTCATTGGTATAGGAGTCCTCGCTTATTCCATACTGCAACAGTGCTTTGGGGGTGCTGCCACCACTTTGGTCCAATGCAGCGATAAAGCCTTTTCCTGTCTTCATGCGGGTTAGTTGTTCTGTGTTCATAGGTTCTCCTTCTTTGGGTACCGACTGCACAAGTATATGTTGGTACCACCCTAAATGTACTCAATAGTTCTTGTGCAAGCAAGTGAAGGGTCACCCCTTGGGCTGATAAAGGACCGAGGCTGTTTGCGCATAAGGGAGAGAGCTTTCATAGGGAGTTGTTTTCTT
Source organism: Sphaerochaeta sp. (assembly GCA_034007055.1). Classification (GTDB taxonomy): domain Bacteria; phylum Spirochaetota; class Spirochaetia; order Sphaerochaetales; family Sphaerochaetaceae; genus Sphaerochaeta. Next base: position 13,197 of record JAVERP010000060.1, read on the forward strand.
ACGCATGGGAAGAGTGCTTGTTTGGCTTGGGGTCTTCCCTTTGTCCTCATTAATTGTCGTTCATCCATAGTGAGAATTCAATTGCCAGTGGGTACATCGAGCTGTATCATGGACTTATCACCAATTCTAGGGCCATCGGCACTGTTTTGGGTTCTAGTTTTCCACTATACGGTTGGTGTCTATTTCTTAGGGGAGGTGGTCTATGGAACATATGCTCTTTGCAGGGGTGGTCATCTCCGTCCAGCCCAGGATCAGGTTGCTCAGGTCCTTTGACCAGAGCTCCCACTCCTACCTGGGGTATGCCCTGGGTGTCCTTGACAGTGAAAGAGAGGAGAAGCTCTCCATAGGCATCGGCTTGAAGGCACAGGAGAAGCACCAGTTCAGAATAGGCATGACCATATCCGGATCCTGCGTGCCTGTGCTGGACCCGGATATGGAAAGCGTGGATTACTACCGGGCTTCAAAGCTGAAGATCGTGGCTGATACTCCCATGGACACCTCCTTTCCTCCTTGGCAGGGTGTCTCACCCGCTATTGCCGTCTATCGTGAGCGGGGGCCGCGAAGGCTCTCTGTCAAAACGTATGAAAGCAAGTGCACATCCTGCATCTGGGGATGCAAGATGGCCGTTGAGATCATCATAGACCAGTGGAATCCAAGACAGAGAAAGTATCGGACAGAGACCTTCTGCTACGGGCCTAAGAACTGCAAGCTCTACTCTGGCGGTCCTGTCAGGAAGGTGCCCGGAAGGAAAGGCATGGTCTATGAAGAGGAAGACTGGGTGGATGAGATGCTGACTTCCCACAGGGAAGAGGATGATTGATAGCTCTCTCGAACCCCTTACGCAGCTGGTCATGTATGTTTCTTTCAGGATGCTTACACTTCATCAGAAGTTGTGCTCGGTAAGATGCTTCAGGGGTTCCCTGTTTGGTATCTTTCTGTGGTAAAGGAAAAAGCTTCTCTCGTTGTCGAAAGAAGCTTTTTCTGGTTTGTTATTAACTTGCCTGATACTTGAAAATTAAGACTCAGACTATTCACTCTGTTCTCTTTCCTTGATCATATCTGCCTGGTTAGGAATCCAAGCGGACAAGCTGGTCCCCTATGTCCTCAGGGCAAACTCCACCATCTGCTGCTTGGCATTGGCAATGTTGCCCCTATCCATAGCCTTCTTTACTCTGGCGAGGATCCTCTGCCCCTCCAAGGGGGAGAGAGGATTCATCTCTGTAGCCTGGGCAAGGCTGATGCTCAGATCCAAGACCCCGTAGGCGGCCTGGATGTTTCCCATCTGGATATTCTCTATCAGGGCTGAATCGAGTATCTCCAGCAGGAAGGGTGTGGTGACTACAGTCTGTTCCTGGTCAAGAAGCAGGTAGTGTGGTGTATATCGCATGGCTTATATCCTTTAGGGGCAGGCACCTCTTCTCACCGAGCGTGATCCAGAGCACCTGCCGTACTGACAATATCGCCATAAAAGGTTATTTTTTCAAGTAGTAACAGTGTGTATTACTTTCATTTCCTATCATAGTAAGCGTTTCACTCTTCCCATCCTTGCTTGAGGAGTAGAGTAGCTTCACATCAAAGGTCATAGCCCCTGATGTGAGGACAAATCCATATTCATCCCGGTACGAAAGCTCGGCTTGCACGGGAGGGATTCCCGGTATGTGCATGGTGGTGCTTGCCCTTTCCTTGTCCTGTTGCTTATGGTCAATGACGAACTTTTCGACCGGCTGGTTGTGCATCTCAGTTAGGGTAGGGGGTACCCCTGCTGCTTTGTCCAGCACCCAGGTGGAGTTGTACAGGCTTTCAAAGCTACCCTTAGCCTCTTCAAGGGTCGGGGGGGTGATGGGTTGGTAGCTGCATCCATAGCAGCTGAACGCCAGGATGAATACCATTACAGTTGCACTGATACTGAGCATGGCGACTTGACCCTTGCCCAATACGACTTTTGTTTTTTCCTTTGCCTTCTCTTGTGGTTGCTCTTGTTTTTCTTGCATGATGTGTACTCCTTACAGTGTTTTGTAAGACAGTTTCACCTGAGAAGGGGCTCTTGCATACTTATATAAGAAATCCATTTCTATACCTTGTGGGTAGGATGAATTGCGGAGCGCATGTAAAACCCGCCTCGGGATTCCTTTGCTTACAATTTTGATGGTTTTGAAGGTAGGGGCTTTTGAAATTTGCATTTTGCACATTTACCTGTATAATAGGTACACAAATAAGCAGAAAGTTAGTTTTATGCATATTCTTTGGATATTTATTAGATAGAAAATTCTACTTTGTTCCAAAGGAATAGGAGAAACGCGTGTCGAACATCATAGATCAGAGCAGTTTGGCTGAAAAAGTGTATGACCTTTTGAAAGTTCAGATTCTTTCAGGGGAACTGAAGGGGGGAATGGTCATACCTGAAGAACAATTGGCACAACAGTTTGGAGTGTCACGAACTCCTATCCGGGAGGCTATAAAACGACTTGCCGAATATGGATTAGTGATATTAAAGCCTAGAAGTCACGCGTTGGTTTACCAGGTTGATGATAAAGAAGCCCATGATATTGCATCAGTGCGTATAGCACTGGAAAGTCTCGCTATTACCTTGTTAACCCCTGCTATGGTTGAGAAAAACATACATAACCTTTCCAAACTTGCTGCAGAGTGCCAATATAATCTTGGTATCAGCAATCGGGCTGATTTGTATGTTTCAGACAGCCTTTTTCATCTTGAATTGGTCAAATGCACTGAAAATTCAGCTCTATATACGTTGTACGAACGATTGGATTCTCAGTGTCAACTCCTGCGAATAGCGCAGAACCTTCCTTTTGAAAGACTTAGCGAGATTGTCAATCACCACACACTCATGTTGCAATATTTGAAAAACGAGGATGTAGGTGCCTGCCTCGATTTGATTATCAAGCATGTAAACAACGAGATGTAGGGCAAAGGCGTATTATTTCAAAAATAGGGGGTTGGAGCCCTGCTTTTATAAATCATGCATGATGTGCTGTTCTATGAGCACTTGCCCCATTTCAAATTTCTTGTCCTTGATGTATTTGAACAAGGTCTCATGTTGTTGCACATAGGTAAGCAACCCCATCTTTGGTACTTTCTGTTTAAGTCTCAACAGGTGGATTCTTGTATCAAGCCGTTCGTAGAGGTCTAGCAGGTGGACGTTACCAGTCAGTTTTGCTAGCTCCAGATGAATATGACTGTCGATCACATATGATGTGGCGAAATCTCCTTCTCGTGTCGACTTGATGCAATCCTGTTGTAGTTCTTGTGCATGAGACAGGTTGATTGAATATTGGGAAGTTGCAAGCAATTGTATGATCAACTTTTCTAGACTGAGTCTAACTTCAGCTATATCAGCAGCTTCTGTTTGGTCAAGATGCTTTACATAAGCGAATTTTCGCGGTTCGTTGATTATTAGTCCCAGTTGTTGCAGACGCCGTAATGCTTCCCTTATTGGAGTCCTGCTTACCCCGAGTCTTTCGGAAATTTCAATTTCAGGGATTTTTTCACCACCCTTAATTTGTCCTGATAGGATCATTTGTTTAATTAGTTGGTAGACCTGTTCTGATAAATTATGCTGAATTATGTGTGTTGATTTGGTTGGTTTTGGTTTTTCTGTAAGCATAGAAGTATATTGTATGCAAGATATGACTATGTCAATATAGTTTTACAGTGTGCGCTAAATATAAAACGTAATATTGTGTAAAAAATAGTCAAATTTTGTAAATACAGCGAAAAAATAAAGAGAGTAATTTTTATAAAAGACTATACTACAAAGATATAATAACAATAAACAATTGTATATTCAATTATTAAAGAATGAAGATAAAATATAAAAAGTGTTTGACAGAGCTGATTTTCAAGTATACAATATACAAAATCTTGTTGAAGGAGTGAAATTATGAAAATGCATCGCATTATGATTGCCGTTCTGTTAGTTGCTCTTATTGTAACACCACTCTTTGCTGGTGGCACCGCAGAAAGTGGTAAAGCCGCAAAGAAAATTACAGTTAACGTTGCTTCGGTGTTCCCCCCAGAGGGTCCTATCCATGAATTGATGGTAAACTTCAAATCACTTGTAGAGGAACGTTCTGATAAAAGAATTCAGGTTGTAGTTCACCCAAGTGGTGCACTTGGTGGTGAACGGGAAGTCGTTGAAGCCATTGCAAGTGGCACTGTAGAAATGGCTGCTCAGGGTATTATGGACTTGATTATGTACATGCCCGAATATACTGTCTTTGAGGAGCCTTTTGTAATTCGTGATATTGATCACCTGAGAAAGTTCTGGGCTACTATCGGTCAGGAGATGAATGAACTGCTAGAAGAAAAGGCCGGCATCATCACAGCAGCTATTGCTGTGCGTGGGTCACGCATGATTACTGCAAACAAGCCGATTGTCGAACCTGAAGATTTGAAAGGTTTGAAATTCCGTTTGCCACAGTACCCCGTTCGTATTAAGGTGTTTGAAGCATTTGGAGCGATCCCTACAGTAGTTGACTTCCCTGAGGTCTATATGGCGCTTAAGACCAAGACAGTTGATGCCCAGGAAAATCCACCTGAAACCATCTATACCTATAAGTATAATGAGACTCAGAAATACCTGATCAATACTCAACACGTTTGGTCGACTGCCCGCTATCAGATTTCCAAAAAGTGGTTTGATACGTTGACAACCGAGGACCAGACTCTAATTATGGATGCTTGGAAAGATGCAGAATCACATATCAAGGAAATCGCATTTAACCCAGACATTACCTATGTCAAAAAGTTGGTTGACAGTGGCATGATTCTTGTTGAGCCAAATGCTGAAGCGTTCCGTAAGATTTCTGATCCTGTTATGCGGGAATTTGATAAGACCCAATGGGCTCCAGGTCTTAGGCAAAGGATTATGGATCTTTAGTATCCTCGATTGACTAGTTTTTAGAAAATGTGGGCGATACGGTTTTAACAATATCGCCCACTAAATATGTTGAGATTAAAAAAGGCAAGCAGTATGAAGAAGATATCAGATTTCATGGAAACGGTGGGAGGAGTGTTAGTGGGGCTTCTTTTCCTTCTCGTTTTTTTCCAAGTTATCGCACGAGTCATTTTACGAATACCAACTTCTTGGAGCGTTGAACTCGGTCGTGTTTTATTTTTGGCAGTTGTATTCATTGGTTCGGCCGTCCTTGTATTCCTGAAGGGCCATATGGTTATTACTGCTATGGTGGAGAAACTCCCACCTGTAGGCCAAAGGATCGTTGGTATCTTGGATGATGTTTTGATAGGTCTGACTTTAATGCTTTTTTGCATAGGGTCATTAGATAAAACTATCACCAATTGGAAGATTCAAATTCCAACACTGGAGTGGGTTACGAATGGATATATGTATCTCATTGTATTTATTGGTGGGATGGGCATGCTGCTTTTTACCATCAATGATTTGGTGAACAAATTCAGGAGAAGTGAATAAATGTATTATATTTTGACAATTGGATTGGTACTTCTCCTTAGTCTAGGTATTCCAGTAGGGATGTCTTTAGTTATGACAGGGTTAGTCGGTTATATTGTGAATATAGGGCCAGTATCAGCATGGGTGAACATAAGTGTTATTCCCCAGAAGATGACCTATAGCTTGATGAACTTCTTATTGTTGTCTATTCCCTTATTCATTCTTGCTGCAAAAGTGATGAATAAGTCAAGTATTACAAAAAAGATATTTGGATTTGCCAATGTGTCTGTCGGATTCTTACCCGGTGGATTGGCGCACGCCAATGTGTTTGCCAGTTTGTTGTTTGCTGGGATGTCTGGGGCTGCTGTTTCAGATGCTGCAGGCCTTGGCCGAATCGAAATCGAATCGATGATTGAAAACGGATACGACCCAGATTTTAGTGCGGCTGTAACCGCTGCGTCTTCCACAATTGGTCCTATCTTTCCGCCAAGTGTACCGATGGTAGTGTATTCAACTATCAGCGGAGTCTCTGTTGGAAAACTATTTCTTGGTGGTGTAGTTCCCGGTCTGTTAATGACGATTACAATGATGATTATGATTGTCTTTTATTCCCTGAAACGTGATTATCCACGCATGCCTTTTCCAACTTTCAAGGCTTTTGGGAGTTCATTAAAACAAGCGATTCTTCCGTTGCTGACCCCTGTCATATTGCTGACCGGTATTTGGACGGGTGTGTTTACCCCTACAGAATCTGCAGTTGTTGCAGCAGCTTATGCCCTGGCTATCAGCTTTTTTGTGTATCGTGATCTAAATCTGAAGGGGTTGTTCCAGTTGTTCAAAGAGACTGCCAGGGATACCGCCTCTATAGGTTTTGTCATCGCGGCTGCTGCTTTTTATGGATGGGTCCTCGCTCGTTCAGGTCTAACATACCAATTTGCTGACTGGATAGGAAATGTTACTACCAATCCAATTATTTTCTTATTGATGGTAAATGTGTTTTTATTATTGGTAGGGTGCTTCCTAGAGGCAATTGCAGCTATAATGATTTTTGGGCCGATCTTGTATGGCCCCGCAATGGCTCTTGGGGTAGACCCCGTACAATTTGGAGTGATCATGGTGCTAAACCTTATGATTGGTTTATTAACACCTCCATTCGGAATCGTACTCTTTATAACGCAAGGACTAGCTGGAATTAGTTTCCAGAGGATGGTGAAAGCAATACTGCCGTTCTTTATACCCTTAATAACAGTGTTATTAATGATTACATTTTTTCCCGGTATAGTAACTTGGTTACCTAATGTTTTGCAGTGACCTGTGGTAAGACTCGAGCCATTACTTGTAAGGAGTAGATACATTTATGACCTCAAAAGATAGGGTTAGAATTACTCTTTCCCATGAAATGCCAGACAGATTGCCAATGCAAATATCCTTCACTCCTGAATTTAAGGAGAGATTGCTGGGAGTTTATCCTAAAGTTGCCAGTTCATCAGATCCTTATGCGTTGGATATCAAGATAGGTAGTGACCTTTTATTAGAAACTGTGGGATGGATGACTAGCTATAACCAACCCGGAGACCAGTATGTTGACGAGTGGGGTATTGGGTGGAAAGCTGTAGAGTATACTACTCCGTTTGGGGTAGGTAGATATACGGAAGTGGAAAACAGGCCTCTTGCTGAGGATGAGGCAATAGCATCGTATTCTGCGCCTGACCCATTTCGGAAACATCTTTATGAGCCGATGCAGAACCTGCTTGCTCTGCACGGTTCTGAGTACTGCATCGTTGGGGTTGTGAAAACAACGATCTTTGAATGTGCCTGGGGGCTTCGCGGGCTGGAGCAACTGATGATGGATTTTATTCTTGATCCCGATTTGGCTGAAGCGGTTCTTGATATTCCTCTGAATTACCATCTTGAAGTGGCTAAGAAATTGGTGTCGATGGGAGTCGATATGATTTGGATCGGTGATGATGTGGGAAGCCAGAATGGGATGATGATATCCCCAGATTCATGGAGGTATTTTCTCAAGCCTCGGATGGCCTCGTGTATCAGTGCGCTCAGAGCGATACGGAAAGATATTGTTATTGCATACCATTCTGATGGTGTAATTGATCCGATCATCCCCGATTTAATCGAAATTGGAGTTGACATACTTAATCCAATTCAACCCAATTGCATGGACCCCAGCACACTAAAAAAACAATATGGCAAAAATGCCAGTTTCTGGGGGGGCATTGACCAACAAAGTGTTCTCCCTTTCAGCTCGCCAATGGGAGTATATGAAAATACAAAATCGATGATGTCGATTTTAGGTGAACACGGTGGTTATATTGTTGGACCGACTCACAATGTCCAGCTTGACGTTCCTTTGGAGAACTTTGATGCTATGGTCAGGGCAATTACTGAAAACTAAGTGACTGGGTATTTTCCTAAGATTACTTTTATCAGACAAGACGGACGAGGAACACATACGAATCCTTTGTCCGTCTTTTTTGGTAAACCCTCAACTTCTCATTGGTTAACGCTAGATGTAGAAAAGTCTTGTCGGGCGTAGCTCATGAAGATTCCAATACAGTGAGAACGGAACACATTTCACTTGTCAAACAGGCGCGGATTCTCTTCCAACATGGGAACAAGTGCATCATAGATGGCCTTTGCCCGGTGACAGAGGACCTTTGCATCCCCTATCTGGCCTTCGGTGATGATGCCCCTCGCTTTCAAAGGCTCCTCCACCCTATGGAACTGCTCGGCAGGAAAGCCTATGTGCCGTCGTGAAAGGACCTGCACCGTATTGCCCTCCCCTAGATTGCTGGTAAGGATGTACGGAGTTTCACTGAGGCGACCGGGTACATCAAGCCACTCCTCAATGCCATGGATGAAGGTGTCGCGGTTCATGCCCACCCCTACCAGGAGAATGGTTGCATCACGATCGAGAAGCCTTCCCCAGGCCGAGTCCCGGGCACACGGGGTGCCACGGTGCTCATCGCCTGCAACAAAGCTCTTTGCATCCTTTCCGAACGCCACCACCGAGTGGGTTGGGTGCCCGGAGCGAAAGCCGTCGGCTCTCTTCCGTGCAAGCTCTGGGACAATGCCTGTACAGCAGGCGGTGTGCTCGACGCTGTAGCTGGGCTGGTTGATGTCGACAGTAGACCAGGTGTGGGTAGCGAACACCATCAGGCCTTCGCTCATATACTCGATAAAGGCATCAATGACTGTCTCGGCACCGCCATCGACATACCCCAGGCTGTTATAGGAAAAATGGGCAAGGGTCGTCCCCTTGGGGTCGACCCCCATCCTTTTCAAATCTGATTGTAATGATTCTTTAGTGTGCATTGCGCAATAATGCCATAGGGTGGGGGAAGATTCAAGAATGGGTAGGGTCTGGCTCAACGAGGTCTCCCTACAATGCAGAAATTCTTGTGCAGGTAGCCTTATATTAGAGTAGGTATGTATCAATCTCCCTATGCCGATGTCTTTCATAGCATTCATTCTACATGGCCCATGGTAGGTACGATAAGGGACAGGTGAAACATAAAACAGGAGTATATGAATTTTTAACATATATGATAGCTTATAAGTACTAATGCAAAGAAATCCTTTAAAGGCTGTTAAATATCGCTAAATTAAGAAAAAAAGCAGAATTAATTTGACAAATGCAGAATCAACCTATATGATAGGTTTAGAAAAAAGATAAGTTAATCACTATTTGTGTTTAGGCTATGGCATACAGTTTTAAATAAATGTATATGTATGGTAATGGAAAAAAAGAGGTAACTGATGAGAAAAAGCATGCATGAAGAAATTCAGGCAGAACTGGAAAAACGAGCAGTCGTCGCTGTCCTCGTGATAGATGATGCAAGGGATGCGGTACCTGTCGCCCGGGCTTTGGTCAAAGGTGGGATTACAGCAATCGAACTAGCGTTGAGAACAGAAGCTGCACCTTTAGCCATCAAAGAGATCCACGACAATGTTCCTGAAATGATGATAGGTGTGGGGACCGTGATACAAAGCGGTCAGGCAAAGATGGTTAAGGGCCTTGGGGCGGATTTTGCCGTATCTCCTGGATTCAACCCAAGAATCCTGCAGGAAGCCATCGCATGTGATCTGCCCTTTGCCCCTGGCATTTCTACGGCAAGTGAGTTGGAATTGGCATACGAACAAGGGTGTGATTTCCTGAAACTATTTCCAGCTGTCCCGCTTGGGGGGATTCCGTATTTCAAGGCTATGACCGGGCCATACAACTATCTTGGAATACAGTTTTTCCCGCTCGGAGGGGTCTCGGAAGCTACCCTTTCAGAATGGGCTTCGCTGAAGAATATTCCTACCATCGGAGGAAGTTGGATCGCAACTTCCGACCTCATCAAAGAAAAGAACTATGCAGAGATAACCCGACGTGCCGAACAGGCGATTACGATCTGGAGAAAAGCTAAAAGAGGAATCAAATGATCAAAGGACAAAAAGTAATCACCTTCGGCGAGATTATGATGAGAATCAATCCCATGGGATATTATAGATTTTTGCAGGCGGAACAGTGGGAATCCAGCTATGCCGGAGGAGAGGCAAACGTTGCAGTCTCCCTGGTCAACTATGGTGTGGACGCTTCATTTGTCACAAAACTTCCTGCAAATGAGTTGGGGAAGGCTGCGGCCAATGCGGTAAGGCGATATGGAGTAGATACCAGTGAAGTGGTTATAGGTGGAGACAGACTTGGCCTGTACTTTGTTGAGAAAGGGGCCAGCCAGCGTCCATCCAAAGTAATCTATGACCGTGCTAACTCCTCTATAGCTGAGGCCCAGCCTTCAGATTTTGATTGGGACACTATCTTTGCAGGGGCTACATGGTTTCATTTTACTGGTATTACCCCTGCTTTAGGGGGCAAATTGCCAGAAATATGTCTGCAAGCTTGCCAAAGCGCAAAAGCAAAAGGCCTTACAATATCTTGTGACTTGAACTACAGAGGTAAGCTTTGGAGCAAAGAAGAAGCAAAAAAAACCATGTCCCTATTAATGCCATTTGTAGATGTTTGTATTGGTAATGAGGAAGATGCAAGCGATGTGTTTGGTATTTCTGCTGTTGGAAGCGATATTGAGGGCGGAAAACTTGACGAACAAGGTTACATCAGCGTAGCTCAGCAGATCGCCCGTAGGTTTGGCTGTGCGAAGGTCGCCATTACCCTCAGAGGCAGCCACTCAGCCAGCTTCAACAGTTGGGGTGGTATGTTGTATGACGGCAAGGACGCTTGGTTTTCTCCACGCTACGATATCCAGATTGTCGATAGGGTAGGCGGAGGGGACTCATTCGGAGGTGCTCTCATTTACCCTACGATAAACCCAAAAGTAGAACCATACCCTAATCAACCCTCTCAAAACCTTTGATTCTCACATTTCAGAGCACTTTTCCCCACTTTTAGTTGCTTTCTGAAGCTCTTTGGTGTATCATAAGTAT
>JAVERP010000094.1:0-3571 GCA_034007055.1 Sphaerochaeta sp.
TGGAAACGGTAAGGTGTTTTTACCTACCCACGGTAAGAACTTTAACCAGCGCGCGGTAAGCAGTTTTTAAGCTGTTGTGGTAAGGAATATTTTAGTCTTTACGACAAGGAGTTATTGAGACACTGTGGTAAGCAGTTTTTAGTAGCCCGCGGTAAGCAGTTTTTTTCTGACTGCCCCCATAAATGGTGACACTTTCTGCATCACCGACCCCAAAAGGGGTGACATCACAAAACCATCTCCCGCTATGATTGTAGGTAATATTTTACGTACAGGATGGAAAAGTGATGATTATCAAACGTCTCAATCAAAAAGCCATGAATGAGAAAATTCTCAGCCTCAAGAAGGCCGGAGTCGCAATGGAAGACGTGGTGGCCTGCTTTGGTCGAACAAATGTGCAGCCACCATGTCTAGCAACTATCAAAAAATACTACATGATGAGTGAAGACAATGCAAGTTGCCTGCCCAATCCACATGAGAAGCGCAAGGCCTTCGATGAGCCTGAGATGAGGGAGGAGATAATACTGATCCTCACCCTCAACGGTTCGTCAATCCCAAAGTCCTCTGTATATGACTTCCTATGGGAGGCGTTCATCGAGAGCGGTAAGATGGAGCGTTTGCCCGGCAATGAGCAGACCTTGCGCAACTTCTGCAAACATCTTATCAACACCGGTGTGGTAAAGCCACCTATGACTAAAAAGCGAATCTACAACCATCAGGACCCTACAGAACCGGGAAAGGACGCCCAGCTAGACTATGGCGAATGGAAGCTCAATGACGGTTCCAAGATATGGTTCATCTGTATCGAATTGACCCTTAGCAAGTTCCGGTTCGTCAAGGGACAGGACCACAAGTTCAACGGTGAGGAAACCTGCCGGGCAATCTATGCCTTCTTCCTGGTAATAGGTGGAAGGGTGCAGAAGCTGGTTATAGACCAGGAGTCCTGCCTCATAGCCAGTGAGATGTATGGAGAGATCGTGACTACCAAGATTTTCACAGACTTCCTTGAGGAACAGGATGTTAAATTGTTTGTATGTAACAAGTCAGACCCGGAAAGTAAGGGCATGAGTGAGTCTTGTGTGAAATTTGTGAAGACAAATTACCTACCCAGCAGGAGCCATAAGAGCCTGCAGGAAGTCATCGCAGGACTGTCCGGCTGGTGTTACAGGGTCAACCATGTGCGCATCCATACAGCGACAAGGCGCATCCCAGCCAATGAGCTAGAGGCCATCGAGAAGCAGGCTCTGCGGCCACTGCTTCCCTCCAACTACGACGCTGTCTGGGGACTCAGCGATGTCGTGGATGTCAACAAGCTCCATCTCATCAGATACAAGGCCAATGACTATGAGATGCCTTGGAGATATGCCTACAAGAAGGTGGTGAGGACAATATCCAACGGCAGGATCCTTGCTTTTGATATAGACACCAGGACCAAGCTGGTTGCCCAGTATGACCTGCCCGACCCGAGCGTCAAGGGCAAGGTATTCAAGACGCCAGGCTTTGCAAAGCCCCGTAATGATGAATGGAAGGCTTTGGGCGTGGAGATCCAGAAAAAGTATGGCTGTGCCAGTATGGAGCACTTCCTGAACGGCCTCAAAAAGGAGACTGACCGCAACGCAACCTCAAAGTATAGGGCATTCCTCGAATTCCTTGAAAAGGAACAGCCGGATATGGTGAGGCTCGAAGCGGTGCTGAAGCTTTGTTGCAAGAAGTACCGTTACCAGCTGAAGCAGTTCTTCGAGGTTTGGGAAGATTATGGTTTCTTGGCGCATAAGGGGGCAAGCTTGTTCGCTACAGATGCAGATACCTCTGAAGCGCTAATGAAGGGTGTTTCTGTGGATATCCCTTCAGAGGCCCTTTCCGTCGAATGCAGGAATGGAACCTACTATGAGGACATGTTCAACGCGAATGTGGGAAAGGGAGGAGCCAATGAAAGGAAATAACACCACAAGGATCAATATGCTGAAAGGCACCCTTACCGCGCTCGGGCTGAAATATGCGGCGGGGAACATCTCCACACTGATACAGGATGCTGAGAAGGCCGACGCCACCTCGGTGGAGCTGCTGCTCCAGGTCACCCAGTACGAGTCCACCGAGAGGCTCAGGAAAAGGAAGGGCCGCAACTATGCCGCCGCCCACTTCCCCCCCGACCCCAGGAGGATTGATGAATATGACACATCAGAGCTCGAATCGGGCATAACACCGACGCAGATAGCACAGCTCAAGGATCTGTCGTGGGCTGACGCTGCCTCCAACATCCTCTTTCTCGGGCCTCCGGGACTAGGAAAGACCATGTTGGCCGTCGCCCTTGGGGTGGAGGCCGTTGAGGGTGGATATACTGTCGGATACCAGAGGATGTCCAGCCTCATCTCCATCCTCAGCACCGCTGAGGTGAGCAGGTCATCGAGTTTCAGGCTGCGCAAGCTCAGGAAGTGTGATGTGCTCATCATTGATGAGCTGGGATTCTGTCCCATTACCAGGGAGCAGGCAAACCTGTTCTTCTCCCTGATAAGTGACATCTATGAGACCACGTCAATCATCATGACAACCAACAAGAAGGTCTCCGAATGGGCCGAGTTCCTCGGGGACAAGGCACTGGCAACGGCATTGCTCGACAGGCTCCTGTACAATGCCAGGTGCTTCTCGCTTGTAGGCGAGTCCTACCGGATGAAGCATCCCAGACTACCTGCAAGCTTGCTGGTAGGGGTAGAGGAGGCAGGCCGATGATGCTTGACGAATGGAAAGAACTAAGCTTCACGCTCCTACCAGACAAAGACCCTTCACAGGCTGTTTGGGAACTGAATTCATTGATACTGGCTTTACATATGTTTGCAGTCATTGACAAGGATGATGAGGGTAACGTAGTGCTCAGAATCAGTTTCAATGATGCAGTATGGAAAGATACAAAGAATCGAAAGGCTGGACGAAGGCCAAAGGTCGAACCCAAGAAAGTGACCTTTGGGGAGGCGCGGTCAATGCGCTACGCACTGGGAGCAAGGGAAGCGGCCTCAAGGCTTGGCATGCCTCTTTCAACGTTCTACCGGAAATTAAGCGAGATGGAGAACTGCAAAGAAGATGAACCTTTCAGTTATTTCTAAAGATTTGCTCTGCTGGGCCCCACTTTGGGGCCTAGTTCATTTTAGATCCATGATTTTTTATTCTCAAATTAAATCGAGAATATTCACCTTTTGAAGCAAGTTTATTCTAGATCCATGATTTATTATTCTCAAATTAAATTGGGAATCTACCAAGCTCTAAGATTGATGAGCTGAGTCCCTTTATGCATAGTTTTTTTAATTCATGATTATCATATTCTCAAATTAAATTGAGAATACCCATCACCCACACTCAATATTTCTAGGACTGGAAAGTGTTACCTTTCTTGGGGACTGGTACTTTGAGGCCTTTTACAAAACTGCTTACCTTCTCTATTCTAAAACTGCTTACCATGGAGTATGGAAAACTCATTACCAAGAACTAAGAAAAACTCCTTACCAAGAGTAAGGAAATTTTGTTTACCAAGATATAAGAAAAATTGCTTACCACAAAATGTTAAAACTGCTTGACATTACCA
>JAVERP010000009.1:0-98142 GCA_034007055.1 Sphaerochaeta sp.
CTTGTTGCAGGGTTTTCTCCCTTTTGCTATAGTGGGGGCATGAAAACAAAGAAAAAACCCATATTCCTCTTTTTTACCCTCATCGTCCTTGGCATAGCCGCGGTCCTGCTGTTCAAGCCACTGGCTACAACCAACCCCTTGCAAACGGTGCTCTCCATAACAGGCATAACCGTTTGGCTGAGTTTTCTCTTCGGGCTGGTAAGCGGCGACTACTCCTGGACAGACCGCCTGTGGAGCATCATGCCTGTCGTCTTTGCCTGGATCTATGCGGCAAAGGGGGGATTTGCCCCACCCATGCTGGTAGCATCCCTGCTGGTCACGCTCTGGGGGGCGAGGCTGACCTTCAACTTCGCACGCCGGGGCGGATACACCACAGCTGAGGACTACCGCTGGCCCATCCTCCAGAAAAGGATTGCCAACCCCCTGCTATGGCAGCTCTTCAACCTGTTCTTCATCGCCTTCTACCAGCAGATGCTCTTCATCGCCTTCACCAGCCCTCTCTACTTGCTCGCCCTCTATGGACCCGAAAGCATGACGCTCCCCCTCTGGTTTGCCTCGCTGCTGTTCCTGGCCTTCCTGTTCCTGGAGACCATAGCCGACCAGCAGCAGTACACCTTCCAGCAGGCAAAGTACGGCCTGCTTCCCAAACAGGCCGTACACGCCCAGCAGTATGCACAGGGCTTCTGCAGCAGCGGCCTCTTTGCCCGCAGCCGCCACCCCAACTACCTCGGCGAGCTGGGAGTCTGGTACAGCATCTACATCTTTGCATCCCTGGCCATAGGAAGCTTCCTCAACTGGAGCCTGGTGGGCCCGCTTGCCCTCACCATGCTGTTCAGCATCTCCACCATCTTTACCGAAAGCATCACAGCAAAGAAGTATGAAGAGTACCACCAGTACAAAAAGCAGGCATCTGCGATCATATACAAGTTCTGGTAGTAGATAAGGAGGGGCAGATCATGTTAGGATTCATTAGAAGGAGATACTATGAACCTAACAAGAGTATTTATCGTTATAGCCATCTTAGCGGTTCTGTTGGCAGTTGCCCTACCGGCAATGCGCGTCGCCTCAAAAAGTAAGGAGCCCGAGGTACAACCTATGAACATACCACAAGCGAGCAGTGAACGATTCCAGTTCAAACCCATAGACCAGTCCCTGCTGAAGGAACTCAACGCCCAGCAGCGCCAGGTGATCATCAACAAGGGCACTGAGCGCGCCTACACAGGCGAATTTACCGACAACAAGGAGGTGGGCACCTACTACTGCAGACAGTGCGGCTCCCCCCTCTATGCATCCGATGACAAGTTCAACTCCAATTGCGGATGGCCTTCCTTTGACGAGGAACTCCCCTTTGCAGTAGACAGATATCCCGATGCCGACGGATCGAGAACCGAGATAGTGTGCTCCACATGCAATGGGCACCTCGGCCATGTCTTCCTCGGTGAGCGTTTCACCGAGAAGAATACGCGCCACTGCGTAAACTCCATCTCCATGACCTTCAAGGCAGGTCCTCCCCAAGCGCGTGCCGTCTTTGCTGGCGGATGCTTCTGGGGTGTGGAACATCTCTTTGAAAGCGTCGATGGCGTGTACGAGGCCACATCCGGGTACACCGGCGGCAAGACTGAGAACCCCACCTATGATGAAGTGCTCTCCAAAAGAAGCGGTCACCTTGAAGCGGTTGAGATCATCTACGACCCGACTGTGGTCTCCTATGAGGAGCTTGCAAAGTACTTCTTTGAGATCCACGACCCAACCCAGACAAACGGGCAGGGCCCTGATATCGGCAACCAGTACCTCTCGGCAGTCTTCTACCAGAGCCGCCATGAGTTCGACACCGCTGTCAAGCTCATCAACATCCTTGAGGAAAAGGGTATGAAGATAGCTACGACGCTGCGCCCGGCTGCAAAGTTCTGGGAAGCGGAGGGCTACCACCAGGACTACTATGTCCGCAAGGGAAGCCAGCCCTACTGCCATGCATGGACGAAGCGCTTCTAAGCGATCCAGGCTCCGATCACTAAAAAACCTCCCGGCGGATCTGATCCACAGGGAGGTTTTCCTATACTTGCCTGCACATTTTTATGCTTTCCTTTCTTCAATGCGTGCCATCTGGTGACCTTGAGTGCAAGGCAGTACACACCCTAGGGGAGCAGATGAACCACACCCCCTACGTTGTAAGGACATCAGCGCTGATAAGGGCGCTGCACACCACGTAGGAGCCCTTCTGCAACACTGTAGACAGTTGATGCTCAGCAAACACAAGGTCGAGGTGCCCCATCTCGGTGGCAACCGTTGCCACCATGCATGAGGTCCCCTTGTAGCCATGCTCGCGCCGTTCGACCTGCAGGACAGGGGCGGCGAAGACCATCATCTTCTCGCTCTGGGCATAGGTGTCCCGGCTCTCCTGGGAGAGGCTCTCGTCCCGTGCCATGATGTAGTTGAAGGGCAGAAGCTTGCGATCATCCAGAGGGGAGACCTTCTCGGTCGCCTCCTCGTAGGAGAGCCGGCTGTCATAGACATCCATGGACTGGGGAAATGCGCATACCTGAAGCGATAGCGAGGAGTCCTCGTCTATCCTCTCCAGGGTGGCGGCATGGATGAGGTCTGCAATGAAGGCACTGGTCTCATCTGCGTTGGTCATCAGGAGCGAAATGGACAGAGGCTCGCCCACCCCTACTTTTGAAAGGGGCTTTGCCCTCCAGAGACACCTTCCGCTCATATGCATGTCGATGCCGGCTATCTGGATATCATCACCCTGCTGGACGGTCCTGAATACCAGTTCAAGGCCGCTGTCGAACAGCTTGCTGTAGTAGGCTCCCGCTACTGCAGGAATCCTTTTCGCTTCCTTGAACCAGGTGAGCAGCTGCTCCTCATCCAGTGAATCGCCTTTGACCAGGCTTTCAAGTCCTGTGTTTGCCAGATATAAACCCATATGATACCCCCTGGGAAAAAGTGTACCACAATCGCCCCTTGCAGAGAAAGGGCCAAAGCAATACTATCCTTCTTATGAAATCCAGTGCCAAACAAGAGAGCCTCACCTTCTCAAGGGGAGTGCGTGAAGGGTTTCCCATATGCGTGGGGTACTTTCCCACAGCCATGGCCTTCGGCCTTGTGTGCAGGGATGTCGGGCTGAAGATGTGGGAGGCCGTTCTGTTCTCGGTCACCAACTTTGCCGGTAGCGGCCAGTTCCTGGCCATCAACCTGCTTGCATCGGGGGCTCTCATCCTGGAGATCATCATCGGAGCCCTGCTGATCAACTTGCGCTATATCTTCATGGGAGCCGCCCTCAACCAGAAGCTTGAGGAGGGGATTCACGGTCCCAGGCGACTGGTTCTGGCCCACGGGACCACCGACGAGGTGTTCTCGGTAGCGGTGCTGCACAACCAACGGCTATCCTGGACCTATATGGCCGGCCTGCAAGGGGTCTCCTACGCAGGATGGGTAGGAGGCACAGCCCTTGGCTTTCTCATTGGGATGGTGCTTTCGGCAGAACTGCAGATGGCCGTCGGGGTAACGCTCTATGCGATGTTCATCTCCCTCTTTGCCCAGGAGCTGCGCCAGAAAGGGATCATGGTGCTCATCATCGCAGGCTTCTCAGCCATCATGAACTCCATCCTCATCCTTCTCCTCCATATGGGAAGCGGATGGGCATTTGTCATCTCCATGCTGGGCGCCTCCATAGTTGGAGCCATCATCATACCCGAGACGGAGGACTTGCCATGAGAGATAACCTCCCTGTCTTTGTCTACATCCTTGCAACAGCCCTGGCGACCTTTGCAGTAAGGGTCCTACCCTACTATGCCAAGTTCCTGGGTAAGCTTCCCCCTTTTGTAGCAAGGGCCATGCGCCTGTTGCCCATAGCAGCCCTTGGACCTCTGGTATTCCCCGGTGTCATCCTGGACTTCTCTCCTGCATGGTATGCAGGGCTCGCCGGCATAGGAGCATCCTTTCTCATCGCCTACACAAAAGGCGGTATGATATTCCCCATCCTCATCAGCATAGTGGCTACCTACATCGCCCTGATGCTGTAACTTGACCAAGGGCCGCAGAAGGTCCTAGGATACCATATGTTTGATGCACATCGTCACCTTTCAGGCGAAAAGGAACCATATGACGCTCTCTACTGCACTTCCTACCAGGGAGAGTGGGCAGGGGTGACAAACCTACCCCATCCTGCCATCGGTGCCATTGGAGCCCTGGCAGATAAGACATTGCCACCTATTGCTATGATGGCCCGCCATCTGGAAATCCATCCCCACCTGCAGGTAGGGGAAGTTGGCCTGGACAAGCGCTTTGAGGACCTGGAAGGCCAACAGAGCTTCTTGCTCGCCACCCTGGACCTTGCCTTCTCCATGCAAAGAAGCGTCACCGTCCATGTCGTGCGATCTGATGCGCTGTTTCTCTCCTGCCTGAACAAGACAGGAAAAAGGATACCCCCCATCCTCTGGCATGGCTTTACAGGGAGTGTGGAAACAGCGAAGATTGCTGCTGGAAAAGGGTGCATCATCTCTTTGGGCCCTAGGATCGAACATACAAGACTGGCCAAGCGGCTAGGGGAACTTTCGTCCTTAAGCTTTGCCATTGAGACCGACTATGAAAATGCCATGAGAGAGAGACCCTACATCCAAGCCATTGAGGAGCAGTACGAGCTCATCGGGCGTTTGATGCAGATGGATAGGGAGACTCTGATAAGGAACAACCGTGCAAAAAGAGCAATTCTTACGAATAACGCGCCTTCTCGGTGAAGAGGCGATCGAAGCCTTGCATACCAAGAAGATAGTGGTGGTGGGTTTGGGGGCAGTGGGCGGCATGTGCCTGGAATCCCTTGTCCGTAGTGGTGTAGGCTCTGTGTGCCTCGTTGATTTCGATACTATCAGCATCACCAACCTCAACCGCCAGATCCTTGCAACCCACCAGAGCATAGGTCTTTCTAAGATTGAGGTGGCGAAAGAGCGTGTAAAGGCCATTAACCCCCATTGCATTGTTGAGGCTCTCCCCCTGTTTGTCGACAGCGAGACAGTCGAGCAGATATTCACTGATGATGTGGACCTGGTAATCGATGCCATCGACTCCCTCAACCCTAAATGTGCCCTCCTGGAAATGGCCTACAGGAAGGGCGTCCCCATTGTAAGCAGCATGGGAGCTGCATTGCGAAGAAACCCCTCCCTGGTCAGGACAGGGGACCTGATGGATACCTTTGGGTGTCCTCTTGCCAAGCAGGTGCGCTCCAACCTGCGCAAGCGGGGGATAGGGAGGGGTATTGAGGTAGTCTACTCACCAGAACAGGTACTCTACACCTACAAAAGCCCTGAAGAGGAAGAGCATGCCCAGTTCAACGAGCAGATCAGCTCACAAGGGCGGAGACGCAACGTCTTGGGGAGCCTTCCCACCATCACCGCTATATTCGGACAGAACCTTGCTCATCTTGCCCTGGAGAAACTCATGGGAAAAGAGATCTTGGTCGGAACGGAGAGTTGGAACCCAAACACGAAAAACCAAAAGGCCAAGCAATAGGTATTCTACCTGATAGGATCGTTTCATCTCTCCTTGCAAACAGGGTAGCAGTACATCTGTGTCAGAGAAAGGTGAAGGGGACGAAATAGGATGGGGTGTGAAAGTCCGGCTTCACTGTCCCTATGGGTGCATACCTGAGGTAGTGCGGCTGCTTCAGGCCATCGCCGCACTTGTAGATGTTCCCCTTGAGCTTGAGCAGTGAGGAGTTCTCCCCCTCCTTCATGAGGCCGAACAGGACAAGGTCGAGCGTAGCATCAAGGCGGTAGCGGCTCTGGGTGTTGGTATTTTCCAGCAGCGTCAGGGTGATGGGTATCTGCTCGATGACAAACGGGGGATAGAGCGTACGCGCTGCGCGCTCCTTGCCTCGCCCTACAAGGGCCTTTGTGCTTGCACTGAACTCAAAGTTGACATATTCGTCATCCCCTTCACGCTGGAGAAAGATCTCCATGCAGCTGTCCGTATGGACTTTCTGGTTGTGCTCGGTGCACATGCGCCGGAGCTCGGGCTCCTGGATGGCAAACCGAAGGTGGAGGAACCTTCCCTCATAGCTGAGCCGTACCGAAGCCTCCACATCTTGTGCCTCTTGCCAGCATGCTTGCAAAGGGAGGGGAAGGGCACGATCGATATCCCCCTGCATAACCCTGACCACCATAGTTTCTTCCATATCAACTCTCCATTTTTCTCCAGTATAGACAAAGCGGGGGGTTTCTCCAATACCCTTCTGAAGTGAACAGCGGTGATGCCTGCCTTAGGTTGCAAACAGAACCTAAGGAGAAACCCATGAAAAGATTACTGCTTATCCCTCTTATCGCCATCCTGCTCTTCACCAGCTGTGAAGAGAACCGGGGCACCCACTCTGACCTTGTAGTCCGTTTTGCCTGCGAGAAGTTCGCCATGCAGGAGCGAAGCCTGCTTCCGAAAGAAGCGGCCATGACCATCGCCAAGTATCGCATCACCGGAACGGGGCCCAACAACCAAAGTGTCGATGTGACCGGCACCACCTCCGAGGTGACGCTCGGACAGCTGCTCATGGGCAAGTGGGTGCTCACCGCCCAAGCTCTGAACAATGAAGATGCCATCCTTGCCCAAGGCACGCTCACCACCATGCTCTCCTCAGTAACCAGCAGTGCAGAGATCACCCTCACCGAGCTGGTAGGCGATGGATCACTTTCCGTCTTCTACACCTGGGCCCTGGACCAGGTGGCCGACGACGTTACCCTGGATCTGAGCCTGCTCAACCAGGACGGGACAGCGGTCTCCATCACCGCCCCTACCGTGAACAAGGCCACAGGCGCGGCCACATTCGCAGCCACCCTGCCCTCTGGCTCCTACACCCTCATCTCCAAGCTCTCCAGCCAAGGGGTGGTGGTCAGCGGCTCTGCAGAGGCTGTGCGCATCGTAGCAGGCACGCCGACAACAGGGGCGTTGGAGATGAAGATGGGGGACCGTTCGACCGTCTTCTCCATGACCGTCATCAACAACACCATGATGCCCATACGGGGGACGGTGACCTGCAACCCTGAACTGCCCACTGCAGGCAGTGACGTCACCCTCACCTTCGCCCCGACCAACCTGCAGGGTGTAGCAGCTAATGACCTGATCATATCCTGGTACTGCGAAGGAATAGGTGTGGGAACCAACAACCTCTCCTACACATCAAAGCCCAAGGCAGGATCGCACCGCTACGATGTCATCGTCAGCCATGCAAAGCTGGGGAGCTTGGGAAGCACCACCATCCTGGTGGATATGCCCATCAAATAAGAGTACTTGACATATGTTTACTCATCCGTGATTATAGGAGCCATGGATGAGTTACATATGCCTTTTTTTATCGAACCGGTAAGCTGTGGCTTTCCTTCCCCTGCACAAGACAGCAGGGAGGAGAGCCTCGATTTCAATGCCCTGCTCTTCAAGCACAAGGCAAACACCTACTGCCTGCGCTGCAAAGGGGATTCCAT
The DNA here is from genome assembly GCA_034007055.1 of Sphaerochaeta sp. Lineage (GTDB taxonomy): Bacteria > Spirochaetota > Spirochaetia > Sphaerochaetales > Sphaerochaetaceae > Sphaerochaeta. Next base: position 7,467 of record JAVERP010000009.1, read on the forward strand.
GAAGCTGAAAGGGATCTTCAGCGGGGATATCCTGGTGGTCGACCGCACCCTCAGGGCAAAGAGCGGCGACGTGATCGTGGCGGAGATAGGCGGGGCCTTCACCGTCAAGACGCTCCTGATCGAGGGGGCAAAGGTCATCCTGCACGCTGAGAACCCTGACTATGCCGATATACACATGGCCCAGGAGGAGGAGCTTGTCCTCTTTGGTGTGGTCACAGCTGTAGTGAGGACCCTCCGATGATAGGCCTGTGCGACTGCAACAGCTTCTACGCATCGTGTGAGCGCCTGTTCCGCCCCGACCTGCGCACCACGGCGGTGGTGGTGCTTTCCAACAACGACGGGTGCATCGTCGCCCTCTCCAGCGAAGCCAAGAAGCTGGGCATCAAGCGGGGAGCCCCGCTGTTCGAGGAGCGCGAGCGCCTGGATAGCATCGGGGCCGCCATCTTCTCCTCCAACTACACCCTCTACCAGGACCTCAGCGACAGGGTTATGGATACGTTGCTCGCCCTGGTGGGGAACAGGGAGGTCTACTCCATCGACGAGGCATTCTTCACCCTGAAGAATCCTACCCAAGAAACCGTACAAACCATCCGCGACGAGGTCATCCGCCTTACCGGCATCCCCGTCTCCCTAGGGCTTGCACGCACCAAGACGCTCGCAAAGCTGGCCAACCACGAGGGCAAGCGCCGACCGAGCGGTGTAAGGGTCCTCTATCCTGAAGAGGAGCAGTCACTGCTGAAACAGACTGCAATTGGTGAGGTCTGGGGAATAGGGCGCAGGCGCGAGGCGCAGCTGGTGCAAAGGGGTGTGCGCACAGCCCATGACTTCATCTCCAAGGATGACCTGTGGATAGAAAGGCACTGCACCATCACCGGCCTCGCTACAGCAAGGGAGCTGAGGGGGATACCCTCCATTCCCAAGGAGGTGGAGAAGAGCATCTCGCTGTGCAGCGGCATCTCCTTTGAGAAGCCGAAAGAGAGCCTTGAGGAGCTTGAACAGAGCATCGCCTGCCACTGTGCCACCCTCGCCTCAAAGCTCACCAAGCGAGGCAAGCAGGCTCGCGAAGTCACCGTCGCCCTCTACACCAGCAGATTCCGTGAGGACTACCAGAGCCCCAGTGCGACAGTGACGCTCGCCCAGGGCTCTGCCTACACCCCGACCCTGCTGGCCGCGGCAAAAGTTTGCCTCGCCTCCATATACAGAAAGGCACCCTACAAGGCGAGCAGGGTGTGGGTGACATACCTGGAGGAGGAGGGAGTGCATCAGTACTCGCTCTTCAACTCGGAGTGGGAACAAAAAAGGATAGGCCAGGAAGAAAAGCTCTCCCCTGTGGTGCAGGAGATCCAGCGCACCTATGGAAGGAGGGCCCTGGTCTGCGGCACAGCAGGCTCCATGATCAAGGGAGACCTGATGGGTCAGGCCTACCTTTCACCTCGCTATACCACAGACTGGAAGGCCCTGCCTACAGTTCACTGACGGCAGGGGCGAACCAGGAGGGCATCGGCTTCGGACGCTTGGTGGCGGTGTCGATCGCTGCGACCTTTACCAGGACAACACACAACACCTGCCCTTCGCGCTTGACCGTCTGGCGGAATACGATGGAGAAGCGCTTGGCGCTCTCTATCTCCGTCTCGACGGTGAGCAGGTCATCAAGGTATGCAGGGCTCTGGTAATCGACGCTGACCGACTTTACCACCAAGGCGAGCTCCTCGCCCTCCATAAGGGCCCTATGGGAGCCCGTCTGTCTTGTCGCCACACTTATTTCCCTGAGCAGCTCGGTACGGGCATGCTCGACGAAGTTCAGATAGTTGGCGTGGTAAACGATGCCCCCACAGTCAGTGTCGCTGTAGTAGACGCGTATGGCAAAGCTATGCATCAGAGCACAACCTCCGCCCCTTCAAAGCGCAGCGTCGCGACAAAGTCGTCGTAGGTCTGTGCCCTGCGGATCATGACCACCGACCCGTCCTTCTTCAACAGGTACTCGGCAGGCCTGAGCTTGGCGTTGTAGTTGAACCCCATGGCATGGCCGTGGGCACCGACATCGTGGATCACCAGGAGGTCTCCCCTCTCTATCTCAGGCAGAGCCCTGTCGATGGCAAACTTGTCGTTGTTCTCGCACAGGGAGCCGGTCACATCATAGAGGTGGTCATGCGCTTCCTCTTCCTTGCCTACGGCGGTGATATGGTGGTAGGCACCATAGAGGGCCGGGCGCATGAGGTCGCTCATGGAGGCATCCAGTCCCACATACTCCTTGTACTTGCTGCTCACGTGCCGGACACTGCTGACCAGGTAGCCATAGGGACCGGTTATGACGCGCCCGCACTCAAAGACGACATTCAGCGGATCCAGTCCTGCAGGGACGATGATCTTGTTGTAGAGCTCCTGCATACCGCGGCTTACTGCCTCCAGGTCCATGGCATCCTGCTCAGGCTTGTAAGGGATGCCGATGCCCCCTCCCATGTCGATGAACTCGATGCGCACGCCGGCCTCTTTCTGAATCCTCACACAGAGGTCAAAGAGCATCCTGGCGGTCTCCACAATGTAGGTGCCGTCAAGCTCGTTGGAGGCTACCATGGTATGCAGGCCGAAGCGCTTGGTCCCCTTCCCCTTCATGATCCTGTATGCATCGACGATCTGAGAGGAGGTCAGGCCGTACTTGGCCTCGACAGGGTTGCCGATGATGGCATTGCCGGTCCTCTCAGGGCCCGGGTTGTAGCGGAAGCAGATCAGGGAGGGAACCTCCCCCAGAGCTTCGACCATGGGCTCGATGTGGGAGATGTCATCGACATTGATGATGGCCCCTGCCTTGTAGGCGGCGACGAACTCCTCGGGGGGGGTGTTGTTGCTGGTGAACATGATGCTCTCACCTGTTATGCCGCACGCCTGGCTCATCAGTATCTCAGGAAGGGAGGAGCAGTCGCTGCCGAAGCCCTCCCTCTTCAGGATGGAGAGGATGCTCGGGTTGGGACATGCCTTGACCGCAAAGTAGTTGCGAAAGCCCGGCGCCCAGGAGAAGTGGCGGGTAAAGTCACGCGCATTCTCCACCATCGCCCTCTCATCATAGAGATAGAAAGGGGTGGGGATCGTCTTGGCCAAAGCCTGTAGCTTTTCAGAACTCAGGGGAAGGGTTTTCTCACTCATATCTTTAGATTCTCCTCAATTGAAGCGACTGCCTTCAGTACATTCTCACGATGTCCGTAGGAGGAGACCCTGACAAAGCCCTCTCCTGCTGGACCGAATCCGGCACCCGGGGTGACCACCACATGACAAGAGTCCAGCAGCAGGTCAAAGAAGGCCCAGCTGGGCATGTTGTCCGGTGTCTTCGCCCAGATGTACGGACTGTTGACCCCACCATAGACGGTAAGGCCCACCCTGGTCAAACCTTCACGGATGAGACGGGCATTCTCCATATAGTAGTCGACCAGGGCCCGGCTCTGTTGATAGCCATCACCGCTGAGGGCGGCAAAGCCACCCGCCTGGGCGATGTTGCTTGCGCCGTTGAAGAAGGTGCACTGGCGTCTGTTCCATAGTGCGTTGAGCACCCCAGCCTTGGCATCCTCACACTCCAGGGCCTTGGGAACGATGGTCCATCCGAGCCTGACTCCGGTGAAGCCGGAGGACTTGGAGAAGCTGTTGATCTCAATGGCACACTTCTGTGCCCCCTCCACCTCATAGATCGAGCGGGGGTACCCCTCTTCGGTGATGTACTCGCTGTATGCACTGTCAAAGATGATGACGCTCCTGTTCTTTATGGCGTAGTCGACAAAACCCTTGAGCTGCTCTTTTGTCATGACAGCCCCGGTAGGATTATTGGGACTACAGAGGTAGATGAGGTCCACCTTCTCTTGCGGTGGGGAGGGGTTGAAGCCGTTCTCCTCATTGCACTGCAAGTAGACAAACCCGTTGTAGCACCCCCTCTCCTTGTCAAAGAGCCCGGTCCTGCCTGCAACCACATTGCTGTCCACATAGACCGGGTAGGCGGGGTCCTGCACCGCTACGACATTGTCGGTGCTGAAGATGTCCTGCAGGTTCGCAGCATCGCTTTTCGCACCGTCACTGATGAAGAATTCCGTCGCCTCAAGATTGACACCGTAGCGCTTGTAGTACTCCACCAGAGCCTCGCGCAGGTAGGTATCCCCCTGCTCATCGCCGTAGCCGCTGTAGGTGGCACGGTCTGAGAGGGCCTCGATCTTCTTGTGCATGGCAGTGCATACCGCCGGAGGCAGAGCCTCGGTGGTGTTGCCGATGCCCAGGCGCAGTATCCCCACACCCGGATTGCTCTTCTGCCAGATGGCAGTCCTTCGGGCAATCTCGGGGAACAGGTACCCGCTTGCCAGCTTCTCAAAATTCTTGTTTATCGTAGCCATCTCAAATTCTCCTCGTCAAGGCACCAAGTGCGTCCAGTTTATCCAGCTCAGCATAGAGCTTGGCGCGGTTCTCTTCATGTTCAAAGGTGCACATCGGAAGGCGGAAGGACTCCTCGCACCAACCATAGCGTGCCATGGCACTTTTGATGGGGATGGGGTTGGTCTCCAGGAAACAGGCCTTGAAGAATCCTGCAAGGGTGGCCTCCATCGCCCGGGCACCCTTCATGTCACCGCCGAGGGCCAAAGATACCATATCAGAGATGTATCTGGGGCAGATGTTGGACCCCACGCTGATGACCCCGTCCCCGCCGGCTTCGATGAGGTCCAGGCAGAGGTTGTCATCACCGCTGAGGACACGGAAGGCTCCGTGGGTCTCAGCGATGACACCCTTCATCTGCTCAAGGTCGCCGCTGGCCTCCTTGACCCCTCCGATGTTCGGGCAGGCCTCGCTCAAGGCCCTAACCGTAGCAGTGTCGATGTTCACCCCGGTCCTGCCTTTGATGTTGTACAGGATGCAGGGGATGTCCACACTGTCGGCTATCGCCTTGAAGTGCAGGTAGAGCCCCTTCTGGGTGGGCTTGTTGTAGTAGGGGTTCACCAGCAGCACGGCATCGGAGCCGACCTCCTGGGCATGGCGCGACAGGCGTATTGCCTCACTGGTGGCGTTCGAGCCGGTCCCTGCGATGACAGGCACCCTTCCATCGGCAAACTTGACCGTCAGGGCTATGACCCTGTCGTGCTCGTCATGGCTGAGGGTCGGGCTCTCCCCGGTGGTCCCACAGGGTACCAGGCCCGATACTCCGCTCGCTATCTGCGCCTCGACGATCTGCTCCAGCATATCCTCATCCAAAAAGTCCTTCTTGGTAAAAGGGGTGACCATGGCGGTGAACACTCCCCTGAAATTAATATCCTTCACTATACACTCTCCCCTAAAAATACATCTTCGAGCATGGCGTCAAGGGTGAAAAACCCTTTCCTGCCATCGGTTATCCACGAGGCAGCCTTAAGGGCACCTGAAGCGAACCCCTCCCGGGACCGTGCCCGATGGGTTAGTTCAATGGTGTCATCCTGACTGTCAAAACTTACTGTATGGGTACCGGGGACCCACCCCCCTCGTACTGAGGCGACATGGATCTCTCCATCCTCGCGCCTGCGGTGCAAGGTGTCGCTGAAGACCGAGTCCTTGGTAGGGGTGTTTTCCAAGACCATCTGAGAGAGCATCACACTTGTCCCTGAAGGGCTGTCCGCCTTCTGGGCATGGTGAATCTCCTGGATGAAGGGGTCGTAGAGACCGGTTTTGCCGAAGAGGCGTGATGCATACTTGGCTACCTGGAAAAAAAGGGCGACTCCAAGGGAGAAGTTGCCGCTGTAGATGATGGAGGCCGAGCTCTCATCAATGGCTTCCCTGATGCTCGCCACCTGGTCATACCACCCGGTGGTCCCGATGACCGCCGGGATGCCCAGACGGGCGTAGAGCACAATGTTGTCCACAACCACAGAAGGGTGGGTAAAATCAATGGCCACCGAACACCCGTTGAGCGTAGAAGCGTCAAGGTGCGTATCAGTGACTTCAGGCAAGGGGCATACCGGGTCTATCACGGCAACAACCTCATGGCCAAGGGCAAGGGCGCCGCTGCGTATGAGCTTTCCCATCTTTCCATATCCGACTACAGCTATTTTCATGGTGCCTCCAAACATGAAAACAGCCTAACAGAAAAGCGACATTGTTGTCCATAGCATAACAGAATGTTTTTATTGTAACATTATTGTTACTTTATCTCCTCTTCTTTGCATCCCTTTTCTTTCTATCTTCACTCGCTTTCATAAAATCTGCAAAGGTTCCCCCTGCTGTAGGGGTCTCTGCGATAACAGCGGTTGGGGCTCCACTGTTGCCCCAGGGGCGGTCCTCCCGCTTTGCAGCCACCCGGGGACGATCATCATCCCTACGATAGCTGAGCTTGCTCGGGCGTACCACCTCTATGACACTCTCCCACCTGTAGTTCTTCTTATCCACCTTGGAAGGGTGTTCATCGGGCAGGGAGAAGTCCTGCATGGGGCTCTTCTTGGGGAGGGCCTTCTTGACCACCACCCTCTTCTTGGGTGCTGCAACCCCACCTTCGGCAACTTTTGCCACAACCTTCACGACCTTCGGCTCCGGGATCTCCTCGATGGGGATGCGCTTCTTTATCTCCTTCTCCTCATAGGAGCAGGAGAGTCTCTGACAGATGTAGTGGTTCTGACCGATCTCATCGACGACCTTCATCATCGAAGCCTTGCAGTGCGGACAGACCTTGGACTCCTTGAACTTGGGCGAGTAGGTCTCCCCGCTGGAGATGACCTGCTTTACCAGGTCGCGCGTGCTGTTCTTGATGTCCTCGATAAAGAGCGTGCTGTCCTCCTTGCCCTCGGCAATGCGGGAGAGGCGCTCCTCCCACTTGCCGGTGAGGTGGGCGCTGCACAGCAGGTCTGGGGCAAGGCGCACCACTTCGCGCCCCTTGGCAGTGGGGACGAGCTCCCTGCCCTGCCTGTCGACATAGTGGTTGTTGATCAGCTTCTCGATGATGTCGGCTCGTGTCGCCGGGGTCCCCAGGCCGTTTCCCAGCCGTTTCTTCAGGTTGGCATCCTCAACAAGGCGCCCTGCATGCTCCATCGCCGAGAGCAGCGTAGCTTCGGTGTACCGGCTGGGGGCGGCTGTTGCCATGCGCCTGACCTTCACCGATCCGATTGTCACCTCCGAGCCCTCCTTGAGGGTGAGCAAGGCGGCATTGAAGGGCTCGTCGTCCTCCAGGAGGGACTCTGCACTGCGACGCCCGATGAGGCGCGCCACATCGCGCCACCCCTGCTGGGTGGGTATGGTTAGCCGAGTCTGGAAGCGGCAGCCCTCAACCTCGGCCACCAACGTGGTGGTCCTGTAGAGGTAGTCGGCGCTGAGCACCTCCAAAAAGCGCATGACGATGAGCTCCCACAAGGCGCGTTCGTTGGTGGAGAGCTTGGAGAGGTCCACCTTCTGGTCTGTGGGGATGATGGCGTGGTGGTCGGTGACCTGCAGGTCCTGGACAAAGCGCTGCTCATCAATCCTGAAGCCATCCTTGGCAAAGGAGGCCGCAAGGGGTGCAAAGGGGGTAAGGCTGAGGGAGCGCAGCCTCTGGGGGATGGTTGCAACGATGTCGCTGGTGATGTAGCGGCTGTCGGTCCTGGGGTAGGTTACGATCTTATGCTGCTCGTAGAGCCTTTGCAGGGTGTCCAAGGTCTCCTTGGCACTAAAGTTCAGGTGGTTGTTCGCATCGCGCTGCAGTTCGGTAAGGTCATAGGCAAGTGGTGGCTGTTCATTCTTCTCCACTGTTTCCAAGCTGGTGATGATACCGCTCTTCCCTACCAAGGTTTGCTCCAAATGTGTGGCTGTCGCTTCGCTCTTGATGCGGATGGTATCCTCATCGGTGTAGTGGGAGGCGGAAAACGATCCGAAGTCAGCCTTCAGCGTCCAATAGAACTGTCCGGCAAAGTTTTCGATCTCGTCCTCACGGCTGGTCATCAGGGCCAGCGTCGGGGTCTGCACCCTTCCGGCAGAGAGTTTGGCATCATAGTGGCAGGTGAGGGCGCGCGTCACGTTCATCCCCACATACCAGTCGGCTGCGGCGCGGCTTTCGGCAGCGCTGTAGAGGTTGTCGTAGAGTTTGGCATCCTTGAGGTTTGCAAACCCCTCGCTGATGGCGCTGTCGGTCTGGCTGCTGATCCAAAGCCTCTTTGCCTCACCCTCATAGCCTGCCATTTTCATGATCCATCGGGCGACAAGCTCGCCTTCGCGACCGGCATCGGTGGCTATGATGACAGAGTCCACATCAGGGCGGTTGAGCAGGGCCTTCACCACGGCAAACTGATCGGCACTCTGGGCGATGACCTCCTGCTTGAGGGTATTGGGCAGCATGGGCAGGTCGCGTAGGGACCAACGCCTGAAGCTGTCGCTGTACACTGCCGGCTGTGCAAGCTCGACCAGATGGCCCAAGGCCCATGTAACGATATGATCGGGGCCCTCAATATACCCCTTGTCGCGTTTCCAACAGTTCAGTACCCGTGCAAGCTCTCTGGCAACACTCGGTTTTTCAGCAAGGACAACTTTCTTCAATTTCCCTTCCTCCCTGGCAAAACTATACCGGGTTTGTCCTGTTCGCCGCAAGGGAGACAAGGGGGAAAGAGGCGGTGGCAGAAGAAAGAGGAATGGAGAAAACACAGCCAAATGCTTGCCACTGATAACTGTTGCCAATAGCAAGCATTTGACCTAACCCTCTCTTTCCAGTATGCTCTCTTCCTGTAGGCAAAGCCCTGCACCACACCCTTACCCTATTGGAGTTCCCATGGCTTTCAACTTTCTCAAACTGTTTTCCCCGCGTTCGAACAATGATGAGGCATTGACAGAGAAGACCTTGGTCGTCAGGACCAGTCGCTGCCCTCAGAACCACCGCTGCCCCTCTGTCGCTTCCTGCCCTTTCGGGGCCTTGTCCCAGAAAGGGAACAGAGCTCCGGTCATCGACTACAGCAAGTGCACAGCCTGTGGCAAATGCACTCGCTACTGCATGCCCAGGGCCCTGGTAATGGAGAGAGGCTAGAGATGAGCAGACCCAAAACCCAAAAAGTAGGGCTTCTAGGCGGTGCGTTTGTCATCACGCTGCTGTATTTCGCCCTCGGCTTTGTATCGATACTTTTCGGACTGCTTGCAGTTGCTTGCATGGCAATACCCTTCATCCTGCTGGCCCGATACAAGAAGAAGGTGTGGTGCTCCACCTACTGCCCAAGAGCCTCCCTGCTTATGAAGACAGGGACCATAAAAAGAACGAGAAGGATTCCACTCCAGTTTTCCAACGGGACGCTGAAAAAGGCGATGCTCTGGTACTTTGGGCTCAACCTGCTTTTCATAACAGGCTCGACCATCCAGGTGGCCATGGGCAACATGGCAAGCATGGAGTACATACGGCTCTTCATCGCCATACCGCTAGTGCCGCTACCGCAGCTGGTTGCACTGCAGGCTCCTGCTGCCATCCTGCATCTCTCCTACCGCCTCTACTCGATGATGCTCAGCTCCACGCTGCTGGGCATAGCCCTGTCACAGATATTCAGGCCAAGGATCTGGTGCGCGATCTGTCCGGTGGGGACGCTTTCCAATAGCTTGCTCAAACGCCGCCAGCAAAGCGGAGGCTAAGGCAGGGCCCTCCTCTATGACCTCTTCTGCCCCAGCAGGATGACGATAAAGCCAGCGACCAACGGGGAGGTGAGAAAGGAGAGCAGCAGGTAGCCTATATAGGACCTGTTACGGTTTCTAGCAGCATTAGCCACCACGAAGCTCAAGCCGATCCATACGATGCCGCCAATAATTTCCATATGCACTCCTCTTTCTTCTCAATAGGGCCAATCGATGCAAGCCAGTGTCCGGGACAACTATCCAAGCACCTTCATATACTAGTGATACCGGATGGGTTTGCTGCAGTCAACCTTTTTGTCATGACGCCCCCTCTGTACAACGCTCCCTCTTTTTATTATGGTTGCCCTATTCCAAGGAGGCCTTCCTTACCTTGACTGCAGGGTAAGGTTGTATAAGTCATCCTACCTAATTCGAAACAAGGATGAGAAGATGGAACAACCGACAAACAAAGTGGCGGCGTACACGGTAAAGGTCTTGAACGGCATGGCCCAAGGCCTTTTTGCAAGCCTGATCATCGGCCTGATCATCAAGCAGGCGGGGCTCTATCTGGGTTCGGCGATGATCGTGCAGCTGGGGCAGATCGCCCAGCTGCTCATGGGCCCGGCCATCGGGGTCGGGGTTGCCCTCTCAGTCGGCGCCCCCCCGCTTGCAGTCTTCGCCTCAGCGGTGGTGGGGGCGGTGGGGGCAGGGACGTTTGTCTTCGATGCATCCCTTCTTTCCAAGGTGATCATAGGAGAGCCGGTGGGCGCCCTCCTGGCTTCCCTGGTAGGGGCCGAAGTGGGAAAGAGGATAGCCGGCAGGACAAAGGTGGACATCATCCTGATCCCCCTGATCGTCATCCTGGCAGGCTCCCTCACAGGGCTTTTCCTCTCACCGTTGGTCGCTTCCTTCATGAATGCCATCGGAGAGTTCATCAACCAGCTGACCATGCTCTACCCCATCCCCATGGGGATCATGGTATCGGTGGTCGTGGGGATGGTGCTCACCCTTCCCTTGAGCAGTGCCGCAATCTGCATCTCGCTTGGCATCAGCGGGCTTGCAGCAGGAGCCGCCACAGTCGGCTGCTGTTCCCAGATGATTGGATTTGCCTGTTCGGGGTACAAGGAGAACAAGGTTGGCGGCCTCATCAGCCAGGGGTTGGGGACCTCCATGATCCAGATGCCGAACATAGTAAGGAATTGGCGCATCTGGGTCCCTCCGACACTCACCGCAGGCATCCTGGGCCCCTTTGCAACCACGCTCTTCAAGATGGAGAACAACGCCCCGGGCGCCGGCATGGGAACAAGCGGGCTCGTAGGGCAAATCAACACCCTCTCTGTCATGGGCATGGGATCCTGGTGGAAGATAGCCTTGCTGCACTTCCTGCTTCCTGCCATCCTCTCACTTCTGATCTCTCACTTCATGAGAAAAAAGGGTTGGATACATGAGGGTGATTACTTGTTGTAGGATTGCCTGCCATAGATAAGGCCCTCCACCAGAGAGGGCCCTAGGCTACTGGAAAGGATGACACTCCTTTCTGACTTCGCCAGTGGGTACATAGTACCCCATTCCTTTGCGGTTGTCAAATATTTGTCTACAATAAATAGGTTTATAGTCTCTTTGTACAAACCTATCGCTTCCGGGTTTGTCATGGTATACTGATTGGTAATACGTTTCATTGGGATTTTTCTTGATTCTTGTTCGACATCTGTATAATTTCCCCCGTTTTTTCAGCCTGAGCTCCATGTTCAGCTCTCCATATGCGATTTTGACCAGCCCTCAAGAGGTATTCATAGTCTTCAAGTACAACTATTTCTTCTTTCTTGACTTGATAGGACAGTGAGTATATAGTCAGAAGCAACGAAAACGTAGTAAGGAGTCAAGAGTATGGCTTACAAAATCACTGACGCGTGCGTAGCATGCGGAACTTGTTTACCAGAATGCCCAACGGACGCTATCTCCGAAGGCGATATCTATGTAATTGATGCTGATCTTTGCATCGATTGCGGCGCCTGTGCCGATGTCTGCCCAACCGCAGCTATCTTCCAGGAGTAAGAAACCCATTTTGGATTAAGAGGCAGCATGTTGTGCTGTCTCTTTTTTTTCCCTCCTCATAAGGAACCATCCCATGCCCACCGACCTACCCACCTTGGGCGCCCCAGTCATGATAGTGGGGTTGCTTGCAGGATTTTTTCTCTGTTTCTATGGCAATGTGGCCAAAAAGTACCTGGTCCCCCTGCGCAGTGTGCTCTCAGGGGCCATGGTCAGCATCGCCGTGGTTTTTCTGGTCATGCAGAAAGAGGCGTTTGTCACAGCCCTGGGATCGAAGAACGCCATCCCGACCCTGATGGATGTGCTCATTGGAGGGGAAGCGTACCTGTTCACCATCATTGCCTTGGCAAGCATGGCGCTGGGGGGGTTGCTGCTCTTCGCCCTCTCCAGAAAACCTGGGTTTGTCGCAGGCAAGACAGTGGCGCTGTTCACCGCCATCAGCATGGCGCTTTTCATCTTTTTGCTCATGGCGGAATTCTTGCCACTGAAGCTCAACCTTGCCGTTTCGGCCCTGCTGCTGGTCGTGATCACCATCTTCTGCATGCGTGACTTCGCCTCCTACATGGCCATTGAGAACGCCGTGGGCGGAGCCCTCCTGATCAGCTATCTGCTTGCACGGTTCTGGCATCTGAACTTCTGGATATTCCTTGTATGGGTAGCGATCCTATCCGTCCTGGGGGTCTTCAACCAGCTGAGCAGCCTCAAGAGACGCAAGGCAAGAGGTGAGCAACCCCATGTCTAGCGACTCCCTCCTGCTTGGAACAGAGCTCACGGTATCGGATCTCACCTCCCTGATCAAGCGGACCCTGGAAGAGGGGTTCTACGGCCTGCGCGTCAGCGGGGAGATATCAAACTTCCGTCCCGCCTCAAGCGGACACTGGTTCTTCACCCTCAAGGACAGCACCTCCGCCCTCTCAGCCATCATGTTCAAGAGCAGTGCCTGGAGGGTTGCCTTCAAACCGCAGGAAGGCGATAAGGTCGTGGTCACCGGGTCCCTTGATGTCTATGCGGCCCGGGGCACCTACCAGCTGAAATGCGACACCATGGAAAAGAGCGGCACGGGCGAAATCCTTGCCCTGCTGGAGAAGCGCAAACGCGAGTATGATGCGCTTGGGTATTTTGACCCTGCCCGTAAAAGAGCCATCCCTGTCAAGCCCAAGCGAGTTGGAGTCGTCACCAGCCCAACTGGCGCCGCCTTGCAGGACATCCTGCAGATCCTCGCACGCCGCGCCCCTTCGCTGGACATACTTGTCCTTCCGGCCACTGTGCAGGGCACCAGTGCAGCCGCTACTATCGCCAACAGGATACGACAGGCAAACCTGCTGCTGCTGTGCGATGTGCTCATCGTAGGACGGGGCGGCGGTTCCCTGGAAGACCTCCTGCCCTTCAGTGAGGACGAAGTCATCTGTGCAATATACGAGTCTGAGATACCTGTCATCAGCGCAGTGGGCCATGAGATCGACTGGGCCTTGAGCGACTTCGTATCAGACTTGCGCGCCCCTACCCCCTCAGCAGCGGCCGAACTGGTAAGCCAGGGCATCCTGGACCTCCGCCAAAAGGTGGAGAACAGCAAGGTTGCCATACACAAGGCGATGAGCCACCGCCTGCAGTTGATCCAAGGCCGCATCCCAAGCACGGCGGCCATGCAAAGAAGCATGGCCCACCGGTTGGAAAAGCAGGAGTACCTTCTGGCCAACGCCACCCAGAACATGGCCCAGGCATTCAAGGAAAAACTAGAAACAAGCAAGACGAGGGTTCTGCTTGCAACCAGAGAGTTGCAAGCCCTCTCTCCCCTTGCTATACTGGCGCGAGGCTATACGCTCGTCTTTGATTCCGAAGGGAAAGCCCTTCACAATCGAGAAGAGGCCAAGGTTGGAGACCATATCAAACTGACATTCATCGACGGAAGCCGCAAGGCCATCATAGAGGAGTAATGCATGAGTTTTGAAACAGATGTATCCAGAATCGAGGAGATTGCCCAGAAGCTCAACGCTTCGGATACAAGCCTTGAAGAGAGCCTTGCCCTGTTCGAAGAGGGAATGCTCCTATCCAAAAAGCTGGAGAAAACACTTTCGGAGGCTAAAGGCCGCGTTGAGATCGTGTTGGGAGAAGAGACGGAGAGTGCCGAAATAACCCCATTCTAAAAAGGCTCAACCATGGCAGAAAAGAACAAGATCATCTTCCTCATCCAGTGCGAGGACCGCAAGGGAATCCTCGCAGCAACAACCAACTGGTTCTATACCAAAGGGTATAACATCCTCCATTGTCAGCAGCATACCGACAATATCGAGAAGCGGTACTTCATGCGCATCGAACTGGACATGCAGGACCTGAACACTACACGCAAAGAGCTTGAGGATGAGTTCTCCCTCTTTGCCGGGGAATACAAACTCTCATGGGAGTGCCACTACAGCGACTATCGCTCGAGGGTGGCCATCATGGTTAGCAAGACCAGCCACTGCCTGTATGACCTGCTTACTCGCAAAAACGAAGGCGAGCTGAAGTGTGAGGTCTCCCTGATCATCAGCAACCACCCTACCCTTGAGGTGGTTGCCAACCAGTTCAGAATACCCTTCTACTACCTGCCCATCACTGCAGAGACCAAACAGAGCCAGGAGGAGAAGGTCCTCACCCTGCTGAGGCGCTTTGACATCGACCTGGTGGTCCTTGCCCGCTACATGCAGATACTCACACCCGAGTTCACCCATGCATGGCAGGGTAGGATCATAAACATCCATCATGGCTTCCTGCCGGCCTTCCAGGGGGCAAACCCCTATCGCAGGGCGTATGAGCGTGGGGTGAAGATGATAGGGGCTACAGCCCACTATGCCAGCGAGGACCTCGACCAGGGACCCATCATCGAACAGGATGTGGTGAGGGTAAACCATGAGCTCTCCCCCGACGGCCTACGCGATGTGGGCAAGGATGTGGAGCGCAGGGTCCTCTCAAGGGCAGTGCAGGCACATCTGGAGAGCCGGGTCATCATCTGGAACAACAGGACCATCACCTTCAACATGGAGCGGTAGAGGGCTATTTGAGGCCAGCCTTTGTTACCTAACTGGAAGTAACAGAGAAATTAGTGGACTAGGAATGAAAAGGCGATGAGGAACATATTCCCCCATCGCCTTTTTAGTAGTTCTTACCTACATCGCTTTTTTACCCTTTCAAGAAAAAAGCTTTTCTCAGTCCTCGAAGTTCAACCCCTTGAGCTGGGGATGCAGGAATACCCCGTCCTTACGGACGAGCTCCCCATCGAAGTAGATCTCCCCCCCGCCATACTCGGGGCGCTGGATCTGCACAAGGTCCCAGTGCACCGATGAGCGGTTGCCATTGTCACAATCCTCATAGGCATTGCCAGGGGTGAAGTGGATGGAGCCTGCAATCTTCTCGTCAAAGAGGGTGTTGTCCATGGGATGCAGCACCCCGGGATTGCACCCGAGGGCAAACTCCCCTATGTAGCGGGCCCCCTCATCGACATCGAGGATCTCGTTTATGCGATCATTGTCATCACTGTACGCCTCGACGATCTTGCCATCCTTGAAGACAAAGCGGACATCCTTGAACTGATGGCCGTGAAAGGTGCTGTCACAGTTGTACGCTATGCTTCCGTTGACAGAATCCTTGACGGGACAGGAGTAGATCTCCCCGTCGGGGATGTTCATCTTCCCTGCACAGGGGATGAAGCCCATCGCCTTGATGGAGAAGTGCAGGTCGGTTCCCGGTGCCTTGATGTGGACCTTGTCCACGGTGTCCAGGTATTTCTTCGCCTCATCCATGGCGCTTGCCATCTTCTGGTAGTCGACACCGGTACAGACTTCGTAGAAGAAATCCTCAAACTCGAGCGTCCCCCTGTTCGCCTGCATCGCCATGATCTCGGTGGGATAGCGAAGGACAACCCACCTTGTGTGGGGAAGGCGGGTCTTCATATGCACGGGGGTGTTGTACAGCTTGCCATGAAGGTTCGACTTCTCAGGGATGGAGGAGAGCTCCCTGACATTTGCAATGCCGCGGATGCCGATGAAGGCATCGACCTGTTTCATGCGATAGGTATCGACATCGGCCCACTTCTCCAAGGAGGCTTCGCTCGCACTCTGCACCATGGCCCTCTCAAGCCTCTGGTTCCAGACATTCACCAGGGGGAACGCCCCCGCCTCATAGACTGCGGCGATGAGCGCCTCTGTCATGGAAGTGGGTATGTCCACTGCGTTGATCAAGCAAGACTCCCCTTGTTGCAGGGCTACCGAATATTCCACCAGAAGCTTGGCCAGCTTCTGCTCTCTCTGATCTGCCATATTTTTTGACTCCTTACTTTATTGTATATTTTTTACTCATCGACCCTGATCTCCAGTTGCTCTTGGGTAACTGGGTGCAGCAGCTGCACCGCTACGCAGCGCAGGCCAAGGTTTGGCTGCTGCATTCCATGATAGAACGTATCACCGTCCAGCGGCCATCCACTCCAGGCCAGGTGGGCCCTCACCTGATGATGGAAGCCTGAGGAGAGCCTGCAGGTAAACTGCTTGGCCCCGTTGCCCGCCTCTCCACCATAGCAAACCTTGGTCAGGTACCAGACGCCTGTACTCTTGTCCAAAAGGTGCTTGGGACTCGTAGCAAGGACCGGGCGTACCTGCCTGTGATGATCGCCATACCTACGAAAGAGGCTTCCTATGAAGACCTCCTTGCCTTTGGCTGAAAACGGGTCCTCATAAGGATAGGTGGGGAACCCCGGCTCCTGGACTGATCGGTACTGGCTGCTTTGGGCCCTATACTCCTTCCAGAACAGGTCTGCCTTCTGGATGGTCTGTAAAAAGGAGTACGCCTTTTTTGTCCTGGCCACCACAACCAGACCGCTGGTTGCAGTATCGAGGCGGTGAAGCACCCCCCCTTCCCACGTGTTCTTCCCCGATATTTCAAGGACCTCGGGATAGCGTTCGCTTATGAGGGAGAGCAGGGTCTGCTTCCCACCTGGATTGTCCTTCAAAGGGACCGTGGGCAGGAGGGCCTGCTTGTCCACCACAAGAAAAGAGGGATCCTCATGGACCACCTGCAATGCTAAAACATCTTTCATATACCCCCATGATACCAAAAAAGCCGGCTCTAGGCACTATATTTTGGGAGAACTTTTCAGCCCCCCATGCCCCGGCCCAGATCGGAGGCTGTTACTTTCCCCTCACTATGCACATAAGAAACCTTTGCAATAGATGCTTCCTCATGTATACTTGCCCTATGCAAGAGATTCCCATAAACACAGTCACTTCACCGAACGTTATCTTGGAGCTCATATACCGCCTCAAGGTAAAGGACGTCATGACAACCGAAGTGGTGACAGCCACCAAGGAGACCTCCCTGCGGGAGATCCAATACATCATGCGTGAGAAACAGGTCACCGGCCTTCCCATCGTGATGGGAAAGAGGCTGGTAGGCATTGTCAGCATGGATGACATCATCCAGGCGCTGGACAAGGGCTACATCAATGAGAAGGCCCAGGACCATATGACACGAAATCTCATTGTGCTGGAGGACGACATGCCGGTCTCCTTCGCCATCAACTACTTTGACAGGTTCTCCTACCACCGGTTCCCGGTGCTGAACAAGCACAAGGAGCTGGTGGGCATGATCACAAACCGGGACATCACCAGCACCCTGCTTGTCGAGATCAACCGGGAGATCGAGGAGCTGGAGAGGCGCACCAGCACCACCAGCATGAGCGATGAGATGCATGGGGAGATCCACACCTACTCGATCATGAAAAATGATTTTGAAAGTGCGGGCTTTGCCAGCACCGAGATAAAGAAGCGGCTGAAAAAAGCCGGGGTGGTGCCGCACATCATCCGTAGGGCCGCCATTGCAAGCTATGAACTGGAGATGAACCTGGTTGTCCACTCTGATGGAGGGGAACTCATCGCAGAGTACACCCCCGACAGCCTGCAGATAACGGCAAGGGACAACGGACCTGGCATTTCCAATGTCGAGGAAGCGATGACAGCCGGCTGGTCTACAGCCAGCGAATGGATCAGGAGCCTGGGGTTCGGTGCCGGCATGGGCCTTCCCAACGTCAAGTCTGTTGCCGATGAGTTTGACATAGAGAGTGATCTCAACGGTACGACTGTAGTGTGTAGCATCAAGTTGAAAAGCGACGAGGAGAAATAGCATGCAAGTAAAGGATTTGGCCACCCTGGAGGGCTTTGTAACCCAGACCATGGAAAATGGCGAAGAAGGCATCAATGATGCATATACAGGGGACCTGCTCAGCGACGTGATGGGCAACGCACCGGATGCGAGTGTGCTCATAACCATCCAGGCCCATAAGAACACCGTGGCTGTGGCCTCCCTTGCCGGCATCCAGGCAATAGTGATCTGCAACAACCGCTCGACTCCCCCTGACATGCTGCAGGCGGCGAAGGAGGAGCGAGTGGCGGTCTTTACCTTTGAGGGCACCCAGTTTGAAGCGAGCTGCAAGGTTGCCTGCCTTTTGGGAAAGGTTGATGCTTGTAAAGATTGACCTGCATAACCACTCCTGCCTCTCCCCTTGCGGAAGCGACGACCTCACCCCTGCCCTGCTCGCCGTGGAGGCGATGGAGCAGGGTATCCAGATTCTCGCCCTCACCGACCATAACAGCGCCCGCAACCTGCCCGCCTTCAAGGAGGCGTGCGAGCTCTGCTCCATCATGCCCATGTTCGGCATTGAGGTGACCACCGTAGAAGAGGTGCATGTGCTGACGCTGTTTGAGAAGCTTGAGGATGCGATGCAGTTCGGCACCTTCATCGAGTTTCTGTTGCCCCCCATCAAGAACAAGCCCCGTCTCTTCGGCAACCAGCTGGTTGTCAATGTGGAGGGGGAGGTCCTACAGACGGTGGAGAAGCTGCTCATCAGCACAAGCGGCATCAGCTTCAGCGATGTCATCGAAGAGGCCATCAGCCGTGACGCCCTGGTCATCCCGGCCCATATCGACAAACTTGCCAACAGCGTCCTTGCCAACCTGGGCTTCTTGCCCGACCTCCCCTACTCCGCACTTGAAGCGATCAGGGTTCCTGTCGATGCAAAGACCTACAACAAAACACTCCTGACCTCAAGCGATGCCCACCGACTGGAGGAAGTGGGAAAAAGGTCATGTTATCTTGAGCTGGAGGAGATCTCCTTTGAAGCTCTCAAGGCGGGACTGTTGCGCGGAAACGTCACATACATGGCCTAACTTCATCCAACTTCTCACACCCATCCTGCGTCACATCAGCACCATTATAATTTTGATGTCTCCTGTCAAGCCATGACTTATACAAAAACCAAAAATATCATAAATCCCCATACAGGGCCATCAAAGTGGGTTTTCACCTTGTCACAAGTAGCTATTAGATTACTATTCTCCTTAACTTCTCACATGCTTAAGCATGTGATATGTAACAAGTAAATCACAACTTCCTCTAACATGTGACAATATTTTAAGTTTTTACTATATAACGAATTAGCACACTTTGCCGTTGACATCTTCTTCTCCGTACCTCATCATATAGATGAAACGATGATACAAGGGAGTGGTGATGAAGAAGTTAGCAAAAGCAGTAGGGATTATCCTCATCCTGGCAATAGCCTCCACTTCCCTATTCGCAGTAGCCACACACGATCAGGCAGTCATAAGAATTACAGCATATGTCCCTGAGAAGACCACCTTCTCCATATTCGACGATACGTTTGTCGTAGCGTCCAATGCCTACAACTTTACCTATACCGTAGAGGAATCGATCGGGATGAAGACCCTTTTCGTGAAGGCTACCTAACAGAATACTAAGCGGGTGCGGAACTGCAAGCTTGCAACATGAGGGTCAGTGATTTTGGGAAAAATCATTGACCTCTCTTTTTGCCCCCTCCCATCACGGTCTCCTGGGTAAAACGCTCCTGCAAGATATTCCCTGGATCCGTACTCCCGAAGTGACCACGTTTCTGCCCAACCTTCAGCTCAGCGTGCAGACTCTTCCCTCACTGACCCCCTAGGGTGTAACACTTCCAGCTTCAGAAAGGGTGGCCGCTGCAGGGTATCTTCACTGTGTGATGTGAGAATAAAACATGCGCCCTTCAACAAACATGATTTCCACCTCACGCACCCACCAGGATGGGAGTCTGCGGCCCCCTACTTGCAGGCTCCCTTGTGCCGCTTTAGGCATAACTTCATCCAACTTATACAGGCCATCCTACGTCACATCAGCACCTTTCAGAACTACGTGTCTCCTGTCATGCCAAAACATCTACCAAACCAGAAAAGTCACAAAACCCTTACAGAGCGCGTAGACTGCATGCATTTCCTGTCATACGTATCTTCTCGAGCAACTTATACACAAACATATCACATGTTAAAAGATGTGATATGTAATAAGTAGTTTTTAACTTCTTCTTACATGTGACATTTTGTAAGTATTTATATAGTAAGAAATTACTTTTAATAAGCATTGACATCTTCTTACATGTACCCCATCATATACATGTAAGAAGCAACAACAAAGGAAGTATGGATGAAGAAGTTAGCAAAAACAGTAGCAATAGCAATCCTCGTGGCACTGGCCACCACTTCCCTCTTCGCAGCCAATGGAAATCAGACGGCAGTTGCAAGGCTTACAGCTTACATTGCAGAGAGGACAACCTTCACCACATTCGATGGCACATTCGTCGTAGAGTCCAATGCCTACAACTTCACCTACTCAGTAGAGGAGAACAACAGGACAAGGATGCTTTTCGTGGTGGCCAACTAAGATGAAATAAGCGGGTCCGGACAGGCAAGCTTGCAATATGGGGGTCAGTGATTTTGGGAAAAGTCATTGACCCCTACTCTTTTTCCTTGCCACTGCCTCTTTCGCTTCTCCCCTAAGTGCAAGAGAACCCTTCCCTTATAGGGAAATAAGGATCGTAGCCTTGCAATGCAACAAGGGGCTGTTCAGTTGAACAGCCCCTTGAGCAGTGATTCTTGGTTAGGTCTAGTTGTTGCTCGACCTGCCGAAGATCCTCAGCAGGAACAGGAAGATGTTCAGGAAGTTCAGATAGAGCGAGAGGGCCCCGATGATGCTCACCTTGGTGAAGGTATCCTCATCCATGGAGGAGCCGTACTCGTCGTTCATCCTGACAAGCCTTTGCGTATCGTAGGCGGTGAGGCCCAGGAACAGGCCGACACCCAGGAAGCTGAGGATGTATTCGAACCCTGAGGAGCGGAAGAAGAAATTCATCAGCGACGCTATGATCAGGCCCCACAGCGCCATGCGCAGGTAGTAGCCCAAACCTGAGAGGTCCCGCCTGGTGCTCATGGCATAGACACTCATGCCGGCAAACATCAGCGCCGTGGTCAGGAATGTCTTGTAGATCATTGCCCCGCTATAGACGGCAAAGAGGGTGCTCAGCATCACCCCTGTAAGGGCTGAGTAGGCAAGGAATGCCCCGATGGCACTGCTTTGGCTCATCTTCTCCAGCCTTGAGGTCAAATAGAACACCAGGGCGAACTCTCCGATGATGACCAACAGCAGCCCCATGCCGTTGCCGACCAGGGCACGCATGAGCGGGGGGTTGCTTGCCAGGAAAAATGCCACCACACCGGTGAGCCCAAGGCCTGCAGTCATCCAAAGATACACATTCTTTACTATACTTCTTTCCCGTGCCACCACATTGTTCAGCACTGTCTGTTTGTTTTGCGCCATATGAAAGCCTCCTAACATTACCCTATAATGTCTGCAATTTCCTTTCATTAGTCAACTGAGGAGTCCCCTTTGGTCGGCAAAGCTAGGCAAGGCAGTGTTGCAATGGTATAGTCGGAGCCATGAAAAGGCTCTTCCCCCTACTTGCCATGCTCATCTTCCTCAGTGGCTGCTCCACCCTTCCCAACCAGAAAGAGGTGGGTCAGGAGGAGATACGCACGGCCCTGCGCGAAGTGGTCCGCAGTGCAAGCGAACGGGTCGAGGCAACCACACACTCCCAAATGAATCTCATGACCCTGATACCCCCCTCTTCCTCCCCCCTGTTGTACCAGAAGCAGATTCCGCGTCTGGATGAGCACCTGCAGCTCTGGGCCCGTCAGGTGGTCGCTGCCTTCAGGCAGGGGACCATTGCAATGCCCCAGGTGCTCAGGCCCTACATCGACAGCCTGGAGATTGCCGATCCCCAGGCCGTCATGCTGCGAAGCGACAGCAGCGCAGCAGAGCTCCTGATGGATACGTATCGAGAGGAGATAGAGGAAGAGGTGCGCTCGATGCTTGAAGAGCACCTCTGGTCAGGCACCCAGACCTGGCGGATGCTTACCGACAGGTATGCCATCTGGTCACGCTCCAAGGTCCTGCTCGGAGAGGAGGCCCTGCCCATACTGGGCCCCGATCCCCTGGACCATCTGATCAGGACGTTCCTCTCATCCTATCTGCAGGCCCTGGGCCGTGAGGAGCTCTACCTGAGGACTACCCCGGTATTCCAAGGTACAGGGTCGTTCTATGAGATACTCAGCAAAAAGGCACAACCATGAATCTTTTCGAATCTGCCAACGAACAGAGCGCTGACCGGCACCAACCGCTTGCCTACCGCATGCGTCCGAGGGTCCTGGATGAGTACATAGGCCAGGATGCCATCATTGGAAAAGGCCGGCTGCTCCGAAGGGCCATCCAGGCCGACCAGCTCTCCTCGGTCATCTTCTACGGCCCTCCGGGGACGGGAAAGACAACCCTGGCCCGGGTGATAGCCAACACCACCAAAAGGCATTTCAGCACCCTCAATGCCGTGCTTTCAGGGGTGAAGGAGCTGCGCTACGAAATTGATGAGGCTAAGAATCGTCTCCAGCTTTTCGAGCAGAGGACCATCCTGTTCATCGATGAGGTCCACCGGTGGAACAAAAGCCAACAGGATGCCCTCCTGCCGTGGGTGGAGAACGGCACCTTCATCCTCATAGGGGCTACGACTGAGAACCCTTTCTTTGAGGTGAATGCCGCCCTGGTGAGCCGGTCGCGGATCTTCCAGCTCAAAAGTCTCACAGAGGCTGACTTGCACCAGATAGCCCTCCAGGCCCTGAGGGACAAGAGCCGTGGCTACGGCGCCTTCGAGGTGAGCTTTGACGAGGGGGCCTTGGAGCACCTCATCACCGTCGCCAACGGCGATGCCCGGTCGCTGCTCAACGCCCTGCAGCTTGCAGTGGAGACCTCAGTAGACCACTTCCCCCCTCCCCAAAATACCCACATCCACATCTCCAGCGATGCCGCCGAGCAGAGCATCCAACAAAAGGCGGTGCTCTACGACAAGGAGGGCGACTATCATTTCGATGTCATCAGCGCCTTCATAAAGAGCCTTCGCGGCAGTGATCCCGATGCCGCCCTCTACTGGCTTGCCAGGATGGTAAGCGCAGGGGAGGACCCCAAGTTCATCTTCAGAAGGATGCTCATCAGCGCCTGCGAGGATGTGGGCCTTGCCGACCCGAACGCGATAGTGGTGGTGGAATCTGCAGCCCAGGCCTTTGAGAGGATAGGCTTTCCCGAAGGGAGGTTCCACCTCACCCATGCGGCGCTCTACCTGGCGACGGCACCGAAGAGCAACTCCTCGATGGCATTCTTTGATGCCCTCAAGGGTGTTGAGCAGGAGGCCCAGGACGAGGTGCCCAATCACCTCAGGGATGGCAACCGTGACGCCAAGGGCTTCGGCCATGGCCAGGGCTACCTCTATCCCCATGCGTTCCAGGACCACTGGGTTGCCCAGCAGTACCTGCCCACTGCCCTGCAGGGGAAGGTGTACTACCAGCCCAGCGACCAGGGATACGAAAAGAACATCAGAAGCGTTGTCAGCCGCCGCAGGGAGGAGCAGCTGGAGAGCATCGAATCCGATGCATTTGTCGAGAACCTCACCTACTCCCCTGGGGACAAGGAGCGTCAGCGGTGGCTGAGCAGGACCACAAGCGAGCGCAGCCATATGCTGGAATCGATACGCACCACGCTCTTCTCCACCCTCAGGCTGAAAAGAAGCGACAGGGTCCTGGTGTGCAACTCAGGGCACGGCCTGCTGCTGTGGGAGGCCTACAGGCAGACCCCTGAAGGCCTGGTCGTCGCACAGGTGCAGACCACGGAGCAGATGCAGCATGTCAGCCACTATGCAGACTCGCTGCAGAGCCTGGAAAAGCCCACCATCGTGCACGCCCCCTTGGAGGAGGTGCTCCCCTCCCTGGAGGAGGGCCTGGTCTTTGAGGCGATCATGGGACGCAATGTCCTGTCCCGCCTCTCTGAAAAGGATTTCTTGCTGGGCCAGCTGAAAGACAGGCTTGCAGGGCAGGGGGTGCTTCGCTTTGCAGAGGGGGTGCCATCAGAGGGGTCCCGCCTTTCGGATTTCTGTCCCCCCGAGCTCAAGGGGCAGCTCAAGGCCGCTGAAGCATTCATATATGGGCCAGAGGGCAACACGCTCTCCAACTGGAGCTCTCCTGACCTGTTGGAAGCCTTTACCAAAGGTGGCTTCAGCGCCACCGTTGAGGGGCAGGACCTGTTTGAGAACAGGTTCATAACCAAGGCCGACATCAAGCGGTGGTTGGTCGGCTCGTACCTCCCGGCCTGGGAGGCCCTGGGCCTGGATGTGGAAGAGGGCGAGCTTGAAGAGCAGCTCGCATCCTTGCTTGCGGGCAAGCCGCTCAGGTGGAAACACCACGTCTCTTTTGTCCAGGCTGTGCACCTGGAGGGTAAAGGCAGCAGTACAGAGGAAAAGTCCTTCCCTAGCGGGAATGGCAACTGATTGCCTTGCAACGCTTTGCCCAAAAAGGGTCAAATTTTGCAAAATTTCCCACAGGGTTGTTGACAAAGAAATGCGTTTAAGGCATAGTAAGCAACGTTGAAACGCACTGGTGAAAACCACTGCTTAAGCTTATCACGGTGGAAGTAGTTCAATGGTAGAGCACCAGATTGTGGTTCTGGCTGTTGCGGGTTCGAGCCCCGTCTTCCACCCTTCTTGAAGGTAGTGAAGCGTTCGTAGCTCAGCTGGATAGAGCACCGGACTTCGAATCCGTAGGTCGAAGGTTCGAATCCTTCCGAGCGCAACGGTACTTGCTTCTTGTATTTGGCACTGGTTTTTGTTAGTATATTTTGTCATGGGCCGCTAGCTCAGATGGTAGAGCAGCAGACTCTTAATCTGCGGGTCAAAGGTTCGATCCCTTTGCGGCTCACTCATGGCGAACCTCTTCTTTAGGGGTGCGACGTGCACTGCGAGAGTGGTGAAATTGGCATACACGCCAGACTTAGGATCTGGTACCTTACGGTGTAGGGGTTCAAGTCCCCTCTCTCGCATAGTACTTTCCAATCTGTCGTAATAGCTGATTGGTTCTTGCGAAAGTAGCTCAGCGGTAGAGCTCCACCTTGCCAAGGTGGATGTCGCGGGTTCAAGTCCCGTCTTTCGCTCTCAGGCAACTGATTACAACACTGTAGTCAGTTGCCTTTTTTTTATATCGTAGGGGCACTTGCCCATCGGTGGTGGCAAAGTGCCCTCTTTTCGCCCGTCCCCTAGACCAAAACGCAAATAATTGGTATATACAATATGCTTCAGGTATAAGGGTTTTTCTCCCATTTTCCCTTCTGCAGGGTGGTCGCTCCCTATGGATTGTAGTATACTCCAAGGGTTCGCATTACCAAAAAGCAACTAAATGGCATAGCCTAGGTTATATAGGTCCAGGATGGACCGAAAGGATGAGGATAGCATGATCGCTGAAAAGAGTATTAAAGAACTGGAGAATTCCTCCGTCGCGCTGACGGTCACTGTGACCGCTGACACCATTGAAGAAGGCTACAAGGCAGCTCTTAACAAATATGCAGCTACCATCCAGCTCAAGGGTTTCAGAAAGGGAAAGGCCCCCCTTTCCGTGATGGAAAGCAAGTTTGGTAAGGATATCCGAGAGGAAAGCACCTTCAACACCATCGAAGAGGCGCTCAAGGAAGCACTTGAAGAGGTGGAGGAGAAGTACAAGCCACTTTCCTACAGCACCCCAGAACTGCAGGACGAGGAGACTCTTCTCCCCTTCAAGAGCAACAGCGACGTGACCTTTACCGTCAAATATGACGTGATGCCCGTATTTGAGATGCCCACCTACACCGGCTTGGCTGTCACCGTCCCCAAGGTGGCGCTTCCCGAGGAAGTGGTCACCAAGGAACTGGACAAGCTCAGAGACCAGAATGCCATGGTCATCGACAAGGATGGCGAGGCGCAGGATGGCGACATCGTTACCATCGACTATGTCGAGCTTGACGAAGAGGGCAATGAGGTTCCCGCCACTGCTCGCATGGACTTTATCTTTACCATCGGCAGCGGTTCCAACTTCTATGAGATCGATTCTGATATTGTCGGTATGAAGGTTGGCGATGAGAAGACCATCACCAAGACCTATGCCGATGATTCAACAGTCGAGGGGTATGCAGGCAAGACCATCAAGCTCAGCGTCGCCCTCAAGGCCCTGAAGTTCCGCGACGTCCCAGCCTTGGACGATGATTTTGCCCAGGATGTCAAGGACGAGTACAAGAGTGTCGAAGACCTGGTCAATGCGACCCGCAAGAAGCTTGAGGATGCGCTGCAGGCGAAACTCGAGCAGGCCAAAGTCAACGCCCTTACCGAGGAGCTGCTGAAGGGAACCACCATCGCGGTTCCCCAGAGCATGGTCGACTTGGAAGTGGACCAGGCTTGGAAGCGCTATGTGCAGCAGACCGGCCTTACCGAAGAGCAGATCGAGCAGTTCCTCGGCTTCCAGCAGAAGACCAAGGCAGACCTTACCGCCCCTTGGAGGGAGAGTGCCGAGAAGAGTCTTCGCGTCCAGCTGATCATGGAAAAGGTGATGGAGAAGGAAGCGTTCACAGCCGATGCAGAGGAAGTGCAGAAGGTTGTTGACGACCAGCTCGGATCGGTCACCGATGAGGCTCAGATGGACTACTATCGCTCCATGATAGAAGATGAGCTGAAATTCCAGAAGATAGCCCCATTCCTCCAGGAGAAGAATACCTTCACTGAGGGTGAGGCAGTGGACTACTACGAATTCATGCAGGATACCTTTGGTGAATAACCTCCTTTTCGTGCAGTAGTCAGTGTTGTGAAAAGGCGGTTCCCATCCAGGTTCCGCCTTTTTAATCCTAAGAAACATGAGGGGGCTTTTGCCATGAACATACATCCTGCAAGGATGCAATCAGTAATACCGATGGTCGTCGAACAGTCTGGTGTCGGAGAGAGGGCATACGACATCTTCAGCCGGTTGCTGAAGGACAGGATCATCTTCCTCGATGGTGAGATCAACGACTCAACGGCGGACCTAGTTGTCGCCCAGATGCTCTTCCTCGAATCTGAGGATGTGAAGAAAGATATCAGCCTCTATATCAACAGCCCGGGAGGCAGTGTGACTGCCGGCCTGGCCATCTACGATACCATGCAGTACCTGCACAGCGATGTGCAGACCATCTGCATGGGTCAGGCGGCGAGCATGGCAGCCTTGTTGCTTGCATCGGGAGCTGAAGGCAAACGGTATATCCTACCCTCTTCAAGGGTCATGATCCACCAACCTTGGGGAGGCGTACAAGGCCAGTCAACTGACATCTCCATCCAAGCAAAGGAGATAGGAAGACTGAAGAAACTCACCATAGACATCTTCGTCAGGCATACCCATCAGAGCCTGGAGCAGATATCCAAGGATGTTGAGCGTGATTTCTTCCTCAGTGCCGACGATGCCGTAGCCTATGGCCTGGTCGACCAAGTAATGAGAAGGAGTAATTAATGGCACGAAATGCTAAAGTCTGTTCCTTTTGTGGCAAAGGCCAGGAAGAGGTAAAGAGACTCATAAACGGGCCCGGTGTAGCCATATGCGACGAGTGCGTCAAAGTATGCAACGATATGCTGGCCGGCGATCCCAACCTGAAGGAGAGCCCGGTGGGTTTGCCTGAGAAAATCCCCACTCCCCAGGAGCTGAAGGACTATATGGATGAGTACGTAATCGGCCAGGAAGGCGCCAAGCGCGTTCTGGCGGTTGCCGTATATAATCACTACAAGCGCGTCAAGTACCAGCAGCAGATCACCGACCAGGGAGTTGAGCTGGACAAGTCCAACATCCTCATGGTAGGACCCACAGGAACCGGAAAGACGCTTCTTGCATCAACCCTTGCCAAGAAACTGCAGGTTCCCTTCGCCATAGCCGACGCAACCACCCTCACTGAGGCCGGGTATGTCGGTGAGGATGTGGAGAATATCCTGCTCAAGCTGATCCAGAACGCCAACGACAACATCAAGGCAGCGGAGTTCGGCATCATCTTCATCGATGAGATCGACAAGATTGCAAAGAAGGGCGAGAACCCATCCATTACGCGTGACGTCAGTGGAGAGGGCGTACAGCAGGCCCTGCTGAAGATCATCGAAGGCACAGATGCCGCCGTCCCCCCCCAGGGAGGGAGGAAGCATCCCAACCAGGAGATGCTGAAGATCAATACACGCAACATCCTGTTCATCTGCGGTGGTGCGTTTGTCGGTCTGGACAAGGTCATCGAAAAGCGCACCTCATCCCATGCCATGGGATTCGGGGCCAAGATCTCCAATACCGCCGACAAGGACCTGAGCGCCATATACAACGACCTGATGCCCGACGACCTGGTGAAGTTCGGCCTTATTCCGGAGTTCATCGGAAGGTTGCCCATCCATGTTGCATTGAACAACCTCTCCCAGGATGACCTGAAGCGTATCATTGTGGAGCCTAAGAACTCCATCGTGCGTCAGTATGAGGCCTCCTTCAAGCTCGACGGCATAGACCTCACCTTCAAGGATGAAGCCATTGCAGCTGTTGCCCAAAAGGCTTTTGAGCAGAAGACGGGTGCTCGTGGCCTGCGCTCGATAGTTGAGAAGATCATGATGGGCATCATGTACGACCTGCCCTCCCTCACAGACGTGACGAAGGTCATAGTCGGAGAGGAGAGCGTGCTCAATGGAAAGGAACCGGAAATCATCCGGGGAGCCTAGGATGTTCTTCACCTACCCCCCCATCGATGACGAGATCCTCAGAGTCCTGAAGAACCGGGAAGAGTTTGCAGTGGTTGGTCATGTCAGTCCCGATGGGGACTGCATCTCCAGCCAGATGGCTATGAAGGCGCTGTTGCTGAAATTGGGCAAGCGTGTCCATCTTGCAAATGCGGGGCCTTTCGACCGCTCTGAGATCACGCACTTGCGCGCCGACTTTCTCCCCCACATCGACGAGGAGCTCTATAAGCGCAACCCTGTAGTCATCGTCGTCGATTGTTCCGCCCGCGAGAGGCTGGGACATATCGGAGACGAGATAGAGGGGCTTACCACCGTCATATTTGACCACCACAGCAGCGGGGAGCAGTTCGGTACCTACCGCTACATAGTCCCCCGATCTGTGTCCACGACCCTGATCATCATGCACCTGTTCAAGACCCTCGAGCTTGAGATAACCACCGAGATAGCCGAGCATCTTTTCTTCGGGTTCGCCACCGACTCCGGATTTTTCAGATTCATCAATGCCTACAGGGGTGAGACCTTGCGTATGGCAGCTGAACTTGTCGACCTTGGGGTCTCTCCGAACATGATGAATACCAGGATGACAGGCGGGAAGAACCTCAGTTATGTAAAGTACCTGGGCAAGCTCATCGACCGCAGCGAATCCCATTTTGAGGGAAAACTGATGTGCAGCACCAGCTTCCTTGCCGACAGTGATGCCTATATCACCAACGACAAGCCCAGTGATGCCCTGTACACGATGCTGCTCTCCATCAAGGATGTGGATGTGGTGCTTTTCTTCAAGCAGCTCTCCGACGAGGCTACCGAGGTGGGTTTCCGCGCAAGCCACCAAAGCCATATCGATGTGGGGGCCCTGGCCGAAAGTTTTGGCGGGGGCGGTCACAAGAAGGCTGCCGGAGCCACCGTGCAGCAACCTCTTGAGGTTGTACGGAAAAGCCTGCTGCAAGCGGTTGAGAACCTGATCTAAGTCTAGTTGGCATACACATTGCATGTTCCTTGTGGAGAACACCCACAAGGAGCAAAGCATGTATATCGCGGGCATCACGGACACACAGAGTGCCAGACTGACCAAGGCGGTCCTCCTGGCACAAAAGCAGAAAGATAACCAACTCTTGCACGACAAGGTTCATCTTGTAACCCAACAGCTATTGTACACTCTCCCATCAAGACTCAGGCTTCTGCCTGAGGAGGATTGCTGTGAGTTTCTGTTCTACTGCTATGAGACCATCGAACACTACCTGGCCTCCTACAGGGAGGGCAAGCTTCCCTATGTCGGGTACATCGCCGAGGTGGTGCGCAAGCGAAGCCGGTACTTCATGGCCTACAAGCGCACCCAGAGGAACAAGGAGCGTGCCCTGCTTGAAAGCGATCAGTCACTATGGGATGCCGGTGAAGATGCAGACCTTGTCGCTGAGTCCAAAAGCTATACCCCGCTCTCTGGCATAGCCACCGTGGAGAACTCGGTGATGCCCTCCCTGTTCGAGCAGCTGCTCAATGCACCGAAACACCACGGTGCCGAGCATGTAAAGCTCGATGAGGTGCAGCAGCGGCTACAGCAGAGATTGCAGCAAGGGGCCAACCGCAAGCGCTTTCTGATCATGCTGGCCATCTCCCCCCACCTGACCAACCTGCACCTCCTGGAGGAGATCGCCACCCTGCTCGAGGTAGATGCACGCCTGCTCAATCGCTTTCTCTCCACCGCCGAGCTGCAGATGGAGAAGAAGATGCAGTGCAAGCTGCGGATGGAGGGGACGAGCAACCGCCATTTCCGACGCATCATGGAGATCCAGGCAGAGCTGAACGGGTGTGCCAATGAGCAGAAAAGAGCCGACCTGATGGCCCTGCTGAGCTGGACGGAGAGGGTGCACAGGACAAAGGTTGAGCAGATACGGAAGATGGAGTACCATTTGAGCCACTCGCAGATAAGCTTGTTGCTGGGAGTTCCCAAAGGGACCGTGGCCTCTTCGGTGCATTATATCAAGACCCTGATCAAGGAATGTATGGACTAAAACCTGCCCAATGAGTATCTTTTTCCCTATGAACATACTATTGGCAACATCAAATACCCATAAGCGGGATGAGTTCGCAAGGATCCTCACCGACCATGCGCTCTTCCTGCCTTCTGAACTTGGACTGACCTTTGACTTTGAGGAGTCTGCTGATACCTTCACCGTGAATGCCTTGGGAAAGGCACTCTCCCTCTTGCCGTGCGTCCCAGAGGGGTATGCCATCCTGGCTGACGACTCAGGGGTCTGTGTCGATGCCCTGGGGGGAGGACCGGGGGTCAGGACTGCACGGTACGGGCTGGAGGAGCATGGGCGCCTCCTGGAGGCAGGGGAGCGCAATGCCTTCCTGCTCAAGAACCTGGAGCACTGCACTACACAAGAAGGGCGCAGGGCCAGGTTTGTCTGTGCCCTCGCCTTGGTGCTTACTGAGCATAGGGTCTATACGATTTCAGAAACTGTGGAGGGCACCATCACATTCGAACCTGACGGTCATGCCGGATTTGGGTATGACCCAGTTTTCTATGTCGGGGAGGCAGGCTCCACCATGGCAGCACTCAACGAGGGCGACAAAGATCTGTACAGCCACAGGGGACGGGCAACCCGTCTCCTGAATACCGTATTGAAGGAGATATGATGGATATCAAAAAACGATCAGAGATAGCAATTGAAGATACCTGGGACCTCACCGGCCTGTTCGCTGACGCAAGTGCTTGGGAAGAGGGGATGAAAGAGCTGCAGGCTGAGATAGAAAGGGCCCCTCAGTTCAAGGGCAAGCTCCTTGAGGGCAAAGAGAGCTTTCTGGCCACCTTGGCTTGGTATGAGAAGACAGGCATCCTCGCCGAGCGCCTGTATAGCTGGGCATTCCTCAACTATGCCGGTGATGCATCGGACAGCACCAATGTCAGGCGCCACTCCCTGATGGGCCAGAGCCTTGCACAGCTGGGTGCGAACATGGCGTATTTCGATCCGGAGCTGCTTGCCATCGACGACCGGACACTGCAGTCATACCTCGCAGACCCATCCTTCGCCCCCTACAAGGTCTATCTGGAGAAATCGAGGCGCTTCAAGGCCCATGTGCTCAGCGAGAAGGAAGAGCGCATCATGGCCCTGCAAAGCGAGGTTGCCTCAACACCGCGCACGACCTTCGGCGACCTCACCAATGTTGATTTTGACTTCGGCACCCTGGAAACAAAAGAAGGGCCCAAACCCCTTACCCAAAGCACCTACAGCTCCTTTCTCATGAGTGAGGACCGCGAGGTAAGGAAGAGGGCCTACAAGCAGTTCTATGCAACGTACGACGCCCATAAGCAGACCCTTGCGCGCCTGTATGAGGGGCAGGTAAAGCAGGACAAGTTCAGCTGCACCGCCCGAGGCTATGAGAGCTGCCGCCAGAAAGCCCTCTTTCCGGACAATGTCCCCATGAGCGTATATGACAACCTGATAGGCTCTGTCCATGATGCACTGCCCTCCTTGCATCGCTACTACGCCTTGCGCGCCCGCCTGATGGACCTTCCCAAGCTCGCCCACTACGATGTCTACGTCCCGCTGGTGGCAGGGGTGCAGAAGAACACCCCCTATGAGGAGGCTGTAGAGACCATTGCAGAGGCCTTGGCCCCCCTAGGGCAGGAGTATGTCTCCATCCTGAAGAAGGGGCTTACCACCGAGAGGTGGGTTGACCGCTATGAGAACAAAGGCAAGCGCAGCGGGGCCTTCTCAAGCGGCGGCTATACAGGGGCGCCCTACATCCTGCTCAACTACAAGCAGGACGTCCTCAGGGACCTCTTTACCGTGGCCCATGAGGGGGGGCACTCCATGCACAGTTACTACAGCGCCAGGGGCAACCCCTACTTCCAGTATGACTACACCATCTTTGAGGCGGAGGTCGCCTCCACCTTCAACGAACAGCTGGTGGCCAAGCACCTCTTTGAGAAGGCGCAGGACAAGAAGACCAAGGCCTTCATCCTGAGCAAGGGCATCGATGACATTGTCGCCACCCTCTTCAGGCAGACGATGTTCGCCGAGTATGAGGATATCACGCACCGCCTGAGCGAAGAGGGTATCCCCCTGACCGTAGACCTGCTCAGAGCTGAGTACCGCAAGCTGCTTGAGCTCTATTTCGGCCCCTCGGTCGAGTTTGAGGAGGAGAGTGACCTGGAAGGGTTGAGGATCCCGCACTTCTACTCCTCCTTCTATGTCTACAAGTATGCCACAGGCCTCAGTGCAGCCATTGCCCTGAGCCAGAAGGTCCTCAACGGAGGGGAGAAGGAGAAAAGTGACTACCTCGCATTCCTCAAGAGCGGAGGGAGCACCTACCCCATCGACTCATTGAAGAAGGCAGGGGTGGACATGGAGAAAAGGGAACCGGTGGAGATGGCCCTCGCTCATTTCTCCTCCTTGTTGGACGAATTTGAAGCTTTACTATAAAAATACGGATCAATGCCCTCTTTTCAAAAAAGAGGGCTTGACGCATTACCCTTCATTGTTGTAATGTAGCCAAGGTTACTCCGCAAGGGGAAACACCTAAAACCTCAGTAATGCGGTAGTGGTGGAATTTGGTAGACACGCTAGCTTGAGGTGCTAGTGGGCGAAAGCTTGTGCTGGTTCAAGTCCAGTCTACCGCAATACACTAACCCCTTTCAGATAAGAGATTATCGGAAAGGGGTTTTTTATGTGGTCTCGCTATGCCTTTGAATTCTATGTTTGATTCTGATGAAAATACAAATGAGATCCCAATCTGAGGCTGAACCATCGGTACATGCTCTAGGTGGTAAGGGTAAAGGTGATGGTTGCCTTGTAATCACCAGCCGGTGCAAGCAGCGACTTGCCCCTGGTCCCCTTTGCCTCGTGTATCCCGATGGGAAGGTTCCGCAGCACCCCGAAGGCACTGTCGGCTGCTGCCGGTATGATGGCCTCTGTAGGGGATACATCAAGGGCCACAGCATTAACGCCAGAAACAAGGTCACTGATGGAGATGGCGATGGTAACGGGGCTCTTGGTGTTGTTGATGCCTGAAAACAGGGCGATCTGTATGTTGCCGTAAAGGGCAACCATGTTGATGGAAGTTTCAAGTGTTGAGGATACAGCTTCCCGGAACGCCTTGAATGATTTGACAGGGTATTCGTTTATAGCTTTGACAGTGATGCCAAAGGCTACAGATGGTGCTACATCCGCACTTACCCTGATCGTTGCCTTCTCTTGTGCACTCTCACCATCAGATGCGAAGAGACCTGCGCTGACAAGTATCAGTATGGACAGGATGAGAATGGTTTTTTTCATGGTGCTGTTCCTTTTGAGAGCCTTGTAAGCCCTGTGCAAGCCTAATGATTTTTCCTAATCACATCCCTATGCTACAATATGCTCATACCTATGTCAATACTTATAGGATACTCCTTCATTATTATTTACATTTATGGCTTTCTATTCATTCAAATTGTTTTATGAGAACAATTTAAAAACTTTATGTAATATACAATCATGTGACATTAGAGGTTAGTTATAGTGAAATACTGCTTATTGAAGGTGGCACAGGCATGACATACAGCATACTATTATACATTTCATGTACTATGTATTGCTCAAGTTGATTGCTTTGCCAGGTAGATAAGGCCTGCAGTTTGGGATACCAGTTTCTTGAAGGACATGGAGGTGCCCGTATTCAGGGGAGCTGGGTCTTCATATACTTGAGCACCTTCTTCCAATCGGGGTATTCGGGTGAACCAAACAGGATAAGCTCCCCGCCAAACCTGCCCGCCCCATTTTCTGTCCTGTCATCAATGAGATAATCCCCTCGATTGAGATTCTTATGGTGGGTCAGGATAAGGTGTTTGAGCGCAACATCACCCAAATATTGCTTGACCCACAACAATTTTTCAGACCAGGGGCAGGGGTCGTTCCAAGGTGCCGTACTGAGGATGTAGGTGTCAAAATGGGAGTGAAGAAAGGTGTACGCCTCGATAGCACCCTCCAAAGGTTCCAGCTTGGAGAAGATGTGAGGCATTTCATCCTTTTCCTTGTATGCTGCAAGCACCTGGCTTCCACCAGCGTGAAGGCGGAGGCGAAGTCTACAAACACAGTATCCCTATCACCGTACACGATTTTCTTTGCCATAGGGCGCACTTCCTCTCTTTTTCTCCCAGTATACCTCACCTGCGCCCCTTTCACCTCCAAGCCTTATGGGACGACAGACTGAAGGGCCGCCATGCAGGCAGCCCTTCCCATCCGTGTTCCACCTATACGCAGTACAAACACATCTGTCCGATTTGTTTAGCGCACAAGAATTGCTTGTAGCCTCTGGTCGGTTATATAGCGTGCCTCATAGGCAATGTTGTACCTGCTGAGTTGTTTGGCAAAGGAACGCATATGGTTCTCCGACCCTCTCAACAGGTTCGTGTAGACAGCTATGGAATCGGGATCCTCCGTCTGGGAGAGATATGTTTCCAGATCATAGATATCAAGGTCCTCTATGATCGAGCCGACGATCAGAGCATCCTGGGGCGACTTGGAGCCCATGGCGACCAAGGATGTATAGAGCGAGGCCAGGTCAGGATTCTGGAACTCGCCAGGCTTCGACCCAATGGCCGGGTCGACAAGCCCTTTGGACTCGATCAGGCGGCCGACGGCATCCATGCGCTTCTCTTCGCTCCTCGCAATGTTGGAGAACGTCCTGATAGCCCACCTGTCATACATGGCCAGATAGACATCACGGGCAAGCTTCTCCTCCTCCCGCATGTACAGGATTCCCTCAGAAAGGGAGGAAGCGCCAGCTTCTTGGGCCACGGTCACAGGAAGGCTCTGCTCTTCGCTGATGGGCTGTGCCGCCAACGAACCCGCCACCACTATGCCCAACACTGCCACTAACGACACAACCTTTTGAAATCTTTTGTTCTTGAAATGCATGGTATCCACCTTTGAGCCAACAGGCTCTTGCTTGTTTGTTCTGCCCTAACACTAGCCATTGCCGGTGGGAGAGGGCTGAGCATTCGATAAAGATTGGATAAAGGGTGGAATACCCCCTTTGGTCCCTATCCATAAGGGGTGTATCACGGTAGGGCACATAACCATGCACAAGTGCAGGCACACCCCCCGAAGGAGGTGCACCTGCATGATAATTGCCTATTTTTACTCAGTGCTATTCAGCAGCTCCACTGTTCTTCTGCTTCTTTGGCTTCTTGACACTGAGTGAGTGTGTGATGCGGTCAATGATAACGGCAAGGAAGACTATGGAGATGCCGGCTTCAAAGCCGCGTCCCACTTCAATCCTTCCAATGGCGAGAAGGACTTCCATCCCCAGGCCCTTTGCTCCGATCATCGAGCCTATGACCACCATTGCAAGGGCCATCATCGTGGTCTGGTTTATCCCGACCATGATGGAGGGCTTTGCAAGGGGGAGCTGCACATCAAACAGTATCTGTCTTTTTGTCGCTCCGAATGCCTTGGCTGCCTCTACAGACTCCACATCCACGGTCCTGATCCCTACATTCGTAAGTCTGATCACAGGGGGGATCGCATAGATGATGGTTGCAAACATTGAAGGCACCTTTCCCATGCCAAAGAACATGAGGGCGGGGATCAGATAGACAAACGAAGGCATGGTCTGCATCGCATCCAGAATTGGCCTGAAGACCTTCTGTGTCCTATCGCTTCTTGCCATGAGGATTCCCAAGGGGAGACCCACAAGCAGGGCGAAGAGCACCGACGATATGACCAGGGCGAGGGTTTGCATTGACAGGTCCCAATAACCAAACAGGCCGATTATCAGGAGGAAAACCATAAAGAGTATTCCCGACTTCAAGCTTCCGACCAACTTCCATCCTGCAAATCCTACAAGAAGGATGATGACGAACCAGGGGACAAAAAGAAACAGGTTCTCGAATGCGAGTACGACCTTCAGGATGACAAACCCGATAAAGTCGAAAAACCCCTCAAAGTTGATCAGCAGCCAATCCATGGCCTTGTCGACACCATCTGCCAACGGTATGGTAAATAGTTCTGGAAATTTATTCATGGGTACCTCCGTTCGAAGATATTGAATCGAAGATGGTATCACTCGATATTCTTCCCAGGAGCCTGTTGCTTTCATCCACTACAGGAATCGGGTAAGGATTGAGTGGAGCCACATTGAAGAGGTCTTCGATGAGTACATCGGGAAGGACTGATTCAACTTTTTCAATGGAAGAAGAGGGAATTGTCTTGAAATTCTCTCCACTATCCAAAAGTCTTTGCAGTTCCTTAGCCGTGATGACCCCAAGGAATTTCCGGTTCTTGTCTACAACATATCCCATGCGTTTCTTCTCAGCTCGCATGAGTGTAAGAGCTGTCTTTGGCCCTTCCCATGCATAGGTAATGACTGGGATATCACTCATGATGCTACTAGCTGTAAGCACCTTCGCCGGTGATGCATCCTGCACAAAATCTTGCACATAGCCATCGGCGGGGTGCGTGATGATGTCCTCAGGAGTTCCCACCTGGACGACCTCACCATTGCGCAGGATGGCAATGCGGTCGCCAAGTTTGAGAGCCTCATGCAAATCATGGGTAACAAAAATAATTGTTTTCTGTAACTTTGATTGCAGCTCAACCAGCTCATCTTGCATCTGACGCCTGATGAGAGGGTCCAGACCGCTGAAGGGTTCGTCCATGAGCAGGATCTCAGGATCGTTTGCCAGTGCCCGGGCAAGTCCTACCCGTTGCTGCATCCCCCCGGACAAGCTGGTCGGGAAGTACTCTTCCCAACCCTTGAGACCCACGGTTTCAAGTACTTCCTGAGCCTTCCTGTAGCGCTCCTCCTTACCTACGCCGCGAATCTTAAGGCCATATGCGGCATTGTCAAGGACTGTCATATGGGGCAGAAGCCCATAGCTCTGAAATACCATCCCGAAGGTTTTCCTTCGGAATTGTATCATCTCGTCCGAGCTCATTTTGGTAATATCCTCACCATTGATCTCAATCGAGCCTTTGGTTGTCTTCACCAGCCTGATCAGGGCTCTGATAAGGGTGGATTTCCCACTCCCGGAGAGTCCCATAAGTATATAGAACTCCCCCTTCTTGATCTCCAAGTTGATGTCGCGCATCCCTAGGATACAACCGGTCTCAGCTTGGATCTCATCTTTGCTCTTGTCTCGAAGGTCCTTCTGAAAGACACGTTTCGTATCTTTGCCGTACACCTTCCACAGGTCTCTGATGACTATCTGCATACTGTTTTCATCTATCATACTATATTCTCTTATAGTGCCTCCAGGGCACTGTTCACCTTGGTTGCAACTGCGGGGGAAACCCAGGCTTTCCAGGTATTCTCTTTATTCTGCAGGAACCATATGGCAGTCTCTTGCGTTGACCACCCTTCATTGTCCATTTTTGCAAGGAATTCATTATTCTCTGCAACGGTGGTCGAGTATGCTGTCAGGATCTCCACAACGTCGGGAGCCCTTTCGAGCATGGACTTGTGCACCAGGACATTGACCAGTGCGGGGTCGTATTCACTTCCCTTCAGGCGCACCATATCAAGTCGGCCCAAAACCGCTGTCGGGGCCCAGTAGTACCCTACCCATGGGTTTCCCTTCTTATAGGCGCTGACCATGGTCGCTGCGATGGCGGAACCGCTTCCAGCGATAGTAAGGTTGAAAGTCTCACTGAGATTGTTGTCGTCAAAAATCTTTTCAGAGATCTTCATCTGTGACCATCCTGCCACCCCACCCAGGATCTGTCCTTTTGAACGGTCTTCTGGATCGGGAAAGAGATGGGGGTATTTTGCAAGGTCGGCTACGCTCTTAAGGTCCGGCGCCAAGGCATCAGGTCCCTCTACAAGAT
This sequence comes from Sphaerochaeta sp., assembly GCA_034007055.1. GTDB lineage: Bacteria > Spirochaetota > Spirochaetia > Sphaerochaetales > Sphaerochaetaceae > Sphaerochaeta. The sequence goes on from JAVERP010000009.1 coordinate 45,840, forward strand.
AGCGTGGCACCCACCAGCCCTGTGGTGCATCCGGCATGTTCTGTCCGAGGTCAACAATGTCCCCTGACTCAATACCCTTGCGGTACACTTCGGGGAAGTTGGAGTGCCATGACTCCATATCCACATCAAGGTCCCCCTGCTTCAATCCATTGAGGATGGGAAGGGTGTCTCCAGGAATAAAGTCTGCCTTGTATCCTGTTAATCCGTTTTCTATAATGAAGGCCATTATTCTGTTATGCACTTGGACTGAGTCCCACGAAACATCACCGAACACAATTGTCTCGACATTTGTCTCGGTTTCTCCGCCAGCAAAGAGGCCTCCAGTAACTAGTAGCAATAGGGCTAAGGTTAATATACTTAGTTTTTTCATACGTTGATTCTCCTCTTTTGTATGGTTTATCTAGTAAAAATACGGAATATTTCATAATAATGTCAAGGTTAGACACTGGTCTTGGAGCGATATATTCACTCTTAAAATCATATAAATATATATACCATATGTTATTGACACTATTTTATAAACATTTAATTATTTTCAAATATTCACTATATATTTCAATTATTACAAATATTATCTCAATTTTGCTGTAAAAGTAGATTGAAAACAGATACATTATCTGACATAAGGAACATAACATTTGAAATCAATCAGTTTCTTCCTTATGGAATATTATAGTATATAATTGTATGTTAATGATTTATCTAACTTTTTAAGAGACCATATCCTATGCTCTTGCGGATGAACAAGCAAGCATGGAGAATCGAACCAAGATATGAGATAATTATACCAATGAATGTTTAAATCCATTGTATTTAAACTTTTAAAGATAAAACACTCTTGTTTTTAGTTATAAACCAAGGTATAAGTATACCAATGAGGAGTGATAGTGTGTCATTGGTATATGTAAAGAATAAGAAGAACAAAACCACCTATGTATATGAATCAACAGCGTACTGGGACAAGGAGAAGCAGCAGTCCCGCAATACGCGTGTATGCATCGGAAAGCTTGTGGACAACGTGTTTGTCCCCAACAAGCAGTACAGGATGCAAAAGGAGCTTGAGCAGCTCAGGCAGGGGATGCCCGGAGCTTCACTGCCTTCGGAATCCATCAGGAAGTTCTACGGAGCGACCTACCTGCTTGACAGGATAGGAGAGCTCCACGGCATATCAGAGGACCTACAGAGGTGCTTTCCCGACTCCTCCAACCAGATGCTTTCGCTGGTCTACTTCCTCATACTGGAGGAGAACAACACCATAAGCCGCTTCCCCAGGTGGGCGGCAACCCACCTGCTGCCCTACGGGGGGCCCATCCCCACCCAGCGGTGCAGCGAGTTGTTCCAGCTTGTCACCGAGGAGGCGAAGCAACAGTTCTTCCAATTGCAGGTGGCAAGGCGCAACGAGCAGGATTACCTCGCTTTCGACATCTCCACAATCTCCTCATTCTCCGAAACCCTCAACCAGGTTAAGTACAGAAATGACAAGCAGAGCGACCCGATGGCAGAGATCAACCTCTGCCTGATGAGCGGCGAAAGGTCGAACATGCCTGTAGGCTATAGGAGGCTCCCCAGGAGCTTGTCAGACCTTCCCATGATAAAGGGAGTGCTCAGGGACCTTGAGGATCTGATCACGGGAAAAGTAAAGCTTGTCCTTGATTATGACTTTTACAGTGAAGGGCACATCAACGACCTCTATACCAACCACTACAAGTTTCTCATGGGCGCCCCCGTCTCATCGCCCTTCATTCAGCAGCACCTCGAGGCGGTGAGGGATACCATACGGACACGGGCACACTACCACACAGGCCATAAGATTGGATGCTACTCAGTGATGAGCGTATGGCCGCATGAAAGGGTGAAGAAGCGCACTTCTGAGGTCATCAAAGCGGACAAGCGCATCTATGTACACCTCTACTACGATGAGCGCCTGGCCATCGACGACAAGGTTGCCTTCAACAAACGCCTTGACCAGCTCGAACAGGAGCTGTACGCCAACAAGCGGGTGTCCGCCCACGAGCATCTCTATGAGAGGTACTTCCACCTCCGACAGACCCATCCAAGGAGGATTGCCATCACGCTGCGCCAGGATGCCCTTGATGCACAGCAGCGGGACTTCGGTCATTTCGCCCTCATCTCAAACGACATAAAGGCCCCGGTAGAAGCCTTGGAGGTGTACCGATCGCGCACCCTGATAGAGGATGCTTTCGGTAATCTCAAGGAGAGGCTGAACATGCGCGGGACGCTGGTCTCCTATGAGCAGAACCTTGAAGGAAAGCTGTTTGTGCAGTTCGTCGCCCATATGTATGTCGCAGCCATCGACAAGACAATGAGGGAGAAGGAACTCTATGCAACCCATACGATGACATCCCTGCTGGACCAACTGGATATGCTGGAGCAGTACCGCAGTGATGACCACAGCCCCTACCTCGGTGAGATAACAGAGGATCAGAAAGAGCTTTATGCCCGTTTTGGGTTTGAGGCCCCCCACCTCCCCTCCTGAAGAGAAACCTGAAAAAGAGCTTGCGCATCCACCCGGTGGTAACCGACACGAAGGCCTTCCAGCCACGAGATGGCTGGAAGGCCTTCACCTCCAACAATACAGCCCCACTTACCCCATACCTGTAGCTTGATGACGCTCCATATGCCTTACAGCTATGAGAAAACATGTTGAAGATGTAAGAAAATATGCCTATTCCAAGACTACATGTCATAAGTGATTTATTATATAAAATTTTTATTTCTTTTTCCTTAAAGCTTTTACTTAAATATAGTAAAAAGCAGTAATATGCATTGCATTTTCAATTCAATTGTATTGACATAAGTCTGGGGGCCTAGTATAGTACACGTATGCTCAGGAAAAGAGCAACTTGCACTGAAGCCCCCGGCTTCCAAAAGGAAAACATCATGAAAAGAACAATAGCCATACTCCTAATCCTTGTACTCGCTCTCTTTGGCCTCTTCGCCGCTGCTGAGGATGCACAGGGTCCTGCAACTGTCATAGTGAACTCATCCGTATCCGATTTCTCAGCCTTTGGCGTAACCTCTGGACTGATAGCCAATACAGGAGCCTTCAACTCCATTGCAAAGTTCAAGGGTGCTGTCTCCTCCTCCGTCGACACCACCATCGCCATGCTCGACCTCAAGGCCCCTGTACTTGTTGGGTACCTTTCGGGCATCAACAACACCAAGGCGGCGGTGCTTCTTGCAATCTCTGTAGGCGCACTCTCATCCGATAACGGCGTTGTCGAACTGACGGTCACCCCCCAGGGGCAGACCATTCCAGCTTCTCCTGTAAACACCTTCGGAACGCTTAAGGATGTTCCCATAAGGATAAAGGAAAAGAGTCCCGGCTCCGCAGCCCTCGCTCCTGCAGGCACCTACCTGGCCACGATCACCATCGCACTGACCACTGTGGTATAAAAGCGAAAGCCCAAAACAGAAAGAGCCTCCCAGTGAGGCTCTTTCGTGTTTTGGGGGTGCAGTGAACAAGTTCGGGAAGTGTCAGGCCTGCACCATCATCCGGATGGCCACATAGCATAGCGACAGGGCAAGGATCGTGTTGATGATCTTCCTGGTCCTCTCCTGCTGCATGAGGTCGCCGATGAGCGAGCCGAACCTTGCCCAGGTGGAGACCGCGGTAAAGCTCATGATTGTGAAGCCAAAGGCGGAGAAGATGAGGTTGAACCAGGAGTGGGGCATTTCGGCCAGGAAGGTTGTGTAGACGGTGATGCCCAGGATGATGACCTTGGGATTGACCACCTGCAGCATGAAGCCCCGGACAAACCCCAAGGGCCTGGCCTCCCCCTTGATAAGGGAGCCCCCGCTTCTGAGGGTGTGGTATGCAAGATAGAATATGTAGAGGGCCCCGATGTAGGAGAGGGTCGGGACCACCCTTGGCAATTCCTGCTGGATGATGGCCGACAGCAGCGAGCAGCAAAGCATGATGAAGAAGAATCCTACCGCAATACCTAGCAGATACTTGAAGGAGCGCTTGTATCCAAAGGAGAGCCCCATGGAAGCGCTGCTTATCGTATTGGGTCCGGGAGAGAAGCTCGTCGCAAAGGCGAACAGGAACAAGGAGACCACGTCACCAAACATTCACCATACCCCCCAATGACACGTAGTGTATCGTTAGCGGGCCCCAGATTCAAGCTTTCCCTCCTTCATGCACCGCAGCGTTGGATTGTATTGGTTTATCCAAAGATATTGCTACCCTTATCCGCCTTGTCATGATAAAATATAGCTAATTGCATAGAGTAAAAGGTTGTTGTTGCTGTGGCATATTGTTCACTCCGGTTCAGACGCTCTTGCACGCTCATTGTCCTCACTGTTGTACTGGTCACCCTCTTCCTGCTGTTGCCAGCAAAGGTGCTCCTCTCTAGCTACAAGCAGGCAATGCTTGGTGAAATGGAGCAGAGGGCGTTGGCCGTAGCCCAAACCACAGCCACCTTTCTGGCGAACGACAACCTGCCCTACCTCCACCTTGCCAAGGCGGTCCAGGATGACCCTGAAAGCATCGACATGCACCAGTACGCCCTGATGCAGGAGATGTTCATCAACCTGCGGGAAGGTGCAAACGTTGACTACCTGTACACCCAGACAAGGACAGGAGCCTCCACATCCCTGCTTGTCCTGGATAGCCGCAGAGAGGATGATCCCCTAAGGCCGGTCTTCCAGGACATGGGCGTCTCTTCGTCATGCAACCAAGCATTTGCACAGGCAACGGGGGTGACCACTGGGGTTATGGAGCACGAAGTGTGGGGCCCGTCCATCTTTGCCCATGCCCCCATCATCGATGAGGAGAGTAATATGGTTCTGGGGGTGGTGAGCACGGGCTTCGGCATAGCAACCCTTGAACACACGGTGCAAAACATGTCCTTCATCATCCTCGGCCTCTTCGTGCTGATCATCCTCCTTGTCTCCCTGGCAATCTGCATAGTGCTGCATCTGCGCGAACACTCCCTGGAGGTCGAGTACCTGACCCAGCTGGGGACAAAGCGGTATTTTGAAACCCAGCTGAGGCAGCTTGCTCTCCACGCCAAGGCCTCAAAGGCTCCCCTCTCCCTCCTGCTGCTCGATATTGACGGCTTCAAGCTGGTCAATGATACCTACGGACATCTGGTAGGGGACAAGATTCTGCAGGCAGTGGCCGCCATCATCCGCGAAAACACCCAGGCTTCGGGCATCTGCTCACGGATAGGGGGGGATGAGTTTGCCGTCATCCTCACCTCCTCGACCCTGGAGCAGGCACTTGCCACGGCGCAGACCACACAGTACGCCATCTGCGAGCACACTTTTGAGGAGCACCCTGCCCTTGAGCTCTCCGTGAGCATCGGAGTCGCGCAATGGAGCGAAGACCAAACGCCCCAAGAGCTCATCGAACAGGCGGACAAGGCGCTGTACAAGGCGAAACATATGGGCAGGAATACCGTAGCTGATATGGAAAGCTAGGAAAGGCCCTGTGATGACGTGCATCACAGGGCCTTCAAAAAGCCAGGGCCTACGCTGAAGGCTTACTGCTTCGGTCCGGCAGCGAGGGCCTTTGCAGCAAGGGTGAAGAAATCACCGACATGCATCGATACCCCTGCAATGTCGTCGGTGTTGCCTTCGGCATTGGAGAACTTGATCTTCTTGGGATCCTGGGTTTCGACCAGGTACGCTTCGACAGCCTGGGCCTGCTCATGCCACTCCTTGCCGATCTTGCTGCCCTTGATCATGCCGTACTTGCCTTCAGAGGCGAATACCTGCTTGTCGTCCCCTGCGGCATTGACGCCACTGTAGTAGGCATGCACGATGTTGCCGTTTCTGACATAGAGTGAAACAGAGCTTTTCCACCCATTTGCATCATAGGCATCCATGCTGGCAACGTAGGTGCCATCGGCATAGGGGCCGATCTTCTGAGGACCGGCGGCCAAAGCCTTCCCGGCCAGGGCGTACATGCTGTTCACATGGACAGAGACACCTGCGATATCATCGGTATGGCCCTCTGCATCCTTGTACGTGATGGCTTTGAGGTCCTGCTTCTCAACGAGGTGGTTCTCAGCCCGGGCAGCCTGGACCGACCACTCAGCCTGGGCCTTGCCGAACTTGACCATGTTGTAGTTGCCGGCTTTGTCAAAGGCCTTCTTGTCATCACCTGCGCGATTGACACCGCTCCAGTTGATCGCAGCAAGCCTGCCGTTCAGAACGGTGAGGGAGATATATTCCTTCCATCCGGAGGAGGCGAACTGCTCATCGATGGCGAAGTAGGCGCCATCGGCATGGGGGCCGCGGCCTACAGGGCCAGCAGCAAGTGCCTTTTGGGCAAGGGTAAAGAAGCCGTCCACATGGACAGAGACACCGCCAATATCATCGGTGTGGCCCTCTGCATCCTTATATGTGATGGCAGTCGGGTCCCCTGTGCCGATCAGGTGCTGTTCAGCCTTTTGGGCCTGGACCGACCACTCGCTCTGAGCCTTGCCGAACTTCACCATATTGTACTTGCCGGCCTTGTCAAAGGTTTTCTTGTCAGCCCCCCCTGCAATGTTGACACCATTCCAGTCTGCTGCGGTGACCTTTCCCCCGACAACGGTAAGGGTGACGGTTTCTTTCCACCCAGAGGAAGCGAACTCCTCATCCATTGCAAAATAGATGCCGTCCTTCAGGTCCCCTTTCGCAGGCTCTGCAGCCGCCTTGGGTGCAGGTGCAGCAACAGCTTCGGCAGCCTTGGGTGCGGGTGCGGCCTTGGGCTCTTCCTTGGCACACCCTACGCCAACCAGTGCGATAAGCAGGACTATGGCTACAGATGCCAACTTTATTGATCTTTTCATGAATTATCTCTCCTTGATACCTAGTGTTTCACTATTCATTCATATCTAATCATATACACATTTGATAATGCTTATCAATATTTCACTAGAAAAATATCCATGTATTTTGCCATATTTGAGAAAGTTTTTTAATTCTTTATGCTTATTACTCTTAATAGAATCGCTTTTGAGAAGAAACATCCTTCACAATCCATACTTTTCTAACAACCGGCAGTTCATTTGCCAAGTTTCACATAATACTAGCGATAAAGCTGAGTCGAAAGGGTTACAAAAGAGAAAAAATGTGAGAGTATGCAATCGATAAATAGAGCAACAATTGCCATATACCATAGTCTTATGCTAGTATATGGCGGATAAACACGAGTCTGCACTTTGTCCATGAACGAAAAGGAAAAGGTATATTCCTAAGCACACGGCTCAGAAGGATAGGAAAATGGAAAAGAAACGTATTGTAATACTTGGTGGGGGGTACGCTGGAGTACATGCAGCCAAGAACCTGCACAAGGCCTTCAGGAAGATGCAAGACCAGGTGGAGATCACCTTGATCGATCGCAACAGGCACCACATCCTCATGACAGAGCTGCATGAAGTTGCAGGCAACAGGGTAAAGCAGAATTCTGTCAAGATATCCTTTGACCGGATCTTTTCCGGCAAGATGGTCCATGTTGTCCAGGATGAGATCCAGGACATCGACTTTACCAAGCAGGTGCTCTCAGGGGTCAGGGGGTCCTACCCGTATGACCAGCTCATCATCGGCACAGGAGGAGAGACCGCCGACTTCAAGATACCCGGGGTAAAGGAGCACGCCTTCTATCTCTGGAGCCTTGAGGATGCCCTGGCCATCCGCTACCACATTGAGATGATGGTCAAGGATGCCTCAAGGGAGGCCGATGCAGAGAAGCGCAAGCAGATGCTCACCTTTGTCGTGGCCGGTGGAGGCTTTACCGGCGTGGAGCTCGTCGGCGAGCTTGCAGAGTGGCTGCCCATACTGTGCGAAAAGAACAAGCTCGACGACGGCGATGTGCGCATCATCAACTGTGAGGCCCTTGGACAGATCCTCAACATGCTGCCCGAAGGCCCCCGCCAGAAGGCAGAGAGCTATATGCGCAAGCAGGGCATCGAGATCATGCTCAACTCCCTCATCACCGAGGTTGATGAGGATGGCTTCACCATCAGGGGTGGGGAGGTCATCAAGACCAAGACGCTCGTGTGGACCTGTGGCGTGCGCGGCACGGCCTTTGGCGAGAGCCTTGCCATTGAAGATGGCAAGATGGGACGCAAGCTGGTAAATGAGTACATGCAGTCCCCTGACTATGACAATGTCTACGTCGTAGGGGACGGCATGTACTTCCAGGAGGACAACCGTCCTGTCCCCCAGATCGTCGAGGCAGCGGAGCAGAGCGCCAAGACCGCTACTGATGGGGTGATCTACACCATCAAGGGTCAGCTGGGCAAGAAGGCAACACCTCCGAAGCCCTTCAAGTCGAACTTCCATGGGTACATGGTCTCCATAGGGGGCAAGTATGCCGTCTCCCATACGGGGGGCATCTCCCTGTCCGGCTTCTTCGCACAAGCGATGAAGCATGCGGTGAACATGTACTACCAGGCAGGGGTATGTGGGGTAAATGGTGCCTGGACCTATTTCAAGCATGAGATACTGGAGATCAAGCACAAGAGGTCGCTCATCGGAGGGATGGCCTCCTATCGCGTCCCCTCCTACTGGACAGCTTTCCTGAGGATTTTCCTAGGAGTCATGTGGCTCATCGAAGGGTTCGGCAAGATCACCGGAGGATGGCTTTCCGACACCACCGGCTCGAAGGTCTACTGGGGAGCGGCCGATGCAGTCGGTGCGGCTTCAGAGGCCTGGGGGGATGCAGCAGTGGAGACAGCGACCGCAGTCGCCGAGGCTGTGCAACAGTTCGCCCCCCCTGTCCTTGCAGAACCGCTGGCACTCTACACCTGGATAAACGAGGTGTTCGTCTCCCAGGCTCCCTACCTGTTCCAGGTGCTCATCGTTCTTGCAGAGGTGGGTATCGGACTGTGCTTCATAGGTGGCCTGTTCACCTTCCCGGCCGCGGTGGTCTCCCTGGGCCTTTCAACCATGTTCCTCATTGGGGCCTTGGCCGGCAAGGAGATCTTCTGGTACATGGCGGTCTCCATTGTGATGCTCGGAGGAGCGGGCCGTGCCTTCGGCCTTGACTACTGGGTCATGCCCTACTTGAAGAAGCTGTGGAACAAGACCCCCCTTGCCAAGAAGACCTATCTCTTCATGGGAGAGCCTGAGTTCACCAAAAAGCAGATGAAGCGCAAGCTTGAGCGGAACCAGGGCGTATAGGATGCACTCTTTATACGAACCTGCCCTTGCAAAGGAGCTTGAGGTCGTGAAGCAGACCATTGCAGCGACCGTATCTGATGCACACTCTTTCATCCAGAGCCTCCTACGGTCGCATGTACAGTCGGGCGGCAAGATGCTGCGCCCGGCTCTTGTGCTGCTGTGCTCACGCCTTGGCGAGGATTCCGACAGGGACCAGGCTATCAGGGTGGCCAGTGTCCTTGAGATGATCCACCTCGCCTCCCTCGCCCATGATGACATCATCGACTCGGCAGAGAAACGTCGCGGCGTGCCCACCCTGTTTGCCCAGAGAGGGGCGAAGCAGGCAGTGCTTGCAGGCGACTACCTGCTTGCCCGAGCCCTCGCACTTGTCTCTGAAGAGGACCGTGGAGAGGAGACGATGAATGCCCGAGTGGTCTCCAATGCCCTCTCAAGGCTGTGTGAAAGCGAGCTCGAACAGGATGCGGGACAGGGGGACTTCTTCATATCCAAGACGACCTACTTCCGTAGGATCGGGGGAAAGACAGCCTCGCTGTTCGCCCTCAGCTGCTATGCAGGGGCCTCGGTCGGCAAGCTTTCTGAGCTTGAGAGGATGGTCTGTCACCGCATAGGCTACGCCATGGGCATGGCTTTTCAGATTCAGGACGATATCCTCGACTATGTAGGGAAGAAAGAGCAGCTAGGCAAGCATACGGGCAAGGACCTCAAGGAGGGCATACCCACCCTCCCCTTGCTCTTCGCCCTTGAGGCGGAGGAGGGCATGCCCGAGGGGAAGAGAGAGCTCACGCTCCTGCTGCAGGGGAGGGGCAAATCGCTTTCCTCCTCTTCGCTGGCCAAGGCCGTCGCACTGGTGGAACTCCTAGGTGGTGTACAAAAAGCTGATTCTATTGCACAATCCTATAAAGATCGGGCTTTGAGAGATATTCAAACTCTCAATGACCAAATAATTGCAACACAACTGACGAGTCTTTTTGAAAAATTGGCGATTCGGTCAGGATAGGGATCAGTACTCATGCACGATAAGGACACAGAACAGGAACTCACCTCAGAAGAGCAGGCGTTTCATGACGGCTATGATACAACCTTCATGTTTTTGGAAAATCGCATCAAGCTTTCCAACGTGAACATACATGACTTGGAAGGGGAACTGCACCACCTGACCATATATGAAGGCCATGACTGGGCGGGAAGGGGCGAACTGAAGAACTCAGAGATCCAGGGACAGATATACGCCTATATGGCTGTCATTGAAAAGATGAAAAAGGAAAACGAACCTGAGAGAGGATAACCCTCCCTCAGGCCCTATAGAGGTCAATCCGCGAGCAACTTGTTGCCCTCAAGGCTTCTCAGGGCAGATATCTCTTCAGTCACTTCCATGACGCCAAGATACTCACCTCCTGTAGAGCGAACCGCATAGTAGCGGATCAGGACAAAAGCATCCCCTCTTTGCAGCCAGAAGGACTCCTCATCCTTAACACCGGCCTTGAACTCCTCCACCAGCTTCTCCACAACATGCAGGCTCTTCGGGGGGTGGCAGTGCGCCACTTCCCGCCCGATGATGCTGCGTGTGCGTGGGAAGACCCGCTCCTTGCCTTCAGAGAAGTACCGAACCCTGTCATCCTTGCCGACGAACGTGATGTCGGCGGGCATCGCATTGAGCATGCAAGCAAGTTCCTCCAAGGTGAAGCTTCCGCTGGGAAGCTTCACGGTGCCCCCACTCTGCTCAAGGGTCTCGCTTGTGCCGCTCATGCTGAAGTTCCAACGGTACCAGGCGAGGGCATCACTTGGGGAGGCCCCCTCAACGCCGCCGTTGAAGCAGTAGCCGATGTCGGCGCTGTCACGCGCTACATTCAGCCAGGCTTCGGCGTCAAGGTTCTCAAGCAGCATGGGCATGAGGATGTTATCCTCTTTGGTGATCATGCTCTTCACCTGCTCCAACAGCTTCTCCACTACAGGCAGCACCGCCTTGCCCTTTGTGGGCAGATCAGCAAGGGCCTCTTTCCACAGGGCACGTATCTCATCGTCCACACCCCACATCACCTTGGGAGGGGCTGTTATGCCCGCCTTCTCCAGGTAGGGGAAAAGGAGGTTCTCCTTTCTCTGATAGTGCACATGCAGCTTGGAGAGGCTCTTTACCGCCTGGTTCAGTGCTGTGGTGTTTTTTTCCGAAGCATCCTTGGAAAATGCGGCCAGTGCAGGCTCGAACTCCTTTGCCAGGAATGCCTTCAGGCCGGTGTTCTCGCCCTTGAATACAAAGGCAGGGTGGCCGGGGGTGGAGTCCACCTGCTTGCTCTTGCTCACCGCCTGAAGGTTGTCCTCGAATACAAAAGCATGCACATCACAGAGCTTTTGCACCTCTTCAAGCAGCATGCCCTCCTGCATGAGCTGTTTCTCAGCCTCTGCAAGGTCTGCAGCACTGACCTGGCCAAACTTCTGCAGGAACTCCTCTTTCACCGATTCCGGGGATGCCCCGCTATGAAGCTTTCCTATGATCTCTTTCAACTCTATTTTTTTCTTTTCGTCCATTATATTCTCCTTGGCGTAATGTACAAACAATAAACCCACACGGCCACTCCTACCAAGGGCAGCTGTGCGGGTTCCTAAAAGAATGGCTTATACCGGTCAGTAGGGGCTGGTAATGTACTGCTCCAACTCACCAATCTGGAAATCGCGCTCATCCAAGGCGAGCTTCACCACATCCCCGATGGAGATCATCCCGACAATCTTCTCTCCATCGACAACAGGAAGGTGCCTGAAGTGTCCCGCTGTCATCAGCTGCAGACAGTCTTCCAGGCTCTGTGTGGGGTTTACGTGGGTGACAGCAGTGGTCATCACTTCACGTACTGCGATGGATGCGGTGTTCAGGTGTTCGAGTTTGCGTGAAAAATGGCGGATGATGTCACGCTCGGAGAGAATACCCTTGATGGTATTCGCCTCATCGACAACCAACAAAGCCCCTATCTTATGTTCGGTCAACTTCAACAGGGCATGGGAAAGAGAGTCCTCAGAACGAATGCTAAATACCTTGCTTCCCTTCTCATCCAGAATCGATTGGACATTAGCCATATACTACCTCCGTTTTTTCTTTCATGAAACTTTCTATCCAAATGGTAGCCCACCAATGGCCAAAGCGCAAGGTAATAGTTCTATTCGAACATCAAATTCCCTCTTTTGGCTATAAAAATCCATCTGGCACATATTGGAAAAAATGCATACAGCCCCTGCACACCTTCCTAACGTGAACGAACATCGAACCGTGCATAATTCCTATCAAACTAATTGCTATTAACAAGCTTTTAGGATATACATAGCCCATCAGTATTGCACAAAAGGAACAGAACGAATGAATATCGTACTCTATGGGGGGGCTACACTCTTGCTGGCACTCTCCTTTACTAAAGACCGGGAGAAAAGCATGAAGGCCCTCAAGAAGGCGTGGAAGGCGTTTGAGAATATCCTTCCGCAGTTCCTGGTCGTCATACTTGTGGTGAGCCTGTTGCTCGCGCTGTTGGACCATGACATGATCTTGCGCATCATAGGGGCGGAATCAGGGTGGCTTGGCGTCATCCTGGCCTCCCTTGTAGGGGCGGTGACCCTCATCCCGGGCTTTGTAGCCTTCCCCACTGCAGCCTTGCTCTTGCAAGGGGGAGCGGGCTATATGCAGATAGCCGCCTTCGTCTCCTCGCTGATGATGGTCGGCATTGTGACCCTTCCCGTTGAGATGCGGTACTTTGGCAAGCGTCTTGCCATCCTGAGGAATCTGTTTGCCTTCTTCTTCTCATTTGTCGTAGCTTCGGTCATTGGAAAAGTCATGGAGGTCATGCTATGAAAGCATTGTTTGCTCGTTACAAGGCCTTTCTCATCGTACTCGCCTTCCTGGTCCTCTATGGCTCGCTCAACTGGGAGGTGGGAGAGAAGGTGGTGCAGACCACCGTCTACCAGCTTCGGGAGATGATCCTGGTCATCCCGCCCATCTTCATCCTGTTGGGACTGCTGGATGTATGGGTGCCCAAGGACACGATGGTTAGGTTCATGGGTGACCGATCGGGGCTCAAGGGGATACTGCTTGCCCTGTTCATAGGCTCTGCTGCGGCAGGACCGCTGTATGGCGCCTTCCCTGTGGCCGCCGTGTTCATGAAAAAGGGGGTGAAGTTCACCAATATCCTCATCTTCCTGGGCGCCTGGTCGACGACAAAGATCCCGATGTTCCTCTTTGAGGTGGCCTCCCTTGGACCGGTCTTCGCCATCACCAGGATGCTCGTGGACATCCCCGGGATAATCATCATAGCCTACTTGCTCAAAGCGGCGATGCCAGACTCTGAGATCAAGGCGATGTACGAGCGGGCCGAGGCCCTTTAGTCAGAAAGGACCGACAGGTCCTGAAGCCGCGTGAGGTCGACGATCCGTATGGTCTTCGCCCCCACGCTCTCGATGATGCCGTCCTCCTCCAACTGGGCCATCTTACGGCTGAGGGTCTCCCTTGCCAGGCCCAGATAGTTTGCCAACCCCTCCCTGCTCAAAGGAAGCGTAATCTCAAGGATTTCGCCGTTCATCCTGCCGTAGGTATCCTTGAACTCCAGCAGCAGCGAGGCAATCCTCAGCTCGGCGTTGCGCCCTCCCATGCTCTGCAGGACCAGTTCAAGGCGGCTCATCCTGTTGGCCATCGCCTCGATGATCTGCAAGGCCACGGTGCTGTGCTCCAGCAGCAGCGAGGAGAACTGCTCCTTGGAGAGGATGCAGACCTTCGTCTCCTCCAGGGCCTCAACCGAGTAGGGCACCTTCTCCTCGGTAAAGAGGAACCGTGCCCCGAAGTAGTCATTTTCAGGGAAGATGTAGAGGATCTGCTCACGGCCATCAAAGGTGGTCCTGTATGCCTTGGCACTGCCTTCACGGATGACGGTGAAGCCAAGGGGGCGGTCCCCTTCACGGACCAGGATCTCCCCTTTCTTGAAGGTCTTGTGCGCCATCTGGGCGGTGAGGGCATGCATCGCCTCCCGATTGAGTGTGGCGAACAACGGTACGTTTCTGATGCAATGGTCATTGGTGCAACCGTTGCAGGGTTCATAGCTTTCCACAAGAAATCCTCTCTTGGTGTCAAATGTGATTTGAGTCACAGTATAAAAATCCTCTGCATGGTAAACCTTACTCATGAGGGCATGCACGCATGCACCCAAATACTATAGCAGAGGATACACATGAACGCTACAGCTGACCAAAACCAACACACATCATTTGAAATAGATACCAGAGGCTTCATTGTGGAGCACTACACCCCTTTCGACGGGGATGCATCCTTCCTTGCCCCTCCCACGGCAAAAACAAAGAAACTCTGGGAGGAGCTCTCCTCCCTTCTTGCCGTCGAGCGGGAGAGGGGGGGCATGTATGGTATAGACGAGCAGACCATATCCACCATAACCAGCCACAACAAGGGCTACATCAACGAGGAGCTTGAAGAGATCGTGGGCCTGCAGACCGACGAGCCGCTCAAGCGCGCCATCATGCCCTTCGGGGGCATCCGCCTGGTCCATACCGAGCTCAAGGCCTATGGCAAGACGCTGCCCGACGATATCGACCAGGTCTTCACCTACCGCAAGACCCATAATGACGGGGTCTTCGATGTCTACACCCCGGAGATGAAGATGGCCCGCCACACCGGCATCATCACAGGCCTTCCCGATGCATACGGCAGGGGCAGGATCATCGGCGACTACCGCCGCGTCCCGCTGTACGGAACAGACTACCTCATAGCACAGAAAAAGCATGCCAAGGAGAACTATCTCTTTGATGTCATGGATAGCGACACCATCCGTGACAGGGAGGAGCTCAGCGAGCAGGTCAGGGCGCTAGAGGAGCTGCACCAGATGGCCCTCTCCTACGGCTTTGACATCGCCAAACCTGCAGCCGATACCAAGGAGGCTATACAGTGGCTCTACTTCGCCTACCTTGCTGCCATCAAGGAGCAGAACGGTGCGGCGATGAGCCTAGGCAGAGTCTCCACCTTCCTGGATGTCTACAGCGAGAGGGACCTGAAGAGAGGCACATACACCGAAAGCCAGATCCAGGAGTTTGTAGACCACTTTGTCATGAAGCTGCGCATTGTCAGGTTCCTCAGGACCCCCGCCTATGACGAGCTGTTCAGCGGCGACCCCACCTGGGTTACCGAGACCATTGCAGGAATGTGCCATGACGGGCGGCACATGGTGACCAAGATGAGTTACCGCTTCCTGCACACCCTCACCAACCTTGGTCCGGCCCCCGAGCCCAACCTCACCGTCTTGTGGAGCGAGCGCCTGCCTGAGCAGTTCAAGAGCTACTGTGCAAACCTATCCATCGAGACATCCTCGATCCAGTACGAGAGCGACGACCTGATGCGAGAGGACTATGGGGACGACTACGGCATCGCATGCTGTGTCTCGGCGATGGCCATCGGAAAGCAGATGCAGTTCTTCGGAGCCAGGGTAAACCTTGCAAAGACGCTGCTCTATGCCATCAACGGCGGTCGTGATGAGATAAGCGGTGAGCAGGCTGGACCCAAGACACGATCCATCACAAGCGAATATCTTGATTATGATGATGTGATGGAGAAGTTTGATGTCATGAGCGCCTGGCTTGCCAAGCTCTACATCGACACGCTCAACGTCATCCATTTCATGCACGACAAGTACAGCTACGAGCGCATCGAGATGGCCTTGCATGATGAGAAGGTCCTCAGGACCATGGCTGGGGGCATTGCAGGTCTGAGTGTTGTAGCGGACAGCCTGTCGGCCATCAAGTACGCCAAGGTAAGGCCCATATACGGTGAGAACAACCTTGCGGTGGACTTTGAGATCGAAGGGGAGTTCCCCATGTTCGGCAACAACGATGACCGTGTGGATGACATCGCAATAGAGGTGGTGAAGATGTTCATCACCAAGATGCGAAGCCATCACACCTACCGCTCCAGCGTCCCCACCCTGTCCGTTCTGACGATCACCAGCAACGTCGTCTATGGCAAGAAGACAGGCTCCACCCCCGACGGAAGAAAGAAGGGCGAGCCGTTTGCCCCGGGGGCGAACCCCATGCACGGGCGTGACACCAAAGGGTGTGTGGCCAGCATGAAGAGCGTTGCCAAAATCCCCTACGACTATGCCCAGGATGGGATCTCCTACACCTTCTCCATCATCCCAGGCACCTTAGGCAAGGATAGGGAGATGCAGAAGGCAAACCTGGTCACCCTCATGGACGGCTACTTCGCCGAGGGAGGGCATCACATCAACGTCAATGTCATGGAGAAGAGCACCCTCCTTGATGCGATGGACCACCCCGAGAAGTATCCTCAGCTGACCATACGTGTCAGTGGCTACGCAGTAAACTTCATCAAGCTGACGCGTGAGCAGCAGCTGGATGTCATCCACAGAACTTTCCACGAGAGCCTGTAAGGAGGATCGAATGAGCATACAAGGAACGGTACACTCGGTAGAGACCTTCGGCACCCTCGATGGGCCTGGAGTCAGGTATGTGCTATTTCTCCAAGGCTGTGCACTGCGATGCCGATACTGCCACAACCCCGACACCTGGTCGATGAAGGGCAAGGGCGTGACCGACAGCGAAAGCGCCGTCAGGGAGATCCTCTCCTACCGCTCGTTCATCGCCAAGGGCGGGGTCACCTTAAGTGGCGGCGAGCCGCTGCTGCAGCCCGCCTTTGCCCTAGACATCATACAGCGATGCAAGAGCGAGGGTCTGCACACCGCCATCGACACCTCAGGCATTGTTCCCCTGGAACTCTCCAAGGCTGTCATCGATGAGGTGGACCTTGTCCTCTTGGACATCAAGAGCCTTGATGACAAGCAGAGCTTCAGCCTGACGGGAATGGGAAATGCCAATACACTGGCAACCTTGGAGTACTGCCAGAGCATTGGCAAGAAGGTATGGCTGCGCCATG
Source organism: Sphaerochaeta sp. (assembly GCA_034007055.1). GTDB lineage: Bacteria > Spirochaetota > Spirochaetia > Sphaerochaetales > Sphaerochaetaceae > Sphaerochaeta. The sequence goes on from JAVERP010000009.1 coordinate 62,899, forward strand.
TCCTGGTCCCGGGATGGACACTGGACAAGACAAGGCTGGAGAGCCTTGCCTCCTACCTCAAGGGCTTCTCCTGCATCGAGGTGGTGGAGCTGCTGCCCTACCACAGCATGGGTCAGTACAAGTGGGAACAGCTCAAGCTCGAGTACACCCTCAAGGGGGTACAGGAGCCGAAGGCAAAGGAGTTGGCGATGGCCCAGAGGGTATTTGAAAAGCAGGGCCACAAGGTCCTGATGAGCGGCATTGCCAAGCCTGATGAGACCAAGGTAGGCTGATGCCGAAATCCACATAATGAGCAGAACAAAGAGATGGAAGTAAAAAAGAGAAATAAAACAAGGAAGAAGGCCGATCCAACCATACGGTTGAGTCGGCCTTCCCTCTCTTTGCAAGGTTTGTATTGTTCTCGTAGTGTTCCTATGAGGTTACATCCCTATCTATTTGTAGCGGAGAGCTACCGTCTGGACTTGGGACCACCCTGGAAGCTAGCAGGCCTGCTGTGCATCATCTGCATGCCCTGGCCCTGAAAGCTTGCCTGCCTGTTCTGCAAAGCCTGCATGCCCTGGCCCTGTGAGCTTGCCTGCCTGCTCTGTACTACCTGCATGCCCTGACCCTGGAAGCTAGCCTGCCTGCCCTGCAAAGCCTGCATGCCCTGGCCCTGAAAGCTAGCCTGCCTGCTCTGCAAAGCCTGCATTCCCTGGCCCTGAAAGCTAGCCTGCCTGCTCTGCATGACAGGGAGAGGTTGCCTGAAGTTGGCCTGACCTGTTCTTTCGGTCTGGAAAGCCTGCTGGTTCTCTCTCATGCCCTGGCCGGACCACAGGGGGACCCCTGCTACCGTACGTAAGGAGTACTTGGCATTGGCTGAATCTACCGTAACCGCTGAGATGTCAGAATCGAGCACAAAGCCCCTGACTACTGCCGCCGATCCTTCCTTGAGGTTGATGCCCTTGGGGTAGATGACCTCATACTTTCCCAGATGCAGGGCATACTCACCGGTTGGGGATGTGAGATACCACTCACCCCCATCTTCACTGAGCGTGCCGCTGACAATACCCAACGTGCCCAAACGGACGAAATCACGTCCCTTCAGGTCACTGTTTGAAGAGGCAAATGCCCCTACCGTTACTACAAGCAGAAGGATTGCTACCATACTGATGCTTTTTTTGTTCATTGAAGACCTCCAGTCTCATTTGATGGCCTAACAATACCCCCATGCCATGAAGTTGCTGTCCCCTTAGGGTAAAGATTTGGTAAACTGGATGAGGACCTTTGTGGAACCCTCCGAAGAGACATGTATCTCCCACCGGTGGGCCTCGACTATCGCCTTGACTATAGAGAGGCCAAGGCCTGCCCCCTCTGTCGACCTCGCCTCTTCCCCACGATAGAGACGGTCAAACATATGGCTCAGCACCTCCTCGCTGATGCCCCCCTCATTCTCTATGCACAGGGATATGGCCTGGCCCTCATCCCCCACTGTCACCACAAGCCCAATCGGCTCCCCCTCCTTGCCATGCTTGATGGCATTTGCAATGAGATTGCCCAGGGCTCGCTCCAACAAGGAAGGGTCTGCTTCCAACGTCGCCTCGACAGACTCCACCTCCAAAGCCATCCCTTTCTGCCTGGCCTGTGGTGCATACTGCTCGCTCACACTGCAAAGAAAGGAGTCGAGCCTGACTTTTTGCAGCTTAGGGACGAAGCCCGGTGTCTCAAGGTGGGAGAGCAGGGCAAGGCTGTTCACCAGAGCCTCCAGCTTTTCCGTCTCGAGAACCAGTTTCTCCAACCGTGATGCCTCCATCTTGAAGACACCGTCAACCATCGCTTCCAGCTGGGCCCGCAGGACAGAAAGGGGGGTGCGCAGGTCATGGGCGATATCCTCCGCCCACTGCCTGCGCAGCTGCCCCTCCTCAACCAGGTGCTCCTGAAGCACCTGTGAGGCGACAGCTATGTCGTTGAATTCGGCAACCTTTCCCAACACCAAAGGGACATCCCTTTGGCCACTGGCCATACCTTGCAAGGCATGTACCATGGTTTTGCTCTCCTTTTTTAGGGGGCGGGTAAACAGATAGGCCAGAAACAGGGAGAGCACTGAGGCAGCAACCAAAGCCCAGATGAGCAGAAGTCTGGATGCGGCAATAAGAAAACCATTGGACTCGCTCTCGTCGAAGGCAGGCAGGTGAGCGGCAAACCGGAAAGCCACGCTGCCATCGGGGAGCCTCACATCCTGCCACTGCTGGATTTCCTTGAGGTTTTTCAAAGCTACCCGTGCCCTCCCCTCCCCTCGCTGAGCTTCCTTGTAGTAGTAGAGCAGTGATCCATCAGCTTTGGTGATCACCAAATATTCCGGAGCAAAGGGGAGACCTTCAAATGAACTGGCCAGATCGGGCTGAGTCACTTTGCTGCCCTTGACAGTTGCCTCGCTGTGAAGGCCCAGCAAAGTGGCACTTACATACTGATGCAAGGCCGACTGTTCATCCTCATGCCACATCTGCATGATCGCTCCAAGGCCAAAGGTTAGCAGCAAGGCAAGGACGGAGGCGAAGGTTCCCAGGGAGACAAGCACCAGGACCAACGACCGCACAGAAAGGCGCCTGAAAAAATCCTGGACCTTTTTCCTATTCATAGCACTACCTCACCTACCCATTTGTAGCCAAAGCCCCGCACCGTCTCTATCCACTGAGCCTCACCAAGCTTGGAGCGGAGGTTCTTCAGATGGGTATTGACCGTGCGGTCCGACCCGTCATGCAGGTAATCCAGACATTCGCCCAGAATTCTTTCACGGCTGATGAGATCACCTGGGTTGGAGGAGAGGAACGAGAGGATCTTCCACTCCACACGGGTGAGGCGGACATCCTCGTCATTGACCCATATCTCATGGGTTGCCCTATTGAGTGAGAGCCTATGGGCCCCGAGTTGCCACACAGAAAGACGCTCCTTCTGCTCGCCAGGGTCTAGGCGGGAGAGAGCAACCCTTCTCAGGATTGCCTGAACGCGCAAGACCAGCTCCCGTGGAGAGAAGGGCTTAACGATATAGTCCTCTGCACCGAGCTCCAGGCCAAGGATGCGGTCGCTCTCCGACTCACGCGCTGTGAGGAAGAGAAAAGCCACATCGCCATACGAGGCGCGAATACGCTTGGCAAGCTCAAAGCCATTGCCGTCCGGGAGCATCACATCAAGGATGCACAACTGTGGGGTCATGAACTCCAGGGAATCGAACACAGGGGAGAGTGTGCTGAACTCCCTGACCTCATACTCGGCAAGCCTCAGGTACGAGCAGATAGTCTCACGTATGGCATCATTGTCTTCCACTACATATATCATGGCCCAAGTGTACGCCCGGCCCTCGCCGATAAGCAAGGATGGAAATGGATAAAATCCTTTTTCAGGGCCATCTTCACCAAATCTTTACCCACTCTTGCGATGAGGTATTCCAAGCAGAGGCAATACTGGGACAGGTATGGAGGTACCCCATGGGTTTTAGACAGTATCGCTTTGCCCTGCTTTTTTTGGTGGCGCTCGTATCTATCGGAGGTTCCTTGTTCGCCTGTGAGATGGAGTTCAGGATTTCAGGACCAACCATGACAGATATGAGGATCCTTCCAGGCTCCACCATAGAGCTTGCGCACGATGGAGCGTATACCCTACAGGTCATCTTTGCAGAAGACCACCGCGCCTGCAAGATCCCTGCCGAGGAGACCCTGTTCATGCTGGACAAGCAAAAGTGGAGGGTTGGCAAGACAGAGCAGGCAGTTGTGCTGCAGGAACCTATACTCTGGACGGAGAAGGACAAGCTCACCAATGTCGCTACCATCTCACTGGTAGCGACAAACACGGGAAAAAGAGTCCTGAACATCATCCGCACCTGCTCAAAGGGAGGCTATGATGAACAGATCATCTTCTCTGTTGTCTAAAAGAGTGCGCTCATCCATCCAAGCCATCCTGTTCCTCAGTGCCCTGATGCTTCCTGTAGGGATTTTCCATACCATCTGCCCGATGGGCGGCATTGCTACCCTTACACGCCTTTTCAGCCAGGGGCTGTACATTCCCAAGACTGCAGTGGCCAACATCGTCCTTTTGACAGGGGTGCTCATAACCACACTGGTCGCAGGTCCTGTATTCTGCGGCTGGCTCTGCCCCTTGGGCACTGTCCAGGAGTGGACCAATGCCCTGGCCAGGAGGGTCAAGGTACCCCAAGTGAGGGTTGCCCACAACGCTGAGCGCATGCTCAAGATACTACGCTACCTTGTGCTCACCCTCATCCTCTATGCAACGGCAAAGAGCTTCAACCTGGTATTCATCAAGGCAGACCCCTACTACGCTCTGATGCATTTCTACACAGGGGAGGTGGCACCCCTTGCCCTGGTCATCCTCCTCACTACCCTCGGAGCATCGCTTTTCATCCAACGCCCCTGGTGCAGGTGGCTCTGTCCCTTGGGTGCCGTCCTCTCCTTTGTGGGGAAGTTCAGCATCATCAAGGTCAGAAGGCCCTCGGGAAGGTGCGTCTCGTGTGGCGCCTGCAGCAAGGCCTGCCCGGTCGGCCTTGATCCTAGCGCAGAGGAACGCGTTGTCTCCAGCACCTGCATCAGGTGCGGCCTGTGCGAAACAGCATGCCCTCCAAAACTGCGTACAACCAAGCATGCCTATTCCGTATCACTATGCATAGCCTTGCTGCTGATGGCCCTGTTCTTCCTTGCCCCACACCTGGGCACCGTCGGTGATGGCAATGCACAACAAGAGTCGGTAAGCATGCAGACCACTCTTATTGGGCTTCAGACAATAACGGGCAGACCAATTGCGGAGATACTGGCGCTTCTTGAGCTTCCAGAGGGGTATGACACTTCCACGCGCCTAGTGGATATTGAGGATGACTTTGAGCAGAAGAGCTGGCTGTGGGTGGAAGAGAGACTTACAAACCCTCAAAAAATGCGATGAGCAGATTGGCACGGAGAAAACCGAACTGTCGAACATTGCCTTGAACTCTGAATTTAAGCATAGATGCAATTGAGTCGGATACAGGTCATATCCATATGGTGATATCATATGAGCCTCAAGTCAGCATTCAATGATTATTCGCAGGCTGAAGACTCTGACAACCCATCGAGTCTGGAAGTATCATGAGACAGAAAAGGAAAAGCATGTTTGGAATGAGCGTACTTTTTGGTCTGGGGGGTTACTTTGCTTGTTCTGTTTCCACAGAAGTAATACGAACATACATACAAAATCTGCTCTGATTCATCCCAGCCCCTTAAGAGAACTGGGATTTCTCAGCCGAGTGGTTACACTTGGACGACAGCCAAAGGGGTGTGAAGGGTCGTTTCTACTGTTGTACCGGATTCAGAAGAAACCACTGTCAATTGCTCACCCTTACCTACTGACAATCCTCGGAGGGTATAGCCAGTTGCATGGGGGCTGATGATCTCAACCCTGCTGTTTGGCATGTCAATTTCTACCCCGCAGATGAACTCAATGAGAACAGCTATAGGGCCCAAGCCGCTCCAACCGAGCATGTCAGGCTTTGAAAGACTCCCCGGTTCGAACTTCTCGGGGGCATAGTTCTCCCAGACGGTTCCAGTTTCCTCAAAAACTTTCAGAACCGCATCGAGATGGTTTTTGGCAATACGGTAGGCGAGATCATGATAGCCCTGTTTGCGCAAAGCCCTTAACACCAAATAATTGGTAGGTGGCCAGACACCGCCATTCCAGTAATCCCCTTTTTCCTTGTATGCAGGATGATCGGCCGATAGGGCAGGTATCATATGAGGCCGTTTGAAGAATTTGGGATCTTCGAGCATCTCCACCATTCGCGAAACCCTATCAGATGGAACATCATCTGTAAGTATCACCCAATATGCAGCCAGGCTTTTTATTTCAGATACAGTTCCATCAGCATGGCGGTCACTGTAAAAACCTGTTTCTTCATTATACATGGAGGTATGGATAACAGAATATAGCAAGTCCCTTTCAGCAACGATAGTATCGCGATGATCGGTACAACTTCCTGTAATGTCAATCATTTTAACCAGGGTCTGGGCGGAAAGAAGCGCCTGGGCGGTAGCATCAATCCATCCCATTGCAGAGGGAGTGAACCAATAGTACTGGATAGGAACAAAATTGGTATCGATACCCCCAGGGAGGGTCACTGTCCTCTGCCTGGGCTGATTGTCTATCCCAGACCCCCAACCAGAGTGCCAGCGAGATCCATCTGGCCAGCGCCGATACGCCCGCAGCCAGTAAAAATAACCAATCAGTGCAGGCAAAACAGTTTTCAGTCTCTCTACATCACCTGAGAGACGATAGAGGTCCCACTCTCCCCAGGCAAAGATATCAGGGCCTGTACTTGATGGATCATGCCGGTTCCATGATTCATGTCCATCGCTTGAGCGAACCTCCCTGCATATGAATCCATCGGGATGCTGGCGGGCATAGAAGTTATCTAGGCTCCCTGCCACATCAAAGGCCCTTGATCCATACTTGGCATATTGCACAGTCATTACCGTATCCCATAGAAAGACACTTCCGTTGAACACCGTATCGACTGCTTCAGAGATAAAACGGTTCTGTTGTGTCGGTTGTATCCTATGATCGAGGACTCCCTTCCAGCAGAAATCCCAGCAGGATGCAGTCAATGGTGAAAACCCTTCAACAAGGGGAAGGTACTGTTTACTCTCTGCATGCTCTTTGCCAGGGTGCTCGCCTCTCTTTTTTGAGATCAGGAGATTTTCCTTCACCACAGGGTTGGGAAGATATGTTTTATCGTCGTAATAATGCATGGTTACCTCTCTCTTTTTTTTGCAGTTGACCCTCTCACCACAAGATGGGGGTGGTTTTGATAAAAACCTTTCGTATCCTCTTTTATGCTATTGAACAGCAGTTCAAACGCCTTTGCACCGATTTGATAGTAATCAGATTTCATAGTGGTAAGCCTAGGAGTCACTATCTCTCCGAAGCTTGCCCCGTCAATCCCCAGGACAGATACATCATCAGGGACAGAAAACCCTGATTCCTGAAATTGCTGCATTGCACCGATAGCCATCAAGTCATTTGTCGTGATTACGGCAGAGAAGGGTTTGCCACTCTCAAGCAGGGAATGAGCCATCCGCCTTCCATCAGCTATGTCGGTATTGGTCACGCCTGGGGAACACAAGCACAGTTCATGGCTTGTAGATGCAGTGAGCCGCTCCATAGCCTTTTTATACCCCTGGACACGCAAATCGTAGCCTTGATCTTCTGACAAACCGCTTAGGTACGCTATCTCTCTATGTCCAAGCCCCCAAAGATGCTCCACAGCTTTTTCCAAGGTGTAGATATAATCGTTTTCGACTGAAGATACCTTTCTAAGATCGACACCGCCATGTCCGAACATTATAACCTTGATACCAGCATCAACTAGCTTGTAAACTTTTTCTATATGATATTTTTCGGGTAGGGCTTCAATAAATACACCATCAATCCTACGGGAAACAAAATCATCGAAATATTCGTCGATATTGCTCTGACCAGTGCAGATATTGACAAAATAGCCCTTTTCAAGAGCCTGTTTTTCAAATCCAAGGATCATATCACTGTAGATTGGATTGGCAATATTGTTGAGGACAATACTTAGCTGCATGGTCTGTTTGGTCACCATACTGCGGGCAATCGGATCGGGCCTGTAATCCAGTTCCTTAACGGCACTGAGCACCTTTTCCTGAGTAGAAGGCTTCACTTTAATGGATTTGTTCAATACATAAGAGACTGTAGCTGTAGAAACCCCTGCAAGCTTAGCCACATCTTCACGTGTCACGCGTTTCTTACTCATATTCATACATAATTCCTTATTCTAATTCAAACCATTATAATCACTTATTCATCTGTTTTGCAAACAACTTTATCTGCAGACACCAGAAAAACACCATACGGCTTATAGGGAAAGTGTTTGCATAGCATTCCACACAACAAACCATCCATATCCCGTATACCGTTCTCCATCATCAACGCTGTGAAGGTTCGGACAAGCCGCCTGTCCAGAACATCCATCACCAACGGGCCCAAAAGAATGGGATTCCACACCCAATCGAGAAAACCATTGTACATACATTCCCGGTGATAGGCAGCCATCCTGATGAAAGCTCTCATGGAATCGCATCTCTGGCCATACGCCTGATGGATGGTCGACATCCTCTGTTCGTTTCATATGCAGCCAACAGAGGATCCGTCACACTGCTCTGAGCTGTGATCAGGCACCTTGTTCAGGCCATACCCATCCATACGGCAAAACTTCACACCAATGGTATATATGCACATCAAATTCTTCACAAAGACCAGGAGAACAGCAGGGTGTTGAAAGAACTCCAGCAATCCTTTTTGCACAGATCTGACAGGAGCAAGAGGTCTAGTGAAAACAAACGTGGCAATTCATCTTTGCTTCATCTACCAACCCCCTTTCATCTTTGAATAAAGACCATCGCGCAGTCCATCACCGAAAAGGCTGGTGGCAAAAACAGTCATTAACAGAAACAAGGGTAGGAAAAGGGCCAGATACCTGTAGATGAACATACAATACAGCCCCTCATGTATCATTTGCCCCCATCTGGGTACCGGAAGCTTGACCCCTACATCCAAACAACTGAGACTTGCCTCAAGCATTATGGCCCCTGGGATAGAGAGAACAAACCCAACTACAATTTGAGAGATACTGTTCGGCAGCAGGTGTCGGGAAATGGTATGCACAAAAGAGGCGCCAAGTGATTTGGAAGCTGAAATGGACGCTCTGTTCTTCGTTGTCAGCAGCTGTCCCCTTACCAGGCGACAAACACCTACCCATCCAAACAAGGAGGAAATGACCTGTTCAGCATCCTGATATAGTTTTTTTCTTTTTTTCCAGTTGGCCATTGCATGCACCTCGCCAATCAGTTCAGGGTATCTGTCTTTCTCCCAATTATGGCGTTCTCCAAGTACAAAAATGGTGACATAGTTACTTGCATCACCATAGTCATACATGGGGGGGGCGAGGAAGAAGTTGGTCATGCGCTCGTTTAGCCCATCCATCCAACTATTGGCCCCATGCCCAGGGACTGCAATGGAGATTTGCAAGGTTTCATTACGTTCTGCTTGTGCATACTGTACAGCAGAGCAAACGATGGGAGCATGGGTACCCCCTTCGATTCTCCACCACAAAGACACTTCCGGAAACCTCTTGCCGTCAGGATAGCCAGTGGCGGCAAGATATGCTTTCGCCTTTGGAAGATCGTATGCTGTCTGGTCGGCTTTTTCCTTGGTGAGTCCAGAAAATTCCTGTGGGTGGAGGCAATGTGCAGGGATTGCTACATTCTTGAGAATCATATCAGCAGCTTTCTGCGTATCGAAGGCAAAATAGAGAGGTTTTCGAACATTGGGATCATTAAAAGGCTCTTGGTCATAGTCAAAAGCCAGATAATAGGTGTCAAAGAAAGAAGCACTCTTACGTTCATCAGGGAATCGGCTCTGAGTTAACGGCAATTGCCCAGAATTCAAGGAAGCCACTTCGAGATCTCCAGCTAGATACGCAGAAATAATTACGGCTGGATCCTCCAGAGCAGGATAGAGCTTTATCCTGTAAAGTTGTGCAGGCCATGGCCCAGTATACCCAGGGTTCTTTAGCATTACGCTCTTGTCCCTTCTTACCCAGGGATCTAGCATGTAGGGACCACTTGAGAAATGCTTGGAATCACTACTCCAATTCTTGATCCACCCGGCCCAACTCCAGAACCATGAAAAATCATACCCTTCAAGCATAACCCTCTCCAGCGAAATGACATAGTCTTCTCCTGCCAGGGCTACCCCATCCGACATGCCATCCTCAAGGACTTCGTATCTTTCTGCACCAATGGGATGAACCTTATTGTTCTTATCATAGACCGTCATAGGGATCTGAAAAATGCCGGCTTGTCCTGACTTGTCATACATAGTCTGCAAGATACCCATATTGGCACCACCCATCAATGCAGGTGCTCGTAAGGATAGTTCCACTGGTGCGGGGTCCGTATCATCAGTATTCTTCTGAACCTGTTCAAAAAGCTTGACCGGAGGAATCATCACTAGACAAAGCATGATCATTTGTCTTTTTATTGTATCCCTCCAAAATTTACTCGTATCATAATTTTAATTTACGACTTGTACTTTGTCAAGTTTTATATTTTACATAGTGTATTTTCTATGCTATAGTAGCTGTAGTAATGACAATTATCACATAGGCGGAATAATATGGATAGGGATTTAATTCGTTATAAATTAAGTATTAGGGGATCTAAACCTTATATAAGATGGTGGTGGTTTGCAGATGCTATAAAAACCGAAGATATCATCTATCAACTCGATTGGTTAAAGGATAATGGATTTGGAGGGGTTGAAATCGCATGGGTTTATCCGAGTAAATATGGAAATTCTCCTGAACACTATCTTTCTGAAGGCTGGATAGAACTTGTTTTATTTACTTACAATGAATGTAAAAAACGACAGCTCACCTGTGACCTCACCTTTGGGACTCTCTGGCCGTTCGGAGGGTCATTTGTTATACCTAAGTTTGCCTCCAAGACATGGAAAGGGCTCTCAACCCAGCAGGTTACTCGCTCTTGGGAGTCTGCATACAGCAATACCCCGAGGAAGGTCATAGACCATCTGGACAGAAATGCCTTGAACTTCTATGCCTCCCATATCTTGAAGGGGTTCAAAGGGATTGTTGATGACCAGAATGAGAATCCCGGTAGCAGCCCCTCCTCTTTTTTCTGTGATTCCCTTGAAGTCGACCATAAAGACTTGTGGACGGATTCATTCGATGAATGTTTCATCAATGAGTATGGGTACTCGATACTGCCTTATATGGAGAACCTTGACCAGGATCCTCATCGCAGATTCGAATACAGGCAGATCCTTTCAAAACTGTTTCTTGAGGAGTTTTTTGAACCTTTCATGAACATATGCCATGAAAACGGCATGCTTAGCAGAGTGCAGGCTCATGGGGCGCCAACCGATATTCTAAAAGCCTTTACTCTATGCGATGTCCCAGAATCTGAAGCACTGCTCTTTGATCCCGAGTTCTCACTCATTCCGGCATCATCCTCGCTGTTGGCGAACAAGACGGTTGTCTCTTGTGAGGCATTCACCTGCCTTTACGGTTGGGTTCCCTACCCACAGAGAAGTCCCCATATGAAGTCAGAAAAAGTTGAGGATCTCAAGTTGCTCGCTGATGCTCTCTTTGCCTGCGGAATCAACCATATCATCTGGCATGGCATGCCATTCAATGGCAAGGATGACAGTAAGGAGTTCTATGCTTCTGTATATGTAGGAAATGATGGTGCGCTTTCCGAACACTTGGTTTTTTTTAACCATTATATGGAGGTTGTGAGCAGTATCATGCAAAAAGGAGTACCCTTCAGTTCTTTGGCAATATATTTGCCCAGTGAAGATATGCTGATGCTAAACAAGATTCCTGAGGAGAAAATGAAGCCGAGCAGCTTTTACTATTGGGAGATGCAAGACTTGCGCATTCCAGAGCCTGCAGAAGGGTATCATCCAACATGGGTCTCCGATTCCTTTCTTCAGGATGCTACATGTTCCAATGGCAAACTAGTTATCGGTGATGCTGAATTTTCAGGACTATATGTAGATGCGGCGTGGCTAACCCTCTCCTCTTTGAAGCATATAGTTGCTATCGCAGAGCAAGGGGTTCCCGTATTTGTAGCCAAAGATCCGGCAGAGCCTGGAACTGTAACACATAAGAGATCCTATACAGAAGCTGTTGAAAAACTTAATGCCTGTTCTCATCCGGCAGAGGCCCTACATACAACCTTATCCCCATTCATCAGAGATATTGATAAGCAGATACTGCCACTGTATAGGGCAAGATCAACGGCAAGTGAGGTGCTTTGCTTTATTGCCCATCCTGAAGCCCGTGGGCTGACCTACCCCATGGAATATGGAAAGGGTGCCACTACGGGGAAACATAGGAGAATATTCGAAATTTGCTTGCCAGAGAGCAATAAGACAATAGTATGCCCACTGACTTTTGAGAGTTGTCACTCTGTCCTGCTAAGAATAGATAGACAATCAGGCGCATGGGAACAGATTGCCCTGCCCCTTTTCAGAAACGGCCCTGATGAAATGGCAACCATCTGAACCTCAAATAAAGACATGCAGGCTACACCCTTGGTTGGCAATGAGGAGTACCTGCATGCTTCATATATTCACATGAACCACCTCAATGAAGGTAACGAGCTGTACATTTCCAATGATAGGGCATTCGAGGCAAAAAAGAGATAATGAGCATCCTGTTGGAGTTAGCCAATTCTGAAATCTCGTTGTTCTGCTTACCTTCACTGGATTGTTGTTTTCACATACCTCACCTTTGCTTGTAGAGGCAGAAAACCTGCTCAGCAGTATCATGGCAAGGGAGGGCTTGAGGATGAAGATACTTCTCTTCACTGTCCCAAGCCCCTCGGGCGTATAATCCTTGGGTGTCCCAACCCTCTTCCAATACAGTTCTTGCACTCCCAGTATAAGAGGAGATTCATCTCATCTGCCAGCCCGTACTTACAGCGGTGCTGGGCAAGGGCTTTCTTATGCGAATGGGCCTTTATGGCTATCCTATAGGAATTGTCCAGCAGGTACTGCATAGGCCGATTTTAGTGGGTAAAAAGGATAATGTGTTTGAGAACAGCCAGGAGAATAGGTTTTGTAATAGCATCGTTACCCTTATTTTCTGAAAAGTGGTGATCCTATAAAAAATCACCGATTCCTTCCTGTTCGTCCTTGCATGTGGTCTAGCAATATGATATTCGAGCAACATATCCTTTATTTGCCTTGGCATACATTGCTATAGGCACCTCGTTGTTTGTTGCTCCGTCTATCTGGAACAGGCCGGACCAACGAATGTCAATCCGGCCAGCACAATTGGTCCGTTCTGCTACATAGAGCTCTTTACAACTTATTTTCTATAAGCCCTATCAAAGAACAAGTTACCCTTGACGTAAATACCATCAATGTCCTGTGCTTTTGCAAGAACTCGGCTATAGAAGAAAATAGGGATTACAACCATCTCGTCCATCAGAATATCTTCAGCCTGATGATACAGCTCGAAGATTTCCTGTGCATCAGTGCCATCCTTAGCCCGTCTGATCAGAGAAACATACTCATCATCGACCCACTTGGGATCGTTGAGGGTCAGCATATTCTCAGGTACGAATAGTCCGAGTATCTCTGGATAGGCAGTCGAGCAGAGGTTGCCGCATCTTGCGATCTCATGTTTTCCTTGAGCTCGTTCATCAGCGAATACGGTAGTCTCTTTGTTGACAAGCTTGACATTGATGCCAAGGTTCTTCTTCCACATATCCTGGACAGCCTGGGCTATGGTGGCATGCATGTCATTGGTATTGTAGAAAATCTCATAGACGGGGAAGCCCTTGCCACCGGCAAAACCAGCTTCTGCCATCAATTTCTGTGCTTGTGCAACATCTCCCTTGGGATCAAAATATTTTTTTGACTTGCGGAAGTCTTTTCCATCAGCACCAATAATACCTTCTGGGATAAATCCATAGGCCGGCACCTGGCCGCCTTTGAGAAGATTCTCTGTGATAGCGACTCTGTCAATGGCAAGGCTGAGGGCGTGACGTACACGCTTGTCCCAGATAGGGGCCATTTTAGCAGGATCTTGCATCTGGGGATTCATGTTGATGGAGTAAAAGTAGGTAGCGCCCATCGGTGTGGTGACAGCTGTCCCATCAGCGATAAGATTAGGAACCTCGGCGGAGGGAACCTGTTCGGTCACATCAATCTCTCCGGTTCTCAAGGCAGCCAGAGCTGTGGTCTGTTCAGGAATGAAGACATAGGTAAGCTTATCGAGCTTGACTTTAGCCTTGTCATAGTACGTTTCACTCTTCACCATCTTGATGGAATCCCTGCTGACCCAAGAAACCATCTTGAAGGGTCCGTTCCCGATATAAGTCTTAGGATCGAGCGTCCACCCTTCTATATTGGCCTCAGCAACATCAGCCCTGACAGGATAGGTCGAGGCGTGTGCAAACCATTCCAGGATGAAGGGGTTGGCAGTCTTGATAATTACATCGAGAACCGTATCAGAAACTGCAGTGACACCCAGAGCATCGGCATCCATCTCACCTCTGTGTATCTCAGCTGCATTCTTGATAAAGTAGAGATTGTTAGCGGTAGATGAAGCAAATGCTGGATCGAGCTGACGTTTCATTGCATACTCAAAATCTCCAGCTACGACAGCTTTACCATCCTGCCACTTGATGTCATTACGCAGGTAAAATCTATACCGAAGTCCGTTATCAAGGACTTCATACCGTTCTGCCTGCCCAGGACCATATTCTCCGGTTTCCGGAGAGACTTTCAACAGGCCCTCAAAGCAGGCCTGAATCAATGTTCTCTGGTCAAGGCCAGAACTATCCATCGGATCATACCCATTACATTCAGCAATAGCATTATAAACTAGTTCTACTTCTTGCTTGACCATCTCTTTCTGTCCCTTAGCAAAGAGAGGAAGGAGAGCCATTAGCAATGCGACTGCAACCAAAACTCCTTTTCGATAATTCATAAACACCTCCATTATATTCTCCCGACATACATCGGGATTAGTACCTAAAAACTTATTCATCAGGGAAATGACATGCTGTCATATGCCCGGCACCTGTCTGCCTCAATTGGGGTTCATCCTCACTGCAGACAGGTCTGGCACGGTGACAGCGCTGGAAGAACCGACACCCTGGAGGAATGTCGATAGGACTCACCACATCCCCTTTGAGGACAATTCGTTGCTTAGCCCTTGATATGTCAGGGTCAGGAATCGGGATGGCAGACAACAATGCTTCGGTATAGGGATGATGGGGATGCAGGTACAACTCATTGCTATCGGCAATCTCCACCAACTTCCCCAGATACATGACCCCGATCCTGTCGGAGATATGCTTGACCATCGATATGTCATGGGCAACGAACAGATAGGTCAGATCCAGTTCCTCCTGCAGTTGTTCAAGCATGTTTACTATCTGAGCTTGGATAGACACATCAAGGGAGGATATTGGCTCATCGCAGACAATGAATTTGGGATTGACAGCCAGAGCTCGGGCAATCCCTATTCTCTGTCGCTGGCCTCCGGAAAATTCGTGGGGAAACCTGTCAGCATGGTTAGCTGCCAACCCGACGACAGAGAGAAGATCCTTGACTCTTTCCATCTGTTGTTTCTTCGAATATGACCTGTCCATTCCTTCAGAAATGATCTGCTTGACCATCATCCTGGGATTCAGGGAAGCATAGGGATCCTGAAAGATCATCTGCATCCTGCTTCTGTAGGGCAGCATCTGCTGTCTTGAAAAATTGGTAATGTCAGTACCTTCGAAATGTACGGATCCAGCTGTCGGTTCATATAGCTTGAGCACAGTCCTTCCACAGGTTGTTTTTCCGCACCCAGACTCACCCACCAACCCAAAGGTCTCCTTCTCATAAATGGTAAGATCAACTCCGTCTACAGCCTTGAGTAATTTCTTGGATCTGAACAGCCCGTAATTGATGGGGAAATGTTTATGCAGACCCTTAATTTCAACCAACGGTTGTTTCATATCATCCTTCCTTTCTGCTCAATTACTTGCCTGTGATGGAGAAAACAGGCTACCTCAGCACCGTTTTCGTACCTAATTACCTCAGGCATGGATACTGTACACATCTGCATCGCATAGGAACAGCGAGCTGCAAAGGGGCATCCAGTAGGCGGATTTATTAGATCAGGTGGTTGTCCTGCTATGGGCGTAAGTTTTTGTCCGTCAACTTCATGAGGATTCGGCACACTTGCGAGTAGACCTTTTGTATAAGGGTGGCGAGTGGTGTAATACAGATCCCGGACATGGGCCCTTTCGACAATCTTTCCTCCATACATGACGCATACTGAATCACACATCTCTGCTACGATCCCCAAGTCATGGGTAATCAGGATAATAGCCGTCCCATGGGTCTTTCTCAGGTCTTTTAGTATCTCCAGGATCTGGGCCTGAATGGTTACATCCAGGGCTGTAGTAGGTTCGTCTGCTATAAGTAGTTTGGGTTCTGTGATCAGGGCCATAGCTATCATCACTCTCTGTCGCATACCTCCCGAAAACTCATGAGGATACTGCTTCAACCTTTGATCAGGGTTAGGGATACCTACCTCTACAAGGATCTTTCGGGCTTTCGCCATTGCTTGCTTCTTATCCATTTTCTTATGAATCCTAAGATGCTCAGTCAATTGGTCCCCTATTCGATAGGCAGGATTGAGGCTGGTCATAGGGTCCTGAAATATCATCCCAATATCGTTTCCACGTATATGCTGCAGGTTTTTATCAGAAAGATCTCGGAGGTTTTTCTCATCAAAGGTAACATTCCCTTTAGTCACTTCACCTATCTCATCCAATAGGCCGAGAATTGAAAGCATAGTAACACTCTTTCCACATCCTGATTCACCTACAATACCAAGGACCTGCCCAGGCTCAATCGAGAGGCTTACACCCCTGACAGCCTGCACTGTACCGGCATACGTATGAAAGACAGTATGAAGATTTTCTACTTCAAGCAATTTTGACATTACATCATTCTCCTTATCAGGTGCGAAGTTTGGGATCCATCGCATCCCTGAATCCATCACCTAGAAAATTATAGGCGAGAATGGTCAAACAGATGGCAAGCGAGGGGAACAGCAGCTGGTGGGGATAAATCATATAACTGCTCAGAGCTTCCGCTGTCAGGATACCCCAACTGGCCTGAGGAGCTGAAACACCCAGTCCGAGAAAACTAAGAAAGGCTTCTGCAAAAATGGCCTGAGGGATTGCAAATGTCAGGTTGACTATGATCACACCAATACAATTGGGTATGAAATGGTGAATCAGAATCCGGGCACTATTCGTTCCAAGCGCCTGGGCTGCAAGCACAAATTCATAATTCTTCAACCTGAGCACTTCGGCTCGTATCATTCTTGCCATCCCGATCCAACGGGTGATACCTAAAGAGATGATGATGCTCTTCAAGCCCGGACCCATGACCACCATAAGAAGGATCAGATACAGCAGGATAGGGATTCCTGAAATAACATCAAGGATCCTCATCATAATCATATCGACACGACCTCCCATATAGCCTGAGACTCCGCCATAGAGGACCCCTACAAAGAAGATGATTAGGGCCGATGCATAGGCTACGGTCATTGATATCCGTGAACCGTACAGAACCCTAGTGTAGATATCACGACCAAAACCATCTAGTCCGAAAGGGTGGTCAAGACTAGGTTTCTCATTCACTCTTTGGAGATCTTGGGAGTAGTAGTCATACGGTGTCAGCAATGGTGCGAAGATCGCTATCAAAGTGATTAGGACAACCAATATCAGTCCAACCATCGTCAGTTTGCTCTGTTTCAAACGTCTGAAAACATCCTGCCAATAACTTATTGAAGGCCGTGTTATCACATAGAGTGAATCATTTTCCTTTGAAAGGGGTTCCATCATTTGTGGTGAATATATATCCATGAGTCTCTCCATATCAGTCAAATTTCAAGCGGGGGTCTATCAGCACATAGATAATATCCACCAGTATGTAGGTAACGATTAAAATTATGCTGAAAAATGTTGTCAGTCCCAAGATCATCATATAATCCCTATTCCCAATGGCAGAAACCATCTCTCCTCCCATACCGGGAATCGAGAAAATCTTCTCGACGATAAAGCTACCTGTCAGCAACGATGCCACCAGAGGCCCCAAATATGTCACGATCGGCATGAGTGCGTTTTTCAAGGCATGCTTGTAGATGACAGTGGTAGGAGAAAGGCCTTTAGCCCGTGCGGTCCGGATATAATCCTGACGAATGACATCTAGCATACTCGAGCGGGTAAGACGAGCGATGAATGCGATAGACCCGAGGGAGAGGGCAATTGCCGGAAGGATGACATGCTTGATACTTCTGAATCCGTACGAAGGCAAAAGTCGCAACTTGACCGCAAACACGTAAATAAGCATTGTAGCCAGAACAAAACCAGGGATAGTGATCCCGATGGTAGTAAAAACCTTGACAAGAGTATCCTGCCATTTGCTTCGTTTCAAAGCTGCCCATATCCCCAGGACGACTCCTATGAAGACTGAAATGACAATGGATACAAGACCAAGCTTGGCACTTACGGGAAACCCTCTGGCAATTATCTGTTTGACTGTCCGGGGACTGTACGTAATAGAAATACCGAGTTCTCCTTTAAACAGATTGCTCAGATACAGTCCATACTGCTCGATATAAGGTCTGTCCAGACCGAATTTTGCTTCAAGATTCGCTCGTACCGTTTCATTCATCTGCTGTAGGCTATCTCCGTCAAAGGGACCTCCGGGGATTCCATGCATCAGCATGAATGTTACGGTAACTACGACCCATAAGGTCACAATTCCCCAGAAAATCCTCTGCACGATATAGGAAAACATCTTCATACGTTATTCCTCCAAGAAACGTTCGTATCGGCAAGACTGCACATGCATCTTGGATGTGTGCACCCCTGATGAGCTGAAGGGGCCCATGTAGACCCCAGTAAAACCACCGGCTACCTCTGTTGACAGATAACGGCACTCTGCGGTCCCAATTTGGATATGGTTTGCATTGCTATCTATGAGATGAAAGTTGTAAGTTTCACGATCTGCCACCACTTCCATGGTATATCCACCTTCTTCACTGAGAGGGACCTCAACAAATCCAGCGGCAGAGCCGAAGACTTCAAGTGCCCCCAACTTGACCCTAAGACTTACGGTCTTTGCGTTTGCCTCAAGAACATAGAAATGATTTTCATTCATGATCACAGCAAGGCCAGCACAGTCATCCTCATGTTCAGGCCGCCAGGAGAACGACAGAGAAAACTTGCAGGAGAAATCCTGCTGACGCCGCCCTAAAAACGCACAGCCGGTGGCCTTTCGCAACCCATGGGGTGTCCCGGTAAGCACAACACCCCCTTCCTTACTCCACCTAAAGAAGGAATCATCAGGATTCCCCCTGAAATTCCATTCAAGGCCTATAGGTTGTGAAAAATCGTACTCGACAACAAGAGGCCTCTGCTTCTGTACCATTTCAGGATAGTCAGCAGGCAGGCGTATCGTCTGGTGAAGCCCGACAGGCTGACCATCGTTGATGACCGGCCACATATCATCACTCCACTTTACAGGTGCAAGGAAGGTTTCTCTCCCAAGATGATGCCATTTGCCCCTTACCTGCCTGATCCCTAGGAAAAATAGCCACCAGGAGCCATGGGCATCTTCAATAAGGTCCCCATGGCCTGTAGCCTGCAAAGGGTGGTCGACTATACAACGGTGGGTCAGTATCGGATTTCCAGGAGCAGCCTCATAGGGGCCTCGAGGATGGCTTGCCCTTCCTACCATCACCATATGCCCCCGGTGTGTTCCCCCTTCGGCTACCATGAGATAGTAATATTTTCCTATCCTATAGATGTGGGGAGCTTCGCAAAACCTGTCCTCCTGGCCTGCCCAGATCAGGCTTTCGGGACCGATGAGCTTTCCTGTGGCCAGATTAATTTCCCAGAGCCTGATACCATGTCCTGTGATATCCTCACGGATAAAATACACCGTCCCATCTTCATCAAAGAAAAGGTCGGGATCAAATCCAGGACCTTCTATATAGACAGGATCTGACCAAGGGCCTGCAGGATCTTCTGTTGTAACAAAGAAATGACCAGAACCTTGAAAATCAGTTGTGATCATATAAAAGAGCCCTGCATGATAGCGCAGGCTAGGGGCGAAGATTCCCCTGGAACTGCGCACATGATCCAAATCGAGCTGGCTCTTACGGGTAAGGGCGTTACCTATCTGTTTCCAATTCACCAAGTCAGTGCTGTGAAATATAGGCACCCCAGGAAAATATTCAAAACTACTGCACGCAAGATAGAAATCATTTCCTTTTCTGCAGACGGAAGGGTCTGGGTAAAAACCCGGAATCACTGGATTGGTATACTGCATTATCATACATCAGTCCTTTGTTTTATTGTCGCTAGCACCATGCTAAGCGTAGGAATTGCCCAATACAAAGAGATTCATCGCTCTTGTGTGAAAGGATGCGGCCTACCGTCTGTACAGAAAGAGCCTGTAACTCCTTGTCCTGTGTGTCCTCAAATGTATTGTAGGGACTTTCAGGGGAAGCTATATACTGACCCTTTACCGGATACTCGTTTTTTGAATGTGCATAATTCCTTACAAGAACCTGCCAATGCTTGGTAAAGGGAGTATCTGTTAGCAATGTGTCGATTTTTACTATTCTCTTATCCATTTTCACCTATATTTAAAAATTTACTCGTGTAAGTATATATTAATCTAGGGTTCCCAATTTGTCTAGCGTAAAAATTAAGAACAATTCTGTGAGAAAAAGGGCGTTATAAAGGGGAATATTTCCATAAACTATTGAATATAGCTATCGGAAGCACTGAAGATAGTAGCTTTACCCTCAAATTGGCGTACAATATTTTACGAGTAAATATCCTATACAATACAATAGAAAGATAGGCAACTTCTTTCAAATAAAAAAATAGTACGAAAATTGTTTACTCTACTTTTTGAACTTGATCTTGATATTCAAGGAAAAAGTGGGGATTATTGCTGTATCAGACCACACCTGAGTAGTAACTCCTAAGAACACCACCGTTTGCCATTTCAGCACCATCTACTGTTTTCACTGTCAGCACAACCAATTGCAACTTGAGTAGCTATATTTTATTGATACAAATCCATTGGAGCTAATCGTCCATATCTTAGCCTCCAAACAGGTCAGAACGCCACCAACTGCATTGTAGACGGAAGCCTACATGTAGTCCCATCTTGACCATAAAGCTATGGCTTTCCTGTGGGCGAGATGGTATGCAGCCATAATGAATACTTCGAAAAGGTTCATGTAAGCCGGTTGGATCAGGTATATGATACCACAAGCACTCCAATGGTACATCAAGGAAGGATCATGGGGCAGTGCCAAATCATCATGTATGGGAAGACACGGATCCTAGTACTCCCTAAACCACCCTATAGGCTTCTTGTTTGAAAAAATAATCAGCTATTCATACGTGAAAAACCTACTTGGCCTCTCTTTAGTAAGATAGGGTGAAACAGGCTACCGCTGCCTTTGCTCCACCATCGTCAGGGCCGAAAGGTCATACCCCTTGGAAAGGGCTATCTGCTTCATCTGCTTCAGCACTTCAGGCTGGGCCTCAGGGGTCCTGCAAAGGAACCAGAGCGAAGAGAGCTCCTCATCGCCTACCACAGCCCAGGAGTAGTGTTTGTCATCCAGGCCATAGACGAGGTAGTCAGAGGCGAAAAGATGGAAGAACCTCACCTTCAGGGCTCCGGGTATCGCCTCATCAGGTCTCCAAGCAATGGCCTTCGCCTTGACATACTTTCCATCAAGGGCGTGCTTGAAGCCGCTGTTGACCACCTGTATCCTTCCATCCTTGCGAAGGGAGTATTCGGCGGTCACCCCTACAAGCTTCTTCTCAAAGCCATGGGCAAACCTCGCCACTTCATACCAAAGGCCGAGGTATCGGCTAAGGTCCAGGGCGGGGACGGTCTGGGAAGCTCTCATTGCACTTGCCATGTGATTATTCCTCCAAGGATGCAGGTCATGTCAGTGCGCGCTGTTTTCTGCTCGTGCGCAGCTGCTCAAGTGTCTCGTCAAGGATCTGCTGTAGCTGTGAATATCGCTTGCCCTGCTCATCCCGGTCACTGCTCAGCAGGCAGGATGCAATATGAGAGGGAATGCTCAGGGCCTTCTCTTCCAGCTGCCGTCCCTTCCTGGTCAGCGTCACCTCAACGGTTCGCTCATCGGAGGGAAGGCGCTTTCGCTCCACAAGGGAGGCGCTCTCCAACCGCTTCAGCAGTGGAGAGACCGTACCCGTATCGAGGCTCAGGGCAGAGCATAGCTCCCCCACGGTAGCCTTGCCATGCTCCCAGAGGTAGAGCATGGTTATGTACTGTGCGTAGGTCAGCCCAAGTTCGTCAAGCAGAGGCCGGTAAGCGGCCATGAGCTCCCGTTCCAAAGCGTAGAACCTGAAGCAGAGCTGGTTGGAAAGAAGGAGCTGGGGGTGTGCCATCAAAGTACCCCCTCTATAGAGGGCTTCAACTCTTTAGGTTCGGTCTTGGATGCAAAGCGTTCGACGCTCTTCCCATCCCTGCCCACCAGGAATTTGGTGAAGTTCCATTTTATGGAGTTGCCCAAAAGGCCAGGAGCCTGGCTCTTCAGCCAGACAAACAGGGGGTCTGCACCTTTGCCGTTGACCTCGACCTTGCTCATGATGGGGAAGGTCACCCCGTGGTTGATCTTGCAGAACTCCGCTATCTCACTATCGGTACCGGGCTCCTGATGGGCAAACTGGTCACAGGGGAATGCAAGGATGGTAAGGCCCCTCTCCCTATACTCCTGATAGAGCTCCTCAAGGCCTGAATACTGGCCGGTGAAACCACACTTGCTTGCAGTGTTGACGATGAGGACGGGCTTATCACGAAGGGTCGAGAAGTCAAAATCTGAACCGTCATTACTTTTTACGGTAAAATCATAGAGGGAAGTTTCCATAGGTTGTGCTCCTGTTCTATTTAATTGTGTAAAATATAACAGAGAGCAACATTCTTGTCAAGGCTCAAAACCCCCACTACCCTGCCCGGTCCCTCACCACTGTCCCTGTCGGAATCAGCGGATGTCACCTTGCAGGAACTCACCGGTTTGCACCAGATGCACAAACACCTCAACAATAGAGGGGTCGAATTGTGTTCCTGAGCATCTTTGCAGCTCCTTGATGGCAGAGACCGGGCTCATTCCCTGTTGGTAGCACCTTTCGCTGGTCATCGCATCGTATGCATCGGCAACACTGATGATCCTTGCCTCAAGGGGGATCTCTTCCCCCTTGATCCTGTTCGGATACCCGCTTCCATCCCATTTTTCATGGTGATGCAGCACAAACTGACCCAACTCTGAAAACTCATTGGTGGAACTCAGGATCTTCCAGCCGATCTCAGGGTGCCTTTCCATATCCCCCCTCTCTTCGGGAGTGAGGCGACCGGGTTTGTTCAGTATGGTCTCATCAATGCCAATCTTACCGATGTCATGGATAAGGCCGGCGATCCTCAACTGGTTGACCGCATCCTTGGCAAAGTGCATCTCAGTGGCGATCGCTTGGCAGATATGGCTGACCCTGCTTGAATGCATCGCCTCACGGCTGCTTTTTTCAAACAGGGTATTCATGATCAGGTCTATGGTCTTGCTGCGTATGCTCGAGCGCTCATACAGCTTGTGCCTGTACATATGGTTCTCGGCATTCGCCAACAGCTCGACAATTGATTCCTCTTCCTTGGTCTTGGTCCCGTATCCAAAGGAGAGGGACAACTCAATATGGGAAACCATCTCTCCTGCAGCAAACTCCTTCATCCGGGCTGCAATGTGTTCGGTTTCACAGGCTGTAGTCCTTGGGAGCACGACAACAAACTCATCTCCTCCGATCCTGGCGATGATATCTGTCGGCCGACATGCCTTCTTGAGTATTTTGGCTGCCTTTTTCAGGAGGTCATCCCCTGCCTGATGCCCAAAGGAGTCATTGACCAACTTCAAGCCGTTGATGTCACACATGATGACCGACAGAGGAAGGTTCCCCGTGGCATTCAGCTTCTTCAGCTCCTCTTCCAAAAACCTTCTGTTATGCAGTGCCGTCAGATGGTCATGATTGCTCAGATACAGCAGGGCACTCTCATTGGTCTTGCGAACGGTGACATCCTGGGCAGCACCCCACAAACCGGTGATGACCCCATCCCGGTCTTTGACAGCCTCCCCGCGCACCCACAGCCATCGGAGTTTCCCGTCCCGAGTCAGAGCCTCGAGCTCCAACTCATAGGGCACCCCTGTCGTTTGTATACGAGAAAAAGCAACCATCAGCCGCTGCCAGCTATCCTCGGTGAACAGGTGGGCAAACTGTGTAAACAAAGGAGGTGGCAAGGCACTGTCATACCCGTATATCGCATACAGCTCATCCGACCACTGCACCTGGTTCGTCAGAAGGTCCATCCGCCATGTCCCCAAATGGGCAATCCTTTGCGATTCCAACAGATCGGCCATGTTCTGCTGAAGGAGCAACTCACTGTTCTTTCGTTCGGTGATGTCGACGAATACCGTTATGCCTGCCTTGACCCTACCTTCCGAATCCTTGATGGGGGTGGCTTGTACAAGCACGTAACGGTCTTCACTATCATCCCTATGGAGTATGAGTTCCGAGCTGGAGCTCTCTCCGTAGAGGATCGCACGGGCAAGGGGAACTTCATCAGTAGCACAGGGAGTTCCATCCAGGCGCCTTATCGCCCAAGCGTCGACATACCTGGGGATATCAATGTCCTGTACAAGCTCGTCAGCGCCCTTTCCTCTGATAAGGAGCCCGGCCTTGTTGACATAGCGCAGCTTGCCGCTAGGAGCGTCCGCCACGGCTACACCAGCTTGGATATTTTCAAATGCGGCTGTCAGGATGGATTGGGTTTCCAGCAATGCCTCCTGCACCCGGGTTTGCTCTGTTATGTCTATGCCGATCCCGGCGAAGTACTGCTTGCCGTCCCACATGAGGGGGACACCGCTTGAACGGACCAATATCTTCTGCCCGTCCTTGCGGATCAGCTCTGCCTCCACCTCGCCATGCCCGGTAGCAAAGACATCCTGCACTGCAAGGCTAACCTTGTGCATATCCTCGGGGCCAAACCACTGCTCGAGCGTCATCCGAGAGAGTTCTGCAGCGGTATAGCCTGTCATGCTCTCATGCTGTTTGTTCCACTTGATAAGCCTTCCACCCTCATCATAGACATACAGGTAGCCTGGTATGCTGTCAAAGACCGCCGCAATGAGGGACTGCTCCCTCTTTGCAGCTTGCAACAACAGCTCAGTGCGCTCGTTCGAGGCCTTCAGCTCCAAGGTCTTTTCCTCGGCCAATGCGCCAAGACGCCTGGTCCCTTCTTGCTTGTCCGCATGGACCACTCGTATCTTCAGCATGGTCCGGATCAGCGCCGTCAGCTCGACCACATCGATGGGCTTGGCAAGAAATACTTCTACACCGCACTCCAGCGCCTTGAGCCGGCTTGGCATATCGTCCTTGTCGGAGGTGATGTAGACGACAGGAATGTCACGCAGCGTACGATCGGCCTCCAGGCTTGAACAGAAGCCGAACCTATCCATCCCCACCGAGATGCAGTCCAGAAAGATCATGTCAGGAGCATCTGCAGATGCACGGTCTAGCGCCTCCCGGCCACTTTGGGCTGTCACTACCATAGCAGTGGGAAAGGCCTCCAGCAGCAAGGCATCCAGGGTGACCAGGCTCTCCCCATCCTCAGCTACAGCCAGTATGCTGATCGTTCTCGTATCCATTGGCACCTCATAGGGCAGTTGAAACGATATGCCTTGCATTTAAAGCATCTATTCTATGGAGCAAAGCAGTCAGCACCTACCGTATGGGACCAATTGCAATACAGGCAAGGTGCAGATGGGCTGCTTGCCCGATGCCTTCCATCATGTGATTTGTGCACCTTACACCAAAAGGCAGGGTAGTGCCTATTGCATCACAGCCAACCGCAAGGAGCGTGGTCATCTCTTTTTTTCCAAGGAACTCTGGAGGAAATTGCTGATGGTCCTGTCCTCACAGCAGCCGACCATACTCTCCATCAGGTCCTCAAAGGCAAAGAGGAACCCCTGTCTTATGCTGTGATGATGGTTGGGAGGTTCCACTAGCCTGACCATCCTGAAGAGGGAAACCGACATCTTCCTCATCATCAGCAGGTTGGCCTTCATCCTGGTGTTTGCCGTCACATCCTCAGGATCACAGACCGTCACAACCTGGGAATTGATGGGTGGCTCATCCTCCTGGCAGTGATCCCTGACAGCCTTTCCACAGAGGCAGGCATCGTTGTCCACACTGCAGATGTAGTAGCGTATCTGTTCGCTCCTTTCGCCGGTGGAGATCGTTTCTGTCCTCCTCTCAAAGCGCATCACAGCCTTCATCCCCGGCCAATCAGGGAAGGTGCACAACTCGCCCATCTTCACCTTCGCCACCGTATATATGCACTGTTCCACTTTTCCCTGGGTTTCCACTCTAGCCTTGTAGTACAGCTTCGGGTCGGTTTCTGCCCGCTTGAGGGAAGCGGGTGTGAAGAGCGCCTCACATTGGCCCAGCAGGGCTCTCTGGTTTCCGTTCAGCTTTCCCACATAGTCCCCCCCACTGTTGATCATCGCTCTCAGGACCTCCCTCTGGCTTACCATACTATCGAAGGACACAAGGGTGTTGGACAGGTCCAGCAAGGAGAACAGAGCCCGCTCCAAAGCGATCGCATGAGCGTTTTTCGCTGTATGTGAGGAGGAGAGGCAGATACCTCCGGGGCTTGCATATACCTGGAGGCCCTGTATGGGGCGCGCAAGGCTTCCATCGGTTTTCCTGTTCGGTACGCCTGCCTCTTTGCCTTCGACACTGGGCTGGCTCATGGTCGGCTTGGGTATCTTACGCACCCTGCGCAGCTGTTTCAAAGCTTCCATGATGCACAGTATCAGGTCATCACTGAACCGCCCCGCATCCAGCAGTGAGAAGACCCTGCACAAGAGATCAGAGGTGGGGATACCCGCCGCCATGGGCAGGAACTTGCTGAAGAACTTTTGCTTGCATTGGTAGAAAAGCTCCATCTCCGAGAAAGTCTCAGCCCCCCCGAGGGTGGCAAAGAAGGCCATCACGAAGATTTCAGAAAGCGGGTAGGATACCCCGGGTTCGGCCACGCCCCCATCGATGATGCTTACAACGCGTTGTATGCCCCTACGCCCTGCGCTCCGGCCTACCCCGGCGGGGCCAACTGCATCCCGTATCTCTATACCAAAATCGCTGGTCCCTGTTGTGTCATCCATGGCAGAAGCCCTTTCCTTGTGATGTAGCAGATGTAGAGTTCTCCGACGTTGTTGATTCAATTCTTTTGAAACATACAATGCCATTGGTGGTGTATAGAATATCACAGCCGATGCATATTCGCAGTAGCGGTCTGCTCTTTTCTCAGGAGATACAGGCCTTGTTCACCACTTTGTCCACCTACCGACCCCTTGCCGAACCATAGCCAAAGCTCCAAGAGGATGAAGGCCATCTCCGGTAGCGGTGATGGCCTTCATTGCTTGTTCTCTTGTATTTTTATTCTAGGTGTTCTTTTTTTCTATCTCTTTCTATTCTTTTCTCCTGAACATACATCGGTGATGATCTTTTCAGCGGCGGGCATCACTTCTCGTCACTGGAGCGGGCCCAGAGGTTGATGTTGCCATCCTGGGCATACTTGTCGATCTCCTTGAGCTCATCATCGGTGAAGATCAGGTGGTCCAATGCACCCACATTCTCCTTGATCTGCTCAGGGGAGCTTGCTCCGATGAGCACTGAAGTGATCTCCTTGCGCCTGAGCACCCAGCTCAGGGCCATCTGGGCAAGGCTCTGCTTGCGCGTCCTGGCTATCTCATTGAGGGCCTTGATGCGCTTGAGGTTCTCCTCTGTCAGCAACGCCTTGGACAGCGATGTCCCCTCCTTGCCTGCCCTGCTCTCCTCAGGGATGGCGCCAAGGTACTTGTCGGTGAGCATTCCCTGTGCCAAGGGGGAGAAGCAGATGGTACCGATGCCCAACTCTCCCAGGGTATCCAACAGGGACTCCTCAACCCATCGGTTGAGCATCGAGTAGGATGGCTGGTGGATCAGCACAGGAACCCCTCGGGCCTTGAGAATGTCGTGGGCCTGGCGTGTCTTCTTTGCCGAGTATGAGGAGAGGCCGACATAGAGGGCCTTGCCCTGCCTGTAGGCTGTCTCCAAGGCGCCCATCGTCTCTTCGAGGGGGGTGTTGGGATCGAATCGGTGGGAGTAGAAGATATCCACATACTCAAGGCCCATGCGCTTGAGGCTCTGATCCAGGCTTGCCAGGAGATATTTGCGACTGCCCCACTCGCCGTAGGGGCCGCTCCACATATCGTAGCCCGCCTTGGTGGAGATGAGCAGCTCGTCACGGTACCCGCCCAGGTCCTGGGCAAGGATCTTGCCGAAGTTGGACTCTGCCGATCCCGCAGGGGGACCATAGTTGTTTGCAAGGTCAAAGTGTGTTATCCCCAGGTCAAAGGCGGTGTGGATCATCGCCCTTGCGTTGGCCAGGGATGTGATGTCTCCAAAATTATGCCACAGCCCCAAGGAGACGGCGGGAAGTTTTAGACCGCTTGTACCGCAGTAGTTGTACAGCATAGTATCATAGCGATGTTCTGAAGGTGTATACATAAATCCTCCTTATAGAGATAGGGGGAGTTCAATTTCCCCTATCAGCATACCCGCTAAGCATCACCTCTGAGGTATGCTCCTGTCAATGCCCTGAGCTCCCCTCGCCTTTTGTTTTGACATTGCTTAGAGCTACGTCTACACTATAGGAAGTGATCGCAAAGGAGTTCCAATGGGTATAGGCTATGCTTGCCTGGCTGCAGGGGTGCCGCAAACTGAGATGAAAAGCCTCACGCTGGCCAGTGTTTCTGAAAAGACACTGATGGATACCTGCAGGACCAACATCGCCCACCTGAAAAACCTGATCACCTATACCAAGGGCCAAGGCATCGAACTCTTCCGCATCAGCAGCGACCTCATCCCCTTCGGCTCGAGCGTTGCAAACACCCTGCCCTGGTGGGAGGTGTTTGCATCCGAGCTCGCTTCCATTGGGGTGCTTGCACAAGAGGGGGGCATCCGCCTTTCCATGCATCCGGGGCAGTACACCGTCATAAACTCCCCAAACAAGAGTGTGGTGGACAACGCCATAGCCGACCTGCTCTACCATGCCAGGGTGCTTGCCAGCCTGGGCTGCACCCCTGATGCTAAGATCATACTGCATATCGGAGGGGGGTATGGGGACAAGGAGGCTGCGAGCAGGCGCTTCATCACAGTCTACCGCTCCCTTCCCCATGAGGTCAGACAGAGGCTTGTCATAGAGAATGACGACAAGCTCTATACCATAGGCGAAGTGCTGGCCATAGCAGAGAAAGCGGGCTGCCCCGCTGTATTTGACAACCTGCACCACGCGATCAATCCCGGCAGGGAGGCCCTGACTGAGAGAGAGTGGATGCTCCAGTGCGCATCCACCTGGAAGCCTGGCGACGGGAGGCAGAAGATCCACTACTCCCAGCAGGATCCTACAAAAAGAGCGGGTTCACACTCCCCCTCCATCGCCTTGGATGAGTTCCTCCTCTTTTATGAGGGACTGTCAGGGCTGTCCATAGACATCATGCTTGAGGTCAAGGACAAGAACATCTCCGCCTTGAAGTGCATGCATGCCACCAGCGGTGCTACCAGGGAGCAGCTCGAGGCCCAATGGCAGCGATACCGCCCCCTCGTCCATGAACGAGATCCCGCAATGGTATGGGAGATCAAAGAACTCCTGCAAGGAGGTGGTGATGGACAGAGCCTAGGCGTCGCCTTCTACCGCCTCCTTGAGAGAATCCTCGCCATGGAGGTATCCAGGCCCCAGGCGGTCATCACAGCCGAGACCGTAGCCAAGCAGTGCATACGCACCCCCACTGAGGGCAGGCGCATCGACAAAAGGATTGCAGCGTACAAGAGGGCGGAAATCCCCTTGGACAAGCTCAAGCAATCGATTCTTACCCTAGCAAACAACCATGCGGTGGATGAGGTTCTCACCTCATACTACTTCATGATGTAGGAGAGCATATGAAAAAGAAACAAAAGTTCACCCCGACCTCGATTCTCGTCACCATCACCTTTGTCCTGATGGTAACCGTCAACGCCCTTGCGAACATCCTGCCCATAGCGGGAATCACCACAGGAGAGGTATCAGACTCGTTTCCCAACCTCTTCGCACCGGCTGGGATCACGTTCTCCATCTGGGGGGTCATCTACCTCCTGCTTGGCCTGTACACCCTCTACCAGCTCGGGCTCTTCCAAAAGGAAAATCCTACCGACAAGGCCCTCCTTGCACAGATCGGCAGCATCTTCGCATTCTCCTCTCTTATCAACTCCGTCTGGATCTTCTGCTGGCACTACCAGCTCATACTCTTCTCCCTTGTCCTCATGCTTTTCATCCTCCTCTCGCTTGTGGTCATCCACCTGACACTCAGGAAGACAGCCATGACAGGCAAGGAGTGGTTCTTCATACGCCTGCCCTTCTCCATCTATTTCGGGTGGATAACCGTTGCCACCATCGCCAATGTGACAGCTCTGCTGGTCACCATGGGCTGGAGCGGATGGGGCCTCAGTGAAGCCGCCTGGACAAGCACCCTTATCATCATAGGCACGCTCATAGGCATCACCACCGCCATCCAGGGCAGGGACATCCCCTACGTCGCCACCCTCATCTGGGCATTTGCAGGAATTCTCATCAAGCACACCTCAGAGGCAGCCTTCAACAATGCCTACCCGACGGTCATCGCCACGGTCATCGGCGCCCTGGTTGTCCTGACAGCTACACTGGTTCTCATCCTGTTTATGAAACGCAAAACGACAGCACCCCTCTGATGAGCGCTGTTTCTTGGGAACTGCGCCTGCTGAAAGCGCTTCTTTGGACCTATATTGTCCTGTGCCTGGTCATAGCCTCACTCAACTGGGGCTATCTCCCCTCTGCCACAGCCAAGGTGGCAAAGGCCATCACAGGGCTGTGGCACTTCTATGAGAACTGGTTCAAGAGTGTGCTCATCGTGGTATGCGGCTGGCTTACCCTGCGCATCATCCACAAGAAAAAACAGCGGACCACCATGCGCAAGGGCAATCTCATAGGTTTCTGCCTAGCGGCGCTGCTGGTCCACATCATCCTTCCTCTGCTGTTGAAAAACCCCGAGCTCTACTATTTCGCCATGCCCTTGCCCTGGTCCACCGTGCCGCTTCAGGCAGGGGTGGAGGGGACAGCGATGCACAGCAGCCTCACAGGGAGCATAGCCCTGAGCGGCATCCGCTCCTCCTTGCTCTTCTTCTGGATCTACAGCGCCACCATCCTGGTGGGGACAGTGCTGTTCGGCCGAAGGGTGCAGTGCTCCACGCTCTGCCTCTTCAATGGGTTTGCCTCAGAGGTCTTCGC
The DNA here is from genome assembly GCA_034007055.1 of Sphaerochaeta sp. GTDB lineage: Bacteria > Spirochaetota > Spirochaetia > Sphaerochaetales > Sphaerochaetaceae > Sphaerochaeta. The sequence goes on from JAVERP010000009.1 coordinate 93,988, forward strand.
TCCTGCCTTCCCCCTGGTTGGAGCTTTCAAGACCCCTCTTCTACCAGGAAGGCTCGCCCTGGTCGCGGTGATACGAAAGCTCTTCTTCGTCATGGCGCTCGCCCTTACCCTCTACTGGACCCTCTTCAAGACAGGGGGGGGCCACCCATCCATAGCAAAGCTGGAGACAGTCAAGTATCTCATCTTCGAACTGCTGATGGCCATGTTCTTTTGGGTGGCGTTCGTCGGAAGGCTCTACTGCTACTACTGCCCCTTAGGTACCTTGTTAGGATGGTTAGGGAGAGTGGGAGGTCAGAGAATTGCTACAAACCAAACCCACTGCATCCAGTGTGGGAAGTGCACCGCTGCCTGTCCGCTCTCCATTGATGTCAGGTCCTACGCCATGCACGGGCTTCCCATGGAAGATCTGAGCTGTGTCGGTTGCGGGCACTGCATTGACGCATGTCCTACAGAAACGCTGAAGTACAGAACCCGGTTCATATACTTCCTGTATGAGGCCCGCCGTAATCACTAGACCCCTGCTGATGTGATATGTGAGTAAATCCATAGTATGAAGATAGTAAAACATTGACAAGTGTCAAAACCAAGTGTTAGGGTAAGACCATAGAAACAGGAAGGGGACTCATGGCAAGACATATCTACAAGAGGCAGACAAGCAGCAAGAGGAGCATATTCATCCCCTTGGCAGTTGGCCTTCTCCTCTTCGCCCTTGCCGGCTTTCTGATAATCGCCTATTTCAATGAGTTCTACCTCACTGAAAAAACACAAGAGGCTACCGTTCTTGCACAAACCTATGCAAACACCCTGGAGTCTACCCTTGATGCGAAGGCCCTGCTTACCGAACAGCTTCACACTACCCTTCGAGTAGCTGGGAACATTGTCTCCATGCAGGAGGGCCCCTTTTCAAACCAGATGCTCGCCGACCTTGCCAAGACCCTCAATGTTGATGTGTTCTACCTCTATGACAATGAGGGGAGGGTCGAATACTCCAGTGACAACCTCTATCCACACTGGCTTGCCCCACAGGACCATCCTGTCAGGGCTTTCCTTGAAAGTGGCCTTGATCATAGTGTCGATTCGATCAGGGCGGACAGTGAGGATGCCGAAGCCTTCTGGATGTACAGCTATCAGCGGTATGGGGATGGAAGGATGGTCCAGAGCGGCATCAAGGCCGACAAGCTTGCATACCTGTATGCCCAACTGGATGAGCAGTGGCTCATTGACCAGATGGCAAAAAGGAGTCCCCAGACCCAAATCGCATTCATAAACCCCGCCAACATGATAACAGCTTCATCCATCCCCGCAGAGATCGGGCAGAGCATAGATGATGAGACACTCGCCCGGGGCCTCCTCTCTGAGGGACCCCCCCATGTTTCATTCGACGGGGGAAGGCTTGACTGGCACCTGAAGCTCTACCTATCCATCAAGGTTGATGGGGTGCAGCTGGGAACGCTCGCCCTCCTCTTCGACCTCACCAACACCAACAGGCTCTTTGCCAGGATTGCGCTGACCACAACCGCTCTCCTGCTGGTTATCTTCATGCTTTTCTCCATCTCCGTCATCAACATAGCGAATAAGAACAAGCATATCTTCTCCGTTGCCTACTATGATGAGACCACGTCTCTTCCCAACATCCGCTACCTCAAACGGGTACTGCTGGAGCAGGAGCACAAGAAGCTCGCCCTCATCATCATCAACCCCTTGCACTTCAAGTTCATCAACCTCATCTATGGCTACAACTATGGTGATGAGCTTCTGCACCTTATAGCCCAAAGCCTTGGGTGCATCGCAACCAAAGCGGCGGAGCTGCAGGCCTACCGCTTCACCGATGACCAGTTCATCATCACGGTCAAGAACTACGAGTCCCAGGAGGTGTTGCGCACCCTGTGCAAACAGATCCTTGGCATCAACGATGAGGGAGGGGCCTTGGGTTCGGTTGATTTTACCGTCGGGGTGGTGGAGTGGAACAAAGCTGTCGTTGATTTTGACCTCATCATCAAGAGGGCCTCCATAGCCTTGAGCGCGGCAAACAAGCGCAACCGCATCCAGTTCTATACTGAAGAGATCGAAGAGGAGATAGTGCGCCAGGACACCATAGAAACAGAGCTCAAGAGGGTGATCGCTGGAGAAAAGGGAATCCTCCACCTTGTCTATCAGCCGATAGTAAACTCCAGAAATGGTTCCATCATAAGTTTTGAAGCCCTGGCCCGCATGCACAGCACCATCCTGGGCAGTGTCCCCCCCCTTGGAATTCATTGCCATAGCAGAGTCCAGGCACCTGATCATCCCCCTGGGAAAGGTCATCCTGCAGAAGGCGGCGGCCTTCGTGAAGAAGCTTACAGACAGGGGCTACGGCTCATACCCCATCGCCATCAATGTCTCGGCGATGCAGCTGCTGGATGAAACCTTTGTCGATGCCATCCAAACCATAGCTGCAGAGGGGGGGATACGGACAGAGCAACTTGAAATAGAGCTGACGGAGTCAGTTTTCTCCAGCAATTTCGAATTCCTCTCCAAGCAGATGAAGAAGATCCACGCCTTGGGGATACGCATCGCCATAGATGACTTCGGCACCGGATTCTCCTCGCTGAACAGGTTGCAGGGGCTGGTTGTGGACACGCTGAAGCTTGACAAGCAGTTCGTCGACAAGATCATGGACCCGAAGGATTCAGGCATTTCATCCGACATCATCTCCATGGCCCATCACCTCGGCAAGCAGATCATAGCAGAGGGGGTGGAGACAAAGGAGCAGCACCGCAAGCTCCTGGACATGGGGTGTGACTTCATGCAGGGCTACCTGTTCAGCAGGCCAGTAGGGGAAGAAGAGGCCATCGCCCTCCTTAGCCAACAGAGGGATGGTAGCTGACAAAGCCTCCACCGCGCGTTGTGCTCTCCAGCCAGAGGCCCAGATCTATCTTCCATTGCTGCGAAGCATCAAAGAGCGTGGCAAGGAGGGGTTGGCCCTCCCCTTCCTGCTCAATGCCGACGAGGGTGACCCAGTGCCACTCATCCAGGTTTGTCACAGATCCCTTGGAGAGGTTGAGGAATGCTACAGGTGAGTCAGCCTCGAAGGAGGAGACCAGGAACTCCACCACCCTTGCAAGGGAAGGTCTCTTCTCCTTTGCCTTGGGGATCTTCAAGCTCTGGGCAGAGAGTGCCAAGGGGATCTGGGGTAACAAGGCATCGACACCGCGGGTAAACTGGCTGAGCAGATGCACCCCCATGATCCCAGGGGTGATGAGCTTCCACATCTGTTGCATCAGAAGGACCGCCTGCTCCTGGTCGATGGTGCGCATCTGTTGCCGTTGGAGGAAGTAGAGCATCAGGTTGCTTGCCGTTGTCGGGCCGCACCCCGCCCTCCTTTGCCAAAGGGTGGGGTACCACTCCTGGTCAGAGCCATAGGCAAAGATGCCTTGCGGTAGGTGGATATGCAGATATTCCGGATTTCTGATTGCACTTCTGATCAAGGGCGGCCTCACTGTACTGTCCCATAGGGCCAGTTGATGATCCCGCCAAAATCATAGACTTCGGTGTAACCGAGGGCGAGCAGCTTCTTGCTGGCCTGGGCGCTTCTGGCCCCGCTTCTGCAGTAGACCAGGATGGTCGCATCCAGGTCAGTAAGGCCAGAGGGGTTTTCTCCCATGATGGTCTCGTTCGCGATGTTGATGGCATCCTTGATATGAGCTGCACCAAACTCACCGGGGGTGCGCACGTCAACGATGGTCACCCTTTGCCCGCCATCGATCATCGCCTTGGCCTGTTCGGCCGATATCTTGCGATAGGGGGCTTTCTTGCCCAAATCCGGGGAGGTTTCAGCAGTTCCTTGTGCGAAGGCGCGTGATACGAAGAACAGCAACAAGAGGATGATTATGATGGCCAATATGATAATGAGCGTTTTGTTCATGATAGGATCTCCTAGCAATAGGATGGCAATTCTTCCCTTGTTGGTCAAGGGAATAGTTGCCATAAACAACAAACTATCAGTGACTACCAAATCCCGATATCGGGATTTACTACCCATCTGCTAAACACAGATGGGCTTCTTGCTTCCCAGAAGACTGCTTAGGAACCGAAGTTACTAAGACTGACTGTCTTCTCCACAAGCTTTGAGGGCTAGCCCAGAGCCAAAAGATCCAAACCTACATTTCGTAGGTT
>JAVERP010000095.1:0-3445 GCA_034007055.1 Sphaerochaeta sp.
GTGTAAATATATTTGGTAGGATTTGGTAGGATAAAAATAATACAATAAAAAACCCAGAAACCTTTGATTCAGCTTCTGGGTTGATGATTTTTTAGAAAAATGGAATTAGAAAGTCATAAAGTCAGGCGTTATCCCAACAAGAAATATCCCCTACCCTGGAGAGGAGAAAAAAGTAGCCATCCTATAACACCACAATTCCATTCTACACTGCCAGATTAACCAAGAGAGCCTTATGATCCCCTTCTACTATAATAATCTTACACTCCTTGGCTACTTTTTGACTTAATAGCTTGAGGATTCTATGATGCTTTGGAAATATACCTGTACAAGACCTATTGGGCAGAAACTCTCCTAATCCTACCAACACTTTTATAATAACCCCACACCTGCCAACAACGAAAATGATACAGGCGTACAAGCTAGTTGATGAAGATGAGATGAACGTCCCTCTTTTCAGGCAACTAACCTGTGTTATCCGTATCGGGTATGCTAGCTTGAGTATGGTATCATACACTTCTTCTGCCTTTTGTTCAGCACTGTATGCAGACCTCTATCTTCTCAATTATCCCTACAGCAAGAGAGGTTATTGAAGGGGATTATGTACCATCAGAATTTTTTGGGATACTTGTCTGATTTTCTGGGTTGTTTGATGCTTCTTGGCTGAAGACAAAGACAAAACCGAAGAAGAGACTACTCCATGCTTGATAGCCCCCTTCCCTCCAGTGTTGTCTTATTGGCTGCCCTTGATGGTAACCACTACATACAAGAATGCTTGTTTGTTACTTTGCCTGATGCTCCACTATATCAAAGCGCTGCTTGCCTTGTGATCCTTCTGTTGTTTGGCAGCTTACTCAAGAGGGTGCAAACATTTGCAATCCTCCCTATCCCACAGTATGCTTATTAGGAGGGAGGACAATCTTGATGGATCCTAAATCAAAGCTCATCATCGAAGCCCTTATGCAGGAGAATCTTGAGCTCAAGGCTCTGTTGCGTAAGAGTGGGATAGTCTTTCCAGAGACAGATACAATCAACACTATTCAGCAGGCCTATGAAAAGTCAGCAAACCAACAAACTGAGCCAAATACTGGTCATAACCCCGTAAAAAACGACACTTCTAGTAGGATCAGAAATAAACTACCAACCCCTTTTGATGACAAAAGCCCCCTGGTTTCCCAGGAGGCTTTATCATCAAATAGAGTATCATTGAAGAGAGTTTTGAGTGCTGAAGAGAGAATTGCTGTCTTTGCTTCGCTGTTCAGAGGACGAAACATGTATGCCAGACGTTGGGAGTCTGCTAAGAGTGGGAAGAAAGGGTACTCCCCTGCTTGTAGGAAGGAGGGTGTCTATGGAGTCTGTGATAAGAGAAAGACCAAATGTGGTGATTGCAAGCATCGTGATCTGATACCACTTACCCATTCTGTGTTGAAGGAACATCTGCTTGGGAATATTACCATAGGAGTCTATCCCCTCCTTGATGACAACACCTGCTATTTCCTTGCTTGTGACTTTGACAAGGAAGGTTGGCTCTCTGATGCAAGGGGGTATGTTGCTACCTGTAGGGAGCTAGGGATTCCTGCCTATACTGAGGTTTCCCGTTCTGGCAATGGTGCACATGTTTGGCTTTTCTTCTGTGAGGCTGTGCTTGCCAAGGAGGCAAGGGAGTTGGGTATGAGGGTCATCACCCTTACCTGTGATCGTATACGACAGCTGTCGCTGACCAGCTATGACCGTTTCTTTCCTAATCAGGACACCCTACCCTCAGGAGGGTTTGGAAATCTAATAGCTCTTCCTTTGCAGAAGGGTCCTAGATCACAAGGCTTTAGTGTGTTTGTTGATGATCAAGGGAATGCCTATGCTGATCAGTGGGCTTTGCTCAGTGGTGTAGAGAAAATGGATGCTGAAAGGGTACGCTCTTTGTTAGAGAAGACCAAAGACTCTGACCTTGATAGTGAACTTTCTCCTGTAGAAGAAGTAGTCACTGAGAGTGGTTCGAGTAAGCCTTGGGAGAGTAAGCCCAAGGCTGATCAGAAGCTTAGCTGTCCCCTTCCCTCCCAATTGACTGTGGTCTTGGCCAATATGCTGTTCATTGAGAAGAAGGATCTTCCTCAACAGTTGTTGAACCGTCTTATCAGGTTGGCAGCCTTCCAGAACCCTGAGTTTTATAAGGCCCAGGCTATGCGTCTTTCTGTGTGGGACAAGCCACGATTCATATCGTGTGCAGAGAACTACGAGCAGTACGTAGGACTTCCCAGGGGTTGCTTAGAGGCTGTACAGGAGTTGCTGGAGGGGAATGGGATAGATTGTGTGATTGATGACAAGAGGGGCTGTGGTGGGGCTATAGAGGTTTCCTTTACAGGGAAGTTACGGCCTGAGCAATCTGAAGCTCTTAAGGCAATGCTTTGTTTTGATTGTGGAATACTGCATGCTCCCACGGCTTCTGGCAAAACCGTGATCGCAGCTAGCCTTATTGCTGAAAGGTGTGTAAGTACTCTTATCCTTGTGCACCGCTCTGAATTGAAGAAGCAGTGGGAAGAGCGTCTTAAGACGTTTCTCTCTCCTACAGAGGGCATCCTTGGGAAGAAGGGGAAGCTTTCGTACAAGATTGATGTCCTGCTGTATCAGTCCTTGGTCAGGCAGGATGACAGACAGGAGGTACTTGATCGGTATGGGATGGTAATTGTAGATGAATGTCACCATCTTGGAGCTTTTTCCTTTGAGTCGCTACTGAAGCAGGTAAAAGCCAAGTTTGTTGTTGGCCTTACTGCTACTCCCATCAGGCGTGATGGGAGGCATCCTATAGTAACGATGCAACTAGGTCCTATACGGCATGTGGTGCAAAGGTCGAGCTTACCGGAGATGCATATGCTGGTCTTTTGTAAGAAGATCAGGGTGGTGGATATTCCTGATGGGCTTTCTATTCAGGAGGTGTTCAAGCTTTTGGCTGAAGACAAAGAGAGAAACAGGATTATCGCAAGGGATGTTAAAGAGGCTTGTAGTGAGGGTAGGAATATCTTGGTGTTGTCACAGAGGTGTGATCATCTGGTCTCTTTGAGTGAGGAGTTAAGAGGGATAGGACAGGGTTGCTTTGTGTTACATGGGAGGATGGGTGTTAAAAAGAGAAGAGAGGTGATGGTGGAGTTTGATGAGAAGGTGGGGCCTAGGGTCTTGCTTTCTACAGGGAGTCTTATTGGTGAGGGTTTTGATAAGGGTGTGTTGGATACGTTGTTCTTAGCCCTTCCTGTATCTTGGAGAGGGACCCTCTCCCAATATGCAGGAAGGCTTAATAGGGAGTATCCAGGTAAGGTTGAGGTACGGGTATATGACTCATACTTCGCACTTGTAATGGCAAGAAATATTAGTATCATAACTATACAAAAATAATACAATTAATTTACTATATTTGCTTGTCAGGTATAGAAATAAGCTCCATTATGTTGTATAATGT
>JAVERP010000061.1:0-21870 GCA_034007055.1 Sphaerochaeta sp.
CTCGTTGTTTACCTGGACAACAGTACCGGTCACGAGCTGACCGTCTTCGATTCCATCAAGAGATTTAAGATACTCCTCCTGCAGCAAATTCTGCATTTTGGTCCTTTTTTCATCCATTTCTTGTTCTTCAGCCACTTGATTTCTCCTGATCCTAAATTTACCTATTTGCTTCGCTTTTGAGCGCAAAAATAGCAGATAACACTTTCTCACAAACTTGCCCTATAGTCAAGTGCGAGGTATCGATGTACAGGGCATCCTCAGCGATTTTGAGGGCCCCGAATTTCTTGTTCCGGTCTATGTGGTCACGCTCAATAATCTGTTTGAGCACTGATTCATAACTCTGTCCCTGGGGGTGCTGGTCGAACCTCCGTCTGGCGCGAACCTCGGGCGTTGCATCAAAATAACACTTGAGCTCGGCGTCAGGGAAAACCACGGTCGTGATGTCCCTTCCCTCGACGACGACATCCAGGTCCCTGGCAATCTCGCGAAGCTGTGCATCGACATGCTTGCGCAGCAACGGGTTTGCCGAGACCTGGGCAACCACAGCGTCCACCTCTGGGGTGTGCAGCTTCCCCTCAACACTAGTGCCATCGATGCAAATCAATCCATTCTCTACAGTTAGGGGTGTCCTTCTGGCTGTATCCAACAGGGCATCATCGTCAAAGGGATCTCCGCCCGCCCTCTGATGGGCATAGGTGTATGCCCGGTAGAAGGAGCCTGAGTTGAGGTAGTAGAAATCGCACTTGTCTGCGATCATCCTTGCAATGGAGCTTTTTCCCACACCTGCGGGTCCATCGATGGCTACAACCATTATCGGCCCCTGCCCTTGGTCGGGTTCTCGGTAGCACCGCTGAGCATGGTCTGGATCTCGGAAGCCGTAACCTGGCGGAACTGTCCAAGGGGAAGTTCACCCAGTTCGATGTTGCCGATCCGCACGCGGATGAGCTGCTTTACATCATAGCCAAAATAACTGAAAATTTTTCTGATCTCCCTGTTTTTGCCCTCAGTGAGTACAATGCGCACCCACCGCTTGGTGAGGATTTCAAAGCGTTTTATCCTATAGGGCTGGGGTATGTCGATGTAGACCCCCTTCAGGGCGTCCTCCAGGTCCACGCGCCTGACTTCGGTGCTGCAGTTGACCATATACTCCTTCTCGATCTGCTCTGAAGGGTGCATGATCTTCTGGGCAACGTCCCCGTCATTGGTGAAGAGGACCAGGCCTGTGGACTCCTTGTCAAGGCGCCCGATGTTGAAGAGGAGGTTCTTGTCCGCGATGGTTATGAGGTCGCGTGCATAGAGCTTCTCGTTGGGGTCGTAGTTGGTGCAGACAAACCCCTTGGGCTTGTTCAGGGCGTAGTAGTAGGTCCTGTCGCTTGGTTCTACAAGCTCATCGTCAACCATGACCACATCATCGGCCTCGACCTTTGTCCCCAGTTCGGTGATACGCTTGGTATTGACCGTAACCCTTCCGGCGGTGATCAGTGTTTCACAAAACCTTCGGGAACCACAACCGCTCTTTGCCATATAGGCCTGCAAGCGGATCGGATATTCTAATTTCATCTTGTCGTCTTCTCCTGTTCTTCGTCCCATTCGAACCGTTGCCGATCTATGTCGGAGAGCTTTGGCAATGCGCTGATGCTGCTCAAGTTAAATTCGAAGAGGAACTTCCTCGATGTCCCGTACAGACAGGGGTGGCCAGGGACATCCTTCCGGCCCACCACCTTGATATATTCACGATCACGCAACAGCCGTACGATAGTATCGCTGGAGACTCCGCGGATATTGTCTATCTCGCGGCGGGTCACCGGCTGGCTGTAGGCGACGATGGAGAGCGTCTCCAAGGCCGCCTTGGAGAGGCGACGGTCAACACGCTTGCCATAGCACGCCTTGAGCCTGTCATGCAGGTCCGCTGATGGCAGGAACTGATAGGACCCCTGGCTCTCCACAAGGTCCATACCATGCATGAAAAGGTTGTAGTGCTCCTTGAGTTCAGAGAGTGCGCCAAGAGTCTGCTCCTGGGTCAAAGAACCCATCCTCATCAGCTTTTCCAGGGAAACCGGTTCGTTTTCCAAAAAAAGGAAGGCTTCGGCAAGCCTTGCCTCCATGCTGAGTATCGGCCCACTCTCCCTCTGGACAAGTGGCAGCTGCGCCCCCTTTTTCTTCGTATCGGACAATCTGACGCTTCCTTCTAATCCTCATCAAGGAGGATCTGTTCATCTTCGCTCCCTTCATCATACAGAATTATCCTGCCATCGTCAGCAGTTGCGACCCCACTTTCATCATCTTGGTAGGCATCTTCCTGGAAAAATTCCGATTCTTCCTCATCGCTGATGGGATATAGGCCGTCCGAGTCGGTTTCATCGTCATCGTAGGCATCATCGAAAGCCTCCTGGTCCACATCGGTGCGCTTGCGGATAAGAATCTCCCCATACGGGTCGGCCTGTTCGAGCTTGATCAGCTTGAACTTGCAAGCATCGAGGATTGCCATGAAGGCACACACGACGTGTAGCATCTGCCCAGGATGGACGACGACCTCCTCAAAGGTGATGTACGCCTTCAGTTCGAACAGCTCAAGCATCAGGGCAATCTTCTCGTTGACCGTCACCGACTCGTAGACGTTGAAGACCTTGCTAGGGGTGATGCTGGTCATCATCCTGGTGAAGGTGGCGAGCAGGTCCTGCAACCTGATGCCATCGAAGAGCTCCTCATCGCCGAAAGGCAGCCTGAAAAGTGAGTCCTTGCGCATGATGAACATCTCAGAGCCTCCACCTGTGCTGGTGAGCAGCTCGGTGTACTTGCGGAACTTATGATACTCGAGCAACCGTTCGACCAGCTCCTGGCGAGGGTCCTCATACTCCTCGTCAAACTCCAGGTCGACAGGCAGCAGCATCCTGCTCTTGATGTACAGCAGGTCCGCTGCCATCTTGTAGAATTGGGTGAGGTTTCCCAGGTCAAGGTCCTTAGCACTGTGCACGTAGGCAAGGTACTGGTCGGTTATCTCCGAGATCGGGATATCGTAGATGTTGACCTCGGACTTCTGGATCAGGAACAGGAGCACATCAAGGGGCCCCTCGAAGGATTCGAGGAGGAAGTCGGTGCCGTCCGGTTCTTTTTCTATGGTTTTTGCTGCCTGCACTATCTGACCCATTGGAGGTGAGTATATCCAACGATCGACCTTATGGCAAGAAAGCGGGCTCTTGCCCGCATTCTTGCCAACCACTCAATACCCACATCTGAATCAGAGCCTTGCTTATCCGCCCTATTTCTTCTTGCTCTCTTTCTCTGCGCCCTTCGCCTCAGCCTCAAGGGCGACTTCAAGGACGGGCACAGAACCCTTTGGAGGGAACATGAGGGCCCTGAGCCTCTTGTCCAGCTCGACGGCTATGTCGGTGTTCTGCTTGAGGAACTCTATGGCCTTGTCCCGTCCCTGCCCTATCTTCTCCCCATTGTAGGAGTACCACGACCCGCTCTTCTCGATGAGGTCGTATTTGGCGGAGGCATCGAGGATGCTGGCGACGTAGCTGATGCCCTCACCGAACATCAGGTCGACCTCAACCTTCTTGAAGGGGGGGGCCACCTTGTTCTTCACAACCTTGATCCTGATGCGGTTGCCGACAATATCGTCAGCCCCCTTGCTGAGGGTCTCTATCTTGCGCACCTCGATCCTGACCGAGGCGTAGAACTTGAGGGCGTTGCCACCGGTGGTCGTCTCAGGGTTTCCGAACATGACACCGATCTTCATGCGGATCTGGTTGATGAATACGATGGTGGTGTTGCTCTTGGAGAGCAGGCCGGTGAGCTTGCGCAGCGCCTGGCTCATCAGGCGGGCCTGAAGGCCCATGTGCGAGTCACCCATATCACCGTCGATCTCGGCCTGGGGGGTGAGGGCCGCCACAGAGTCGACGACGATCATGTCCACAGCCCCACTGCGAACCAGCGATTCGCAGATCTCAAGGGCCTGCTCACCGCTGTCAGGCTGGCTGATCCAAAGCTCGTCGATGTTGACGCCAAGCTTTTTGGCATAGGTAGGGTCCAGGGCGTGCTCGGCATCGATGAAGGCGGCAATGCCCCCAGCCTTCTGGCTCTCTGCCAGTGCATGGAGTGCCAAGGTGGTCTTGCCGCTGCTCTCAGGTCCGTAGATCTCGATTATCCTGCCCTTGGGATAGCCTCCCACCCCCAGCGCTTCGTCAAGCAGCAGCGACCCTGAGGAGATCGATCCGATATCCAAGGAGTCCTTGTTGTCCCCGAGTCTCATCAGCGAGCCCTTGCCAAACTGCTTGTCTATCTGGACTCGTGCCGCTTCCAGGGCCTCTTGCTTTTGTGAGGTATCCGAAGGAAAAGTCCTTTCCTTGTTTTTCGCCATGCTATGCTCCTACTCGATCCTGTATTTTTATCTTCTTACACTCTAAGGTCACCACAAGGGGAGGTTGCTTCAACCTAGCTGTCCAACAGCATGGTCACCGGCCCATCATTGGTATAGGTGACGCTCATATGCTCCCCAAAAGCCCCTTGTTCCACTGTAAAACCCATATCCCTGAAAATTTCCAACGCCCGCTCATATAAAAAGAGCGCATCCTTGGGATCGGCGGCCTCATTGTATGAGGGACGGTTTCCCTTGTGCAGGTTGGCACACAAGGTGAACTGGCTGACAACCAGCAGCGAACCGCCCACATCCTTGAGGCTCAGGTTCATCTTTCCCGCCTCATCGGTGAACACCCTCAGCTTGACTATCTTGGAGCAGAGCCACTGCAGGCGCTCTTCGGTGTCGCCCCTTTCCACCCCCAGATAGACAAGAAGCCCCCGCCCGATGTGCCCGATGAGGGTGGAGCCAACGCTCACAGATGCATCGGATACACGCTGGATGACACTTTTCATCTTTGGCCGAGGGATCCCGCTTGGATCATGTCAGCGACAAACTGGGGGCGGTCCTCGGCGGTGAAGAACGCGTTGCCACAGACAACTACATCCGCTCCACAGGAGGCGACGTCCCTGACGGTGCGCACATTGATCCCACCATCCACATTGATGAGGAAGTCGTACCCCTCATCGGTGCGTATCCGGTCCAGTTCGGAAATCTTTCTCAAGGTCGATCCGATCAGCTGCTGACCGCCATAGCCGGGATTCACGCTCATCACCAGCACAAGGTCGACGATGTCAAGGACCTGCTCGAGCATGCTCACCGGTGTCGAGGGTACTATGGAGACACCCGCCTTGCACCCGCAGCTTCTGATGAGCTGCAGCGTCCTGTGCAGGTGGACCGTCGCCTCGGCGTGGACGGTGATGTAGTCACATCCGCTCTGGGCGAATATCTCCACATGCTTTTCAGGGTTCACCACCATGAGGTGGGTGTCGAACACCAAGGGCGAGCAGGGTCGCAAATCCTTGATGAACTTGTGCCCGAAACTGATGTTCGGTACAAAGGAACCATCCATGACATCCAAGTGGACCCACGAGGCGCCACTTGCATTTACCGTTTCCACTTCCTCTGCAACCCGGGAAAAGTCTGCAGAAAGCATGCTTGGTGCTATAAGTATAGGTGCTCTGTTCATACCCCTTGTTATAACAGGAAGCGGGCAATTTTGCAATCTATTCCAATTCACCCTCTATCCTCAGCCCTACCCCCCCTTGGATACTGCAAAAGATCTACGCTGCAAAAAAAAAGCTCTGACCGACTATTTCCGTAAGAAAATACATACCTATTCTGAGGTTATTTTTTACTGAAAATGGAGCTGAATATCTTGTCTGTTCTCATGTTCCGTTGTACTGTAATCGCAATGAAAACATACGTGAAATCCACTGCACTACTTCTTACAATATTCCTGTTTGGTGCAGCCCTTCCTCTTCTGGGAGCCTCCCCAGAACAGCAGCAGCTTCCCTACGGGATAGGGGTGCAGTTCAGCCCATCTATCTGGGGACTCTCCTACCATAGGCAGTTCGAAAAGCACGCCATTCAGGGAACTGTAGGCATTAGCTATGATCCGGACCCCCTTTGGGATTCTGAATTGGCCTATGGTGCATCCTTGGACTACCAGCGAAACCTCTATGGTTATTATTTCAATGAGTATCTGGGGGCTCGCCTCTATGGCTCCACCTCCATAGCTCATTCAGGGGTGTACGACTCTAGTTCTGCATCAGACCCCTTTGAAGCCAAGATTCTTTTTGGAGCAGGATTTGGTGTTGAGGTGCTCTTTTTCAAAAACTTCTCCCTCCCCCTTGAAATAGTCTATGAGTTTTCGTACGCACCCACCCAATCGGATTTCTCTAAGGCATTTGCAGTGGACTTGGTTCCTAAGGTAGGGTTACGTTTCCGCTTTACCTAGGGCAGACTTCCCTTGTCCAGATTGAAAAATGCTGCATCTTGTCCACCTAACCATAATCATATCAGTATCTTACGATGGAGAGATTGCTAAGCACTCTAATTCGTGATATACTACTGTCAATGAAATGAAACATAAATCCGAGCAGGCTGTGTCCCGGTCTGCCCGGTTTTCTTTTACGCCATAGATTTTACGCATATTTTGGAGGAAGACATGGGATTCCAGGAAATTGAGAACTTACTGAAAGAAGAGCAGTGGACAAGAGCCACCATCACGAACTACACAATACAGAGTTTTGACGAGCTGGACAAACAGATCAGTGAGTTGGATGATGAGGAGAAGACCGAGGCCAAGAACCTCTGTGATACCCATTTGACGGACAAGGAACGCAACAGCATCATTGCGATGTATGTCAGCGGCTCCATCCAGCTTGAGCGCAGGGGGTCGGAAGACTATCTGCTCTTGCTCAACCTCATCGAGATGTTTGCAGAGAACAAGAAATGGAACATCGTCGATTTCCTCAGCCTGAAGATCCTGCGCAAGACAGAGAACAAGCACGCCCTGAGGCTGCTTGCAAACAGCTATGCACAAAACGGAAAGGAAGATGAGAAATATGCAGTGTGGGAACGCCTGGTCAAGGTTGACTACGACGAAATCGAGATAGTCAAGCAGATCGGAGCATACGCCCAGCAGAAGGGGAACACCGAGAAGGCGGTCTCCATGTACCGCAAGGCGGTGCACAGGCTTCTCAAGCGGAAGGACACCTCCCCTATCCGCTCCATCTTCAACACCTTGGTTGAACTCGATGGGGAGAACTTCGAGTACTTCATGAACCTTGCAGACCAGGTGGGTGTCTTGAGCCACAGCACCGCCATCGCCATGCTGCGCGACCTTGAGGCGGCCAACAAGAAGAATGTCGACAACCAGATCGAGGCACAGAAGAAGACCCTCCAATTTGACCGTGACGACATCTACGCGAAGGAGAACCTCATCAAGAGCTACAAGCTCAAGTACAAGGACCACTCCCGTCTGAAGAGCTGCCTTGATTCCAGCGCCCTCACCAGCAATATGGTGCGCGACGTCATCCACAGCATCGAGGATTTTGAGACAAACATCGCCTTTGACAAGGGAACGTTCGTGTTTCAGAACAGCACAGGCAAGATCGGTCGTATCCGTTCCATCGATGAAAACGATGTGATCGTCGACTTTGCAGGCCAGAAGGGCAAGGAGGGCAACCGCCTCTCCACAGCCATGGCCTTCAAGAGCCTGATGCCCCTTGCCAAGAGCCACATCTGGGTGCTCAAGAGCGCCCTTCCCAAGGAGAAGCTCAACAAGAAGGTCCTGGAGGACATCCCCTGGACACTGAAGACACTGCTGACCAGCAACGGAGGCAAAAGCTCCCTCAAGGAGATGAAGGCCGAACTGGTGCCCTCCATCCTTGAGCCCAAGCAGTGGACCACCTGGTCCAACCATGCCAAGAAGGAGCTGATGAACAACCCTGTCTTTGACCTGTCGGCCCAGGATGTGGACACCTATATCCTCAGGTCCACCCCTGTAAGCTACGAGGAGAAGCAGCTTGCCGTCTTCCGCAGTGAAAAGCAGTTCTACGACAAGATCAAGAGACTGAAGGAGTTCCTTACCTCCAAGGGGGATGTTGAGAGCGATTTCTTCTATGAGATGGTAAAGTATTTCAGCGACATGTTCCTTGAGGATAACGGGGCCCTCAAGCCCATGGGCGAGGTCAACGACTATACCTTCAGCGCATTCCTGCTCCTGGAGGACCTGGTACAGAAGCAGAATATGAACTTCATCAACCGCGTCGAGGGACTCTCCTTCAAGGAGCTGTTCGAACGCACCGACGATGTTGAGGCCCACTTTGATGCGATCAAGGACCCAGAGCTGAAGAAGAGCTTCATCGACCATGTCGTTGAGGAGATTCCCGGATGGAGCAAGGTGCTTGCATCCCTGTTCCAGTACTACCTCACCAGCTACATCCCTGAGATATTCCGCCATCACAAGAAGACCGCCGAGTTCAACAAGGTGTATAGGGATGCGGTGGAGAATTTCAAGGAGAAGGCCTCCACCCTGATCTACCTCATCAAGAACTCCGATGAGAAGCAGTGGGAAAAGGCAGGGGTCTCGGCTGAACAGCTGCTGTACACAGAGCTGCAGCTGCTTGACTACACCAACCGTTGCATCGATTCCCGCAAGGATGTCCAGGAGAACCGGAAGAACACCAAGACCCTGATGACCATCCTCTTCAATGAGAAAAAGATATTGACCTATATCGAGCAAGGCAATGAGGAGACTGCACAGAAGATCTACAGCCTGGTTGCCAATGTGTTCGACCTTCCCGGAGGAAAGAAGATTGAGATAAAGCACGCCATAAGCGTGAAGTACCCCTCCTTCCGTTTCTTTGACGAGGTCAGCCCCATCGACAGGGAGACGCTGGTTCCCACCGGTCTCTTCTGCACAGCCGCTGCCTATGATGCAAAGGTCAAGGAGATGGAGCGCATCCAGCATGTGGACCTGGTGGAAGTTGCCAAGGAGATCGGCGAAGCGCGTGATATGGGTGACCTTCGTGAGAACAGCGAGTACAAGTACGGCAAGGAAAAGCAGTCCATGCTCAGCAACACACTGCGCCGCCTCGCCGAGGAGCTGGACAGGGCTACGGTCATCACCAAGGATAAGGTGGACCCCTCCCGCATAGGGTTCGGCACCAGAGTCGAGCTGTTTGACAACCTCAACGGGGAAGCTGTCACCTATACGATCATGGGACCTTGGGAGTCCAATCCCAATGAGAACATCATCAACATGCTCGCCCCCTTTGGCAGGGCACTGCTCAACCATCAGGTGGACGAGAGGTTTGTCTTCACCCTGAACGAGCAGCCCTATGACTTCACCGTCAAGAGCATCGAGGTCCTTGACCTCTAGGAGCTGGAAAGCAACAGCGTATTTTACAAGGCGACAAGGCCCTGTTTCCCCGAGAAACAGGGCCTTGTCGTTCGTTATTATCTCCCTTCATCTTTCTTCTCTGGTATGGTGTATTTTACCACTCGCTCTCATTTAGCTTTAGATGAGGCCAGTGCATCCAAACTCCTCTCCCCTTCACCCTCTTGATACAAACAAATCTCAGATGCTCCCTTGACTGATTGAGGCGAACCATGTATTAATGAACATTGTTCAGTATGGAGGTTGCCATGAACTCAAAATTAATTTCCCAGGAAGGTATCCTCTCTGCAGGAAAAGAGCTTGTTGCCCAAGGGGGTATCACTGCCTTGAGCATACGCACCATAGCCCAACGATGTAATATTTCTGTAGGGTCGGTATACAACTACTTCCCTTCCAAGGGAGAGCTCCTTATAACAACCATCGAATCAATTTGGCAGGAGATCATATATGATGAACAAACCATGCCTAGGGAGCTTGGGTTTTCAGACCATATTCTGTATCTGTTCAACAATATCCAGAAAGGTTTTGAAAAATACCCCGCATTCTTTACCGTGCACCCCATGAGTCTGGCCCAAGCACAAAAAAAGAGTGGCCGGGCGGTAATGCAGCACTATTTTACCGGTATGAAGGACGGGTTGCTGAAAGCCCTACAACAAGATCCTCATGCGAAGAAAGAGCTCTTCTCCGATACTTTTACCCCCCCTGATTTTGTTGATTTCATCTTTTCCAATATTCTTACCCTGCTCATGCAGGGAAACCCATCCTGTGACCATCTCTTGGAAATCGTGAGACGGGTAGTGTACGAAGAGTAATCCCCATCCCTTTGTCCAAGAAGACCAAATCTGTACTCATCTCAATCTCGTAGTAGGCTGCATATGCAAGCTAGTATGGAAACTTTGTTTGACGTGGTATATCTTTCCACAGTTATTGTTTTGGGAATTAGCATGATCAAGGGTGCCAAGGGCAACAAGCAGTACCTTTTGTTTGGCATTATGGCTGTTGTCCTAGGTGCAGGTGATGCATTTCATCTTGTTCCCAGGGCGATCGCCTTGTCCACAACAGGACTTGAAAACTTTCCCGTCGCCCTCGGCATAGGGAAGTTCATCACCTCCCTTACCATGACATTCTTTTATATCCTGCTCTACTATGTGTGGAGACAACGGTATACCATAGAGGGGAAACAGAAGCTAACGGCTACGGTTTACCTGCTTGCAGCAGCGCGCATAGTGCTCTGCCTCTTCCCACAAAACGCCTGGACGACAGCTAATGCACCTGTATCGTGGGGAATCTATCGCAACATACCCTTTGCCCTCTTGGGACTGGTGATAATAGTGCTGTTCTACCATAGTGCAAAAGATCATGATGATCATGCCTTTCGTTTTATGTGGCTCACTATCGTCCTGAGCTTTGCCCTGTACATTCCTGTAGTCCTGTGGGCGAATGCCTTCCCCCTTATTGGCATCCTTATGATCCCCAAGACCCTCGCCTATGTCTGGACTGTTTTTATTGGATATAGTGACATGCGAAAGAGTTTACAAAAAGCAGCGTAGGTAACCAGACTACCACACCAAGAGGTTTCGACCACTTTGTGAATAAGAGAGCATGGGCAGGAGTGCTATAGTACAACAGCGTTCCTGCCCCTCTTGTTTGTATCATTGCTCCCTGCCAAAGAAGCATCCCCTTGATCATTCACTCCTGGTGAAAGCTTGTTCATAGACAGGTCCGAGCAAGCTGAGGACCTTCCTTACCTCCGGAGGAAGGGAGGATCGTATCAGAAGCTTCTCGCCTCCGGGCATGGTGAGCAAGGTCGATCCCAGGTTGTCAAATATGGTGAAGATTTTCCTCAGGGTTGGGTTTGCGTTGTCCCTGAACGATGCGGGGCCTCCATTCTGGATGTGGATCGTCTCATTTCTCTTTGCAAGGGACGCCCTCACCTGTTTCTCCAGCAGAGCATAGACGAGAAGGGAGACGCTCATAACAAAGCCCAAGGCCCCGAAGCATTCGGGTTGCTTTTGAGAGAGAGGGGTAAGCGTGAGGTTTCCGCTTGTAAGGAATCTGAGTCCACGCTCGACAGCTTTATGGTTTTTATATATCTGTAGCACCTGATCATCTCCCAGGGAGAGGTCGTTGGTGGCAAGTATATACCTGCCAATCTTCTTGCACGCCTCTCCAAGGGCCAAGGGGTCCTTGCCATAGGTAAGGCTACAAGAAAAGAGCTTTGTCTTGGTTATCTTGACTTCTACCTTCAGCAAAGGCCATCGGGCTATGAGTTTCTTGGCTGCACGCAGGGCATCCTCTTCGCTCGCAAAGGTTTGCTCTTGTAAAAGCCTACTCCTTGCCTTTGCATCCAGCAGTTGTTTTTCCTGGTTCCTTTGCAGGGTCTTCTCCATACGATCATACTTCTTCTGGCTAAAGACAAGGATCCATCGCTGGGCAACCCCACCATAGGAGGAGTCCAGGCCATACACCTTGTACCCTTCAAGCTCGCTATCGACAAATAAAGGCTCTAAAGTGGGCAGGCAGTGCGCTAGTTTCTCAGGTACATAACTGACCCATCTCTTGGGAAAAGTAGCAATGTTCTTCTTGGTGTAGAAAAAGCTGTCCCTTATGAAGATGCTATCAAACGTCGTGTTTTCCAGCAAACTGTTTGTCAGGCTGTCCTGGTTAACCTCTATCGCGAGGGGAAAACCATGAACATTGACCAGGAAGGAGAGCACCTGGAGCTTCCAAGGGGAATCATTCTCGTACGCAGGAACAGTCTTGATATGCACAGCTTGCCCGTCATCAACCTCCCCTGCAAGGGAGAAGTATATGGTATCCCTATGCAGGGTTTCCCAGGCAAGGGGAACGTGCTGACCTAGATGGGATACTACCTGGGAGAATAGCCTCCCCTCCCCGTATTCCTCGATCGCAAGGAGGGTCTCATTCATTGTTACCTCGGTAAAATCCTCCGCCTCGGGCCCGGGACCGAAGATTATCTCCAAGTCCAGGTCATCGGGGGTGACCCTAGACTGGAATCGGGGGGTGAGGCAGGTACAAAGGAGGAAAAGGATAGAGTGTGCATGGGATAGTTGGGGGTGTACTTTCTTGGGGAGCAGGGTATCAAAGAGCTGAAAGAGGCCGTGCTCCTCAAAGAATGCCCGAAGCATCGGGTAGTGTTTGAAGGAGAGTAAGGTGACTTGTTCTGCATCAATAAACTGTTGCATGGTACCTCCTAGAGGGAAACAGACAATAAGACGATATCAAACCTATATCGTATATATACGTTTCCAATATGCTATCCAAAATCTCTTACGTGATCTCACCTTTGTGACGTCTGCTTCTCAGTAGGCGTAGGAATGGTATGTTGGCAAGGGTGTAGGAGAGCAGCGTCAAAGCCACAGCACCTCCTCCCAGGAGGGCCAGCAAGCCAAGGTTGGCCAGTGTTGAACCACTTTCATACCACCTGAGGTCAAAGAGGCTGTAGAGGACAGCAAGGGCCAACAAGGGAAGGTTTGCCACCACTACGCGTAAGACTCCCTTGCAGAGCTCCTTATCCCTGTACAGGGGGTAGAGGTCTCGTAGAACAAAGACAAGAATACTGAAAAACAGGGTGAACGAGACGACAGATGCAAGGGGCAAGGCTATGATGCCCACCCCCATCCTGATGAAGAGCCACATCAGGAACATGTCAAGGAGGCTCATCAGGGCAGTAACGCGTGTCATGCTCCTATGCCTCTCAGCGCTGTAGCCCACCCTCTGCAGGAGGTTGAACCAGGCTGCCGCTGTCATGCCCAGGAGGTAGTACCTGAGCACCTTCGCAGTGAGGTGTGCATCGGCGAGGGTGTAGTTGCCCGTCAGCAGGACTGAGGAGACGGTCTCATTGCTAAGGAAGAAGAGAATGATGGTGCTGGGCAGCAGGAATGTGAGGAGGTTTATCAGGGCCTCCCTTGACACTTTGTGCAGTTCGTCATCTCTTGACAGGGCGTAGGCGCGACTCATCAGGGGAAAGGAGACAGCAACTACCGCATTGAAGAATATCCCGTAGGGAGCCTGCCAGAAGATGAGCGAGTTGCTGAAGGCGGTGACGCTTCCTTCGGAAAGGGAGGATGCAAACCAGAAGGCCACCATCTGAGCAGCCACCACAATGAGGGAGCTGAGCACCATCTGCACCCAGGACTTCAGCAAGGGCTTGAAGGGGGTCCCCTTCGCCCTGAATGCGACGCTCATGCGATAGCCGTAGCGGCGCACAACCAGGTATGAGTATGCTCCCTGCAAGACCCCACCGGCAACAGAAGAGTATGCCATGCTCATCGCACCGAAATAGGGGTGCATGAACTGCACGCCGAAGATGACCGAAAGTGAGAACAGCAGCGGAGCTGCATGGGAGTGGAAGAAGCTCTGGTGGCAGTGCAGAAGCCCGTTGAAGACCGACCCCACGCTGATGGTAAGCAGATAGACCATGAAGAACGGCAGCAGCCTGGCTCCGAGAACGAGCTGCTCAGGGCCAAAGTCGGAGAAGAAGGCGAGCAACGTCTCCCCATAGAGGTAGGAGAAGAGCACCAGGGGCAGGATCAGGAGGGTCTGGTAGGTGCAAAGCAAGGCGAAGAGCCGCTTGGAGGCCTTTGCATCCCCCCTGTCTATCAGGCGGCTGAAATAGGGGATGATGGAGGCGTTGATAGCCCCCTCGGCAAAGATTTTGCGGAAGTTGTTGGGTATGTTGAAGGTGAAGTTGATCACGTCCGCTATGCCGCTTGCCCCGAATACGGATCCGATGACCCTTGCCCTGACGATGCCGAGCACCCTGCTGGCGAGGGTGCACACCATCACAACGACGCTGCTTTTGGCTGCAGCCTTATCTTGCGTAGAATCTTGCAAGGTAATCCCTCTTGAAAGAGGAGAACCTGTCTTCGGCTATCGCCTGGCGGACCTTCTCCATCAGACGGTAGAAATACGTCAGGTTGTGTTCGGTGGCAAGCATGCCCCCGAGCATCTCCCCTGCCTTGACCATATGGTGCATATAGGCACGAGAATACTGCGTGCAGGCCGTACAGGTGCACCCCTCCTCAAGGGGGGAGCGGTCAAACTTATGGATGGCCTTCTTCAGGACCACCACCCCATCGTCGGTGAAGACAGCTCCATTGCGTGCCATGCGCGTTGCAAGCACACAGTCGAACATGTCTATGCCGTTCTCCACAGCCTCCAGGATATAGTCGGGGCTGCCGATGCCCATCACATACCGGGGCTTCTCCCTGGTCACGATCTCGGCGGTATAGGCGAGGAACTCACTGAACTGCTGGGCACTCTCCCCTACAGAGAGGCCGCCGATGGCGATGCCGGGGAAATCCATGTTGTTGAAGAACTCTGCGCTCTCCTTTCTCAGCTCCTTGTAGAAGTTTCCCTGCACGATGCCAAAGAGGTTCCCCTTGAAGCCGTCACCCAAACTTTCTCGGTGTGCCAGGGCCCGTCCTGCCCAGTTGTGCGTGATGTGCATGGCCTCCCTGGCAGCCTTCAGGCTGATGTCGGGGGGTGTGCATACATCCAGGCACATTGCGATGTCGCTTCCTATGGTCCTTTGGATGTCGACGACCTTTTCAGGGGTGAACAGGTGCTTGGACCCGTCGATATGGCTTTGGAAGTTGACACCCTTCTCGCTGATCTTGCGCAGACCCGAGAGGGAGAAGACCTGAAAGCCCCCGCTGTCGGTAAGCAGATTATGCTGCCAGTTGGAGAAGGCGTGAAGGCCCCCGAACTGCTGGAGGACCTCCATGCCCGGGCGCAGGTAGAGGTGGTAGGTGTTTCCCAGGATAAGCTTGTACCCTATGGCCGCCACATCCTGGTGGTACATGCCCTTGACGGTGCCATTGGTGCCTACCGGCATGAATACCGGAGTCTCGACCACCCCATGGCCGAGCGAGAGCAATCCGAGCCTGGCGTTGCTGTGTATGTCCTTATGGGTCTCTGTGAATATTTTCTGCATGGTGCCTCAACGAAGAACGAGTCGTTCTGATATTGCTATCGATACTATCACAATCATGGGGATTACCATACCCCATACAGGTTCGATGACCCCTTGTTTTGCCATGATCAGGGTCACCATCTGCACCACAAAATAGATCACTGCAATGAAAAGGCTGGTGATGATACTGAACAGGAGGACATTCTTCTTATACTTATAGCTTATGGTACAGGCAATGAAGATCAGCACAAGGGGGGTTAGGGAGCCCAGGATCCGGGTGGCGAAGTCCGTGGCCGCCTTGTACCAGAGCTTGGGGTTGAGGATGCGAATGCGCTGCAGGTATTTCACTGCAGAGGAGAGCTCCATCGTCAGGATGTCGCTGGAGATGTTCTTGAAATAGCTGGGTTCAAGGTCGAAGCCATCAATGAGGGTGCTGCTCTCCCTTTTGGAGTCAACGCTCAGGGAGTCCCTGTCTATGGTGTGGATCGTTGCATCGGAGAGTCTCCATATCCTGTTTTCCTCATCCCAGGATGCGCCGGTGGCGTCGATGCGGCTTTCAAGCTCCCCCTTGTCATCCATCAGGACCAGCGTCAGGGCCCTGAGGCTCTTGTTCTCATCGTTGTACCTGGAGGCATGGACGACAAACCGACCCTCCGGGTCGCTGAGGGTGATGTTGCGGTTGTCAAAGGTGCTTCGCAGTCCGAAGAGCTCATCCTGCATTACCTTCCTGTTCAGGGATGTGGGGATGGCAACCAGTTCATTGAAGCCGAACTGGAAGAGCGAGAAGAAGAGGCCCAGCAGCAGGATGGGGATGATGATCCTCCTGTAGCTGATGCCGGCATTGTACAATGAGATGAGCTCGTTGTTCGCCTGCATCTGGGAGAGGTGGTAGGATGCGGCGAAGAGCAGCGAAGGAGCCAGGACAAAGACCAGGGCCTCCGGGGCGTAGAGCAGCGTGAGCCTGGAGATTGCAAAAAAGCCTGCCTGGCTGTTCACATAGGAGTCCAGGTGCATGAACAGGTCGACGCTGACCAGCATCAGGGTACAGAGCAACGCGGTGATGAGGCCAACCTTGGTCACGGACCCGATGATATGGCGGGTGAGCAGCCTCATAGGCGCCTCGTAAGGAGCAAGAGGAAAACCCCTATGGAGAAGAGCAGCACGTTGGGAATCCAGATGAGGAAGGCAGGGTTGAAGGGGACAGAGAATATCTGCATCTGGGCAAAGAAGAGCATGTACCAGTATGCCACCGCCACCAGCATGGATAGGCCGAACCCTATGAGCCGGCCATGCTTCACCCTGAAGAAAGAAAGCGAGAAGGTCAGGAATATCAGCATGGTGCAGGCTGCCGAGAGGGCATATTTCTTGTTCAGCTCTGCGCGGTAGTACTGGTAGTAGAAGTTGATGGGTGGATTTTTCTGCAACTCGGCTATCTTTGCCTCAAGAGAACCTCTCTGCTCGACCGGTGTGCGCTCCCTTTCCTCCTCCAAGGCGAGTATCCTCCTTGCATGGACCTTGCGGTCCTCCTCAAGGGCGATCCTGTATGTTGCGATGCGCTCACTCAGCTCCGCTATGGAGAGTTGGGAGGGCAGTGCCGAGGCTAGTGAGGCGACCTGGCCGGAGAAGTTCAGGTAGAACTGGGCCTGTTCTGCTTCGGCGAGGGTCCAAGCGTCGATGTCCTTCTCCTCGGAGGAGAAGATCAGCGGGGATTCGAGGTCGAGGCGGTAGATGAAGCTCTGCAAGTCTATGAGGCTTACCTCCCCCTTCGGGGAGCTGAGGACCTGGCTGTTGCCCTTGTTTGCAAGGTCAAAGAGGATGATGTCATGGACAGTGGAGCCTGAGACCTCCTTGTTGACCATCACGCGCTCTCCTATGGTGTTGGTGGAGTTGCTCGTCAGTTCCAGGGTGGGCAGGTCCCTCATCAGATCGGTATAGAGGGTTTTGTACTGGCGCGTACTCCACGGCAGTGCCTTGTCCGCTGTAAGGAAGGTAGCAAAGGAGAAGAGTATGGATATTGCTATGATGGGGATGAAGATGCGCCGCATGGCGATGCCAGAGGCTCGCATGGCAAGTATCTCGTTGCTGCTAGAGAGGTCCCCTATGACCATGCTTGATGCGGTCAGGGAGCTGAAGGGAAAGGTATAGAGCAGGAACTGGGGGACAGACAGGAGTATGAGGCGGAACACAGCCAGGAAATCCACGTTCTTCAGCAGTATCCTCTGGGCTATGAGCAGGATCTGGTTGATGAAGAAGATGAAGAAAAAGAACATGAACGCCACAATAAAAGCGAGCAGGTACTCCCTGCCTACATGTCGGTACACCAACCAATGGCGTTCATTTCGAGCCACATCACACTCCTGTAGAACCGAAGCCCCCCTGCCCCCGGTCTGTATGGTCGAGCCTCTCTTCCCGGTGGAAGGAAACCTTCTCATACCTGGCTATCACCAGTTGGGCAATGCGGTCACCATGGTGGATGGTGAAATCCTGTTCGCCATGGTTTATAAGCAGAACCTGCACTTCTCCGCGATAGTCGGCATCGATGGTACCCGGACTGTTGAGCACCGTGACCCCTGCCTTGGCAGCGAGACCCGAACGGGGTCGGACCTGAGCCTCAAACCCTTGGGGAAGGGCTATACTGAGACCGGTGGGAACCTTCGCATAGGAGCCGCTTGCTATAATCATATCCTCTTCAAGGCAGGCGAATAGGTCTGCGCCTGCACTGGAAAGGGTGGCATACGCCGGTGCGGATGCACCGGCCTGCAAGGTAATGCGTACTGTCTCACCCATAGTTACTTGGATGTGAGAGCGTCGACATAACTGAGGTTGAGCCTGTTCTGGCGGTCAATTTCCATCAGCTTCACAGGGATGACCTGTCCTACGGTCAGGACATCCTCAACATGCTGGACACGCTCCTTGGAGAGCTTGGAGATGTGGCAAAGGCCTTCCTTTCCAGGAAGAATTTCGATGAATGCACCAAAGTCCATGATGCGCTTGACCGTTCCTTCGTAGATCCTTCCCACTTCCGGCTCTTCAATGATCGACTTGACCAGCTCCTTGGCAAGGTTTGCCGCGGCACTGGTTCGTCCGTAGATGGTGATCGTCCCGTCATCTGCGATGTTGACCTCAGCACCACTTTGGGCAGCGATTGCCTTGATGGTCTTGCCACCGGTGCCGATAACAGCTCCGATCTTCTCTTCGTCGACCTTCATGGTCAGGATCTTCGGAGCAAGCTCGCTGATCTCTTCCCTTGGGGCCTTCAGGGCCTTGTCCATGACGCCAAGGATATGCAATCTGCCTTCCTTGGCCTGGGAGAGGGCCTTGGTCATGATCTCAGGGGTGACGCCGGCGATCTTGATGTCCATCTGGAAGGCGGTGATGCCGTCCTTGGTACCGGTAACCTTGAAGTCCATGTCACCGAGGTGATCTTCCTCACCGAGGATATCGGACAGGACGACGTACTTGGAGTAGTCCGCCCCTTCGGTGATCAGGCCCATGGCGATGCCTGCAACAGGCCTCTTGATGGGAACGCCTGCATCCATCAGGGAGAGACAGCCTCCGCACACTGATGCCATGGAGGAGGAGCCGTTGGATTCCATGATCTCACTGACAACGCGGATGGTGTACGGGAACTGGTCCTTGGAAGGGATGACAGCCTCCAGGGCACGCTGTGCAAGGTGACCGTGTCCGATCTCCCTTCTTCCGGTGCCGAGGCGTCCTGTCTCACCAACACTGTAGGGAGGGAAGTTGTAATGGAGCATGAAGTTGCTGAAATACTTGTCCCCATCGATGGTGTCGAACATCTGCTCGTCACTGGAAGTGCCCAAGGTGGTTGTGGCAAGGGCCTGGGTCTCTCCACGGGTAAAGAGTGCAGAGCCGTGGGTCCTGGCAAGAAGACCGACTTCACAGCTGATGGGCCGCACCTTGTCAACGGGGCGGCCGTCGGTTCTCAGGCCATGGTTGAGGATGGAGTCACGCAGGATCTCGTACTCAAGCTCTTCAAACAGGGTTGAAAGCTGGCCGTCCCTCTTGGGATCCTCTTCCAACTCATCGGCGAACTTCTCCTTGACCTGGCCCTGGGCGACTGCAAGGGCGGCATAGCGCTCCATCTTGCCCTTGACGAACGAGGCGACCTTGATCAGGGGCTCTGCAAATGCCTTTACAGGGGTGAGCCATGAGAGGTCGACCTTGGAGACTATGACAGGAAGCTTCTCCTTGCCGGCAAGCTTCTGCAGCTCGAGCTGGGCGTCACAGATGTCCACGATGACAGGCTGTGCTGCTGCGATGGCGGCGAGCATCAGCTCTTCACTGACCTCACGGCCTCCACCTTCAACCATGGTGATGCCGCTGCGGGTTCCCGCCACCACAATGTCCAGGGTCGATTTTGCAATCTCGGAAAAAGTGGGGTTGACCACATACACACCATCGACCATGGCAATCCTGACTGCGGCGATAGGGCCGTTGAAGGGGATGTCGCTGATGGTCACGGCAGCGGAAGCTGCGTTCATGGCAATGATGTCCGGGGGGTTGTTCATGTCTGAGGAGACAACCGTCGGCACGATCTGGATCTCACGGCCAAAGGCCTTGTCAAACAGGGGGCGCATGGGGCGGTCGATCAGGCGACTGACAAGAATTTCCTTGTCCTTGGGCCTTGCCTCCCTTTTGAGGAATCCACCGGGAATCTTGCCTGCGGCATAATATTTTTCATTGTATTCTACACTGAGGGGTACATAGTCCAGGGGCTCGGACGGCTGGCGGCCACTACAGACAGTTGCAATGACAGCACTGCCTTCAAAGTATGCATATACAGTACCACTGGTCTGTTTTGCAATCTTACCGGTTTCAAATACCAGCTCTCCCTTACCAATCTTAACGGAAACTTTTTTTACTTCTTGCATTTCTCATTCCTTCTTTGTTCTTTTTTCTTCTGTTGAAAATGAAAATAGCTCCTACAACCTGTTTGGTTGCCGGAGCTATCTTACTATTTTTTAGAGAATAACACCAACACTACTTTCGTATACCGAGTTCAGTTATCAGGGCACGGTATGCATTGATATCGTTGTTTCTCAAGTATTTGAGCAATCTTCTGCGCTTGCCGACCATCTTCAGAAGGCCGCGCGTCCCTGCATGGTCCTTGGGGTTCTTCTTGAAGTGAGGCTGAAGCTCATTGATGCGAGCGGTAAGCAGGGCGATTTGAGCCTCTGTCGAACCGGTGTTAGCTGCATCACCACCAAACTTGGTGATGATTTCTAGTTTTTCTTCTTTCGAGATCATAAGACACTCCTCTTAGCTATGCTAAGACATTTTGCACGTACCGCTGTGGTATCCCACATCTCCCCGATTGGTTTGATCAGCAGTTCACCCTCTCCAAAGAGGGCGAGAACCCTTGATGTCTGACCATCGGACAGGAACATGGTCGCCTCATACGCTCCTGCCATAGGCAGGTGCTGCATGAATGATGCGGTACGATACAGCAATCCCTCTTCAGTGAATTTGGAAGGGTAAGCAACCAGATCCAGGGCATAGGGCCTGCCGAGCATACTTTGGACTTCTTCCAAAGCGCCCTCTAGAAGTTTTTGCCGCACGGAGGTGCTGCTTGCAATCTCACCGTCTGCCGTACGGACAAAGGGTGGGATGACAACAAGTGCACCAGGTGCTAATCGGGATAGATGTTCCTGCAGCTGAACAGGTCCGGCGCTTGAAACCGGGGCACCGCAGCGGAAATCCTCTCCGACAACCATCGCCTTCAACTGACAAAATGCACAGATGAATGCGAGGAACTCCTTAGCTGTGAGTTTACTGAATTCAACAGAAAAGTCAATGACAACCAAATGATCGATGCCTATTTCTGAGAAAATCTCCTCACTTTGTACCATAGTGGTCAGTCTGTTGCGGACAACCTGGCTCTTCATGAACATCTTGGGGTTCTTGTTGAACGTGATGGCCATCGACTGCCAGCCGTTGCTTCTTGCCAATTCCACAGCATCGCTGAGGATCTTGGTATGGCCCACATGCAAGCCGTCAAACACCCCTACAGAGACGCTCATAGGTGTTTGCCAGAGGACAGGGTGTTCGCACAGATGCATAAAATCATATTTCTTCATCTAGGGCCTCACCTGTTCTCTATGGATTTGGGCGATGATGCGCTTGTCCTGGAGGTCAAGGACACAGCACAGGGTCCCCTCCTTGGAGTAGACAGCGCCATAGCGTGCATCCTCGCTTGACCTGAGAGTCGTGCAGTGCTCAGGGTACTTTCCATTGGCCAGCGAGAAAAGATGCGAGTCCTCCACCTCAAGGATGGCCATGGTCGCGATGCTCCTGATCAGGGCGTCGGTATTCCCCACCGAGGCCAGCAAGGCGTCGGTATCGGTGGAGGGTACGGCGTCCTGCAGCAGGAAGGGCCCGATCTGGGTACGGACAAGGTCGACCAGATGGCCGCGGCTATTGCAGGCGAGTGCAAGGTCCCTTGCCAAAGACCGTATGTAGGTTCCCTTCGAGACATGTATGTCGGCAACGAGCAGATGCTCCTCAAAGGATACCACCTCAAAGGAGAAGACCGTCACCGGACGCTTCTCCATGACAACGACCTTGCCCTCGCGGGCGAGCTTGCTGGCGCGCTTGCCGCCTATGTGCAGGGCACTGTACTGGGGGGGGCTCTGTTGTATC
>JAVERP010000096.1:0-3120 GCA_034007055.1 Sphaerochaeta sp.
GAGATTCCACCCTGGCTCATGATCTCACCTGAGAGGATGAAGAACGGGATGGCCAAAAGGGAGAAGGAGTTCACCCCGCTGACCAGGCGCTGCACGATGGACATCAGGGGGATGTTGAGGAACATGGCGGCGAAGACTGAGGAGAGGAACAAGGAGAAGGTGATGGGGAACTTCATGACAAGCATGAAGACAAACGAACCGATCAGGATAAAGGAACCCATGCTTGCATTCATTTCGCCTTACCTCCCTTGAATTTGAGTATGTCCTCATACAGATAGACAGTTGCATAGAGGGCAATGAAGACCCCTGCGATAGGCAGGACAAGATAGTTGATGGAATTGGGTATGTTGGTAGCCGGCAGGGTGGACTTGGCCCCGTTGAGGGTGAGCTTCCACCCATAATATATCATGATGACACCGATAAGGATCACCAAAATGTCCCTCATGCACTCCAGCGTTGTGAAGAAAGCCTTGGGAAGCTTCTTGGGAAGGATGTCCACATTGATGTGCAGGCTCTCCTTGACCCCGAGGGCCATGGCAATAAAGGTGAACCAGATGACGATGACCAGCGAGATCTCTTCCGACCAGAAGATACCGGAGTTGAATCCGTATCGCATCACGACGTTGAGGAATACGAGGAGAACCATCGCAACCAACAACACCATGGCCAGCTTGAGAACCCATACGAAGACGGAGTCAAGAACTTTCTTCAATTGCTCCATGGGAACCTCCAAAAAAGGTAGTTTGCACAAGAATGGCGCAGGGTTTCAACGAAACCCTACACCATACAATCCAAACGAAAAGGTTATGCCGCAGCCTTAACCGTGCTGTTCGAGCTCTGCTCTTACTTCACAGCCTTGATCTTGGCAACCCACTCTCTCTGGGCAGCGTTGAGCTGACTCTCGTAGAGGGGGGCCATCGCGGCGGCAAACTCGGCCTGGTTGTTGATCTTGTTGATCTTCGAACCGGCTGCGCGGACCTTGGCCTCGGACTTCTTCTCATAGTCGGCCCATGCCTGGACCTGCAGGGCCTGGCTTTCCTTGGCGGCCTTCTTGATCAGGGCCTGGTCGGCTGCGGAGAGCTTGTCCATGGTAATCTTCGAAGCGATGATCATCTCGGGAACACGGGTGTGCTCGTCGATGGAGAAGTACTTGGCGACCTCATAGTGAGAGGAGGAGTCGTATGAAGGCCAGTTGTTCTCAGCACCGTCGATGACGCCGGTCTGCAGGGCACTGTACACATCGCCATAGGCCATGGGGGTGGGGACGGCACCGAGCGCCTGGACAAGACCCATCATCAGGGCTGACTCCTGCACACGGATCTTCATGCCCTTGAGGTCTGCTACTGTGTAGACAGGCTTTTTGGTGTTATAGAAGGAACGTGCGCCGCTGTCGTAGTAGACAAGACCTACAAAACCCTTCTCGCTCATGGAGTCCAGGAAGTACTGCCCGATCTCACCGTTGAGGACGCTCCACATGTGGGCGGAGTCCCTGTAGAGGTAGGGCATCTGCAGTGCGTTCAGCAGGGGCTGGAAGTTCGACAGGGGGGAGATGGAGACACGCGTGAAGTCGATGCCGCCGAACTGCACCTGCTCGATCGCGCTCTTCTCGTCAGCGAGCTGACCCTGGGGATACACCTCGACCTTGATGCGCCCTTCGGAGTACACCCCTACCAGACGGGCGAACTCCTCGTCACCGACGATGGTGGGGTAGCCGAGGGGCTGGTTGTCAGCCAGGCGAAGGACGACTGTCTTGGGGGCGGCTGCGGCGCCCTCTTTCTCGCCCTGTGCAAAAGCAGGGGTGAGCAGCAAGGCTACCAGCAATACGGACAATAGAATCTTTTTCATGAATTCCTCCTTAGGAATGAAAATACTTATGCTTATTTCAGTATGTACCCATCACAAAGGCAAGAAAACCGTAAATATAGGGAAAGTTGCATGGATTTCTTCCTTTTGTGCTAACAATATCAATTTTTTGTCTATATCTGTTCTACCTCAAGTAGACTGAAGTCACTAATAGCCTACCGATCAAGAGGATATGACCATAGTGATTCTGCTTACCATCCCTCCCTTTACCATACTTTCCCTTCGCATATCCCTGTTCAAGGAATGGGTATCATTGCTTCAACGGGGGGGGGATCGGCACATACAGGAACTCACCCCCACAAAGAACAGCCAAGGGCTGCCTCCCTGGAAGAAGCAGCCCTTGGCCTACAACATGAAATACTTCAAAATCCTTTAGATTTCTGTCTTATCCCATCAATGAGGGAAGGAACATAGACACAGGAGACCAGAAGGAGACCAGCATCAGCATGACGAACATCATACCCCAGAACGGCATGACAGCCTTCGTAGCCTTCTCGATGGATATCTTCCCTATGGAACATCCGACAAAGAGAGCCGACCCTACAGGAGGGGTGGTAAGACCTATGGCCAGATTCAAGATCAGCATGATGCCGAACTGGATGGGATCCATCCCCAGATACCCGACCATCACAGGGAACAGGATCGGTGTGGTGATGATGATAAGGGGTGCCATATCCATGATGGCTCCCAGAACCAAGAGCATGAGGTTCACCAATAGGATCAACAATATTCTATTGTCTGTGATAGCAAGCAACCCGTTAGTTACAGATTGTGGTATGCGTAGGAATGCCATCAGGTAACCAAAAGAACTTGCTGCAGCTATGAGGCTCATCACCATTGCAAGGGTCTTCAGCGAGTTGCGCAGGATAGAGCCCATCTGTTTGACAGGAATCTCACGGTACACAAAGAACGTGATGATAAATGAGTACACAGCAGCAACTGCAGCAGACTCCGTGGCGGTAAAGACACCTGAAATGACTCCACCCATAATGATGATAATGGTAAAGAGACCAAAGAATGCATCACGAGCAAGCTTGAGGGTCTTCCTCCAGCCAAAGCCTTCCTGCTTGGGGTAGTTGCGCTTGAACGCAATGATGGCCGTGGGGATCATCAGCAACAGGCCCAAACCGACTCCGGGGATCAGGCCTCCGAGGAAGAGCTTGCCTACCGAGACGCCACCACCTGCTGCCATGGCGAATATGATCATGTTGTGGCTAGGAGGAATAAGAATTCCTTCACAAGCACTGGTGACCGTAA
>JAVERP010000062.1:0-19951 GCA_034007055.1 Sphaerochaeta sp.
CCCCTTCATCATCCTTATGATATTGCTCTTTCCCCTTTCTCGCATTCTGATCGGAACCAGTATCGGTACCACCGCTACTATCGTACCGCTGTCCATCGCGGCAGCACCGTTTGTGGCCCGAGTAATCGAGACCGCACTGAAGGAGGTGGATCCGGGGGTCGTTCAGGCCGCCCGCGCAATGGGTTCCACCAACTGGCAAATTATTCGAAAAGTCCTTATCCCGGAAGCCCTTCCCTCGCTTGTAAGCGGTGTGACGCTGACCATCATCAACCTCATCGGATACTCGGCCATGGCCGGGGCTATCGGTGGAGGGGGATTGGGAGACCTTGCCATCCGCTACGGCTACCAACGCTTCCGAGGAGACGTCATGGTTGTTGCAGTGATCATCATCCTGGTGCTCGTGGAGATCATCCAGGTGGTCGGCAACAAGATCAGTTCGCACCTGTTGGCCAAGCGCTGACACTATCTGCACATACCTCCCGTCCTTCGGGAGAGTTAGGAGAAGAATATGAAAAAGACATTAACCATCGCATTGGTAATACTCGTGGCAGCAACCCTGTTCGCTGCCGGAACAAAGGAACAGTCCGTTTCAAACGTCCTGACTGTTGGCGCGACCCCCGAGCCACACGCCGCTTTCCTCAACCTTGTAGTTGAAGATCTTGCCGCCCAGGGCATCACACTCAAGGTGCGCGAGTTTACAGACTACGTGACACCCAACGAAGCACTTGAGACAGGCGAGCTTGATGCGAACTTCTTCCAGCACATCCCCTACCTCGAGTCCTTCAACAAGGACCGTGGCTACCACCTGGCCAATGCAGGGGGCATCCACGTCGAGCCCTTCGCCCTCTACTCAAAGAAACACAAGACCCTAGCAGCACTGCCCCAGGGTGCGACCATTGCCATCCCCAATGACCCCACCAATGAAGGACGTGCGCTTCTGCTCCTGCAGAGTGCAGGTCTGCTCACCCTTGAAGCCAATGCGGGCCTTGATGCAACTCCCATGGACATTGCAAAGAACCCCAAGGGCCTGAAGTTCCGTGAGATCGAAGCTGCCTCCCTTCCCCGCGTATTGCAGGATGTCGATGCAGCGATCATCAACGGCAACTACGCCATCCCTGCAGGCCTCATCGCAACACGCGACGGCCTCCTAGTCGAAGGCGCCGACAGCCCCTACGTCAACGTTGTGGCTGTCAAGCAGGGCAACGAGAACGATGCCCGCATCGTTGCACTGGTCAAGGCCCTCCGTGGTGATAAGATCAAGGCATATGTTGCCAAGCAGTATGTCAACGGTGAAGTGGTGCTTGTAACCAAATAATCATATTCCCAGCAAATATGGCCCTCCTTCCTTGCGTCGGAGGGCTTTTTGCATCAAAATATATGAGATAAAATCTTGCATACATATGCAGTTGCATTGCTATTTTATGCATGGATATGTATTATTTTTCCACTCAAGGGAGGAGCGCATGAAGACAGGGATAACGCTCAAAGGGCGAAGCTTTCTCACACTCAAGGATTATACAACCGAGGAGATCCACTACCTGCTGGACCTGGCAAAGGAGCTCAAGGCGAAAAAGAAGAAGGCGCCATACGCTGCGAAGCTCGAGGGAGCCTTGCTGGAGGGGAAGAACATCGTCCTTATCTTCGACAAGACCTCAACGCGGACACGCTGTTCCTTTGAAGTCGCCGCCTTTGATGAAGGGGCTCAGGTGACTTTCCTTACCAACAGCCAGATGGGCAAGAAGGAGTCCATCGAGGATACTGCAAAGGTGCTGGGTCGGATGTATGACGGCATCGAGTACCGCGGCTTTGCCATGCAGATTGTCAAAGACCTTGCCCTCCATAGTGGTGTGCCCGTATGGAACGGCCTCACCGATGATGACCACCCTACCCAGGTGCTTGCCGATTTCCTAACCGCCATGGAGCATACTGGAAAACCCCTTAACAAGATGAAGATGGCATATATAGGCGACGGAAGGAACAACGTCTCCAACGCCCTGATGATAGGGGCGGCCAAGGTAGGGATGCAGTACAGCATTGCCGCCCCTTTGGAGCTTTTCCCCTCAGAGGATCTGCTTGCAGAACTAGCCCCAGCAGCCAAGGCGTCCGGCTCGGTCATAACGACCACCACCGATCCATACGAGGCCGTACAGGGTGCTGACGTCATCTACACCGACATCTGGGTGTCGATGGGGGAGGAGGACCAGACAGCAAGTCGCATCGCGCTCTTGAGGGATTATCAGGTGACCATGGACCTCCTTCGGGCAAGCGGCAATGACAGGGTGCTCTTTGAGCACTGCCTTCCCTCATTCCATGACCTCAATACCACCGTGGCAAGACAGATTCATGAGCAGTATGGTCTTACCGAGCTGGAGGTCACCGACGAAGTCTTCAGAAGCAAGCACTCGGTGGTCTTTGACGAGGCGGAAAATAGGATGCATACGATCAAGGCGGTCATGGTGGCAACCATGAGTGACAAGCTCTAGAAGGGGATTGTCCCGCTTTATTGCTGTTTTATCACCCTGTGGGTCATTCTGACACATTTTTGGGAGGTTTATCCTCTCAGCCTGTGCAGTATGACCCATTGGTGGTTTTTGGTCGTGCAAAGGGTATTTGTATTGCTTGTTTCCGGCTACATTCCTTACTTTTTATGGCTAAAAATGACTTTTGGTGTATATTTTTGATGTTGGCACGCTTTGTGCATATATATTTGTGAAACCCGAAAGGGATAACAATATAGATAAACAAACACATGGAGGTGTACAAATGGCATATCTTACTACAAGAAACAATTATCGGACGCCGGTGGTATCGCCCTTCGATTCCCTATTCAGCAACATGCTGGGTGACTGGGGATTTACCCCATCGAAAGTTCCTCCTGTAGACATTACCGAAACTGACAAGGCCTACATCCTAGAGGCCGAGTTGCCAGGGTATACACAGGAAGATGTCAAGGTGAACATCGAGAAGCATGTGCTGAGGATCAGTTCAGCCAAGCAGACCACCAAGGAAGAGAAGGATGACAAGAAGTTGCTCATCTGTGAGCGACGCTCCCAGAGTTTTGAACGGGCATTCTCCCTTCCCGAGGATGTGGAAGAGTCCAAGATCGAAGGATCTTTCACCAACGGAGTGCTCACTGTCACCCTTCCAAAAAAGGAAGTGGTACAGCCCAAGAGCATCGAGGTGAAGATTAAGAATACCTAAGAGGCAACCCATCCTGTACAAAGAGGCCCCGCCAAGATTGCGGGGCCCTTTTGCGTCCTGCTACCAGCTCTGTATCAAGGTAGCGAAGAAGGAAACCGCCTTCCTGACATTGTCGGTGTGCATCCGCTCATCAGGGGCGTGCATCCTTTGCACCTCGGTCTTGTCCATCTGGGCAGGGGTGAAGCGGTATATGTTTTTGCAGAGTTGCTGGTACTTGCGTGCATCCGTAGCCCCGAGCATCAAATAGGAGGTGACGATGGCTTCTGGGAATACCTTGGAAATGGTTACCTTGAGAAGGTCGAACGCTTCCCCTGCAGTGGGTGAGGCCTGTGAGGGCTCCTCATAGCGCCTAACAGTAAGGGAGACTTCCTCATCCGCTATGACAGCCTTGAGATGCTTGAGGACACTCTGTTGGTCGTCACCTCCTAGTAGGCGCGTATTGACCACGGCTGTAGAAGTTTGTGCTATGACATTGCTCTTGTCGCTGCCTTCTATCATGGTAGGTACGCTGGTTGTCCTGATGAGGGCATTGAGGGTGGGGCTCCTGGAGAATATCAGCTTGATCAAAGGCTTGGTAAGCCAGAGGTTCAGAAAGAGGAAGGCAAAGGGGAAGGGGGCCTTCTCTCCGATATTCTTGAGCATCGCTTCTACGGGCTTGGTTATTCTACTTTCTTGCCTGCTCGACTCAATGGCTGACACAGCCTTTGCAATCTTACCCAATGCTGTAGGCATCATTGGGGTGCTGGAGTGGCCTGCCTCGCGCCTGCAGCTCAAAAGCGTATCCATGTACCCTTTCTCTGCAACTCCCACAACTGCAATGGGGCGGTCTATGCCCTTGATGTAGTTCTCTGAAACTACGCCCCCTTCATCAAGGAGCAGGGAGAAGGAGAGGCCCATCCGTTGGAACTGCTCCGCTATGAGGGTCGCCCCCTTATCCCCTCCATTTACCTCCTCATCACAGCCGAAGGCGGCATACCAGGTTCGCTTGGGTTTTTTCCCCTCTTGCAGCAGCTGCTCAAAAGCCTCCAGGATCGCGATGAGCTGCAGCTTGCAGTCAAAGCTCCCCCTTCCCCAGACATACCCCCCTTCCAGTGTTTTGGCAAAGGGGGGGTGGGACCACTCCTCCTCGTTTGCAAAGACCACATCCTGGTGTGCCGTTAGCAGGCCGGGCAGGGCGCCTTGATCCTCTCCTTCAAAGCGGTAGATGAGGTTGTAAGGGGAGTCGCACTCTTGCTTCAGATATGTTTCACAGAGGGGGAAGGCCTCTGCCAGGTAGGCACCCAGGAGCGTGAATTGCTTCCAGTCCGTCTTGCCCTCCTCGGCGCTGCTCACGGTCCTGAAGGTGATGGCTCTCTGCAGCTTCTCTATGGCTGGCTCTGCATGAGGCAGAGCCGTTGCGAGTGGTTTTTCTGCTTTTTTTCGTCTCAGGGTGAAAGTTCTTGTAATACTTATTGCCAACAGTGTAAATATAATGGCTGAAAGTACGGATACGACAAACATAAAAACCTCTCTGCAATATAGTGTTTTTTACAGTATAATGGTATATTGTAATATAACAATAGCGTACAGATAGGTTTAGGGGGATTTTAGAGCATGCCCAAGAAGATTGACCATGAGGCAAGAAAGGAAAAGATACTGCAGACAGCGTTGAAGGTATTCGGGCGTGAAGGGTATCGTGATTCCAATCTCTCTCTCATTGCGCAGGAGTGCGGAATCTCCCGGCCCACCATCTACCAGTATTTCAAGGACAAGGAAGAGATCTACTACTATGCCGTAAAGCTGGTGACCGGACGCATGTTCGCCAAGTATGCAACCCTCGCCTGGGCCTCTGAGGACAACTACATGGATAGGATCAAGAGGATCTGCTCTGAGATCATGGATACTGCCACAGCGCATGAAGGGGAGCTTACCTCCCTGGTGGACGTGATGCTCCAGATGAAGAAAGAGGGGCGTGACTTCAACGATATTGTCATGAGACGGACAGCCAAGCTCACCATCCTGTTCAAGAGGCTGTTGCGCGTGGGCATCAGTAGCGGGGATATCATCGAGTGCAACATCAACAAGGTTGCCAACCACATCCTGCTCCTGCTGGAGTCCTCCTGCTTCCAGGTAGCCTTCCTGGATACCTTTGAGATGGCCCTTTCCAAGGAGCTGGTCGCCAACTACCTGGAGTTCTTCAAGTCGGAGCCCAGACGGACTCCGGTTGTAAGCCGCCCCTAGCCGGCAGTACATTTCCTCAGTATATTTATGGTGTACAGGATAGGCCCCCCCAGGGGGTGCGTTGCCTCATATCCAACAAGTGAGGAAAACAGATGAATATAGACAAAATGACCATCAAGCTTCGCCAGGCTGTCGGGGATGCTGACATTCTGGCAAATGAGAGGGGGAGTGCCGAAATAGCAAGCGAGCACCTGCTTCTCGCCCTGCTCAACCAGCAGGAGGGGTTGCTCTCTCCGCTTTTCGAGCGGTTGGGAGTCCCTCCCAGACAGGTGCAAGCCTCCCTGGAGGGGCTTGCAAACCGCCTTCCCAAGGCGTATGGGGGGAGCGTGAAGCGCACCATTTCTGCAGCCTTGGGCAACCAGCTCTACGCTGCTGACAAGATAGCCGCAGAGTTCAAGGATGAGTTTCTCAGTGCAGAGCACATCCTGCTTGCCATTCTGGACGACCCCTGTCCCGCCTCCAAGGCAATGAAAAACCTTGGAGTGACCCGTGACGGCATCATGCAGGCTCTGCAAAGCATCAGAGGCAACCAGAGCATCGACAGTGAAGACCCAGAGAGCCGCTACCAGGCCTTGGAAAAATACTGCAAGGACATGACCGTCCTTGCCCGCCAGGGCAAGCTCGACCCTGTCATCGGGCGCGATGAGGAGATCAGGCGCCTGATGCAGGTCCTCTCCAGAAGGACCAAGAACAACCCCGTGCTCATCGGGGAGCCCGGAGTGGGAAAGACCGCCATAGTCGAAGGCCTTGCACAGCGTATCAATAGCGGCGACGTGCCCGAGTCCCTGAAGAATAGGCGCCTCCTATCCCTTGATGTGGGGTCGCTTGTTGCCGGGGCAAAGTTCCGTGGTGAGTTTGAGGAGAGGCTGAAGGCTGTCATCAAGGAGGTTACCAGCAGTGAGGGGGGCATCATCCTCTTCATCGACGAGCTGCACACCATCGTGGGTGCCGGCGCAAGCGAAGGCTCGACCGATGCATCGAATCTTATCAAACCAGCCTTGGCACGAGGGGAGCTCCATGCCATAGGGGCGACTACGCTGGATGAGTACCGCAAGTACATTGAAGTGGACAAGGCCCTGGAGCGCAGGTTCCAGCCGGTCTATACCAGCGAGCCCAGCGTCGAGAGCACCATTGCCATACTGCGGGGGCTCAAGGAGCGCTATGAGGTGCACCATGGGGTGCGCATCAAGGATGAGGCCCTTGTGGCCGCAGCGACGCTGAGCAACCGCTACATCACCAACCGATTCCTTCCTGACAAGGCGATCGACCTCGTTGACGAGGCCGCCAGCCAGCTGAAGATGGAGATCGAGAGCCAGCCTGAGGAACTCGACCAGATCGAGCGCAAGATACTGCAGCTGAACATCGAGGAGCAGGCACTCACGCGTGAGACCGATGCTACCAGCCTCGAGCGTCTGGAGAAGATCCGCAAAGAGGTAAGCCTTCTGAAGGGCAAGCGCGACAGCATGCAGCTGCAGTGGGGCAATGAGCGCAACGCCATCGCCAAGCTGCGTGAGAAGAAGGCGAGCCTTGAGCAGCTGAAGCTCGAGGAGCAGCAGGCTGAGAGGGATGGAGACCTTGCAAAGGCCGCCCAGATACAGCACGGCTCGATCCCTGCCTTGCGCAAGGAAATTGAAGAGCAGAGCTCGCTCCTGGCCCAAAGCCAGGTCGATGGCAAGCAGATGCTGCGCGAGGAGGTCAGCGAGGATGACATCGCCCGGATTGTCAGCAACTGGACGGGGGTGCCCATCACCAAGATGAAAGGCAGCGAGATGCAGAAATACCTGCAGCTTGAGCACACCCTTTCAGAACAGGTTGTCGGGCAGAGCGAGGCCATAGAGGCCCTCTCTGATGCCATCAGGCGCAACAAGGCGGGTATAGGAGATGAGAGGCGACCCTTGGGGAGCTTCCTGTTCGCAGGGCCTACGGGCGTGGGAAAGACCTTGCTTGCAAAGGTCCTTGCCTCATTCCTCTTTGATGATGAGAAAGCCCTTACCCGCATTGATATGAGTGAGTACATGGAGAAGTACTCGGTGAGCAGGCTTATCGGAGCCCCTCCGGGGTATGTGGGATACGACCAGGGCGGGCAACTGACCGAGGTCGTCAGAAGAAGGCCCTATTCGGTCATCCTCTTCGATGAGATCGAGAAGGCGCACCCGGATGTCTTCAACGTCCTGTTGCAGATCCTGGATGACGGGCGGCTCACCGACGGGCAGGGTAGGCTCGTGGACTTCACCAATACGGTGATCATCCTTACCAGCAACCTGGGAGGCTCGCTGCTGCTGCAACCCGGTGACCAACGTGAGGCTCGCAAGCAGGTGCTCTCCATCATCCACGACTCCTTCAAGCCGGAGTTCATCAACCGCCTGGATGAGATCATCATCTTCCAGAGCCTCGGTTCCGAACAGGTCAGGAGGATTGTGGGCATACAGCTAGGCCAGCTTGCATCCAGGCTCGAGCGGCGCGGACATGCCCTGAGCTGGGATGATGATGTTGTTGATCTGGTCTTCCAGGAGGGCTTTGACGCCTCCTTCGGGGCGCGTCCTGTAAAGCGCGCTATCCAGAGGCTGGTTGAGAACCCGCTCTCTGTCCAGCTGCTTGCAGGGGATTTCCTCTCTGCCGACGCCATACGCCTCACGCGTGAGGGGGATGCTGTGGTGGCGGTCAAGGCATAGGGCGCATGAGCAGCTCTGCGTAGGAGTTCATGGTGTCGATGTCCAGGATATACGCCTCGTCATCGACCTCGCACTGCTCTACGTGGAACTCCTGGAGCAAGGCGCGCATGGTAAAGGGAAGCTCCCGCTCCAGGATCAGGGCCTTGAAGCTGCTTCGCAGCAGGACCGGGTGGCCGACCTGACCTCTGTAGAGGGGTCTCAGCGCATCACAAGAGGCGAAGTGGTGCATAAGGGCGTGGTAGTGGGAGGCTCTGATCAGGGGCA
The DNA here is from genome assembly GCA_034007055.1 of Sphaerochaeta sp. Classification (GTDB taxonomy): domain Bacteria; phylum Spirochaetota; class Spirochaetia; order Sphaerochaetales; family Sphaerochaetaceae; genus Sphaerochaeta. The sequence continues at coordinate 8,358 of JAVERP010000062.1, forward strand.
TGTCCGACAGTGAGATGAAGAAGTCCTCATGAGGGCGGAGGGCCCTCGCCCCCACCTGTGTGGAGGAGCCCTGACCGAGGGCGTACCCGCTGTTATGGACCAGGACGAGGTTGGGGCAGGCGAACTTGGTGAGGGCCTGCTCTATTTCCTCGCCTCTGAAGCCGGTGACCACAATCGTATGGAGCCCCGCCGAGAGAGACTGCTGTACAGCGTGTGCTATGATCGGTTGCCCTTTATAGGGGAGCAGGAGCTTCTCGCCTCCGCTTCTTGTGCCTAACCCTGCTGCAAGAAGTATGTTTTGCATGGTTGTTCCTTGTCCTTGTCATTCTTACGCATTATACTCCTATCCAATATGTTTGCCACCTATATAAATTGTCTTGCGGTAATTATTGGCTCCCTGCTCGGGTTGTTTTTGAAGAATCGTCTCAAAAGCTCCTACAAGGAGGTGGTCTTCACCTCCTCAGGGCTGATCACGCTGGTCATCGGCATCTCCATGGCGATGCAGACCGGATCGTTCCTGATCCTCATCTTTGCCACCATATTGGGAGGCTTTGTGGGGTATGCCCTCTCCATCGAGGAAGGGGTGCTCTCCTTAGGGACATGGATCGAGTCAAAGCTGGGCAGCAAGCATGGCGATGAAGAGGCCTCCAGGAATTTTGCCCTTGGGTTTCTCAATGCATCCCTGCTCTTCTGTTCGGGGGCTATGACCGTGGTGGGCTCCATACAGGCCGGGACGACAGGCGACTACCAGCTGCTGCTGGTGAAGTCTGTCATGGACGGGTGCATGGCGATCATCTTCAGTGCGGTCTATGGCCCTGGTGTGATGGCGAGTGCCCTTGTCATCCTTGTCTATCAGGGGTTCTTCACCCTTGCTGGAGGCTTCATCTCCCCCATTTTAGGAGAATCGGGCATAAACGAACTCTCTGCCGTAGGCGGAGTGTTGTTGATGATGATTGGTCTGGGGTTGTTGGATATACGAAAGAGCAAGACGGGGAACTTCCTACCGGCGATGCTCATAGCCCCGGTTCTGGCAATCCTCTCCCCCCCTGTGGTGGTGCTCTTCTCCAGGCTTATTTCCTAGTCATGCAGGACAGCAGCCTGTAGACGACATCCTGCTCTTCACTGCTGAGCTTTGAGACCATCTGCATGATCGCCTTGAACTTTGGCGAGTGGTTCTCGGCTGCTTCCTCATCGTCCGATGGTTCCCAGTCAAAGCCGTACTCCAGTTTCTCCAGGCTCAGCCCTGTTTGGGCGGTGAGGTTCAGCAGCACGTCCATAGGAGGACGGCGGTCGTTGTGAATCCAGCTGGATAGGGTGCTTCTCTTTACATCGAGCATCACGGCGAGTTCCACTACACTAGGCGACCCCAACAGGGTTATTACGCGTTCCCAGAATTTTTGCATGGTAAGAATATACCAGTATTTTTCTCGTGATTGCTAAAAATGCGTCATAAAAACCAAATATTTATCATGACGATTCCATCTTGTTCCATGGAAAAGATATAGTGAAATACGTATGCTGTATTCGTGTCATTCCCAGGTTGGTTTGCTATATTATAGAACAACAGGCCCCCGATTGGGGACCTGTTGTTCTGGCCCTGTTGCCTATTTCTTCATTGCATCCTGCAATGCGGTCTCAATGCCGTTGCCACGCTCTACCGGGCACTTTTTCAGATCCCAGATCTCGGTTGCATATTCGCTGATGGTGCGGTCACTGGAGAACTTCCCGCTGGAGGCCACATTGATGATGGCCTTGCGGTTCCACTCATCCTGGTTGCCTATATACAGCTCCCTGGCACTTCTGTGCGCATCGGCATACATGCGCAGGTCGGCAAAATGGAAGTACTTGTCCCCCTCTTCAAAGAGACTCCTGCGAAGGGGTTCGAAGATGTTGGGCTCGTTGACGTTGAAGTATCCGGTGGTGAGCAGTGCCACGGCATCCTTGATCTCCTTGTCCCCCATCGCCCAGACAAAGGGGTCGTAGGAGTGTCCGAGCTTGGTTATCTCCTCCTCGGTATGCCCAAAGATGAACATGTTCTCCTTGCCCGCCTCCTCTGCGATCTCCACATTGGCTCCATCCATCGTTCCGATGGTCAGTGCCCCGTTGCACATGAACTTCATGTTCCCGGTCCCCGAGGCCTCGGTTCCTGCAGTGGATATCTGCTCGGAGAGGTCGGTGGCGGGTATGATGCTCTCGGCCATCGTCACCCTGTAGTTGGACATGAAATGGATGGAGAGCAGGTCGTTGACCTTCTTGTCGGCGTTGATGACGTTCGCTATGTTGTTGATCAGCTTGATGATGAGCTTTGCATTGACATAGCCCGGGGCAGCCTTGCCTCCGAAGAGGAAGGTCATCGGGGGCATGTTCTTTGTAGCCTCTCCTCCCTGCTTGATGTCATTGTAGATCAGCATGATGTTCAGGGCATTGAGCAGCTGGCGCTTGTACTCGTGGATACGCTTTACCTGCACATCGAAGAGGGAGTTGGGGTCGATGATCAGGCCACAGTCCTTCTTCAGGAATGCCGCCGCATTGACCTTGTTCGCCAGTTTGATCTTTGCGAAGTCGGACCTGAAGGCGCTGTCCGTTGCAAAGGGGGCGAGCTTGGCGATCTGGCTGTAGTCTGTTATCCATCCGTCACCGATTGCCTCGGTGATCTTCGCAGCGAGCAACGGGTTCGAGTCGAGCAGCCAGCGTCTCTGGGTTATCCCGTTTGTCTTGTTGTTGAACCTGTCAGGATAGACTGTGTTGAACTCGGGGAACATCGTGCGCTTGAGCAGCTCCGAGTGGAGGGCGGCCACACCGTTGGTGCTGTGGCTTCCGATGATGGCGAGGTTTGCCATGCGGATCTGCTTGGGGTTGGATTCCTCCACGATGCTGATCTTGCTGAGCACCTGCGGCTGCAGGGGGAAGTGGGATACCGCGGCCTGCATGAACCTGTGGTTGATCTCGTAGATGATCTGCAGGTGCCTGGGCAGGATGGCCTGCAGCATCGGCAGGGACCACTTCTCCAGGGCCTCCGGCATAAGCGTATGGTTTGTGTATGCCATGACGCTGTTGGTTATGGCCCATGCCTTGTCCCAGGAGAGGTCTTCCTCGTCCATGAGGATGCGCATCATTTCGGGGATTGCCAGGGAGGGGTGGGTGTCGTTGAGTTGGATCGCGGCAAAGTCCGCGAACTCCGACCATGCGTAATTTCCCCTTTTGAAGGTCTGTACGATATCTGCAAGCGAGCAGGCTACAAAGAAGTACTGCTGCTTCAGACGCAGCTCCTTGCCCATGTAGAGCGTATCGTTGGGGTAGAGCACCTGCGAGAGGTTCTCTGCGGATATCTTTGAACGGACAGCTTCGGTGTAGTCGCCCTCGTTGAATTCATGGAAGTCGAACTCGTCAGGGCTTTTTGCAGACCAGAGCCTGAGGGTGTTCACCGTCTTGCACCCATAGCCGATGATCGGCATGTCGTAGGCGACCCCGATGACCTGCTCGCCTCCGATCCACTTGAAGTTGTCCTTGCCCTTTTCACGGATGAGCCTGACCTCCCCGCCGAATTGGACGGTAAAGGCGACATCATGACGCTCGATCTCCCAGGGATTGCCGTGTCTGAGCCAGTTGTCCGGCTGTTCTACCTGCCATCCATTTTTGATCTGCTGGCGGAAGATGCCGTAGTTGTAGCGGATGCCGTACCCGTATGCAGGGTACTCAAGGGTTGCAAGCGAATCCAGGAAGCAGGCTGCCAGTCTTCCCAGTCCTCCATTGCCCAGGCCCGCGTCGTGCTCGACGTCGGCGATCTCCTCGTAGGTGTATCCAAGCGAGGAGAGGGCCTCCTTGAGTTCGTCCTCAACACCCAAGTTGATGACGTTGTTGGTCATCGCCCTTCCCATGAGGAACTCAAGGGAGAGGTAGCTGACCCGCTTTGCCTTGGCTTTCTTCTGGGTTTTCCTGCTCAGGTTCCACTGGTGTATGATCCTGTCACGGATGGTGAGGGCTAGGGCTGTGTATCTGTCTTCTTGTGTTGTATGGAAAATATCTGCATCTTGGCTGTACTTGAGGTGTTCGGCAAAATCCAATGCCAGCTCGGGGGGTGTATGCCCAAAGCGTACGTTCAGTTTGTCTTTCATGGAAAAACTCCTTATTATCAAATAGGATGACTCTCTGCTGCAAACTATATACGAATGATGGGCTCTGAGCAACCAGCCGGAATTTTGGCCTTGAAAATGTTTTGAGCGTATTGACAATTTATTCTAGCTCTGGTAAGTTAGCTTTTGCATGTCGCAGGTATGTTTTGTAGAAAATATACTGATGCGGTTCATTGCCCTTGTAGCTCAGTGGTAGAGCACCACCATGGTAAGGTGGGGGTCATCGGTTCAAGTCCGTTCGAGGGCTCTTGTATTTTCTTTCCTGTTTTTGGGATTAGTGAAAGGTGAATACTCACCAAGGAGCATCATATGGGTGAAGCGAAGAAAAAGGGTCCCGTGGAGAAAATTGCTCTGCAGTGCACCGAATGCAAAGAAAAAAACTATACGACCGAGAAGAATCGTCGTAATACGCAAGGTAAGCTCGAGTTGAACAAATATTGTCCCTTTGAGCGCAAGCACACCTTGCATCGCGAAGCAAAGATCAAATAAGTCCGAAAGGATTTTGTATCGAGAAGCAAATAGGCCAGTAGCTCCAATTGGTAGAGCGCTGGTCTCCAAAACCGGATGTTGAGGGTTCGAATCCTTCCTGGCCTGTCTGCTTCTTGATTTTTCTACCCCCAAAGGAGACTTTACATGAAGAAACTGATCAAGTATTTCAAGGAGTCGCACAAGGAACTTAAGAAAGTTGTCTGGCCCTCCCGAGAAGCCGTTGTCTCTTCCACTAAGGTCGTACTGGTTTCTACTGTGATCGTCGCAGTATTCCTTGGTTTGGTTGATTTCATTCTCCTCAAGGGTATACTATTCATCTTTTAGGACGGTGTCATGGCAAAGGGCTGGTACGTAGTACATACATATTCTGGGTATGAACAGAAAATTGAACGCATAATAAACAAGATGCGAGAAACTGATGCAGACTTCAGTATGATCTGCACAGATGTCAAGGTTCCGTTCGAAACCCTGGTTGAAGTCAAGGATGGAGTTCGTCGCGAAGTGAAGCGAAAGATCCTCCCTGGCTATATTCTTGTCGAGCTTGATTTGCCTGAAAACAGCTGGAAGACCTGGTGCTCTCATATCAAGAGAATCCAGGGCGTCACCGGCTTTGTGACCCCCGATGACAGTGTTATGCCCAAGCCGCTTACAGCAGCCGAGGTAAAGGGGATTTTTCAGAAGACTGGCGATTTGCCGGCTGAAAAGGTCTTCAAGCCGAAACAGACATTTGCCATCGGAGAACAGGTTCGTATTGTCGAAGGACCCTTTGATACCTTTACCGGCGTCATTGAGGAGGTGAATCTTGACAAGGCCCGCATGCGAGTGAGCGTCGGGATTTTTGGTCGGTCCACCCCCGTCGAGGTTGAGTTCCTTCAGGTAGAAAAGATTCTCTAGGAGCCCCCGGACTGGGTTCTAGGAGCGTCTCTCACTAGTTTTTTGATAGTTAGGTCCACGTATGCATGCAAAATACTCCCTCAAGATATTGAGGTGGGAGCCTGATCGTATGACAGGCGTTAAAACCAGCGCGAACCCGGATTATCCGCCCCTTCAGGCAGGGTGTCGCGTAAGGAGAGAAACATGGCAAAGAAAAAGGTAGCTGTAGTTATTAAACTGCAGTGTCCTGCCCAGAAGGCTACGCCGGCACCCCCAATCGGGCCCGCGCTTGGACCTCATGGTGTCAGTGCCCCAAAGTTTGTTCAGGAGTTCAACGAAAAGACGAAGAACTATGAACCTGGACTCATTCTTCCAGTCATCATCACTGTGTACTCGGATAAGAGTTTTACTTTTATCCTGAAGACCCCTCCTGCTGCAGTGCTTATCAAGAAAGCGCTTGGCATCACCAAAGGAAGCGGTACACCCAACAAGACTAAGATTGGCAAGTTAACACAAGACCAACTTACCGAGATTGCGAAGACCAAGCTTGAGGATCTCAATGCCAATGACATTGAGGCTGCCAAGAAGATCGTTGCAGGAACCGCTCGCAGTATGGGCGTAGAGGTGGAGCAGTAAGATGAAACACGGAAAAAAATATCGCGAATGTATCAAGAAAGTCGACCGTGAGAAGCTGTACTCCTTCGATGAAGGTGCAGCCCTTGTCAAGGACATAGCCTTTGCAAAGTTCGACGAGACTGTCGAGATCTCTGTAAAGCTGACCCTTAAGAAGAGCCAGAGTGTCCGTGACACCGTAGTGCTCCCCAACCAGTTCTCCGCGCAGAAGCGCGTCCTTGTGTTTGCCAAAGGTGAGAAGGCCCAGGAAGCTCTTGATGCCGGTGCCGCCTTTGTCGGCGACACCGACCTGATCGAGAAGATCCGTGGCGGTTGGATGGATTTTGATGTGGCGGTTGCTACACCTGACATGATGAAGGACGTCGGTCGCCTGGGACCCATTCTTGGACGCAGGGGCCTGATGCCCAACCCCAAGACCCAGACTGTCACCTTTGACTTGAAGGGCGCTCTTGAAGAGTTGACCAAAGGCCGTGTGGAGTTCCGTTCTGACAAGACCGGCGTTGTCCACCTTGGCATTGGTAAAGTTTCCATGGAAAGTGCAAAAGTAAGTGAAAACGCTCGCGCAGTTGTCAGGGAAATCGTCCGCAAGAAGCCTTCCGATGCAAAGGCAGACTTCTTGGTCAGCGTTGCTCTTTCCTCCACGATGGGCCCTGGTGTCCATATCAACGTGAAGGATCTGACGCCTTCGGCAAACTAGGAGAAGCATAGTATGGATTATAAGACTCGTATTACACCCGCCAAGGAAGAGGCCGTAAAAGCTCTGAAAGATGAGTTCGCCCAGTACACTGGGTATATCTTCACCGATTACCGCGGGATGACCGTAGAACAGATTACAACGCTTCGCAGAAACCTCCTGAAAAAGGATGCTGCCTATCGTGTTGTCAAGAACCGCTTTGCCAAGATTGCACTCACGCAGCTTGACAGGACCTCTGACGACCAGCTTGTCGGACCCACTGCAATTGCACTGGTTCGCGGTGATGAGGCCAACGTTGTTGCAAAGGATCTGTTCCAGGCCGCCAAGGATGGGGCTCCCCTTATCGTTAAGGGTGCCTTGCTTGATGGCTCGTTCATGAATGCTGCGGAGATTGAGGCTTTCAGCCAGCTCCCCACCAGACTTGAACTGATCTCAATGCTGATGGGCACCATGAAGGCCCCTGTACAGAAGCTCGCAGCAACCCTGCTTGCCTATGTTGAGAACCAAGGTGGAGCAGCAGTTGAAGAAGCTGCCCCAGCTGTCGAAGAAAACTAAACACAGTCCTAGTCTTCACTCGTAACCTGCTATGACTGTGAAGTGTATACAATTTTAAGGAGAAGGTAATATGGCTACTAAAGAAGAAATTTTGGAATCTATCGCTAACATGTCCGTCATGGAAGTCTCAAACTTGATCAAGATGATGGAAGAGAAGTTTGGTGTTGTCGCAGCTGCTGCCGCTGCTGGCCCTGGTGCCGGTCCTGCTGTCGAAGCTGTTGAAGAGCCCACCGAATTCAACGTCATCCTCGTGGCTTGTGATCCTACCAAGAAGATCGCCGCCATCAAGGAAGTCCGTGCCCTTACCGGTCTTGGCCTCAAAGAAGCCAAGGAGCTGGTCGAGGCAGGCAACGCTGTCATCAAAGAGAGCGTCAGCAAGGCCGATGCCGAAGCTGTCAAGGAAAAACTTCTTGCTGCTTCCTGCACCGTTGAGGTCAAGCCGGTTGACTAACCTTATGTGTGGGGGCCTGTCCCACATGGGCCAGGACCCTGCCATTGTTTTTTGTAAACGGGTATGATCCCGATTTATTGAGCCACCGGATAGACACCGGTGGCCTATTGTGTCTTTCGTTTCCCTCTGTCCAAGGGGGGATTCTGTCTGTTTCTCAATTGACTCTGGAGGGTACATGATGGTTGCCAAAGGCAAATCCATAACACGCACGTACATCGGTTCTGATTTCCAAGAAGTCTGTGAACTGCCCAACCTTATCGGGATTCAACTTGATTCCTATGAGAGATTTCTACAGCTTGAACGCTTCAAGCAGGGCTTGCCCCCTGAATCTGCGTCAGGTCTTGAAGAGGTCTTCCAAGCTACATTCCCGATAGATAGCCCCAATGGCGAGATGCGTCTTGCATACAAGGGGTACACCATTGATTATGATAATATCAAGTTCACAGAAACCGAGTGCAAGAAAAAGGGCCGCTCCTACAGTGTGCCCATCAAAGTCACGATCAGCCTTGAGTTTTCTACTGGTGAGATGAGGGAGAAGGAGATCTTCTTTGGGGATATCCCCATGATGACTGATCGCGGAACCTTTATCATCAACGGAGCCGAACGTGTAGTTGTAAGTCAGATTCACCGCTCCCCTGGAGTGATCTTTTCCAATGATAAGGATGTATACTCCTCGAGGATCATCCCCTATCGCGGATCATGGCTTGAATTTGAAATTGATGATAAGAAGCATCTGATCTTCACAAAGATCGACCGTAAGAAGCGCATCCTCGGAACGCTCTTTTTGCGTGCGATCGGGTTCAACACCCGTGAGAAGATCATCGAGCAGTTCTACAAGGGCGAGTTGGTTGAGATCGCTGACGACAGCGATTTGAAGTCAAGCCTTGAGAACCGTTACCTGTACAAAGATATCTACGCTATGGTCAACAAGGAGAACAAGAAGGTTCTCCGTGCTGGGGACAAGCTGCACGCCCATGAGATCGATGAACTGCTCGCCTTGAAGGTGAGCTCGCTGCACTTGATCAACATGCGCGACAAGGAGTCCCTGCATAGCGATATGATCCTCAACTGCTTTGAGGTTGAGGATGCCAAGTATACCCGTGAGGGATTTGACGAACCTACCAAGGAAGATGTGCTCAGCCCTATCTTCAGCGTCCTCATGCCCGGAGAGATGATCGCCATCGAACGAGCAGAGAAGGACCTTCCTGACATGTTCTTCTCCAGCCGCAGGTATGACCTCGGTTCAGTCGGTCGCTACAAGTTCAACAAGAAGTTTGGCTCGGGATCGGAAGAGGAGGAGGAGAATGCCTCCACCGACCTGACCGTCCTGACCACCGAGGATATTGTCAACACGATGGGGTTCCTGATCAAGGTCTTCATCCGTGAGCAGAACGTCGATGACATCGACCATCTGGGCAACAGGCGTGTCCGCTCAGTTGGTGAGCTCCTGCAGAATGCACTCAAGAGTGCCTTTGCACGCATGGAGCGCATCGCCAAGGAGCGCATGAACCTCGAGACCGGCAGCGTCAAGCCCCAGGACCTTATTTCCATCAAGCCGATCGTGGCCGCTGTGAAGGAGTTCTTCGGCAGTAGCCAGCTTTCGCAGTTCATGGACCAGGTCAACCCGCTTGCCGAGCTTACCCACAAGAGAAGGCTCAACGCCTTGGGCCCTGGTGGTCTCTCAAGAGATCGTGCAGGTTTTGAGGTTCGTGACGTACACTACACCCACTACGGTCGTATCTGTCCCATTGAGACCCCTGAAGGACCGAACATCGGCCTCATTGTCTCCCTGGCCAACTACACCAGGGTCAACCAGCATGGGTTCCTAGAATCCCCCTACCGCAGGGTGGTCGATGGTGTTGTGTCCAAGTCGTATAGGTTCCTTGATGCCAATGATGAGGAGAAGTTCTTCATCGCACAGGCTTCAGCGAAACTCGACGATGACGGCAAGTTCCAAGACAAGGAGATTCCCGTACGCCACAGTGGGGACTACTCCACCAAGCCTCCTACAGAGATTCGTTATATGGACGTATCTCCCAAGCAGGTCATCAGCGTTGCAGCATCGCTCATCCCATTTCTTGAGCATGATGACGCCAACCGCGCCCTGATGGGTTCAAACATGCAGAGGCAGGCAGTTCCCCTGGAATTCCCTGAAGCCCCTCGTGTAGGGACCGGAATGGAGAGCAAGACAGCCTATGATAGTGGGGTGCTTGTAAAGGCAGCCAAGGGCGGAACCGTCACGTATGTGAGTTCCGACAGGATTGTCATCCGCGAGGATGATGCCGCCATCGAAGGGGAGGTGCGGGAGTACCCCATCCAGAAGTTCCAGAGGACCAACCAGGACACCTGTTTCAACCAGAAGCCGATCGTCCATGTTGGCCAGCATGTACAGAAGGGTGAGGTCATCGCAGACGGCCCCGCCACCCAGGATGGGGATCTCGCCCTAGGGCGCAACATCCTGGTGGGATTTGTCCCTTGGCATGGGTACAACTATGAGGACGCCGTCCTCATCAGTGAGCGTGTCGTCAAGGATGACATCTACACCTCCGTGCATATCAAGGAGTTCTCAACCGATATCCGGGAGACCAAGCTCGGACCTGAGAAACTTACCAGGGATATTCCCAACACAAGCGAGAAGATGCTTGAGCAGCTCGATGAGGATGGAATTGTCCGCATTGGGACCATGGTCAAGCCAGGATCGATCCTTGTCGGTAAGGTGACTCCGAAAAGTGAGAGCGACACGACCCCCGAGTTCAAGCTGCTCAACTCAATCTTTGGTGAAAAGGCCAAGGAAGTGAGGGACACCTCCCTGAAGGTTCCACACGGCACCGAAGGGACGGTCATCGATATCCAGAGGCTCAAGCGAAGCAACAATGACGAGCTTCCCCCTGGTGTCGAGGAAACTGTCAAGGTCCTGCTGGCAACCAAGCGCAAGCTGAGGCAGGGCGACAAGATGGCAGGGCGCCATGGTAACAAGGGTGTTGTGAGCCGGATACTTCCTGAAGAGGATATGCCATACATGGAAGATGGCACTCCCTTGGATGTCTGTCTCAACCCGTTGGGTGTTCCTTCCCGAATGAACATCGGCCAGTTGATGGAGACCCAGCTCGGTTGGGCCGCTGTCAAGCTTGACAAGTGGTATTCGACTCCTGTGTTCCAAAGCGCATCCATGGCCCAGATCGAGGAGAAGATGCGTGAGGCCGGGTTGCCTGAGAACTCCAAGACTGTGCTGTACAACGGGCATACCGGCGTTCCGTTTGTGAACCCTGTATTCTGTGGATACATCTACTACCTCAAGCTGCACCACCTTGTAGACGACAAGATGCATGCCCGTTCCACCGGTCCCTACTCGCTGGTAACCCAGCAGCCTCTTGGCGGTAAGGCCCAGTTCGGTGGTCAGAGACTTGGAGAGATGGAAGTGTGGGCCCTGGAGGCGTATGGCGCTGCCAATACGTTGCAGGAACTGCTTACCATCAAGAGTGATGACATGAACGGTCGTGTGAAGATTTATGAAAGTATTGTCAAGGGAGAACCCGCCACCACCGCAGGGATGCCCGAGGCGTTCAATGTGTTGGTTCAGGAGATCCGTGGTCTGGCTTTGGATATGTCTGTGTATGACTCCAATGGCAAGCAGGTCCCTTTGACCGAACGAGATGAAGAGTTAATCGCCAAACAGTCGAAAGGCTCCCTCAACTAACCAGGAGAAGTACGGATGAAGGAAATTCAGGATTTCGATAGCATCAGAATAAAGCTGGCTTCACCAGAG
>JAVERP010000063.1:0-19945 GCA_034007055.1 Sphaerochaeta sp.
TATTTCCATTCTATTGCATAACCTTCTTGCTCATGATAGGGTAATGGCGCTTATGCAAATGCCTATCGCCACGATCGTTCAATCGTATATCAAAAGCAGCCCTGCCTACAAGGCGTATGCCAGCGGGGCTTCTTCACTCTTGGTCCAAGGCCTGGAAGGGTACCCTCTGGCCCTTTTTTTGCGTCTGCTCAGCAGGCGGGAAAAGAAGCGCATCTGGGTGATCTGCCCCACAGAGGAGAGCGCCCTTGCCCTGTTGAAGGACAACGGCTTTCATGTCGATGCGAAGTCTGTCATGCAAACCCCCCTGAGCAGGGAGGAGGTGAGGACCATCTACCTTCCCAGCCATGGGCGCAAGCTCTATTCCTCGTTTGCCGGCGATGACATCGAGTACTCGCAGCTGAAGCGCCTCTCCTCCATCAAGGAGTGTTCCCACGGCATCATAGTCACCCACCTGAGGCCCTTTGTCAGCCAGGTGGTCTCCCCCAAGGCCCTGGGGGATGCTGAGCTCACCATACGGGACGGCTCACCGTTTGATCCGACCAGGCTCTCCGAGGAGCTTGGAGGGGCAGGGTATATCAATACGGTAGCCACCTCCTCCCCCGGGGAGTTCAGTGTGCGCGGTGAGGTCATGGATATCTTTCCCTACGAAAGCGACAGCCCCTACCGCATCTACGCCGATTGGGACAAGGTGGGCAAGATACGGGCCTTCAATCCCGTCACCCAGGAGACCACCGATAAGATCAGCAGCTTCTCCCTCTCCTTGGTCGATGCCTCCAGTGCGAAGCTGCTCACCTCATCCATTGAGCAGTATTTCTCCAAGGACGATTTCTTCTGCTTTGTCGGCGACCAGAGGCTCGCCACCAGCTACCACAGCCTCACCCTCGAGGCGAAGGCGCTCTACCGTGAGGCTTTCTTGGAAGACCGTGATGCCCTCAAGCCCGACCAGCTCCTGTTTGATTTCCCCGCTTTCCAAAAGCGTGTTGTCAAGGCGATGACGCTGGTGGACATCTCCGGACAGGACGATGGTGCCTACAGTTTTGACATAGGGGGCCCCCGTTCCTATTTTGGCAACTTCGTCCTGCTCAAGGAGGAGTTGCTCAGTCTGATCAAGGGTGGGTGGACTGTTACGATCTTTGCTGAAAACCTTCTGCAAAGACAGCGCCTCCAGCAGATGCTCAGTGATTTCCCCTCCCTGCAGTGGGAGACCCAGGAGATATCGGGAGGGTTCTCCCTACCCGGTGAGAAGGTCATTGCGATCTGCGAGCATGAGATCTTCGGGCGCCGCCGTCAGGTCGTCAAGACACTGCAGCACACCCAGTCCTCCCCACTGGACTCCTTTGTCGACCTCAACGAGGGCGACTATGTCGTCCATGTGAACTACGGGGTGGGCCAGTTTGTCAAGATCGACCGTGTCTCCAGCTTTGACCGCGAGCGGGACTTCATCAAGATAGAGTACTCCGGAAGCGAGATGCTCTATGTCCCCATCGAGCAGGCAAACCTGGTCCAGCGCTACATTGGCAGTGAGAAGGGCGATCCCCGAAAGGACACCCTCGGTGGCCAGGGCTGGGAGAACAAGAAGAAAAAGGCCCGCAAGAGTGCAGAGGACCTGGCCAAGCACCTCATCGCCCTCTATGCCAAGCGCAAGAACAGCGTGGGCTTCGCCTTTCCCAAGGATACAGACTGGCAACTGCAGTTCGAGGCCTCCTTTCCCTTCGATGAGACAGTCGACCAGCTCACCTGCGTCGAGGACATCAAAGGCGATATGGAAAAGCCGATGGTCATGGACCGCCTCGTCTGTGGGGACGTCGGCTATGGCAAGACAGAGATCGCCTTCCGGGCCGCCTTCAAGGCGGTCATGGGGGGCAAGCAGGTGGCCTTCCTAGCCCCCACCACCATCCTGGCCGAACAGCACTACGACAACTTCATCAAGCGCGTGGGCTCCTTTCCCATCAGGTGTGCCCACCTGTCGCGCATCGTGCCCAAGAAAGAGCAGAAGAAGACCCTGCTTGCGGTTGCCGAAGGCAAGGTGGACATCCTGTTCGGCACCCATAGGATCCTGCAGAAGGACATCCTCTACCGTGACCTTGGCCTCCTGGTCGTGGATGAGGAGCAGCGCTTCGGGGTAAAGGACAAGGAGCGCATCAAGACGATGCGAACCAGCATCGACTCGCTCTCCCTGAGTGCGACCCCCATTCCCAGGACGCTGTACATGTCGCTGTTGAAGATACGTGACATGTCCCTGCTGACCACCCCACCCATAGCCAGGATGCCCATCAAGACCACCATTGATGAGTACGACGAATATGTCATCTACCGCGCCATCCGTGAGGAGGTCGCCCGTGGTGGGCAGGCTTTCTATCTTCACAACAGGATCGAGACGCTGGAGAATGTGGTCAGCCAGCTTTCGCAGAACATGCCCGAACTCATCATAGAGAGCGCCCACGGCCAGATGGACAGCGCCAAGCTTGAGGATACGATGCGCCGCTTTGTCCACCAGGGCATCCAGGTCCTGGTATCGACGACCATCATTGAGAACGGCATCGACATACCCAATGTGAATACCATCATCATCGACCGTGCCGACCGCTACGGGCTGAGCCAGCTCTATCAGTTGCGCGGAAGGGTGGGGCGCAATGACCGCCAGGCCTACGCCTATCTCTTCTACCCCCCAGGGAGCGCCCTCAGCGAGATAGCGGTAAAGCGGTTGAAGATCATCAGTGAGAGCACCGAGCTCGGTTCGGGCTTCAAGGTCGCCATGAAGGATATGGAGATCAGGGGGACGGGCAACCTTCTTGGGCGCGAGCAGAGCGGCCAACTTGCATCGGTGGGGCTGGACATGTACATCAGGATCCTGGATGAGGCTATCGCTGACTTACAGAAGGTCGGCGAGCGCGAAGAGGAGAAAGAGGTCTTCCTGGAGCTTGAATACACCGGCTTCATCCCCGACTCCTACATCAAGGCCCCCCAGGTCAAGTTCGACATCTACCGCAAGATATCCTCCATCGCCGATGAAAAGCAGTTGCAACAGCTCAACAGCGAGCTGGCCGACAGGTTCGGCCCCCTTCCGGAGGAGGTGGCGAACCTGCTGTACATAGCCGAGATCAAGATACTCTGTCGCAAACTCTCCATTGTCCACCTGACCGACCGCAAAGGGGTGGTCACCCTGGAGTTCGGCAGGGTAGCGAAGCTGAATGTGAACAAGGTGATGGCCCTCATCGCCCTGAGCAACAAGCGCGTCACCCTGGACCCCAGGCGGATGAACTTCATGTATATAAAGATTGATGCAGTCTCCTTGCGTGACAAGGCCCTGTTCCTCATGGAACAGTTGCAGCGACTGCTGTAGGAGGTATGATGGATACCATATTTGACGAGTTCCCCCAGCTTGGGAAGGTGGAGATGCGTGAAGCGGGCACGCAAAGAAAGATTAAGAGCTTTGTACTTCGCTCCGGAGCTCTCAAGCCATTCCAACTTGAAGCCTTGCGCCAGTTTTACCCGACCCATGTGGTAGAGTATCAGAAAGGGATCCTCGATTTCACCACGGTGTTCGGCAACGACAAGCCGGTGATCATCGAGATAGGGTTCGGCATGGGCGCCTCATCGCACAGGATAGCCAAAGAGCGGCAAGAATATAACTATCTCGGCCTCGAGGTCTTCCTCTCCGGCTTTACCAAGCTGCTCAGCCTCATCGGTAAGGACGGCCTTACCAACATCCGCATCATGCGCTTTGATGCAGTTGAGGTCCTCACCCATATGATAGCCGAAGGCTCGGTAGCTGGCTTCCATATCTTCTTTCCCGATCCCTGGCCAAAGAAGAAGCACCATAAGAGAAGGCTCATCCAGGAGCCGCTTGCAAACCTCATAGCCCAAAAGCTCAAGAAGGGCGGGTACATCTACTGTGTCACCGACTGGGAGGAGTATGCCTACCAGATGCTGGATGTCTTTGCCAAGATCCCTTCACTAACCAATACCTATGATGGCTTTGCTCCTCCAAAAGAATGGAGGCCCACCACCAGCTTTGAGCAGAAGGGCCTTGCCCAGGAGTTCCCCATCAATGAGGTGTGGGTGGAGAAGCTGTAGCGTGCTACCTACATACAAGTAATGAAACAGTATAGAGGCATGAATGTGGATTATTATTCCATATTCATGACCACATGGCATACGATTATTGGGATACTTATCTAGATCAGGTGGGTGTATCCAAAATATACAAACAAGGGGCGTTGTAAGATTCTGTTGAAGACGTTTACAACATAAAAAACCCAGAGACCTTTGATAAGGTTTCTGGGTTTTTGCATGTATTTGTGAAACAGATATCAGAAAGACAAAAGATCAGGAGGGATTTGTAAAAACGACAGCGCTTCCTTCCATATCGGTATCCCCATAAGGATCGGAGGTGAAAGTAGCGGTAATTGTTTCATTTTCACCATTAACAAGGTACGAATAGGTGAATTCACTCATAGTGAAGTTGTCAGTAGCATTCCTTATACGCAATGTTGCTTTTTCGACTGAATACGGTGCCAAATAAAAAGTTTTACTCTCCCCTACAGCAATAGTTTCTCCTTCTGCTAATGCATTTGGAGGAAGAGACCTTTTTGCTCCTGAAATATTTTGTACAATTGAAACATAGTTGATAGCACTAGCACTCTCATTCACCACTACCAAGGCCTTGCTTTCCAAAGGGCTTTCTTCACAACTGGTCAATACCGTTACCAGCATCAAAGAACACACCAAAACACACACCACACCAAAAATTCTTTTTTTCATTATTTCTCCTAATCATATATTTCTCAAACAAGTATCGAAGTAGTATACATAAAACCGCAGGACAAGCAAGAAAAAATTATATAGAAAATACGTAATTACCCCTCTTTCTTAGGGCTTCGCCCCTCCCAAGGAATGGAGGCCTACCACCAGCTTCGAGCAGAAGGGCCTTGCACAGGAATTTCCTATCAATGAGGTGTGGGTGGAGAAGACGTAGGGTCTCTCTACCCATTGCCTACACTATATTTTTTATACGTATCTTTGGGCATAGGGTAAAGGGGGCTCTAACCAATGCGACTGATGCTTACACCACTTCCTGTTCCTGTACTTGTTCCGGCATCAAGGGTCGTATCGTACGTAAATGTTACCGTTATTGATTCGTTTTTTCCATCGATAAGATACTTATAGGTGAAATCTACAGTATCTGACTCGCTGTTGTTGTTGGTGATTCTAAGGGTTGACAAACCGGAAGCATAGGGTGCCAAATAGAATGTCTTGCTCTCCCCTACAGCAATAGTCTCTCCAATAGCCAATGCGTTTGGTGTAGAACCTTTTGCTCCTGAAATACATTGTACAATTGAAACATGGTTGATTGCACTAGCACTGTTATTCACCACTACCAAGGTCTTGCTTTCCAAAGGGCTTTCTTCACAACTGGACAACATTGTTACCAGCATCAATGAACACACCAAAACACACGCTACACCAAAAATTCTTTTTTTCATTATTTCTCCTAGAAATATATTTCTCGAACAAGTATCGAAATAGTATACATAAAACCGCAGGACAAGCAAGGAGAAATTATATAGAAAATATGTAATTACCCCTCTTTCTTAGGGCTTCGCCCCTCCTAAAGAATGGCGACCGACGACCAGCTTCGAGCAGAAGGGCCTTGCGCAGGAGTTCCCCATCAATGAGGTATGGGTGGAGAAGAAGTAGGGCAATCATACCGGCTTAGAACATCATCTCCAAAATATTCTTCGTCTCTGCATCAGAGCACAGGGCCTGTACCACATTTGGCCAAAGCTCTAGATAGGTGAAGAACTCATCAACCCTATCGCCTAAAGCCAGCCCTTTTTGGATGACCTCTTCTGCAGAGAGGAACCAAGGCTCCTTCTCTATTTCCTTCGGTCTGTCCTTAAGGACTTGTAACGCCTCCTCTTGGAGATTTTCCTTGAGGAAATTACCTGGATATGGGCCTAAGTCCTCTGCCCTTACAGCCTTGATGCCCTCTTTGGTCACACTCATTTCTATCTTGGCTTTCTCGTAGAGGAATCTCATGACATCTTCCTGCAGCTTGTTCGTCTCCTTGCAGGCAGGTGGATAATGGTCGATCATCAACGTCTTGTCACACTTCCATTGAAAGCCAGCCATCATGGAGTTGATCATATAATCAATGTCTTCGCCTCGGCGAACAAAAGGATCGAAGGGGACGTGCATGAACAGAGTGCGGGAGAATACCATGTTTCCTCCCAATACAATCGATGTATCGGTGATTGTATCCTCTGAATCCTCGACTCTCCTGTACACCTCGTTCTGATAGGCTTGCTTTTTCTGGAATAGGCTAGGATTCTCTGTATTGGCAAAACGGTCATGCACCAGTGTTTGTCCATCTTTATTGCGGTACCTGCCTGCAATGCCATCCATACCCGGTTTGCCCACATGTTCCAATACCTTGGAAGGGTAGTCTCTCTCCACCAGTTCATCGTCATCGATGGCAGAAATGACATCAGCACCCAATATTGCTGGTATTGCCAGCTGGCAATTCCTGATGGAAGCATACCCGTCGAGGGTAAGGAACTCTTTCGGATATCCCAAGGCAACCAGGCGCTGTTGTACCTCCTTGAGCTTCTTGGCATGGAAATGAGCTATGTGCAGCCTGTTTGTATAGGATCCTATAATCTTGTCTACAACCTCAATGACCTCTTCCTCCAAAGAAGGGTGTACAGCTGCACTCAGCACCAGAACCTTGAAATCCTTAGGGCTCTCTGTCTTGGCGAGGCTTTCCAGTGATGCGGACAGCGTATCTTCCCCATCCAGGAAGGTCGGGTGGTCAAACACCAGATCCTCAGGAAGGGGATTTCTTGTTGTCCTGCCCTGCCAGTAAGTAGGGATCACCACAAACAGCTCCCTCCTATCGTTTCCACTACTGTTGGCGCTCTCATTGTATGATTTGGGTGTACTGCTCATTACCTGTTTCCTTATTCGTATTCATTTGCATGGTATCACAATTCTGCATCTCATCTAGGGGCTTCGTTTCATCTGTTCCCTTGATCAATCACTAGCATTTTTTCTCAATCTTCTTGTTCCGCTCTCATTCTACTCCATTACCTTCATCCCTGTTCTGTTTCAGCTTTATAGTCAGTAGCGATGGTACGCACCTTGCACACCCTGCAGGGTTGGTTATGGAAGGCGAAGGCTTGGTAAGCAAGCATGAGGCCTCTCCGTCCTTCTTGCAGCCCAGCACCGAGGATGCCCCCCCATCCAGATTGAGAAGAAACTCCAAGGGAGCTTCTTGTCTCTCCTGTGTCAGGTGCATGGCTAAGGAAGCGGCATCACTGAAGCTGATGCCTTGGGACTTGCTGTTTCTCCCTGATACCGACATCACCATGATCTTGTCACCACACGTTCCTATGACCGAACGTGGCTGGATCCCTGTTACATCCAATGCCGTTTCCTGCGTCATCAGGGAGGAAGGGGTGAACCACCCCTCCTTCTCCAGCTGGGCATGAGCCTGTTCCTGTGTCCCTACCAGGTTCTTTCGCTCCTGTAAAAGCAGGTTGAACCCACCTACCAACCAGGCAACATCACTCTTATCTATCGGAAGGTCTCTCCACTGTACAGACCACGAAGCCTTCTTTACCTGTTCAATCTTCTCATCGATGGTCACCACCACCCCAAAGGGAGGAACCTGAACAGGCCCTTCTGAAGCATCCCACAGATAATCATGGATGAAGGTCAGACACCAACGACCTTCCCCCACTGTCTTGGTATCAGAAGGGAAGTGGATTTCGCTGGTATTTCTTGTAGGCAATGCATGATTTTCACCCTGTTTCAGGGTAAAATCATGCACACAAAGATCTTCTTTTTCAAACACGAACGTCTTATTCCCATCAAGGGTGAGGGTGATGGATTCCCATCTGCCCTCACAGGCAAATACCGTTCCATCCTTGCCATATCCTAGGAGTGCTTTGTTGTAGAGGGGAACCGATTCATACAGATCCTCCCCTTGGGCAATGGCAAGGTAATCCACCATGAAGTCATCCCAGGGGATGGTTCTCCTATCCCGGGATGCATACCAGTTTTTGAGATTTTCCGTAAAATAATAGTTGAAGCTGGTAAAGAAGCCCCCATCAGGATAGGAAAGGGAGAGAGGGGAGTGTTTGCCTGCAAAGAATACAGGTTCCATCATAACGTGCTTCTTCTGAAAGAAGGCAGAGGCAACATGCACCGTATTGGCGTCGGCCTGTTCCGTCTGTATCCAGGTCGTATCATCTGTTCTTTTGTAAAACCCTCTATCCAGGGTAAGCTGGTCGTCCCTTGTTGCCTGGCTTACCCATTGGGGTATTACCACCTCTTGGGCAAGGTCAGCCTCAACTCCATTGGAAGGTATATGGTCAAGGAGCCTGTACTCACGTAAGGCCCTATTGTTTTCCTCCTCAGTTTGGAGAAGTTCTCCATACCATGATTGCTCTGGAATTGTTGTGGGACTGTTGTCAGGGATATTGTCATGCAATACCACTGAGGTAAACCACTCCCTTCGGTCTAAAAAGGAGTGGACAGGGATTTCCTGTTTCAAAAATGCCAATGCATACCAGACATCAGAACAGAGGATGGCAAGACTTTTGCCCATGTCTTTCATCATCTCTATCCCTAGTTCTGTAGGGTCGGGCATACGTTGCACTGGGTAATGGTGTATGGACATTCCCTGTTCCTTGTAGGTCTCAGAAATACATACGATGACAGGGAGGTCGAGGTAACAATCCAATCCCTCATTGTGTATCTGATTATGTTCCTCTGCAGTATTGGACCGGTAGAGTGCAAGTAGGGTTGTTACCTGATCTTCAAGAGGGCAAGCATCATGGATGTCTGGGAAGACATAGATTGGGGAGTACAAAATCTCACCCATTTTGTTTTCGCCTGACCCTTCTTCATATGTATTGTGCCATCGCTTCCTTGCTTCTGGTCCTGACAGGGATGGAAATGACGAGCTGCGCCAATGCAGCTCAGCTTCTGGGAAATAGAGAAGCCTCTCTTTCCTGAGCTGTTCCACCAATGCTCCCGGGGAGAGTCTGTTCCATGTTTCACTATCTGTAGTACAGATAGTTCTGATCCTGTCTTTCCATGCTTCATTATGCGGAAGCTGCTCGGTGACGTGGTCGGTGATGACCTCTCGTTCAGGATACTGATCGAACTGAAGAATGAACTCTCCTGCTACAAGGCGGCGATGCCACCTTGTACCTTGGTAAGAGGCATAGGAACAGGGAACATAATTCTTACTCATTCCTTGATACCTCCAGCCATCAGGCCGCCGATGATCCTCTTCTGCAGGATGAGGACCAGGGTTATGAGGGGGACCACTATTATCACAGCAGCAGCCATGATGGTACCCCATGGCATGTAGTTGTCGGATTCATACATCTTCAGTCCAACTGTTACCGTCTTTATCCTGATGGGGTTGAGCACGAGGGCAAAGAGGTACTCGTTCCAGATCTGGATAAAGGCTAGGATTCCTACGGTAAAGACTCCAGGACCAAGAAGGGGTATGACTATTCTGGAGAAAGCCTGGGCAGGTGATGCTCCGTCTATCTCAGCCGCCTCTTCCAGTTCCTTGGGAACTGCATGGAGGTAGGGTGTAAGAAACCATATGACCACTGTCAGGGTAAAGAGCACATTGACTATGATGAGACCTGCATAGCTATTGAGCAGTCCCATAGCCCTGATGATGCTGTAAATGGGGCTGATGATGACTATGGGAGGCAGTAGTGAGATGGACATGACCAGGATGAGGAAAGGTGTCTTTCCCTTGATGGGAGTCCTTGCAATGGCATAGGCAGCCATGCTTCCCAGTACCAAGGAGAATATGGTTGCAAAGGTTGCGATGACAAAGCTGTTGCCCAGATAGCTGAGCAAGGGCCTGGTCGTGAATGCCTTGACGTAGTTGTCCACTGTGTACTGGCTTGGAAACCAGGTGAGGGCGAAGATGTCCCTCTCCATCTTGAAGGAGTTGAGTATTTGCCAGAAGAAGGGGAATCCTATGGTCAGGATAAAGAAGATGGCAAAAAGATAGAAGAGTGTCTTGTGCAGGATGGTTTCCTTGATCATGGTCTGCTCCTTTTACCGCCGTCAATCTTTCCCCTGATGACATCGGTAAACAGCAGGGCTATTATACAGGTAACAAACAATGTGAAGGTTGCAAGTGCCGATCCATAACCATAGTTGCCTGCGTCAAAGTAGGTGCGCATGGTGTACATGGTAAGCGACTCTGTCGCATACCCAGGTCCTCCATTGGTCAGGGCCACAATGACGGTAAAGACCTTAAAGGACGAGATGAGACGGAATAGGACCGCTGTCGCCAGCACTGGCTTGAGCAAGGGTAGGGTAAGGGAGAAATAGCGACGGATGGGCCCTGCCCCGTCGATCGCGGCCGCTTCGTAGAGGGTTTTGGGTATTGTCTGCAGGCCCGCTAGCACCAACAGCGAGACATAGGGTGCTGTCTTCCATATGTCGCTCATGATGAGGACAAGCCGTGCCGAAGTGTCCCGGCTCAGCCAGGGCAAGAAGCTGTCTATGATGCCCAGTGTCTGTAGTATCTGGTTGAAGACTCCATACTGGTCATGGACCATGAATTTCCACATGAAGCCGCTTACGATTGTAGGGATAGCCCAAGGGATAAGTACAACAACACGCAGAGCCCCCCGTCCTTTGAAGGGAAGGTTCATCAGCTGGGCAAATATCAGGCCGAGGATTACTTCTGTCACCACGGTAAGTAGGGTAAACAGCAGGGTGAAGAAGAGGGCGTTGAAGAATCTGCTGTCACCGAACATGTGGAAATAGTTGTCAAGACCGATAAAGGTCTTTGTTGGTCCTGTCTGCAATCTGAAGCGATATAGGCTTAACAGGATGGTCCTGAAAACGGGGTAGATGGCAAATATCAGGAATATCATCAGGGTAGGTGCCATGCAGAGGTAGCCAAACTGTTTTCGTGTGAGTGTTTTCATGGGTAGTTCTCTTTGCAAGGATCCTTCCCTCTTGTACAAGAAGGAAGGACCTCTGGATTTGGATGGAATTTACTTCCCTACTTGTTCCATTGCCTTCTGGGCATCGGAAAGAGCCTGGGCTGCACTCTTGCTGCCCTTCATGGCATTCTGCACTTCAGCAGAGAGGATCGAGGAGATCTCAGCATAGTAGGGGGACTGTGGGCGAGGAACGGCTGTTTCCAACACCTGGGGGAAGTCGCTGTAGTGGGGGTATTTCTCCAAGATGTCCTTGTCGGTATACAGTGTTGTTCTTGCAGGCATGTAGGAATCGTTGAGGGTGTGCAGTTTCTGTGCATATTCGCTTGCATAGAATCTCATGAACTTGATGGATGCATCCTTGTGCTTGGAGTTCTTGTTCATGAAGAGCTGCCAGCCTCCAAGGGTGCTCTTTCCCATGGTCCCTTGGGGTCCGCGTGGAAGGGGTGCGACACCGAGCTTGCCCATCACCTGGCTCTTTGCAGGGTCTTGTCCCATCGCGTAAGCCTTGGGCCAGGCACGCATGAAGACCTGCTTTCCCTGGAACATGGAAGAGCGGGCATCACCACTGCCATAGGAGAGGACTCCCTCAGGCATGAGCTTGTTCGCATACGCTTCACTCATCATCTCTAGTATCTGACGGTTTTGGGAAGAGTCAATAAGGATGGACCCATCCTTGCCGATGACCTGACCTCCGTTGGAGTAGAACCACTCTACAGCGTTACAGGTAAGGCCTTCCCCATTTGCCAGAGATCCTACCAGGGCATAGAGACCACCACCTTCCTTCTCATTGATCTCCTGAGCTGTGGCAAACAGGTCCGTGTAGGTCTTGGGAACTTCCTTTCCATACTTCTGCAGTAGATCCTTGCGGTAGTAGAGGACTCCTGCATCTGTTCTGAATGGGATGCCCCAAAGCTTATCGTTGTAGGTTGCAGCGGCAATGGTTCCGGCAAGGAAGCCTGCCCGTTCAGAAGCAGGGAACCATGTATCCAAGGGTTCGATAAGCTGAGCTGATGCAAAGGTAGCTGTCCAGGTGACGTCAGCATTGAAGAAGTCAATGGAACTGTCTCCGCTTTGCAATGCGATAAGCAGGGCTTGCAGCTTGTCATTGGTTGCTTCGGGTAGTTCAATTACTTCAACGGTGATGTTGGGGTTTGTCTCATTGAATTTTTCGATAATGGCTTTTTCTGTATTACCCAGCGATGATGCGTGGGAATACCAGTGTAGGGTGACTGCTGCTTCTGGTACTGCCTCTTTGCTGCCGGCGGCAAACAAGGTGGTTGCTACGAGAAGAACAGTTAAACATAAAGCAAGTTTTTTCATCTTTTCCTCCTTGAGTATGTAGTTTCTTGCATACTCCGATGTAACAACAATAGCACACAAAATAATGTATATCAAGTATAATTAATATGCAAGTTCTTGCATTATAATGGTTCGTATGCTATAGTATCGCCATGAACAGCCTATTGGACCGTGTCACCACCCTTATACGGGAGTTGCGCCTCTTTCAGAAACTCTCCCAGACAAATGTGGCAGATGCTTTGCATGTGCCCTTGCGTACCTATCAGAGCTGGGAGAAGAGCTACTCCTCCAATATCGAGAACCTCAATGCCATCTGCGATTTTTACTCGTTGGAGATCTCACAGTTCCTTGAACTCTCTTCCCTGTCGAAAGAGGCTCTCCCTTTCAGGCTGGAGCAGTCTCTCGCTTCTGAAAAGGTCTTTGTCAGTGAAGTCTTTGCAGGTTCTGCACCAGAGACTTTCTTACATATGGGTCCAGACCATAGCATTGAAAATCTCATCAGAGACGCCTATTTCAGAGGCGAGCTTGACGGGAGGATGAGAAGTGCCACACGTAATGAGGCTATGGAGCAAGAAATAGCCCAATATACAGGTTTGAAGCTGGAGTGTATCCAAGTAGTGGAGACACGCCCGATCAAGATGCAACTTCTTAAGGAGATGATCTTGGGCTGGTTCGGTTCCTTGTGGATTGAAGAGTGGGCAAGGGCATCTGACCGCTTCTCCCTTGGAGTGAGCAACGGCTATACCGTCGCTCGTATCCTAGATCATATGAAGCGGGGTAGCATAGGGAATCTGCAGCTCTTTCCTCTGAACTTCACTATGACCCCTGCTGATTTTTCCATAACAGCGACCTCCCTGATCTCTTCCTACAGGTATCGCAATGAAGGGCGTTGTTCGGAATCGAACCCTACTTCAGAAGCAGAGGTGTTCGGAGCTATGCAACTCGCTGATGCGGCATTGCTGGGCATAGGGACCTTTTCCAAACAAGGGCTGTATACGCAGATGATCAAAGCATCGCTAGGGTCTTCCCAACTGGAAGAGATTCTTCAAGGGGGAGCCATTGGGGATTTGAACTATTATCTCTTGGATAAGGAGGGGGAAGTCATTGACTGTCCCTCTCTAGTCTCACCTATAGGAAGCAGTCAAGGCTCCTCACTCATCAAGTCGATAGACCTCAAGCTGTTGGGCCAGAAGGCTGACCGTGGATGTAAGATCATCATAGCGGCGGCAGGAGCGCATAAGGCTCCATTGGTAAAACTAGCAATACAGAAGGGGTATGCCAACCATCTCCTGATAGACAGTTCGCTGGCAGAGGCGATGCTGGGACTTTGAAGGAGTGTTATCCATCTTTTCTGGAAGGTGAGATGGTTTTTGGGGATTGTTCAAAACAATGCGTTACATAAACGTCTAATACTGAAAGAACATCATGGCGTCGGAAAGAAAACAACCCTAAGGTTGTCCTGTAAAACTATTCTACTACGCACAAGAAGCGTCAATCTAATTTTCACTTGTACGTAGAAATTGTTGGAAGTTCCCCATTGTTCAACGGTTTATCTGTAATTCTGTCTGTAATTGAGTAGTTGAAATACCGTGGAATTCTACAATTGATTCTCCAGATTAAATGTCTCTAAGCTTGAGTATCTCATTATCTAGACTGTATCTCGATACCTCCAAAAAATCACTATTCTGAGTAATGTATTCACCCGTCATACTCTGTATTTGGAAAGGGAAGAATCCGGGATTGTGGAGGATTGAGCCTAATTCAGCTTTTGCTTCAGGAAGGGTATGCAAGTATGATTCAAATAGTAGTATCGCTTGTTGAGGATTATCAATCATGAAGGGGGTTGTTTTGGTATAGACTCCCTTTATTTCAGTGTCTTGTAAGATTCCCCAAGCAACAAAAGATCGTACAGTATAACGAGCATTTCTTGAAACGGTTTCACGGTCTCCATAGAATTCCTTTAATCTATTGAAAACTTGAGCATTGGTTATTTTCTCCTGGAGATTAAAAAGCTTTCCGGTTTGTTTTGCAGTATTGAACCAGAAAGGATAGGAAGCTGAAATCACAGCCCAATGAAGAGGGAGCCATTCACTATCTGGAATAACTTTTGCCAAGTTCAATGCTTTATCTCGAAAAGGAATCAATTCTTTCTCTGGAGAGATCCAAGATGATAGAATACTGATTGCCATCCCATAGGTTTTTTGACCACGTTCTCCGATTCCACCGCTTTGTTTCTGGGTTGATAGATAGGTATCCAGTTCTGACCGGATCTCCTGTTCTGACAAGCCTGCAAGCAGCATATTTAATGTGTAGTCCATCCAGTGTTTCTGGATGGTTTGTTTGATACCTAGTTTGTTATACCTGTTGTTCATCTATGATGTATCCTTTCGATTTTAATAAAGGGAACAATGACTTCTTCTATGGATATCCCTCCATGGGCAACAGTGGTTGCTCCGTCTTTGATAAAAGCAGTGTTATTATCTGCAAGTAATGGGAAGTACTCTTCTGGCAAACCTATAGGGGGCCAAGGTCGAGTGTTTACTGAAGCAGCTGCAGTTTGGTTCCTTAATTCTACATTAGGATAAATCCTGACCCTCTCTCCTCGACTATCAGCCAATGAGCCTTCGGCAATTCTTCCGGTCCCAATAGCTTCAATATTACCGTGATCAGAAGTCAGCCATACCTCATAGCCTAGTTCATCAAGGTAATCTAAGGTATTTTTTAGATATCCCGTTTTACACCACTGAGCAATCTGATTATGCATACCTGGAGCCCCAAGCTGCATACCATGCATGATCTTATCAACTGTATCTATGACCATTCCTACAACAATCGTTTTATACGGGTTGATGACAGCATCTAAGCTTTTCTTAATAGCTTCATCACCCAAGCTTCTTCTATAGGCAATCTCATATTTTTGAAGTCCCTGACCTTGCCAGAATTGTTTCCATAACTTCTCTTCACTGTTTGTGCTGTATATTGAATTAGGGAAATAGATAGGTGGTTTTCCTGCAAAAATAGCTTGTCTGGAGACTGAGGTCAATGTTGGTATCCAAGCAAACACAGCCGAGTCACGGAAGATCAGTGTTCGGTCCTGTGATTGAAGTGAGTGTTTTACAGTTATCCACTGGTCAAACGCTAGGCCATCAATGACCAGTAAGGCAATCTTCTTTGTCTCTCTACCTTCTATCTGTCTTGAGAGAAACCGAGGGATATGGTGAACCATTGCAGGAGTGGATGGAGGTAGATTTATAAGACTTGCATAGTATTCAGTTAACCATTCAGCAAAAATACCATTAATCTGGGTCTGCAGTGAGGTAAACCTTTCAAGTAACGTTTCGTCAGAGTTGTTATGGATTAATGCAGAGAGTTCTCCCCATTGTAGGGCAACTGATAGCCATTCATTATAACGAGATTGGGCTTTCGGCAAGTTTGAGGTTACGATAGTAAATAGGCGATCTATCCGTATAGCTTCCGTATCACCTGAAGAGGTCTTTATCCCACAGGACATCCATGAGCTGGCTGGAACAAGGTGTTTTGAGTAATCAACGGGTGAGAGCTTTCCTTCAACGAACAGATTGTCAATATAAATTCTGATATCCTGGTGTTCAAAGGGGAGGAGGGCAGGTCCTGAAACCTGCAATCCGTAAGAGGGCTGTGAGTCTAAGACCTGCTCGACTTGCTCGTAACTATCCAAGAAAATAGACCATCGCTCCTGTATGAACGTATAGAAAACTTCAGAGTTTTTGACAATGCTTACAAGTGGCCATTCTTTGAACGTCAAGTTATTGTGTAGAAGAGAGACTAATCGATCAGCTAATGGTTCTGGGAGTTCTATTGTACCGTAATGCAATCTGAGTAGTGATCTGAGAAGATCTACTTCGGTTTTAATCAATTCAGGTGCGATACTGTACACATGTCGCAGGATGAAATCCTTAGTACCATTATCACCCATTATCCCAGGGGATGTGTCTTCTTGAGCTCTGAATAGAGCATCAAATACATGCTGTTTCAAACAATCCAGGATCGGATAGCTGAAGTTTGGAAAGATAGCTCCCAAATTGAAAGAGAGAATTCTTCCTGCTTGAAGCAAATCATAAGGGAGGTTTGATAGCTCTGAGTTCTGAACTCTCAGGATGACAACCAGGTCTGTATGTAATCCTTGATCCCAAATAGATCGGTATTTAGATTCATAGGCATAACGGAATTCTATGGAATCATTGAACTCTATAAGATCAAAACCTCTTTTTCGCAACTCAGCCGAAAGCTTTTCTTCTGATAGCAAGCAATCTGGGTCTGCCACTAATGTGAGTTTTGAAAGGTTCGGAATAAATTCCTTGAGGATGTTATCTCTCCAACTACTCATTTCCAGGAACCTCCCCTATAGAAAACATCAACAACGGACGAATGTCAGGAATCACATGGGCAGAGTTTTTTAGTTCCTTCTCCCATTGAAGCTTATCTTCTTCCAGTCTATGCAATCGGTAATTTCTTATTTCCGGTAAACCTACTTTATGTATCGATTTTCTCCGAGAAGTAAAAGCTGTCATTCCTCGCTGTTTTTCTCTCTCAATTGCTTTTTCATGGGAAGTCTTAAGCTGGTTGAAAAGTTCCTGTCCAGCGGTTGTAGCTATTTCATAAAGGGTTTCAAAGCAATGGACAGACATTTCTGGTGATAGCATTCGAACTATTTGGGGCTCTTGTGTTAATAACTGATCCCAGAGGAATCTTGCAGTAGGTATGAATAGTTTCCCATTGTTACTGACAAACACGGATTGATACCCTTTCCTTTTTGCGGGAAGTCGTATCTGACTGGTTTCATTACTATGAATGGTGAGTGTAATCTCAAAGAGTCCCCAGTAGCCATGTACTGTTTCTGGAACTCCGGCTAATGCTACCAGAGGTACGGGCTGACCAGAGAATAATTGAGGTAGGTTGAGAACTAGACCACGGACCTTTGGGTTTTCCAAAGACAATCTCAAGGAATCTGAGGTGTAATCAGGAGTGTGAAATATTGCTCCCGAGACTTTTTCGCCATCCGGCCATACAAAGTTCCAACCCAGGAGATCTTTCTCTATGGGTATTTCATTCATTTTTACGTAATTGATAACCATGCGTCTCACCCAGAAGGGGAGTGGATGATTCTTGACCTTCACAGCGGCAGCTGGCTCAGGGTCATCTGAAATCTTATACACAGCACACGTATTGCGCTCCTGTGCCAAATCAAATTGAATGGTTCTCACAGTCCGTTCTATTTCTTTTTCAGGATTAGCCTCTTCCATGATAATGTGAGTCATCATTTTTTCTACAATTTCTCCAGAGAGTGAGGTGTCAAGGATATCATTGGATTTATCTACCCCCATCTCATCAAAGATAATCGACAACTTCCTCTCCAGGACTTCCCGAACCCGGCTTTCAACAGAGTCCTCATATAGGAAATTGATTGCTCTTACTACTTTATCCTGTCCAATACGGTCAACCCTGCCTATTCTCTGTTCTATACGCATAGGATTCCAGGGTAGGTCATAGTTAACAACCACGTGGCAGAATTGAAGGTTCAACCCCTCTCCTCCTGCATCAGTGGCAATGAGTATTCTATTCTTTTCTTTAAAATCCCTTTGAGCTTTTCTACGTTCCTCCATGCTCATGGAGCCATTTATTAGTGAACACGGGAAATTCCTTACTTCGAGAAAGGTTTGCAGCATTGCTTGTGTAGCTACAAACTCCGTAAAGATGATAATTTTCAATTGATCGTTATTCTCTTCGCCTTGCAGTCTGAAGATCTCATCCATGAGAATATCGGTCTTGATATCAGGTCCAGCCAGCTCAGCCTGTTTAGCTAGCTCAAGCAGGAAGGAAACTTCCTTGATCTCATTATGTCTGCCCTTTTCATCAACCTCAATTAAGAAATCCAATTGCATCTGACCATCGAGATCTACAAGTTCTTCCAGCTCATCTAAAGTCGGAATCTGTTGGGAAGATTTTAGATTATCAAGCACCTGCAAACGTCTTTCCAGAGTTGTTCGAATGGCGTGAGAGCTCGAGGTTACAATTCGTTGCAGTAGCACCATGAGAAAGCCCATATGAGGTTTCTTGTCTTTAATTGAACGATTATAGCCTAGTCGAACATAATCTGTGACAGCTTCATATAAAGCAACTTGAGAGGGGTTCCTACTCAAATCGATTCCCATTGTCTGTGTTATTCGGGGTTTAAATAGAGGTTCTCCTTCAGCGGTCAGGGCTTTCCTTTTTTCTGTTCTGATAACAAACTCAGATACCTTCTCTCGGGTCACACTTTCCAGATCTGGAAAAGACATGGGATCAAGCAGACTGATTAACCGGTGAAAGGCATCTGATTTACCTTGATGAGGAGTTGCTGAAAGGAGCAGCAGATAAGGGGCAGCCTCAGCTAATCCCTGACCAAGCTTGTAACGGGAGACCTGATCAGTGCTGCCTCCAATACGATGAGACTCATCTACAATAATGAGATCCCATTGGCCTTGGAGCAGCCTCTCATATCTGTTTCTATTGTACTGATGAACTTTTTCTTCAGACCAGCCTTTCCTACGTCTCACGGGTTTGACTGCATCTAAGGTTACAACTGCATGATTGAATTTCAACCAGGGGTTATAATCTGAAGAGCTCTCTGCTCCGTTAATATAGGTGGTTGAGCATTCTAGCCGTTCTAACGCATCAAGATCACCTGGATTTATCAATGCGAAAGTCTCATTGAAATGGGTATCCATTTCTGCTACCCATTGCATAGCCAGACTTTTTGGAGCAACAACAAGTGTACGACGTACTAAACCACGGAGCTTAAGCTCCTGCATGATCAGTCCAGCTTCAATGGTTTTGCCAAGGCCGACTTCATCAGCAAGTAGATATCGTACTCTGTCACCTGAAATTGCTCGTGATAATGCATGAAGCTGATGGGGGAGAGGAATGACATTTGATTCCATAGGAGCTAATAGGACAGTGCTATTAGTATCTCTTGCAGTATTTTCTAACAGTTCTGCTATTTTCGCTGCTGCTGCAATGTATGAGATTCTGTTTATTTCAGTTTTAGAATCAGCTTCCATATAAAGAGGTTTCAGATCTGCTTTTGGTACACGTACAATTACCTGTTGGGATGGCAAACATATACGGCAGATTGTTTGATTCCAGAGATCTTGTTCATCGAGGACCATACATGCTGATGAATATTGTGTGCTAAATTTCCAATTATCCATCTCTCCTCCGGCTTGTTATAGCTAATGAAGAATGTATACAGGAACAGGCTTTTCTATTGAGAAATTGTGTGAGGTTCTGATCCAATTTTTTGTATTGGCTGGTATAAGGTATTAAACTAATCACTTATGTTCTCCCATATTCTTTTAATAACTCGATACCTTTTTCAGAGGTGATGTATTTTTGAGATCTGCTCCTTGGACTTTCTGGAATTGTCATTTCAATCAGTTTTGCTTCTAATAGGTTAGCTAAGGCGTTTTTATAATTGCCTGTCCGGCTTGTGTACCCCAAAACTTTTAATAGCTCAGGAGTGCTCATTGCTGTCTTACAGGCTTGAATAATTTTAACTTCAGTTTCATTCAACTCGTCATGGGCCTCGTCATGGGCCTCGTCATGGGCCTCGTCATGGGCCTCGTCAT
>JAVERP010000064.1:0-18560 GCA_034007055.1 Sphaerochaeta sp.
AGGCCCGAGGAGGTGGGAATCCCCGCTTCCCCGCTATAGACGGAGTTGGCAAAGCTGACGTAGGAAGCAAAGGAAAGTATCTGGATGACATCATCGCTTGCCTGCAGCACCGCCTTCTCATAGTTGTAGACCTTTGCAAGGTTCTCACTGTCCAAAAAGAAATTCTTCTCCTCGTCGGGCGCGGTTATGGTCAGTACGAAGGGGGCGTCACCGCCCATCTTCTGGGCAAAATGACGGGAGTTCTTTCCAAAATCATCCTTTTCCGGCAGATAGGACATGTAGTTGGTATTGATGTGCACCAGGTCCTTGGTAAAAAAGTAGCCGGCGATGACCAGTATCCAGATCAGGACAAATATGGGCCATCGCCTGAGGACGACCTTACTCACATAGTCAACAGCCTGTGCCAGGTACCCACCGCTGTAGGTTTCCAGCTGCAGGGGCTTTGGGGGGGTGACCAGAGTCAGCAAAGCGGGCAGGAAGGTTGTCGACAGCACTGCACAGTAGGTGACTCCGACCCCTACCGCTATGCCAAACTCCCTGAGGGCGGGGGTCTGTGAAAAGAGCAGGCTGAGAAAGCCAATGACGGTGGTCAGACATGCGAATCCTATGGTGCGAAGGATTTTCCTTGTCGATTCGACAGAGTTCGCCCCGCTTGTGTAGTTGGCGTAGTACTCTCCGATGACGTGTATGGCATAGGAGGATCCAAGGTTCAGAACCATGCAGGGGGTGACTATGTTTACCACCGTAAGGCTGTAGCCAAGCAGCTTCATGGTGCCGAAGGTCCATATGATGCCGATGACCGACATCGAGAAGGGCAGCAGCATGCTTCGCTTTGCCTTGAAGCTCAAGTAGTAGACCAGCAGTATGGCAAGGGCGCACAGGCCCAGCAGGGCCTTGAGGTCACGTCCGAGGTAATGCATCAGGCGGTTGCTGATCACTGCCCCTCCGTTGATGTACACCTTCATGCCCGCCTCTCGCAGGTTGTCGAGCATCGCTGCGAGCTCAAGCTCCCTCTCTTCGCTGAAGGCGGAGGTCTCAAAGGAGAACAGCATGCTGGTCATGTCCTCACTCACCAGATAGTTCTTGATGATGGGGTCCTTCTCTACCCGGCTTCGCAACAGGGCGGCCTCCTCATCGGTCCACAGAGCTCGCCCCTGGTTGGGGGCGAAGGGGACGCTCGTCAGGCGCGTACCCCGCTTTTCCAAGGTCACGAAGTTGAGCAGGGAGGAGCTTTCGCTCAACTCCTTGGTAGCGCTCAACTCTGCCATGGTCCTTTCAATGAGGGTGAGGTTCTCTGCACTATAGAGCTCACCGCTTTCAACCATGACCAAGTAGGAGGAGGTGTAGGGGTAATCGCCCTCATCCGCATCATAGGCAGGTGAGGGGTTTGCACTTGCCCTTAGGTTTGCATTGGCATTGAGCACCTGCGTATCAAGGACGAGACTTTCCAGGTTTGTCGCCTGTTTGGAAGGGGAGGGCTGCCCTGTTCCACCATCAAAGACAGAGGTGTCCTCGATCTGGTACAAAAGGTCGGTGTAGTCCCCGCTCAGCTCAAGCGATGTTGCATGGTAGAGAAAAAATATGGTGACGATGGCAACACAGGCTAGGGTGGTTTTGCTGTGCTTCCCAACGAAATGCAAGATATCGAATTTCATGGTGCTCCTGAACGACATGGCGATTTGTCCAACCAACCAGAGCCTAGGGCAAGGTCTTTGTGGAAATGTCCCGACTATCATAGCATAGCTATGGCATACATAGGAACCCATCATACGCTATCGGGTTAGGTGGGTAGGGAACAATAAAAAGCCCCAGACCGGGGTTGGTCGGGGGCTTTGTGCAGGACTCAGTCCTTATAGCGCTTCTTCGAGGAGAAGCTTCTGCTCTTGGCAGGATAGGGTCGTGGGCTGTAGCGGTCCTGGTCGCCGGAATAGGCAGGTCGGTCGCCATCGCCAGGTCGGGAGTCCCGTCCATACGGCTGATAGTCATCACCCTCCCTTCGCCTTGACGGCCTTGCGCGGTCATAGCCACCGCCACCACCACTTCTGGAGGGGCGTGACTCGCGGTAGGGGCGGTCCTCATACCTGTCGCCTCTTGTCCTGCCTGAGAGGTTCTTGCCATTGGGGTTGTCAGGCTTTGCCCGGGTTACCAGGGGTCTGCCTTCTGAGCCGCGGTCTGAAAACACCTGTATGATTCTCTCTGCAACTTCCGCTGGGGCCGAGACAAAGGAGAAGTTGTCCCGTACCGAGACATCCTGCAGATCCCTATCCTGGGCGCCTGCCTGTTCGATGAGGTAATCAATGAGTTGTCTCTTGTCCAAACCATCCTTGCGTCCCCTTGCGATGAAGAGCCTTGTGAACCCATCATGTTCGGAGAAGCCACGCCCACCACGGTCGTCGCGGTCATCACGTGACTGTGGCCCGCCGCCGATGGACCTGTACTTGGATACGTCGAGCTGGTCACTGTAGAAGTGATCGAGCAGGGCGACAACAAGTTCTTCCGGATCACTGCCTTCCAGCAGCTGTTGGGCCAGGGGGAGGAACAGGTCGAAGTTCACATCCTTGTTGGCAAGCTCCGTAAGGGTGGTGAGTATCCTTGCACGCTTGGTGCTGATGATATCCTCGGCATCTGGGACAGACTCGCGACGGATGTCAAACTTTGATGCCCTCCTGATGAAGGTGAAGCGCTTGAACTCACGGGGAGCCACAAACGTGATGGCCGTACCCTTTTTGCCTGCTCGGCCGGTACGCCCTACACGGTGGATATACGCCTCGGGATCCTCGGGAAGGGAGAAGTTGATGACGTGGGTCAGTTCCTGGATGTCGATGCCTCTGGCTGCCACATCGGTGGCCACCACTATGTTGATGCTCTTTTCACGCATCTTGGCAAGGATGAGCTCACGCTGTTTCTGTGAGAGGTCCCCGTGCAATGGTTCGGCACCATAGCCACGTTCGGAGAGCCTGCGCCCGATCTCATCACACTGGATCTTGGTGCGGCAGAAGATCAAGCCATAAAAGCTCTCCTCCATGTCGATGATCCGTGTCAGTGCCTCAAACTTGTCACCCTCTCTCAGCTCAATGAAGACCTGGTCGGTAAGGCTTTCGGTTACAGCATCCTGTTCTATCTTTACAAGTTGGGGGGATTGCATGAACCTTTCGGCAAGCCTGCGAATAGGGGCGGGCATCGTGGCTGAGAAGCAGAGCATGCGCTTGTTGACGGGGGTCTGCTTGAGAACTTCCTCGATGTCATCCACAAAGCCCATGTCGAGCATCTCGTCAGCTTCATCAAGCACAACGAATTTGAGGTTTTCAAGGTTGAGGGAGCCTCTTCGGAGGTGGTCCAGAATACGTCCCGGGGTACCGACCACTACGTGGACGCCCCTGCGAAGCTTGCGAAGCTGCAGCTCCATTGATGCTCCGCCGTACACGGCGGCGATCTCGAGGTGACGGTCGCCCTTGAGGGAGTTGATCTCCTCGGATACCTGTACGGCAAGCTCCCTCGTCGGTGCGAGGATGAGCGCCTGTACCTGGTAGGCGGAGGGGTCTACGATTTCTAGAATGGGAAGGCCGAAGGCTGCCGTTTTTCCGGTGCCTGTCTGGGCTTGGCCGATTACATCTACCTGATCCTTGAGAAGGAGCGGAATGCACGCTGACTGAATCTTGGTTGGCTCTTCAAAGCCTTTGGCCTTGAGCGCAAAAATAGTTTGTGCGGACAGTCCGAGCTCCGCAAAGTTTGTTAAATCTGACATGAATCTCCTGATATTTAAATGGCTGCATGAGTATTGGACAGCCGCGAAATACACATATGTCTGAATATTCTACACAAATGCACAAGTTGTTTCAAGACAAAGGCATTCCGAATCCTCCATTAGACTACCAACGGTTGTATACATCCTCAGCAAAACCGGGAAAATCAGTCAGGGTGAGCTCACTGTTGTCATCAAGGATGACCGTGCCGGAAAAAAATCCGAAAACCTGGTGCTGTCGTGATTGTATCAGGAGAAAATTGGTTGTTGAGCTGCGGTCGACCGCCGGAACAAAGTCCAGAGTGAGGCGATTGTCGCTCGAAGTGACCTTCCAAGGCAGCAGATAATCCTCTTCAGGGATGTGGAAGGTGACCTCATCAAGCTTATGGATCACCCCGTCATAGAAGAGGGCATTTTCACTTGCAGGGGAGCGGTCGGAAAACCCATAGCCCAGGTTGAAGCCGAAGGGTATGTTTTCAAGCAGGCCTGAAGCTGAACTCCAGTACCACCTGTTCTGGTACGTCCATCTTCCCCGTCCCCAATCAAGGACACCCCAGGTCTCCCCTACTCGGAGTATCTCCTTGTCCAGGCCCCGCCTGATGCACCCCTCAACAGGCATGCAGTTGACCTTTTCATTGAGGTAGAAAGCGCTGCGTTTCTCCTTCCAACTGGTTGCTATGTTGATGCTCTCCATCCCAGGCCTCTGGGTGAGGGTCACATCCACATCAAGGCCGATCCTCCCGTCAGGGAGCTCCAAGTCAGGGCAGGCGAACATCAGGTGACGCTTTTCCCCCCGTTTTACAAACGCGAACCGCAGCTCGTTGTTCGACCATGCAACCTGGCTATCCTCTGTCGAGGTCGGGCTCAGGCCCAGCTTTCCCAGGGGAAAAAATCTGATGGCGTCCTTTTGTGCACACGCCTTGCGGGTAAGGTCGCAGTATGAGATGGCAAACACGGCGGCATAGCCGAGGTCGCTGAAGGTGGCGGTGACGGCGTACCCCTCTTTCTGGTTGACCAGGGCGTAGTAGTCCCACTCCTTTACGGCAAGCCGGGATGCCTTGACATCCTTTCGCCTGTACTGCCAAAAGGGTCTTCTAGCCCAGCCCTCTTCGGTTATATGGCCTTTCTTGTCCAGCAGGGGGATGGGTTTTGTAATCTCGTTCTGCATGCAAACCTCCTCAGGATGGGGTTTTCAGAGACCCCAGTCATCTACAGTATACGTGGTAACTGCGAACTGTGTTGGATTATCTTTTTCAAACCTGATGGTTTTGACACCCTTTGCATGGCGCCTTGAACCATAGGAGCCATAGCTTGCACTTCGTCCTGTATGGAGCTCTATCCCCTCCCAGAATCCATAAAAGTCGTTGAGGTGGTCATGTCCGCAGAAGGTTGCTACGGTTGTGCCCCCTTCGAGCATCGCCTCAAAGAGTCCGCTATTCTCCCAAGGGGTGTTTACCTTCTTGTCCCCCATCACCCCGTGGGCCCCTCCGCTCTCCCACAACAGCGCGTATTCAGGCAAGGGGATATGGAAGAATGCATAGAGGGGGACGTCCCCCAGGCCTTGGGCTACCCAGCGGTACCAGGCTATCTGGGAGGGGTAGATGTAGTCAGGACCCTTGCCCCCCTCATAGACGCGGTGGTCATGGCTGTCCAGCATCACCAGGGCCTGGACCACCTCGCCTTGGTCGGTAAGGGCGATGGTATAGTCGCTCTCCCCCAACACCCAACTCTCTCCGCGTGAGAAAAGGGCATGGGGGTACTCACTGAGCAGATTGCCCAGGGCTACACGGTCATGGCGATACTGCCCGTCATGGTTGCCGAAGGCATACGCCCAATAACGCTCTCTCTCCTCCATGAAAAGGGCAAACTCCCTGAGCATCTGTTTTCCATCAAAGCTGAACAGGAGGTCCCCTGTGATGATGGTGAGGTCGGGCTCTGTCTCTGCAAAGGCCTTCTCCAGCAGGGCATACACTTTTTCCCTGCCGCCGAAGGGGTTGCGACGCAGATGGAAGTCCGTTCCCCACAACAGGGTGAAGGTTCCGTCTAGGGGATACTCGATGGTGAAGGCCTTCTGTCCTTCTACGGCATCCCTGATCGAATAGGGGTGTGTGGGGAGCTCGAACACTTCGGTATGGAGGCAGGCATCCTCATATATCTTGGTCTGGGTCAGACGCAGGAAAACCACCAAGAAGAGCAGGGTGGCTATCAGCAGGAGGGAGGCCAGCACTAGTGCAAGAGGACGGATACAGGTTTTTCTCATAGTCTATGGCCAAGCATATCACGCCAAGGGGAGGGGTGGCCATGGACAAAAAAGAGCGGGTGTAGAGATGAAAAAAGCTGGCCGAAGCCAGCTCTTTCCCATAACCAGGCTTTTTTTATCAGCCTTGGCCCAATATGGTGGAGAAGAAGGTTCC
Organism: Sphaerochaeta sp.; assembly: GCA_034007055.1. Taxonomy (GTDB): domain Bacteria; phylum Spirochaetota; class Spirochaetia; order Sphaerochaetales; family Sphaerochaetaceae; genus Sphaerochaeta. The sequence continues at coordinate 6,157 of JAVERP010000064.1, forward strand.
AAGGAAGTTATCCTGGAACTTATCGGAGGTGTACAGGGCCTGGGAGAAATCCTGCTGGTTCTGTGAACCGCTGAGATAGTTGTAGAACATCTGGATATAGCTACCCATACCTTCATCGGAGAGCTCTGCCTCTGGCTGTACCACCAAATAGGACGTGTTGCTCTTGATGGGGTCAAGGACGGTCCCTAGCGGGGCGGTATAGAGCTTCTGCCCCATCTCCTTTGTGGTCACGACAGCGGCGAGCTTGCCCTGTGGGTCTGTATAGCTGAAGCTGTTCATGTAGGTTGACTGTGCAATGTTGTAGGGCGTGGTGCCGACACTGACCATATCCAGCTCCGCCTTCTCTGCAGCTGCGGCAAAATCATCCTTGGCGCCCTGGGCAAACTCCTTGGCCAGAGCAATCAGATAGTCATCGACTACAGGGTCATCACTGGAGGCCAGGTAGGCTTTGACCGATGAGAGCAGGGCAGGGGATGCATAGTCTGCTTCAAGGGGAGTGGAGTCAAGTCTGTAGATCGACCAGGCACCGGCTCCTTCGAGAGGTCCGACCACATCGCCGCTTTTTGCAGTCAGCAGCTTGGTGGCATCTTCGGCATTCTTGAAGTTGGAGAGCAGTCCGAAGTAGTAGACCTTGCCGACCTTCCCTTCGTTAGCTGCGTAGTTGTCCTTGCTGGAGGAGAGAGCCGCTTGTTCAAAGGTTTTCTCGCCGCTTGCAATGGCGGAGGAGAGGGCCTTAGCCTCGTCCTCAGTCTCAACGCTGATGATGCTCAAATCCATGCTGTAGAACAACTGCTTGTTCTGCAAGGCGTAGACACTCGCTTTTTCATCTGGGTAGAGCGATGCGTTGATGTCGACATAGTTGAAGGTGCGCCCTTCAGAGGCCATCGCTGCAACGTAGGCTGCCTCAGCGGATGAGGAGAGTGCGCTTCCGATGTCATCGATTACGATCTGGTAGGGTACGGACCTGCGGATGGACTTCTCAATGGAGGCCTTGTTTTCAGCGGTTGCCTTCTGGTAGAGCTCGACATCGAACTTTCCGTCCTTGTTGTATGCCCCACTGTTGATGATGGCTCGGTTGACCACTTCGTCTGCAGCGATGAGCCCCGCCTTGGAGGCAAGCTGGTTGACTGCGGTGAAGAGGACCGTGCTGTCATAGGCGCTTTTCCAGATCTGGTAGAGCGTCTGTGTGGCGTTATCACCGGTGTTCTTGTACTGGCCGCCAAAGGTCTGCACCTGGTCGTAGAAATAGTTGCCGTATGCATACCTTATGTCTTCCTTGCCGTATTTGCCAAAGACGATGCCATCGGCATTCTTCGGTCCTACAAAAGCTTGGATGGCTGGTGCCAAAACAAAGGAAATAGCGATGAGTAACAGGACGAGCATACCAAAAACCCAGCCCGGGGTTATCTTTCTTCTAGTCTTAGCAGCAACTACTTTCTGCTCTTTCTCAGGGGTGCTATTCTTCTTGCCTTTCTTGAAGTCGAGTGCTTTTGACTCTTCCCCGCTTTTCTTTTCATCTGTTTTGTCGTTTGAAGACATCATAAACCTCTTTGTTGCCAAACATTTTCCGCTTTTGCGGACATTAGTATGAAAAATACCATTAAGGCTAGACACTGTCAATGAAATGATGCGGAAAAGCGAAAAGCGAATACTTACCGTACACCATGCCTTTATGGATGCACCTCCCTCTGATGTGAGCAGACAAGCACTGGTTTTACCAATTTTCTGAGTTCCAAAGGGGAAAGTCCTTTGAAGTGATTTTAGCTCTTATTGACAATAAGGGAGGCAACAGCTATATTTTACTTCGGCTCAAAAAGCTGGCGGGTAGTAGCGCAGGGGCTAGCGCACCTGGTTCGGGACCAGGGGGTCGGAGGTTCGAATCCTCTCTGCCCGACAATGCATCATCTGAATGAAAAAACTCTCCCTATCCGACAAGCAGAGATGGAGAGTTTTTTTATTGTCCTTTCTGTTTCTTGTTTCTGTATCTTGCTCTTGTTTTTGTTTGGTCTCTTCTACTTCACCCTGCTCTGGCTCTCTTCCTTTTGGCATTGGCTTGCCTCTTGGCTCTTGTCCTTCACCCCAAACGAGAAGTACAGGATGTGCCCTATCCAGACAATGGCAAGGATTATCTGCCCAATTCGGATCTGGCGCATCATGACAAAGCCAAATGTCATCACAGCCGTGACGGTAACCATCACCCTGGTCTTTGCTCCCCGGCTCATGCCCTGCTTGTTGATGTAGCTTTCAAGATTGTTCTTGTAGAGCCTGGTGCCCCTGAACCAACGGTCAAGCTTCTCTGAACTTTTTCCAAAGCTGATGAATGCGAGCAGGAGGAAGGGGAATGAAGGCAGCAGCGGCACCACTGCCGCCACAGCCCCCAGGGCAAGTCCTATAAGTCCTAGCAAAAGATACACCTGTTTCATCCGTTCCCCTCTTATAGTGTTAGAAATGACTAACAAAGGTAATCCTACTGGTTTACTCTGAAACCTGTCAAGGACAGGCATATCTGTTCCGGCTCCTGGCGATCTTTTTCTCTTGCCTTTGGTCCTGAGGTGTCCGATAGTATTGGGTAGGGCCAGGCCCGAGCCACCAAACAACACGCCAACAAAGAGGTTTCCCATGTCGTTTACCCTTCCACACTACCATGCACCCGACTTCACCCTTGAACAGTTCCATCAGAGCCCTGATGTATCCACGCTCCAGGCCCTACGCGATGGGGTGGCCCCCAAGGGTTTTCACAGCACCTCGATGTTCCCCGAATACTACAAGGTTGGGGGACAGTGGCTTCTTGCAGAGGAGAGCCGGATGGACTGCCTTGTCATCCTTGATGAAGAGGGCAGGCTGCAGGTTGTTGAAGGTCGACGGGTCAGCAAAGGTGACCAGGTTGTTATGGGCAGGACTGAACATGGCGAAGAGGGCATTTATGTCCATGATTCAGGCTTTATCTCTCCAGAGGATGCTAATGGCGACAAGTTTGTCTTTCGTACAGGCAGGTCTCGAGAGACTGCCTTCTCGCGTGACTATGACAGGCTGTACGAACTGCTGCAGTATGAGAGGGAGCACGGCACCATTGTCTTTGTCCTGGGGCCGGCTGTCGCCTTTGACAATGACTCCCGAAGGGCTATGCAGCTGCTTATTGAGAATGGATACGTGGACGGCATCCTTGCCGGCAACGCACTTGCGACACACGACCTTGAGGCAGGGTATTTCAAGACCGCCCTGGGGCAGAACATCTATACCCAGGAGAGTATGCCCAACGGCCACTACAACCACCTGGATATCCTGAACATGGTCCGCGAATGTGGTTCCATCGAAGCTTTCATCGAACAGGAGAACATCAAGGACGGAATAGTCTATGCAATGGTGAAGCAGAAGAAGACCCTTGTCCTGGGGGGCTCCATCCGTGATGACGGGCCGATGCCTGAGGTGTATGCCAATGTCTATGAGGCCCAGGACGCCATGAGGGCTGTCGTGCGCAAGGCGACTACGGTCATCAGCCTCGCTACGCAGCTGCACTCCATAGCAACGGGGAACATGACACCCTCCTTCAGGGTCGTCGACGGCGAGGTCCGCCCCGTATTCATCTATAGTGTCGATATTTCTGAGTTTGCAGTAAACAAGCTCAAGGACAGGGGCAGCCTCACAGCAACAGGCATAGTGACCAATGTGCAGGACTTCATCGTCAACGTGGCAAAGGGCCTGCAGGTGGGGAAGCTCTAAGCACTGGAGCTTTGCCTACTTGCATTTGCATAGGCGAGTGCCTCTTCAAAAGATGTTACCTTGAGGATGTGGATGATCGTATGGAAAAGAAGGGATGCAAAAACGGTGATCATTGGAAAAGGGTGCGCTACAGTGCAAATCTACCGCTTCTCAACTTCGGGACTCTGCCATCGGGCTTCTTTCCCACTCCTACTTGCATAGGTGTACTTGCCGCCAGCTAACGGTTCTGTCCTTGGCCGTACCGCACACATAGTGGACTTTCCCCACTTAGCTCTTACCCATGCTGGGCAAATAAAATGAAGGCCACCATTGTGGGTGGCCTTCACAGTCAATTGTGTAGAACTTTAGTGGGAAGAAGGTTGGATTTTCACCATCGCTCTGGGGACCATCGCTCTAGGCACCTCCGCCATTGGCGTCGCAAATATATCATAGATCGGTAAGTAGAAGGTGTAGAAAATCATGTTAGGATAAATCTGACGTGGATTTTGCGAATTAGTCCAATGGTACTCCAGGGGTTGACCGGTGGCAATAACCCTGCCTTGTCCGAATTTGTACTCGACCAAGGTTGCTCCTCCAGCTTCATCTTCAGTAAGTATTGTTGCGTTTGCTGGTAGGTTTTCAAAAAAGTTGTGAGATGCATAGCTCCCACTTAGCTCAATAGGTACGTACTCCATCATCGGGTGGGTAGGGTTCACATTGGTGTTGTTAGAATATAAGTTTAAGCTGTTTATAACTCCTCCAGGCAAAGTCGCCCCGGCGCCTACTATGGATCCTTCGTTCCACCCTTCGTCACATGCTTCAAAAAGTAAGGTGCCTCCAAGTTGTACAAAATTGTTGAACCGTGTCTGAGATGCAGCATATGCATCATAGAATGATTGTGGCTGATCGTTAATAATCCAAACAGTCTGATTAACTGGTAAAAGCAAAGTCGCCATTTCTGTTGAGGTATGGATAGAATAGTTGACATCAAGGATTTCAAGCATTTCACTTAACGCATTGCTATCCCATGGGCTGGTGTCGTCTGCAAAAATGATGACAGATGCCGCTCTTGAACGCAACCAAAGATCATCCGTTGTTACAGTGGAACCGGAAGTGACAATCCCAGTAATGCTATCGGTGGCGTAGCCGAGTGACCCATCAATGGCAAAGGCTGTAAAGACATAGGTTGCCAAACCAGTTTGGTTGTCCACAGGAACATTCCCAAACTGGAAGAATCCATCAGAATCGGTAAGGGCTATGAGGTCGGGCAGCTCTTGCCCTTCCAATGTCCTTATATTGACCGCTATTCCTGAATGATTGTTTTTATCAATATAATAAGCATGCCCTTCAACACTGCCATATTGATCGATTGGATAGAGGATCATCAGATCTGAAACTCGAGTTTCCTCCCCATCAACTGCTGAAATATAAACGCTTGTTCCATAGTAGTCCGTATAGGAAGCCTCTATGATGAGCTCAACTGTCGGGAGGTTCTCAAATAGGAAAGAACCGTCCTCTTCGGTTGTCGTTTCAAGCAGGATATTGTTTCCAATCGCTTTCACCGATATTCCTGTATGGTCTTCAGCATTGAAAAATTGTGCAACTCCCACAATTGTGCCATCATTAGTTGTTTCTCTGACCTTGAATGTGGTTGAGCCGGAACTGAGTACATGTTCGGCCTCATTCCAAACACGAACGTCAACCTGATATTTCCCAACTCCCAAATCAGCTCCAATGATAATTTCACTCCCCTCTAGATCCAAGAGAAGTTGCCCATTCAAATACCATTGATATTGGTATTGGTGATTTTCAGGGACAACAGTCGCCTGGATCCTTATTTCTCCCCCCAAGTCAATCACCTCTGCGTCTGGGCTTTTTGTCAAAGTGATTTTATACGGCTGCTTTATCATATTTTCAATGGTGAGATCCAAATCAGAAATGAATTCCAAGTCCTCTGTAGCAATAGTAAAATCCCCTTCGGTTGTAGATCCGGCTACTATCCAGACGGCGTTGTATCGTCCCAGCATGAATGTTTCACCTTCGAACAGGCTCAAAGTAAGGTCATAGTAGCCTTTCGGGATTTCTTCGAGTAGGCAGTGGGATGTTCCGGTATCTCCAGGGACAAAGAGCAAATCATACGTTGATAATGTATCCTCACTCACTAGACGGCCGATGACTTCGGGATTGATAAGGGCAGATTCTGGCCAAGAGGCAAAAATCTCCAACGAGCCATTGCCATCGGTTTGGTATACGACTATCACCATCTGAGCCGCACTGTTGGGTTGAATGGTAACTGTATTTGTTCCTTCTCCAATTACCATACCTTCAGAATTTTCTGCTAGGACCTCTACCTCCCAAATCCCAATTGCCAAACCAGGCACTGTCAGTGAAGTAAGATTTGTCTCGGTCGGCCCAAAGGAGGTACGGCCAGGACCCGTTCCAGAAATCACATAGGTAGCTACATCCATATCGATGTCAGGAACCAATGTTGATCTGCTGATATTCTTCGAAATGCTCAGATGTAAATCTCCTGTCGTACTTCCTCCGATATCGCAGGCGATGAACCCAAGAAATGCAACGGCCACAATCGTGAACAAGAGCGAAGCAATGATTTTCTTCATTTTCTTTTTCTCCGTGATGAAAGATTTTGCTCAAATAAGCACAACGATGATCCCTTTTAGGTTTACGTTTTTAGAAAACAAAAAGACATTTCGAGAGGTGATTTCCAATAAATCAGCACATAAGAAAACGCATGCAAAGAATTGTAATTAGGAGAGTTTTACGCTTACACTTCTGTCACATCTATAGTTTCTATCCACTATTTTTACCAGTCAATATTTGCTTGCCCATATTTAAACAAAATCATCTTTCTTTTCAAAAAAGATGATCTATTAGCTCTTTACTTCATGAATTATAATTGCCGATTTATTCTATTAACTCAATTTAGGAGCTTAAATGCTGTTTTTTGGATTAATATACAAATTATTTTGTCCACTTTGAAGCATGTAGCCCAGGTGCATATTTTTGATTTTCGTGGTACAATTTCTCCAACAGGAGAACGCGCTATGTATGTCACCACTTCAGGCATAGAGAAGTACCGTGTAGTCCAGTTTCGTGAGGATATCAGAATCCCTGGCACCAATAAGAAAAAGACCAACATCATCAGGACTGTCGGCAAGTATGCCGACCTGCTTGCCCAGGATCCCGACTTCATGCAAAAGCTGAAGGAAGAGGCCAAGAGGCTGACCAAGGAGCGGAAGGAATCGGAAAGGCCCCTGCTCATCGAGGCCGACATGAGGGAGATTGCAACCCCAGGTGATGTCACCCCCTCCTTCTTGTTCGGGCATGCCATCATCGCCAGGCTCTGGCAGATCATGGGGTTGGATTCCTTCTTGGAGAAGAACTGCTCCAAGAGGAATGCCAAGGATGTGAGGGATGCAATTTGCTATCTGATGGTCCAGCGTTGTAGCAATCCTGACAGTATAAGGATGGCTGCCTCGGACCAGAGCCGATATGCCGGCATTGCCCCCATAGGTTTGGAAGTGTTCTATTCGGTGCTGGATGTGCTTTCACAGCTGAAGGAGGCGTTGGAGGAGCATCTGTGCTCCTTCTTCAGGAAAAGGACAACAAGGAAGGTGGACATCACCTGCTACAATATCTCCACCTATGCCCTTGAGGGCACTAAGTGGGGGGTGATGGGGCTCTTCGGCTTCTCCAAGGATCATAAGGACAACGCGGTGCAGGTGGTGATGGGCGTGCTAATGGATGCAAACGGCATCCCCATCACCTATGAGCTGTTCCCAGGCAACACTATGGGCAAGAATACGCTCAAAGACTCCATCACCAAGCTCAAGGCCATGTATGGCCTGGACGAAATCACCATAGTCGCCGACAGTGGCATGAATGCCAAAGACAAGCTGCTGTTTCTGCATGGAGAAGACTACCATTTCATCGTAAGTTACACCCTTAAGCGGTCCAGGCAGGAGTTCAAGGATGCCGTGTTCAACGACGAGACCCCATGGGAAGTTGAGCACTTCGATGGCAAGACCGGAAAGCTTACTTATGCCTCAAAGATTCTGAAGCTGCCGCTGAATGTGAAAGTTGAGCGTACTGCCGAGGAAGTGATGGCTCTCGGGGAGCAGCGGGAACTGGAGAAGAAGCGGAGGCTGAGCCCAAAATATAAGGAAGAGAATATTGAGGCCAACGTCCATGTAACCTATTCGATGAAACGTGCGGAAAAGGATGTCGGGGAAAGGAACAGAATGCTGGAAAGGCTGGTTGCAAAGGCGGAGGTCCCCGAAAAGCTGAGGGGTGGCAACCAATATTTGCAGATGGTCCTGGACACTGGAGGGGCCCCCCTTGATGAGGCTAGGATCCTCAACGCGGCCAAGTTCGACGGCTATTATGCGGTCGTTACCGACCACATGGACCTCAAAACAGAAGAGGTTATGTCCATCTATCGTGACCAGAGGAAGATGGGGGAGAGTTTCAGGGTACAGAAGACCGACCTGCAGGCAAGGCCTGTCTTCATCTGGACCGACAACCATATCAAGGGACACTTCGCCATGTGCTACATCAGCCTGTGCATCATCAAGTATCTGCAGTACTACATGCAGGAGAAAGGAATGTATGTCCTATCGGCTGAGGTGATAATGAGGGCGATTTCCCAACCGAGGGCTCTGGTCCAGGGCCAGTTCCCAAAAAACATCGTCACCCCCATAGAAGTGTCACAATCCTATCTGGATATCGCCTCATTGCTGAAGCTACCCCCGTTACTGACAAACATGGGCCTGACAAAATTCAAGGTGGCGACCAAACTGGACCTCAAGGAGAACAAGTTCTAAGGGGATAAAATAATTCATTCAAAATCACTAAGAAACTGCATTTGGGATTCTTATATAAAGTTTTCCATGCTTAGTGTGACAAACTAGTCATAAACTCAGGATCGTCCATCAATGCTTGGGTATAGCGAGTATGCTTATTCATTTCCTCTCCATGATACGTCAGGTATCACCTGCCTTCCAGATCTTATTTAGGCTATCTAGTGTGCTTGGAATCTCTCTAAAACTACCCCTTCTGCTCTCTATTCGTTTGGTGTACAGTAGAGGTATTATACTTTTGAGGAGCCTTCATGCAGTACTCCCTTCTTGCCCTCGATCTCGACGGCACACTTACCAACAGTCAGAAAGAGGTTACCCCAAGATCGAGGGCGGCCATAGACGCCGCCTTGGATTTGGGTGTCTGTGTCACCCTTGCCAGCGGACGCCCGGTCCTGGGCATGGAAGCTCTTGCCCGCTCTCTTGGGCTTTTCGGGCGCAATGCCTATATCCTTGCCTACAATGGGGCCCAGCTCATCTCGTGTGAGAGCGGCAAGGTCGTCTGGGAGCGCACAGTAGGCCTTGATGCCATAGCGACCGTCTTCCGCTATGCCAAGGAAAAGGGCCTTGCCTCACTCTCTTATGACAAGGTGGGCGTCATCACGGAGATGCCCACCGACCCCTATGTATATAAGGAGGCGTTCAACAACGACATCCCCATCAGGGGAGTGGATACCCTTCTCCTTGAGGTTGCCACACCCCAGCCCAAGGTGATGATAGTCGGAGAGCCTTCCTTGCTTATCCCTGCCCGAAAGGAGTTGCAGCTCTTGCTCGGTGATCGGGCAGACGCTTCCTTCAGCGAGCCCTACTTCATGGAGATAACTGCCAAGGGTGTACAGAAGGCCGCCTCCTTGGATGTCCTGCTCTCCATTCTTGGAAAGGATCGCTCGACTCTCATGGTTGTCGGTGATGGCCTCAATGACGTACCGATGCTTTCCATAGCAGGCCTCGCTGTGGCGATGGAAAACTCTTCGCCCGAGGTAAAGGCTCACGCCCATGTGGTGACAGCCTCCAACGATGAGGAGGGTGTTGCCCTTGCGATAGAAGAACATATTCTGGGCAGGGGGTAGGGTTGTACGTCCTGCCCCTGTGTTGGGCAGTGCTGACTGTCAACAAAATGCCAATTCCTGCAACAAGCTTGATGGTGCAGTGAGATTATTCCTGAAGATGGAACTTTCAAATTCACATTCCTGTGGTACAATGCCTACTATAATATCATGTTACCTAGTTTAAGGAGGATTACATGAAGAAAGTATTAGTTTTCTTGATGGTGTTGCTTGTAGCAACGACTATGTTTGCCCAGGGAGCCAAGGATGCCCCAGCCGCCGCAAGCGGAAAACCGACCATTCGTCTGCTTACCGATGCCACCGGTATCGACGACAAGTCTTTCAACGCTGCTGCCTGGAAAGGAATCGTTGCATTCTACGGCGATACTGTGGAAAATGCCAAAAACAGGGGAAAGCTCTATGATGTGGTGACAGCCCAGACCCAGGATATGTATATCCCCAACCTGCGCCAGGCTGCAGATGAGGGGTATGACATCATCATGGTCACCGGCTTTACCTGGGCCGACGCCCTTGGTGAGGTTGCCCCCCAGTATCCTAAGCAGCAGTTCGTCATAGTTGACGTCAACTGGGTGGGACACCCGAACGTGCAGGAGTTCATCTACAGTGAAGAGGAAGGCTCCTACCTCGTCGGGCTGGTTGCAGCCTTGCAGGCCAAGGAGGATGGCATCAGCAATCCTAGGTTCGGCTTCATCGGCGGAGTTCCCGGAAGCACCATCACCAAGTTCGAGATGGGCTATGTGCAGGGCATCCTCTCCGTATTCCCCAATGCGTCAATTGTTGACTACTATGCAAATGACTGGGGCAAGCCCGAGCTGGCCAAGGCCCAGGCGAAAAACTGGTTTGACAGCGGTGTATACTGCATCTTCAGTGCTGCCGGCGGAACAGGCAATGGAACCATCGCCCAGGCCAAGGAGTACAGGATGCAGGGTAAGAACGTTTGGGCCATCGGCGTGGACAGTGACCAGTTCTCAGACGGCCTGTATACCGATACCAAGAGTGCTGTGCTGACCTCCATGCTCAAGCGTGTCGAGAACTCCTCTTTGAAGGTTCTCAAGGAAGCCCAGGACAAGACCTTTAGCGGCGGAGTCGTGGAGATGCGCATGGTAGACGAGGGTGTCGGCTACTCACAGGCAAACCTCGAGCTCTCCAAGGCTGTCATAGCGAAAGTCGAGGCGGCCAAGGCTGATGTCATATCTGGAAAGATCAAGCTGTACAAGACCTACAAGGACGCACTTGCCAATGGTGCAGCTCCTAGGGGCCTCTCTGCTCTTGATGACTAATTTCCGCTTTGATGCCGGCAGGAGACTGCCGGCTCTCTTCCTGGTCATTGGAGACAGTGACCAGAGAGAGAGCTTGTAAGGAGCTGAGGGTGAGTGAATATGCAATTGAGATGGTGGGCATCACCAAGACCTTCCCAGGTGTCGTTGCCAACGACAAGGTGACGCTGCAGGTTCGGGAAAATGAGATCCATGCCCTCCTTGGTGAGAATGGGGCGGGCAAGTCCACCCTGATGTCCATCCTGTTCGGCGCCTACAGCGCTGATAGCGGAACCATCTCCATCCATGGAAAAAGGACGGAGATCAAGAATCCCAATATTGCCACGGATCTGGGCATAGGGATGGTGCACCAGCATTTCAGGCTGGTGCAAAACTATTCAGTAACAGAAAACATTGTCCTAGGAAAAGAGCCCACCCGGATGGGAGGCCTGCTTGACTTGGGCAGTGCAAGTAAACGTGTCTCAGAAATAAGTGCCAAGTACGGTCTTGCAGTAGATCCGGATTCTATTATTGAGGATATTACCGTGGGACAGCAGCAGCGCGTAGAGATTCTCAAGACTCTCTACCGCAATGCGAACATCATCATCTTCGACGAGCCGACGGCGGTGCTGACCCCTCAGGAGGTTGATGAGCTGATGGATATCCTGCGCCTGTTGCGCAAGGAGGGCAAGACCATCATCCTCATCACCCACAAGCTCAAGGAGATCAAGGATGTCGCCGACCGGTGCACGGTGCTGAGAAGGGGCAAGTACATAGGCACTGTGGATGTCGCCTCTGTCAGCGAACAGGACCTTGCCGAGATGATGGTTGGCCGTGCTGTCAAGTTTGAGATTGACAAGCCTGAGATGCAGGCAGGGGAGGTCGTCCTTTCGATGCAGGGCCTGAGCGTCAACAACGCATCGGGCCTTGAGAAGGTCAAGGCCCTGAGCCTGGATGTCCGCTCCGGGGAGGTCGTCGGCATTGCCGGCGTCGACGGCAACGGACAGACGGAGCTGCTTGAGGCGATCATAGGCCTCAGCCCTGTCAGCAAGGGCTCGATCTTCCTTGACGGCGAGGATATCACCGGCCTTTCCATCCGAGCCCGCATCGAGCGTGGTTTGGGATACATCCCCGAGGACAGGCACAAGTACGGCCTTGTCGGACAGTTCTCCATCTATGAGAACTGTGCATTGAAGAACTACTACCTTGATCTGTACAGAAACAGGTACGGCCTGCTGGACTTCTCCAAGATGCATGACGATGCTGAGGTCCTGATAGACGAGTTTGACATCCGGGCCGGCGAAGGGGCCCTCACCCCTGCCTCCTCGCTGTCCGGAGGCAATCAGCAGAAGGTCATCGTGGCAAGGGAGATCTCCCTGTCGCCGAAGGTGCTGGTTGTGGCACAGCCCACCCGGGGCCTGGACGTGGGGGCCATCGAGTACATTCGCAAGCGCATCATAGAGGAGAGGGGAAAGGGCAGGGCAATCCTGCTGGTCTCCTTCGAA
>JAVERP010000019.1:0-66166 GCA_034007055.1 Sphaerochaeta sp.
CCTCCCCCCATCGGAGAATATGAGCTCCTCATTGTTGTAGACACGGAGGGTAATGCCCTCCGGCAGCGGTTGTTTGTAAGGTTCCACAGCATCTCCAAAGACAAAAAATAGGCCACAAAAGCAAAAGGAGATATTTCCTTTACTGCCTTCATGGCTTAGTTTATAGGGTCATGATTTGTTGATCGGTAATGTAAGCAGTGCTCGTTGGTGACCCCTTCATGGGATCGGGTTGCTTGTATCTTACATAAGGAGGGGGCATCTGTCAACAAATGAAAATTGGAATGTTTGAGAGAAACATGCCGTTGGGGGCACTAGGGCAACAAAGCCCCCAGTTCCTCCACCACAAGCTCTATCATCTCCCCCAAAGGAAGCTCCTGCCTCCCCACAATGGAGATGTTGCACTTGCTGATGGGAATCAGGATCTTGTGGGCCTTGCTCTGCGAGATGGCGGAGGCCATCACCGGTGTGATCTCCCCATGCAGGGAGTCCGCTGCGATGAGCCCCAGAGGCCCGATGATGACATCGGCATCACGGGAGGCGACCACCACAGGGTTCTCCCCTGTTGCAGTGGCACTTGCACCGCTACGGAGCATCGCACTCGCTGCCATGCCGTTGGTCCCTATGGCTAGAATTTCAAGGCTAGGGTGGACTTTCCTGATCGCTTCGACCAGGGCCTTTCCCAAGCTTCCGCCCTGTCCATCTATGATAACTACTTTCATCGTCTTCTCCATGCTGGAAAAAAGTATAGGCCAGATAGGGCTTTTCTTCCAGATGCAGGAGAGCTTTATGCCCTTGCAACCTCAATTACTTGCAGATATGCCCACTTCCTTGTACCATGACCTCATGCAATCCCTAAAAAAAGAACGGCTGTCGGTCATGGTTGTCGCCGCCATCAAGAAGATGATAGAAACGGAGAACCTCCAGCCTGGAGACAAGCTCTACAGTGAAAAACAACTTTCGGAAAAGCTGGAGGTGAGCCGCTCTTCCATACGCGAGGCGTTGCGCATGCTTGAGGTCTCAGGCCTTATCAAGGTCCACCAGGGCAAAGGGGTCTTCATCACCGAGCCCCCCCAAGGTGAGAAGCCTGTCATGAGCTGGGTCGTTGAGAATGCCGACTCCCTGCGCGAGCATTTTGAGGTTCGCCTCCTTATCGAACCCCATGCTGCAGAGATGGCCAGTACCAGGGCAGATGAGAAGGATATCAAGACACTGCATGAACTATTGCAGACCTTTGAGGAGCATGTACGCTCAGGGGATGTGCATCAGGCCATTGCAACCGACGGGGCTTTCCACCTTGCGGTGGCCAAGGCCACGCGCAACAGGACCCTCATCGTGCTGATGCGCACCATGGAGCAGACCCTCAATGAGGGGTGGTATGCCAGCTTGCACGTACCAGGTCGTCTGGCTTCCTCCATAGAGGAGCACGGCTCACTTATGCGTGCCATAGAGACACACGATGCCAAGGCAGCGGGCCAGGCAATGGAAAGCCACTTGCAGAATGCACTCTCCGATATCCAGCAATATTTCGGAACTCTGTAAAATATAGTTTGACAAAAGGCATGCAGTGGGTATAGAGTAATCCTAACTTGTCAGACATCTGATGGGTTAATCCACCAATGCAGGAACATCATGCCAATACAGATAACGACACTTATGGAAAATAGCCTCGGAGAACATACCGCACTGAAGACGGAGCATGGCCTCTCCTTTCTTGTGGAGACACCGGATGCTGCGGTCCTTTTTGACCTTGGGCAGAGTGGAGCATTCCTGGACAATGCCCAGCGGCTTTGCAAGGATTTGTCTGGTGTAACGGACGTGGTGCTCAGCCATGGCCACTATGACCACACCGGAGGCCTGAGGCCCTTTGTAGAGAGCAGAGGAACACAGGGGTATACCCTGTGGACAGGGGAGGGCTTCTTCGTTAAGAAATACGGAGCCTTCAACGCCTCCTACCAATACCTGGGCAATGACTTTTCAAAGAGCTACCTTGCACAGCAAGGCATAGCGCACAAGACCCTTACAAAAAAACGCACGCAGATAGCCCCCAAGATATGGGTTGCAACAGACTTTTCCCGTACCCACACCCTGGAGGTTCCAAACCCCAGGTTCGTGAAGCGGGAGGAGGGCTCCATCTTTTTCACTCCTGATGATTTTTCTGATGAGGTCATGCTGGTCCTGGAGACAAAAAGGGGCCTGGTGGTCCTGGTTGGGTGCGCACACCCCGGGATGCTGAACATGCTCGACTCCGTTGAGCACTCCTTCGGACAACCTGTCTATGCCCTGTTGGGTGGGACCCACCTGGTCGAAGCCGATGAGGGGCGGACGCGCGATACCCTCAGGAACTTTTTTGAGCGGGGCATCTCGCTGCTGGGCCTCTCCCACTGTTCGGGGGAGAGGGCGATAGAGCTCTCCCTGCAACAGTCGCATATCAATTTCCGTAGCTGCACAGGGTCAACAATTATCCTAGAGGGATAATGAACATATAGGTTTAGGAGGACGAGAACATGGCAGGTTGGTATCTGTTCCTGGTAATTATTGTTGCTATCGTAGGAATGGTGCTCTTGATTTCAAAATTCAAGTGGCACCCATTCATCGTTTTGTTGCTTTCTGGGTATTTTGTAGGGATCCTGGCTGGCATCCCAGTAGATACGCTGATCACCACCCTTACTTCCGGATTTGGATCAATTCTGGGAAGCATCGGTATTGTCATCATATCCGGTACCATAATCGGCACCATTCTGGAGAAGACCGGGGCTGCCCTGACCATGGCAAACACCATCCTCAATGTGGTGGGGAAGAAACGGGCGCCTCTTACCATGAGCCTCACCGGCTACATCGTAAGCATCCCTGTATTCTGTGACTCAGGCTTTGTCATCCTCTCACCCATCAACAGGGCCCTTGCCGCCAAATCCGGCATATCGCTCGCTGTGATGGCAACCTGCCTCAGCTCCGGGCTCTATGCCACCCACTGTCTGGTACCTCCGACCCCCGGCCCGATCATCATGGCTGGAACGCTCAACGCCGACCTTGGCCTGGTCATCATTGTCGGCCTTCTGGTCTCCATTCCTGTCATGTTGGTAGGGTACCTCTACGCCCTGAAGATCTCCAGCAAGTTTGACATTCCTGCCAACCCCGAGGTCTCCTTGGAAGAGCTGGTGGATAAATATGGCAAGCTTCCCAATGCCTTCAGGTCCTTTGCCCCGATTCTGCTTCCCATCATTCTCATCGCCCTGAAATCCATTGCGGACTTCCCCTCAGCCATTTTCGGAACCGGAGCGGCAAAAAGCTTCTTTGACTTCATCGGTAATCCTGTCACTGCACTTCTCTTTGGTGTGGGACTTGCCGTCACCCTGATTCCCAAAACTGAAAAGAAGGGGACCTCCTTTAACTGGATCAGCGATGGAATACAGAGCTCTGCAAGTATCCTTGCCATCACCGGAGCCGGTGGTGCCTTGGGTGCCGTGCTCAAAAGCCTGCCCATCGCGGAGATACTCTCCGGCAGCCTGATGCAGATGAATGCAGGCCTGTTGATCCCCTTCATCATCGCAGCTCTGCTCAAGACAGCGATGGGAGCCTCCACCGTCGCCATGATCGTCACCTCCGCCATGATGGCACCCCTGATGGGACAGCTTGGCTGGACAAGCGAGATGGCCAAGGTGCTCGCCCTGCTGGCGATAGGAGCCGGTTCGATGACCGTCTCCCATGCCAACGACAGCTACTTCTGGGTTGTTTCGCAGTTCTCCGATATGGATACGGCTACAGCCTACAAGACACAGACCGGTGTGACGTTGGTACAGGGGATAACCACCCTTATCATCCTGATGATTCTGGGTATCTTCTTCCTGTAGCAGATGCTATGATTGTCCTTATGGTGCCGCTAAGCTCTAGCGGCACCATGTTTCGATACAAGGAGTGGGGTATGGATCCAATTGCATGGTACTATCAGAGAAGAACCCTCAATGCCATGGTGCAGAACAGATGGCAAGAGGCCGAACGCTTCATGCTCAAGCAGATCGCACGGCAGGGGAGCTCTATGGGGCTGCAGTACAACCTTGCCCTCATCTATCTTGGACAGGAGCGCAAGGATGAGGCGTATGAGACCTTGCTCGCATGCTCCGAAATGTATGGAGAGAGCCTACGCCTGTGCAGGATGCTCGGGGATATCCAATACATCCATGGCGATCGTCTTGATGCCTTGGCCTGGTACAACACCGCCTTGAAAGACAGCCCGGACGAGAAGGAAGCCAACCTCATCACCCAGAGGGTGCAGATCCTCCTTGATGAGCAACGCTACCAGAGGGTGCTGGCAAACCATGCGGATGTCGAGCTGGCCCGGCTTCTGTTTGCTTCCAAACCTGAACAGGCTCTGGAGCTCTACCTACGCGTGGTTGAGGATGACCCTACCCATGTGGAGGCCCTGAACAATCTGGGTTCCCTCTATCTTGATGAGTTTCATGACGCACCTGAGGCTGAGGCCTGTTTTGTCGAGGTGCTCGCCCTGGTCGATAGCAGCGCTGCGGCTAGGAACCTGGCCAAGGCCAGAAAAGAAAAGTCCAAAGCCTGATGGTGTAAGGGTGAAATCCCTACATCCTCTTCTTATCGAGGCCTATCAGATAGATTTCAAAGGAGTCATCCCTGCAAGCCTTAGGCTTGAAGGGCTTCACCTTGGTGAAGAAGGTGCGCATATCCTTGATGATGTCAACTTGGCCACCCCCTTGGAAAATCTTCACCACAAGGTTGCCATGCTCCTTCAGATGTTCCTTGGCAAGCAATATCACCTGTTCGGCAAGATACTCGCTGCGGGTGGTATCCACTGCACGATTACCCATTGTCATGGGTGCAACATCGCTGATTATCACATCGTAGGGGCCGTTTTCGACCAAAAGAGGTCGTATCTCCTTGCTGAAGGCATCCCCTACAAAGGCTGTCACCGTGGGGGGGACCGGGTCGAGGTTCAAGGGGTTGAGGTCGACTGCGATGATCCTCCCCCTCCCTTTCAGCAGTTCCTTATGGGTATAGAGGGTCCAAGAGCCTGGAGCGGCACCGACATCAAGGACATTGTCCCCGCTCTTGATGAGTTTGGTAGTCTGCTGGATCTCTTCGAGCTTGTAGACTGAACGGGCAGGGTAGCCCTCTTTGTGTGCACGTTTTGTATAGGAGTCTGCACGATCTCGTCTGCTGGTTGCCATAGAATAAGACTATACCAAAAAAATGGTCGACCCGGAAGGGCAAAGAGAAGGTGCCAGCGAATTATTATGGGGTGGGGAGAGAGGTTCGCTGGCACCTAAGAAATCACACTTTAAGGAGGTTTGAAAAAAACTGTTGCTCTACTCAACACTATGCAATAGCCGTGCCAACTCCCATATACAGCCCTAAAAGCCGCCTTATATTGCTGAAAGCAGGAATCCATACCCGGATGGAGTTTTCCCCCCTGTGCAGAAAAGTAACACTCTTCTATTTCTTCACACCTTGTGCTTGCTTTGCATGAGATTCACTGCTTCTGACAACTCAATGCCAGCCATGCTGCCCGTTTCCTGGAACAGGAGCTTTCCCTTCCTGTCCTTGAGCGTCACCCCAATCGTTCCTATGACACTTTCCAGTATGCTCCTCTCCATATTCCCCTGGCGGGGGGCACTGAGATGGGAGGTGGGGCCCAAGGTGGCGTCGAAGGTTATCCTGTATCCCCTTTGGCTGATGGTGACTGAGGCGTGCTCCTTATCCTGTTCCAGCCTGATGACCTTGGCCCCTGTATAGGTGCCGAACCTGATGAGCTTCCCTCCTATCTGCAGGAAACCCAAAAACCCCTGGAAGGTCCTGCCAAGAAAGGGAATGTTTGCCACAGAGAGCATGCAGGCAACCTTGTCCGTGGGAAAGCAGTTGGCCTGCATCCATATCCAGGCTGAGGGGAAGGAGGAGCCCCAATCCTTCTCGATGTACCCGGTTCCCCCTGCCCCCTTGATCTCCCTCCCATTGAGCTTTAGCAGACCCTCCAGCGAGTGATGAGTTGATACCACCCCATGGAAGCACTCCATGAAGGGGACGTAGGCGTACCAGCCCATGATGCCCGGAGCCTTGAGGCTGACAGGGAACGGGGTGGGGCTGATGTGGCGTACCTCTGCTTTGAGGGTGAGCCCTTCAGCGTGGAGGTCCACTGAGATCCCATCCAGGGAAAAGTGGTTGTCCCCTATGGCGACAGCGAAGGCCTTTTTATCAGCGACGAAGGCATCAAAGGGGAAGCGCACATACCAGCTCCTGCCCTCCTTGCTGCTGATGACCTGAATGAAGGCATGGCAGTCTTCCCCCATTGCAATGCCCGGTATCAGGGCGATCACCTCATCGGGGAGGGCCATCTTGAAGTACCAGCCTTCAAAGTAGTTGTTCTTTTTGCCCCTTCCCTGGAAAACAGGAGGATGGAACAGGGTATATATGCTCATATGTGCTCCTCATGATTGCGTTCATTGCTCTTTTTTTAGGACAGCGGTATTGCCGATAGGGTCCATTGTAGCAACACTTGTGCTTGGGCGAAACAAAAAAGGGCCTTCTTTCCCCTTGCCGAACCACTTTTTCTCAAATGATAGGATTTTGAGCAGACAAAAGGAGGGTGCCAGAAGAGGATTGGGATATCTTCTAGGCACCCTGTCGTTGTAAAAGGAGGAGTATGAAAAAACTGTTGCTCTGTGATAATACACATGCAAGGAGCGTGCCAACTTTTATAGGGCATTAGAGCACCCTGATGCAGGTTTGCCTACCTCTGGCTGTGTAAAAAATTCACACACATTGTATTCGCGCAGTTCTTACACAATTGACGAAGGGTCATTTGCTCTATACTTTATGTGCATGAACAAGAAAAGTATCCTCAACCGGAGATTTAAGAATAACTCCTATACGAATGTCACCCTCAAGCTGGTGATCATCAACGCCCTGATTTACCTGCTTACCAGCATGGTCTACCCGCGCAGCGCCTACTACCTGGCGATGATACCCTCCTTTGTGCTGGGAGGGTATATCTGGCAGCCTTTCACCTACATGTTTGTCCATGGGGGATTCTCCCATCTCCTGTTCAACATGATAAGCCTCTACCTGTTTGGGACCATGGTCGAACAGCGAGTCGGCAGCAAGGAGTTTATCCTCTTCTACCTGCTGGCAGGGCTGTTCAGCGGTATTGTCAGCCTTATCAGCTACATCCTGGCAGGGACCAATGTCATCCTCGTCGGTGCCTCGGGTGCCATCTACGGGGTGCTGTTCATGTTCGCCGTATTCTATCCCTATGCAAGGGTTTTCGTCTTTGGCCTCATACCGCTACGAGCCCCCACCCTGGTCATCCTCTACACCGGCATTGAGCTCTACAGCCAGGTCTTCAGCAGGGGGGGCAACGTAGCCCACCTCACCCACCTCAGTGGGTTGCTGTTCGCCTATCTCTACTGTCTGGTCAGGATGAAGATCAATCCGATAGAGGTCTTCAAGCGTACACGCTAGTCCAGGATGCCGTACTCGGTGCGGATCGCCTGATACCCCTTCTTGATGACGGTATAGATGATGTCCAGCTTCTGGTCATGGTGTATGAAGGCTGACTTCATCGCATTGATCGTAATCTTTTCCAGGTCGCGTAGGGTCAGGTTGTAGTACTCAACGGCAACCTCCATCTCGCGGGTGAGGGTGGTGTCGCTCATCAGGCGGTTGTCCGAGCAGAGGAACACCCTGAACTGGTTACGCAGGAAGATGGGGAAGGGGTGGTGTGCATAGTCGGAGGCGACTCCGGTTCCTATGTTGCTGGTCAGGCACATCTCCATCGGGATGCGTCGGTCGCGGATGAAGTTTGCAAGCGACCCCGTCTCCTCGATATAGGTTCCCTCGAGCGTCATATCCTCGATGAGGCGGGTCCCATGCCCGATCCTATGGGCTCCACAGAGTTGCACAGCCTGCCATATGGACTCCACGCCAAAAGCTTCGCCTGCGTGGATGGTTATGTTGAAGTTCTTGTTGCGGATGTATTGGAAGGCCTGGAGATGCTTCTTCGGCGGGTAGCCGCTTTCGTCCCCTGCCAGGTCGAAGCCCACAACGCCCCGGTCACAGAAGGCGACCGCCAGTTCCGCCGTGGCAAGGGAGAGGGCGGAGCTCTGGTTGCGCATTGCACAGAGGATGAGGCCCGTGGGCATGCCCGTCTCTTTTTTCCCCCTCTGCAGGCCGTCAAGGACAGCCTGGACAGCATCGCCGGGGGAGAGGCCCTGTTCCAGGTGCAGGTTGGGGGCAAAGCGGATCTCTGCATAGCAGACATGCTCCCTGGCAAGGTCCTCCACAGCCTCAAAGGCTACGCGCTCAAGCGCTGCAGCACTTTGCAAGACGCTGAGGGTGACCGAAAAAGTCTCCAGGTAGAGTGAAAGGCTTTTCTGTCTGCACCCTCTTACAAACCAGGAATGAAGTTCCTGCTCGTCATCAGAGGGTAGGGAAACCCCATATTCCTGTGCCAATTCAAGGATGGTCCTGATGCGCATTCCACCGTCAAGATGGTCGTGCAACTCGACTTTGGGTACTTGCTGGATAATTTCTTTTGTCAACATGGCCTCATCATACTACAAACCTGTATTGGTACGCAAATTGAAAAGGGGACATTTGAAATACAAACCCTCCCTTTCTGTCAATGATAGTGTACTGCCCTGTACAATTTGTCGGAATATTGAGATACTATAGATACGTAAAAGTAAATGAAACAATGAGTAAGGAGATTTTACCATGGCTAAAAATATTGAAGGTCTGAACAAGAAGCTGCTTGCCGCCGCCATTTCTGCCACCAAAGTCAAGGACATAAAGTCACTTCTAGCAGAGGGAGCCGACATCCACGCACAGAATGAGTGGGGCCTCACCCCCATCATGCTTGCCGCACAATACAACTCTTCGGTGAATGTCCTCAAGGCGTTGCTTGAAGCCGGGGCTGACATCCAGGAAGCTGAGCCAAAGTACCGCTCCAATGCCCTGCACCTTGCCGCCAACAAGAGCAAGAGCCCGAAGGTTATAGCAACGCTTCTGGAAGCAGGGGCCGACCTCAATGCAAGGAACTATCTTGGTGAGACCGCCCTCATCCTTGCAATAAACACCAATGAAGAGACGCGCGTGGTTTCAGAGCTGCTGAAGGCAGGAGCCGACATCAATGCACGCGACTACCAAGGCCACTCGGTGATCGAGTATGCAAAAGCCTCCAAACGCTCCTACATCATCACCCAACTGAAGAAGATGGGTGCACACTGATAGGGTATACCAAGCAAGAAGAAATCCAAAGAAGGCATGATGCCTGAGAAAGCATGAAGGTATAGAAACTTTGGATGAGAGAAGGCATAAGGAAGGGGATTCAATCGAATCCCCTCTACCTATTTAGTCTTGTATTCTCGTTTTTTAGTCCTCGACAAGCCCAAAGATTCTTTCTTTCTACGCCTCTTTATCCCACTGTGGTTCCACAATCTTCTCGTTGATCGCATCGGTGAGGCTCTTGATCAGGGTCTGCATCTCGATGGCAATACCCTTCAGGTCAAAGGAGAGGGTCTCGTCGAGATTGCTTCTCAGCTTCACCTCGACCTTACCCTCCTTCAGGGATCGGTTGCCTACGGTGATGCGGATGGGCAGCCCGATGAGGTCCGCATCAGCAAACTTGACCCCGGCAGACTCCTTGCGGTCGTCATAGAGCACCTCGATGCCGCTTGCCACCAGATCCTTGTAGATCCCTTCGACAACCTCGGTATCCTTGACCAGGCTCACCAGATGGATCTGGTAGGGGGCTACGGTTATGGGAAGGGCAAGGCCGCTCTCATCGGAATATTCCTCGGCAAGGCAGGCAAGTAATCTTCCCACACCAATGCCATAGGAGCCCATGATGACAGGCTTCCTGACTCCACCCTCATCCTGGTAATAGCAGTTCATCGCTTCGCTGTAGCGCGTGCCCAGCTGGAAAATGTTGCCGATCTCCACACCCTTGGAAGAGGTGAGGGGTGTTGAGCAGTGTGGGCATGGTAATCCTGCTGTGGCGGTGGCGAGATCAGCGACAAGGCCGGTGTAGTCACGCCCGAAGTTGGTGTTCAGGAGGTGATGGCCCTCTTCGTTTGCCCCGGCAACAAGGTTGTTGCTCTTCGCAACCGAATCATCAACGATGACCACGACATCACTGGATGCTCCAATGGGCGATCCATAGCCGGGGACCATCTTCTTTGCCATGATCTCCTCCGGATGGGCCGGGCGCAGACCATTGGCCTTTGCTGCGTTCTGCAGCTTGTTCTCCTCAACGTCCATATCCCCACGAATGACACCGACGATGAGCTTCTCCTCCTCATCCCCGTTTTCATCATTGATGAACGTGCCTATCATGAAGACAGCCTTTGCCGTCTGGCTCTTCTCTATCTTGAGGAACAGGGCCAGATCTTCGATGGTCTTGCAGTCGGGGGTAAGCACCTTCTCCAGGGGCTTTGCCTCCTCGCTGTGGTAGGTCTTCTTGAAGGTCGCTATCTGGCGGTTGGCGGTGTAGCCGCATCCGCTGCAGGTGATGATGGTATCCTCACCGATGGTGGAGAGGTACATGTACTCATGGCTGACCTTGCCCCCCATCATGCCGCTGTCGGCGCTTACTACGATGGCAGGCAGGGCGCAGCGACTGAAGATTCTGAAATAGGATGTGTAGTGCTTGGCATACTGGAGATCAAGGCCCGCCTGGTCGCGGTCAAAGGAGTAGCTGTCCTTCATGGTGAATTCACGTACCCTGATCAGACCGGCACGGGGACGGGGGTCGTCGCGCCATTTGGTCTGGATCTGATAGACCAGCTGGGGCAGGCGCTTGTAGCTGTCGATCTCGCCTCTGGCGATATCGGTCACCGCTTCCTCATGGGTCATGGCAAGGACCATGTCACGCCCTCCGCGGTCGATGAATCGGCTCATCTCCTTGTCGATGCTGTAGAAACGGCCGGTCTCCTTCCAGATGTCTGCGGTGTTGACCAGGGGCATGAGTATTTCCTGGGCCCCGATGGCATCCATCTCTTCGCGGATGATCTGGCTGATCTTCCTAGTCGCATTGAACCCGAAAGGTAGCAACGAGAAGACCCCGGCACCCATCTGTCGAATAAAACCTGCACGAAGCAGATATTCATATCCCTTGCTGTCTGCACTGTTTGGTGCCTCACGAAGGGTTTTGGAAAATTGATTGGACATGCGCATGCTGTTGTGTCTCCTCTTTAGCTAGAACAGGGGCCATTGTAGCAAAACAGCCCTCTCTTCTCAAGGTATATGGCAAAGGAAGCTTTAACTCTTCATCTGATGCATGCTATACTCGCCCCATGAATATCAGCAAATATGAGAAGGAACGCACCCAGGTTGCAGCGTTCATGACCCGTCTGTATGATCGTCAGCTCACCACTGCCAGCGGTGGAAACATCAGTTTGCGCATAAGTGATGAACTGTTCTGCATAACCCCCTCCGCCTTGGACAAGGGGTTGCTTACCTTTGAAGAGATAGCGGTGGTGACCATGGAGGGCAAGAACCTTACCCCACACCTCCCCTTAAGCATCGAAACTGAGATGCACCGTCTCACCCTCATTGCCCGAGCTGACTGCCGTGCCATCGTTCATGCCCATCCCACCTACACCTCAGCCTTCACCGCCATCACCAAGGATGGCAAGTGCGCCATCGACACCACCATGATAGCCGAATCCTTCTATATCCTCGAAACACCGGTGATGGTGCCCTACCGCCTGATGGGCACAGTAAATCTTGCCGAGCAGGTCGCCATACAGGCATTTGACCACTCGGTCCTCCTGTTGGAGAATCATGGGGCTGTCGCCCTGGGAAAATCCCTGCTTGAAGCCTTTGATAAGATGGAGCTGCTTGAGCGTGCGGCCCAGATGACCACCATCGCCATACAGATGGCGAGGGCGGGCTATGATGTATCTACGTTGGATGATGCGCGATGTGCCCAGCTGATGCGTATGAAATATAAGAACAAATAAAAGGAGAAAGCAATGCTGGATGTAAAGAAACTGAAGCAGTTGGCTTTGGAGATTCGAAAACTCACCATTGAAGAGATTGGAAACTTCGGATCAGGACATATTGGGGGAAGCATGTCCATTGTTGAAATGCTTACCTACCTCTATTACCATGAGATGAGGGTTGACCCCTCCGATCCCAAGAAAGAAGATCGTGACCGGTTTGTCTGTTCGAAAGGCCACGCCGGACCTGCAGTGTATGCAACCCTTGCAAGCAAAGGCTACTTCCCCCTTGAAGAGCTGAAGACGCTCAACCAAGGTGGTACCAACCTTCCAAGCCACTGTGACATGAACAAGACCAAGGGTGTCGATTTCACCGGCGGTTCCTTGGGCCAGGGCTTCAGCGCCGCTATCGGCATAGCCTTGGGACAGAAGATCCGCAAGATCGAGGCGAACACCTTTGTCGTCATCGGCGATGGTGAGAGCCAGGAAGGCCAGATCTGGGAAGGGGCTGCAACAGCCGCACAGTGGAAGCTCGGCAACCTGATAGCCTTCACCGACTTCAACCGCCTCCAGCTTGACGGCTATACATCAGATATCATCAGCATGGAGAACCTTGATACCCGTTGGCTCGGGTTCAACTGGCATGTACAGCGCATCAACGGACATGACTTTGCCCAGATTGACCGCGCCGTCCAGATGGCCAAGAGTGTCCAGGACCGCCCCAGCATGATCATCATGGATACGGTAAAGTCCTACGGTTTTGCACCTGGTGAAGCTACCACTGCCAACCATAGCATGGCATTCGACTCGAAGGCTGCCACCAAGGCTGTAGAAGCCCTCTATGCCCGTGAAGGAGGAAAGATATGAGAGATACCAGCACTATTGCACATATGAGAGATGCCGTCATGGCAGCTGTCAACGACCTCGCAAGTGAGCACCCCGAGGTGGTCATGCTTGATGCAGACCTCGCCAGTTGCATCGGTTCAGATTCGTTTTGTAGCGTATACCCCGACCGTTTCTACAACTGTGGAATTGCTGAGGCTAATATGATAGGAGTGGCTGCAGGGCTCGCTTCCATGGGCCTTGTCCCCTATGCCCACACCTTCGGCTGCTTTGCTTCCAGAAGGGCCTATGACCAGTTCTTCCTCTCTGTAGGGTATACCGGTCAGGTTGTCCATGTAATTGGTAGCGACCCCGGCATTACCGCCCAGTACAATGGCGGAACCCATATGCCCTTTGAGGACATCGCCCTCATCAGGCAGATCCCTGGTGTCACCATCATCGACCCTAGTGACGCGCAGAGCTGCTATGAGCTGATGAGGCAGGCCTTTGACCTGAACAAGAGCTCCTACGTCCGTGTTGCCAGAAAGGGTGCGAGCCATCGCTATCCTGTGGGAACCAAGATTGAACTGGGCAAGGGCATCGAACTCGCCAAGGGCGAGGATGTGGCCATCATTGCAACAGGAGAGGTTATGGTCAATGCAGCTGTGAAGGCTGTCGCCTCTCTTGCAAAGAAGGGCATCAAGGCGACTCTGGTCGACCTGCATACCATCAGGCCCTTGGACTACGACCTTATCACGGCAGTTGCCAAACGCTGTAAGCGCGTGCTTGTGTGCGAGAACGGCCGCTATGCAGGTGGAGTGGGCGAGGCTATCGCAGGCTATCTGGTGAAGACCGATCCCGTACCCATGGACTTCGTCTCCGTAGGAGAGCAGTTCGGTGAGGTAGGAAACCTTGCTTACCTGGCCAAGGTGTTTGGCTTCACTGCAGAGAATATCGAAGAGAAGGCTGAGGCTCTCCTCAAGCGCTAGATCTGTAGAGAAAAGAGACGAGAAGAGTATATTCACCAGGCCAGAGGATCATACAGGTCCCTCTGGCCTGGTTTTTCATGGCGGGTAGCAAGCCTTCCTCCCCCCTAAGGCATCCCCATTGAATCCTTATGTACATCATCTTTGTCCTATCGGTTTCTCTGTTCCGTCTTTATTTTGTTCCCTCACTATTTTTTCTTGACTTGTGAGTCCAACCCCTTCACCATGTAATGGATAGGATATCCACATTCGATCCGGCGTTCCTTATTCCCTTGGTGGAATGAATGTACGCTCTGCCTGGAAGGAGAAACTTGTGAAAACACTCAAAATCATCGTTCTGACCCTGCTCACAATTGTATTCATCGTATATGGAATGGGATTCATGATGTACAGCGGCCTCAACAAGACATTGTTGGACCAACAGTACTACCGCACAGTGGTTGGTGATTATAAAATATCTGCCATGGTTCATGAACAACTTGGCGATATGATTCCTCCCATCGTGCGTGATGGTCTGACCGGGGGCTCTGCTGTGACCGACGAAATGCAGAAGGCCGCGGTGGAAAAGCAGGTGGCACTGATCTCCACTGCAATAACCGATGCTTTGGATGAATCTTGGATCGAAAAGCAGGCTGTGATGGTCACCGATGATGTGGTGGACCTGCTCAATGGGGAGAAGGGTTCCCTCAGCGCTGTGATAGAGCTCAAGGGAAAACTCTCTGAGATAGAAATAAACATAGCCAAGGGCTTGGAGAAGCTCTCTGATGCCGAGTTGATTGGCATGTTCGGTGCTCCTCGTGCCTATATCCCGATGGTAGCCGAACAGATCGTAAGCAAATTGGGCTTGCCCGAATCATTGGTCATCGCCGACTTGGTGGATGAGATGGTCCCTGGAACCCTAAAGATGGTCACAGGCTATCTTGAGATTATGAATTCTGTGTTTGGGATCGTTGCCTGGATCGTCATTATAGTGTTCTTCCTCCTTTGCCTGCTCTTCTGGAAAGTTGGGAAAGGCTTGCTATGGTTTGGCCTGAGCAGTGTTCTGACCGGAGGGCTTTTCCTTGGCCTGATCAGCTATGTATCCAATTTCAGCACCATCGAGAGGCTGACAGGAGCCGACCTTGGCTCGCTGCCGCTGGACTCTTCAACGGTGCAGGGCATCATTGCCTTCACGTTCTCTGAAATGAAGCTGATGCCAATCCTCTTTCTTGTAGGAGGTTTTGTACTTTTCCTCCTTGGTTTGGTGGTGAACAAGGCGTTTCATAAGGCTGCTTGATAGGGCTCAATTCCATAGCAGTATGATTTCACTGCAAGAGCCTTTCACTAGATGAAGGGCTTTTGTGTTTCTGCTGTGAGGATGTTTTCTCCGTATGGAGAAAAGTGATAGGGCGTGCTGTGAGAACACAAATAAGGGAAGTGATGACAACTGCGGAGTTACTCTTACAGGTAAAAAAAGTGTTGGAAGCCAGGATTTCTGATTTGTCAGAGATGCTGGGAGTCTCATGTTCTACAGCATATTTCTATCTTTCGGGTGATGAACCTCCTGAAAGTTCTGCTTTGTTGATGAAACGTGTATTCCTCCTGCAAAGAACCATTGAGACAATAGGCAAGCTTGGCTTGCCTGTCCCCTGTTCCACTATTCTCAAACGTAGCGATGGTAGCGGCAAGACTTTCAAGGAATTGCTGGCACATGATGAACTCAATGATGAAAGGATCCAAACCTTTTGCCAAGGCGAATTGCAACAACGAGAACTGACCAAACAACGGCTTTCAGCCATTCCCGCTTCTTCCAGTCACCGAAAGAGCTTCAACCATGAAGCCTTTAGTGTCCCTGCACATCTGATATAGAAGAGGGGTGTCTGGATAGGACAAAGAGAGTGCAGGATGCTCATCCAGTTCCCTATGCTGATCTTCTATAGCCCCCATATCTTCAGCAACAGTGCAATCCTATAATCGTATTCATGCCATCCTATGGTTTGTTGTTATTGGTTGTCTTGAGACTTGCTTTACCTGGCATTGCTTACTCAGTTCAGTTCTCTGTTGCCATGCACCCTATCCGTGGTACAATCAGCCATATGAAAATTCAATTGGAAACCATCCCTGTCTGGGACGGAATAAAAAGCAACAGTGAATGCTATATCTGTGACCTGATGGCTCATGCGCAGCATGATGCAATCTCGTTCTACCTGGGAAGCTCAGTCATGAACCCTGAGACTAGGGTTCGGGTCAATGAACATGGCTTTTGCTATAAGCACTCGCAGATGTTGGTTGCAGCCAACAAGAGTCAGGGTGTCGCCCTGATGACAGATACCTATCTGGCGATGACCCGAAAGAAGTTTGAAGGCTCTTTCAATGAACTGTTGGGCTCCAAGAGTGCGCGACAGGCAAAGAAGGCCATCGATCATTTCAGCTCTGACTTGGAAAAGCGTGAAGCGGGGTGTCTTGTATGCACCTCGATGCAGGACCGCCTCTTGCGCTACTGCTATACAACCGCGTATCTCTGGGGTGAAGACCAGGAGTTCAGGGTGGCCCTCTCAGAGAGCAAGGGCTTCTGCCTCCATCATTTCCAAGGGTTGCTGCAACAGTCCAAAGAGGCCCTGTCTCCTTCAGTACAACCAGACTTTGTCCGTGCCCTTACCCAGGTGGAACTGACCAACCTGGACCGCATAGCCAAGGATGTCTACTGGATGACCCAGAAGTACAAGTCGGAGAACATGGATAAGCCTTGGAACGGGTGTGAGGATGCCCACAAGCGTGGCATGAACAAGATGACCGGCAGAAGCCGCGTCATTGATCCTCTGAAGTAGGAGCAGGGGGGAGCTTGCTCTTGCGTTTCTTCTTGTTCTGGATGTTCAGTGATAGCTACAAAGGGCTCTCTTCTCGTGCAAGCTCGCGTTGCTTGAGAAGGGACGAGGTATGCCCGCTTCTGCTGAAGTGGTAGTAGTCGAGTCTTTCAGCATTGGCGTGATAGATGAGGATGTAGTCCTTCTGGCTCAGGAAGGCTACTCCGAGCACAAGAGAGCAGCCCTCCTTCTCCAGTTTGTGCAGAGTCTCTATCTGTTGTTTGCTCAGATAGTCCTGGTTGAACAGGATGGCCAGGGGCCGGCTTTGCTCCCTATCATGCAACAGGATGTCGGCTTTGCTCTCCTTAGCCAGGGCAAACAGGTCCACCTTCATCTTCTGAGGAAGGCAGAGGTAGCTCTTGCTGCTTGTGTCCAAGGAGAGGCCGAGCACCCTGCACAGGGTCCTGTGCAGGTGTGTGGCGAAGGTGTGGGCAATACTCACCTTGGCCTTGGGCCAGGTGAAGAGCTGGGCATCATCCTCGATGAGGTGTTTCAGAGCTTCTTCAAACGCTTCAAACAGCTGGATGTTTGTGTATTGCCTACTCATTGCCTCTCCTACTTGAAGTCCACTGCCCAGTGCATCTCACTTACCTTGGAGATGGTCTGGTAGATGGAACAGTACCTGGTGGCAGTTTCAAATGCCTTGAGGAACTTCTTCTCGCTGTCGGTCCCTGTTGCAGTGGCCACGACGGAGCAGTACTCCAAGGTGGTGGGGCTATCCTCACGCTTGGTACCATCGACCTCAAGCGATACATGCTCCCAGGATACCTTCATCTTGGCCGCAAGATCGACAAAGGTGGCAAAAAGACACCCTGCAAGGGCACCTAGGAGGTAGTCATAGGGCGCGGTCTCCCCCAATTCATAGGTTGCTCCCTTATCGGTGGTAAACTGATAATGGCCCGGTACGAAATCGGCACGTATATGTTTTTTGCTCATGATACACTCCTTTATACCCACTATTATAGTAATATATGCTATTTTTTTCCAGTGGAGTCCACTTTGCCCGGGTTCACATGGACCATACAGTGCTTTACCTGGGGGAAGCTTACCTCGATGGCATGGTGCACCCTCTCTGCTATGGCATGGGCCTGGATGAGGCTTTGACTTCCCTCAGCTGAGATCTCGACATCTACATAGGCCCTGGAGCCAAACATGCGGGTATGCAGGACATCGACGCTCAATACCCCTGTCTGCTCTTCTGCGACCTTGCGGATTTTCTTGACCACATCGTCGGGGCAGGCGTGGTCGACCATCTTGTACACGCCGTCCTTGAAGATATCAAGGCCGACCTTGAAAATGAACATGGCGATGACAATGGCTGCGATGGAGTCGGCTACAGGCAAACCCATGCGCGATCCCACTATGCCGATAAGGCCTCCTGTGGTTGCCAGGACATCGCTTTGCGAATCCCAGGCGGAGGCCATCAGGGCCGAGGAGCCTGTCTTCTTGGCAGCCCTCCTCGTATAGAGGAACATGATCTCCTTGATGATGATGGAGGTTATGGCAGCGATCACTGCGATCATGCCGGGCACTGGGAGGTTCTTATAGGAGCCTCTGAATATCTTTCCGAGCCCATCGACAAACAGCCCGACACCAAGGGCCATGACGATGCCGGAGACCAGGATTGATGCGACACATTCAAGCCTTTCATGGCCATACTGGTGGTGCTTGTCCGAATCCTTCGCAGCCGCTGAGACTCCTACGATGACAATGACAGAGCCTATCACATCACTGGCGTTGTTGATGCCGTCGTTTATCATGGCATGGGAGTGTGCAAAAAACCCTACGGCAAGTTTTGAGAGGGAGAGGAAGGCATTCATGAAGATGTTTGCCCTGGAGGTGTGCATTGCTAGCTTGTGATTCTTTTCCTGATCCACGTGTTCCCTTCTTTAGGTAGTTGAGCTTTGGCTCAGAGTAGATTTACCGTACCTGCTGGGCATTGCTTTGTCAAGCAAAGGCCGAGTCTGCAAAGAGCTGTCACCGATGTATTTCTCCTTGTGTTCTGGGAGGAGCGTGCTATAGTAAGAGAAGTGAGTGAGTACTCACTTGCTTGTTGTCAGGAGGGTTTATGCGAGACAGGGAGCCGAAATTCACCAAAAAGACCTTTGATCACCTTCCTGTAGAGAAGCAACAGCTTATCCTATCCACTGCTACAGAGGAGTTTGCCCATAACGGGTATGAAAGGACGAACATCAACGTCATTGCAGAGAAGGCAGGCATCAGTGTCGGCTCGCTCTACAAATACTTCACCTCCAAAGAGGACCTCTTTCTTATGACCGTGCATGAAGGATCAGCTTTCCTTGCCAAGACCCTAGAACCCATCATTGAATCAGATAGGACCCTCATAGAGAAGCTACAGAGCATCATTCAGGTAGTGCAGACCACCTGTCGGGAACATCAGAACCTTATCAAGCTCTATAGCGAGATGACCTCAGTGGGTAATGCTGATCTTGTCCAACGCCTCTCGCATGAGATAGAGAGCATCTCTAGCGGGGCCTATGCAAAGCTCTTGCAGGAGGGCCAAGAACGGGGTGAAGTCCGAAAGGATATCGACCCCCGCCTAGGGGCCTTCTTTGTAGACAACCTGTTCATGTCCCTGCAGTTCTCCTATGTGAATGCGTACTATGTCCAACGCTTCAAGACCTATGCAGGGGAGACCATACTTGAACAAGACGAACATGTAGCAGGGCAGATGATCGAGTTTATCCGATCTGCCTTGCTCGTATGACAGGAGGGTATCAATGGACAAAGCTACGTATCTTCTCTCCTACGATGTGGGTACCACTGGGGTGAAGACCTGCCTGTTTGCTGTTCAGGAGACCCTGGTCCTGGTTGCCTCAGAGATGAGCGGCTATCCTCTGTATATATCCGAAGGTGGTGGAGCGGAGCAGGACCCTCTGGATTGGCTTTCGGCTATGGAGAAGAGCACCAAGGAAGTCCTTGCCCGTTCAGGCATTGACCCCTCTTCAATAGCAGGAATTTCCTTTTGTTCGCAGATGCAAGGCTTGGTCCTGGTCGACGAACAAGGGACTGCCTTGCGCCCGGCCTTCAGCTATCTTGACCAACGGGCAACGAAGGAACTGAAGAAAGGCCTTGCCCATGGCCCCCAGATAGCCGGGGCGAATGTATTTAAGCTATTGCATTCACTGGCCATTACAGGGGCTGTGGCTTTGAGTGTGAAGGACCCCGTCTGGAAGTATCACTGGGTGCGTAGTAACGAACCCGAGATTTTTTCTCGTATCCATAAGTGGCTCGATGTCAAGGAGTACCTCATTGCCCAGATGACCGGCTCCTTTGTCATGACTGAGGACTCAGCCTTCGCCACCTTGCTGATGAATGTGAAAAAGAGACAGTGGAGCCCTTCTATCTGCAAGATGCTAGAGGTGAACCTGGACCACCTGCCCAAGATAGTGCTATCAACTGACCAGGTCGGGATAGTTACCGAGAAAGCGGCAGCTCGTTTGGGCCTCTCTGCTGGAACTCCTGTCTTTGGTGGAGGAGGGGACGCTGCAGTGATCGGACTGGGCGCGGGAGCAACAAAACCAGGGGACTGCCACATCTATATGGGGACATCGGGGTGGGTTTCCACCGTGGTTTCCAAGAGCATGGTCGATGCAGCCTCCAAGACAGCTGCCATCGTCAGTGCAGTGCCGGGAATGTTTACCTACTTCTCCGAACTGGAGACAGCAGGCAAGTGCCTGGAATGGGTGCGTGACCATCTTGCCCTTGATGAGATCAACATCTATCTGGATAAGACGATGGTCACCGACTCCCCCGAGGCTGTAATACAGAATCTTTATGACTATCTGGACTCGGTAATCAGCACTATTGGACCTGGAGAGAATAAGATAATCTTCACCCCTTGGCTCCATGGCAACCGCTGTCCTTTTGAGGATAGCAAGGCGAGGGGGATGTTCTTCAACATCGGCCTCGATACTGGCAAGACCGAAATGATCAGGGCAGTCACCGAAGGGGTGTGCTTCCATCTGCGTTGGTTCTTGGAGGTGCAGGAGAAGAAGGTAAAGACCTCTCCCACTATTCGCTTTGTCGGAGGAGGGGCCCTCTCCCCCGTTACCTGCCAGATTCTTGCAGATATTCTGGGACGAAGGATTGAGACCATCGAAAGCCCGCAGAATGTCGGTGCCTTGGGAGCATCTCTTGTGGCAGCCTTGGGCCTTGGCTTTTTCGCCTCTGCTGATGAGGCTATTGGTGCCATTGCTACAAATAAAAGCTATGAACCGGATATGGAGGCAAAGAAGCTATATGACAAGACCTATAGTGTCTTCAAAGCATTGTACAAGAGTAACAGAAAACATTTTTCACAGCTGAACGACAAAGGATAAGGAGAGGGCCATGCAAGAAAGGGAACAGGAAAAACTGACAGGCAAGGAGAACATTACCCAGATTACCAAGTTTGTACTCTTCTCCATCTCTGCTGGCATCATCCAGGTGATAGTCTTCACCATCATGTTGGAGATGCTTCACATCCCCTACTGGGGCAGTTACCTGACGGCCCTGATAGCCAGTGTCATATATAACTTCACCGTCAACCGTCGCTTTACCTTCAAGAGTGCCAACAACATCCCCCTGGCTATGATTCAGCTGGGTGCCTACTACGCTATCTTTACCCCGCTATCAACATGGTGGGGTGATGCCTTGGTTGGCATAGGGTGGCATGAGTACCTAGTGCTCGCCCTGACGATGCTTACTAATCTTGTCACTGAATTTTGCGTCAATCGATTTGTCATCTATCGGAACTCGATGAATACTCGGGTTTCCCAAACAAAACAAACACCATAAACACACTCCAGGAGGTTACTCATGAATACCGGGTTCGCCATTACAACCTATCCAGACGTTGATAAGGTCACCAAACAATTGGATGCCCTGATCAAGATGCCCATACACAGTATCAAACGCGATGCACTCAAGCGCTATGAAGAGGAGTATTTCGATAAGAAATGTAGTGCCTCCAAGGCAATGATAGCGGATGCCAAGCAGGCAATACCCGGAGGGGTCCAGCACAACCTCGCCTTCAACCACCCCTTCCCGCTGGTGATAACCAAGGCTGAGGGTGCCTACCTCCATGACCTCGATGGGAACACGTACTTTGACTTCCTGCAGGCAGGAGGACCTACTGTGCTTGGTTCCAATCCTCCTGAAGTACGCACCAAGGTCATCGAGTTGCTTGAAGCGTGCGGTCCTTCAACAGGGTTGTTCCACGAGTATGAGTACAAGCTTGCAAAAAAGATCTGTGACAGCGTACCAAGTGTGGATAAGTTCAGGATGCTCAATTCAGGCTCGGAAGCCTGCATGGCCGCCGTCAGGGTGGCGCGCCTGGCGACCAAGAAGAAGAACATCATCAAGATGGGTGGAGCCTATCATGGGTGGAGTGACCAGCTCGCCTATGGCATACGCGTCCCCGGCTCGAAAGGAACCCAGGCACACGGGGTGCCGGGCTTCTTGTTCCGTCATACCCAGGAGTTTTTCCCCAACAGCATCCCCAGCTTGAAACGGCAGCTGAGCTTGAACAAGCTTCGGGGTGGAACCGCCGCAGTCTTCATCGAGCCGGTAGGTCCTGAGAGCGGGACACGCCCCCTTTCAAAGGATTTCAACCAGCAGGTTGCAAAGCTTTGTAAAGAGTATGGAGCCCTTCTTATCTTCGATGAGGTGGTCACCGGCTTCAGAATCGGCATGTCCGGGGCCCAGGGGTATTTTGATGTGAAGCCCGACCTCACCGTCTTTGGCAAGGTCATCGCCGGAGGCTACCCCGGAGCCGGTGGGCTTGGAGGCAAGGATGAGTATATGCGCTATCTTGCTGCAGGGATTCAGACAGGGGACAAGATCCATAGGGCCTTGGTCGGAGGCACTATGGCCGCCACCCCGATAAGCTGTGTGGCAGGGTACTACACCCTCGAAGCCATCGAGAAGCACAAGGCTTGTGAGAAGGCAGGTGCTATGGGCGACCGTCTCACTGCAGGGCTTCAGAGCCTGATAGAGAAAAAGCATCTTCCCTTTGTTGCATTCAACCAGGGCTCCATCTGTCACCTTGAGACTGTGGGGACTATGCACTTCTCCATCAACTGGAACAAGCCATGGACCATTCCCTCTGTCATCAAGGAAACTTCGATACGAAAGAAAGAGATGGAGTATATGGGAGCCGCCTATATGGCAGAGGGGTTGGTGACCTTAGCAGGGAGCAGACTCTATACCAGTGCCGCCTATGATGAGGCTATGATAGACAAGGCACTCGAAGCTTTTGGACGGGTATTCGATCAGGTCGCTGAGATTGTCTAGGGGAGTACATATGGAACTTGAACAGGCTAAAGATGCGGTGATGGAGGCGAGCGGGCAGTTGGTTGCCCTTGGTCTGGTAGCCCGGACCTGGGGCAATGTCAGTTGCAGGGTAGGAGAGAGTCACTTTCTCATCACCCCCAGCGGAAGACCGTATGAAAGCCTTACGAAAGAGCAGCTGGTCCTTGTGAGCCTTGAGGACCTGAGCTACCCGAAAGGAGTAAAGCCTTCTTCAGAAAAAAAGCTCCATAGGGAGGTCTACAAGCTGAAAGGGGATGTTGGGTGTGTGATCCATACCCATCAGGAGATGGCCTCCCTGGCCGGGTTGCTTGGAAAGGATATCCCTGTCAGCAAACAGGGTAAGCCTTTGTTGGCTGAGACAATTGCAATGGCAAGATATGGGCTTCCTGGCACCAAGACTCTAGTGAAGAATGCAGCAAAGGCCATCATCCGCAACAATGCGACAACAGTGCTCCTGGCTAACCATGGTTCTCTCTGTTTTGGTCGTGATGCCCTGGAGACCCTGGAAATAGCCAAGCGTTTGGAAGTGGAGTGCCGCACCCACCTCGCAAAGCTTCTCCCCCTGCTCGGTGAGGAGAGAGATCTCAAGGTGAGGACCTTGCCTGTTGTACTCTCCCGCCTTGAAGAAGAACCAGAACACACAGAAGAGTTGCATCAGGGGCAAGAGCTTACACCGAACCGGGCAAGAAAGATTGCTTGCTCGCTTGCAACGGGGGAGGGAGTACAAAGGAGTGTGCTCTTTCTCTCTTCGCCTGCAGTGCTTGCAGCAGGCAAGATGCTGACAAGCCTGCCTTCCTACCTTGATGATTTTGCACAGATTGCAGGGGCTGTGGTCCCCGTTGCTACCCTTGAGATTTGCCACACAAGGTTTAAAGCGATAGGCAAGAGATGTAACGCCCTCCTCATACGAGACGAGGGTGCCCTCTGTTGGGCAAACACCCGATCGGATGCCGAGGCTGTTGCCCTCATTCTGGAAAAGAACTGCAAGGCGGCGCTTCTCGCCCAGGAGGATGCAATAGTCAAGCCAATAGGGTGGCTTGATGCCCGCCTTATGAGGTTTGTCTATCAGAAGAAGTATTCGAAGATTGCACAGGGGGAGGAGGCTTGATGTAGGGTCTCTTCTTGAGGTGTATCAAACCATCAGGAAAAATGGTTATGCAAGGAGTCTCAAGGCAAGCTGTGCATACCTTTTATCAAACACGTATGGCAAAGATTTCTGGTCTATGTATCAAGATTCTATGGATTTGGACTCCATTCTCCCAGATGCTGTTGGGAAGAAAGTCCAAGGAATATATGCCCGTATGGATATTGGTTAATCTGAAAATGTCCCTGTTGTTAAAGCATATAGTATTGGCTCTCGTCTTATACGGGTGAGCAGGAAAGGTAATTATCACATTACATACGTACTCCATCAAGGATAGAGTCGGTCAATTGTATGTAAAAGTAACATACAATTGACAATTTATACATATATGTGTGTAGTATCCCTACATGCTTTGGGAGTTCTCATATGCCAATGACAGGAAAAGAAATGGTTGCATACTATAAAAAGCATGGGTGGAAGGGAAAGGTTCACAACCTATTCCTGTACATAGCTCTAAAGATCTAGGAAAAGGCTTAGAGGCAAAATTACGCAAGGGGGTTTGATATGAAATATCATTTTAGAATATGTAAAGATGAGAATGGTGGATATTGGGCAGAAGGGATAGAATTACCTCGGTGTGTAACTCAGGGTGAGACTCTTGCAGAACTCAAAGAGTATCTGCATGACGTATTACATCTATATTTGGATGAACCCCAAGGTTCAAATGTAACATTTCCCCTTCCTGATGAGTCTATTGAAGAAAGTGATTCTATCGTCTCCATCCCCGTCGATAGTAGGGTTGCTGTTTCCATTTTGATGAAAAACTTCAGACTCCAGAAAAAACTCACACAAGAGCAAGCTCAGCAAATAATTGGTTTGGCAAACCGAAACAGCTATGTAAGGCTGGAGAATACCGGGAACCCTACACTGGAGACCCTTGATAAAGTAGTGCAGGCTTTTCCAGATTTCCCCATTGATCGATGCTTTTCTGTCAGGGTATAGATACAGTTTCTCAACTCTTATTATTACAAGAAGCCTATTTCTTTCTGGACAATACAAATCTACCATTCTATAGTTAACAAAAGACCCTTTGTTTCATACAATGAGGTATGTTGATGATCAATAAGAGAGGTTTTGCAAAAAGAGTTATTTCTTGGTTGAGGCTTCAGCTTGGCTTGGTTTCAATTGATGAGGATGTCTTGATTAGCATCAATGACGCCAATTTCCTCAAGTTGCCTATCATAACCCTTGTGGGAGGGTTGATGATGCTCTCCTATTCGGTAATTTTTCATTATTTTATTGAAACTCGATCAAGTAGCGAGGAATTTTGGCGAAGGGGAGTTGAAATAACCCATATCACCCTGACTTTAATCCTGCTTGCGATAAGCTTCCTCTCTTGGGTTCAGATACAAAAGAGGACAGGAAAACGATCAGCATATGAAATGACCCTCCAACTCATGGTAATTGCATCAGCCCTGATCAGTAGTACTATTCTTGCTACCTTGGACCAGATTGTGACAGCAAGTATAACCCCATTTCTTATTGCTTGTATTATCATTGCCCTCTTGTTTGAGTTGAGACCCATCCTAGCAGTAGTCATTTTTTCCCTCGGCTATTTGCTTTTTTTCTCCTTGATCGGAATGTACCAAGAAAATCCATCCGTAACCCTTTCCAACCGGATCAATTCGCTGGCAGCCGTAGGTCTGGGATATATTCTTTCCTTCGTCTTTTGGAAGATTGTTGTGAGAAATAATCTACAATCGAAGTATATCTCCCAACAGCAGGAGGAGCTCCAGCGAATAAACAAGAAGCTTGAGATCCTTGCCTCATCCGATGGGCTGACAGGGTTACAGAACAGACGGATGCTTGATAGTCGCTTGGATGAAGTTCTCCAAGCGTGTGAAGAGGCAAAAGTTCCTTTCTCCATCATCCTTTTTGATCTGGATCGATTCAAGGAGTATAATGATTTCTATGGCCATGTTGCAGGCGATGATTGTCTTAAGATAATGGCCACCATGCTCGTGGAATCGATGCGCTTTGATGGTGATACTGCGTTTCGCTACGGCGGTGAGGAGTTTGTCCTCTTACTTCCCAACATTAGTGCAGAAGAGGCCTTTGCCACTGCCGAGATGGTGAGACAGGGTGTCCTTGATCTGCAAATTGTTCATTCTGGAAACTCTGCAGCTCCGTTTGTCAGCGCAAGCTTTGGTGTCTTGACCCTCACTGTTGTTACAAACTTTATGAATGCAGATGTCCTTAGTCGTGTCGATACCCTGCTTTACCGAGCAAAGGCCCAGGGACGAAACTGTTCAGTGCAGGGCGTCGAATAGAAGGGCCTTCCGATATCGTCTGTCATACTATGTTTCCCTGCAATATCTGTTGTTACCAACACCTCTACACTATACTGCATAGAATTATAAGAACTGAAAAAGGATAGGGGTTATTCGAATTCAGTTACTCTTGAGACTGCAATATGGCTCTTGAACCAGTTTTGGAGATTTCCGCCCTCTTGCTTCAGGTTTTGGTCGAAAAAGGTGAGGACAAAGCTCTGTTGGATCTCTGCGTTTTTTAGTGGATCCAGGGAGCCGGTCTCTCCAAGGATTCTGGTGATCGGCATGTACATGTACAGCATGGAGAAATCCTGGTGTTTGCCACCCTGGACTTGGTAGATGCTGGGTTGTACGCTTGTGTTGTCAAAGAGTTGCCTGAGGAAGTGATTGTTCGGCCCTGTTTCCCACTGTTCGCTTCTCAGGAAGGTGCTGGGAACGTGCAGCCCTCTTTTCAGAATATCCTCTCTGATCGGCTCGACCCAGGCATCAAAGCCCAGCACCGCCTTGATGCGCGGATCTGTTATGGCAAGCCTGACCACCCCCCCACCTCCGGTGGAGTGCCCAATCGCCCCAATAGCGCCTTTGTTTATTCTCTCTGAGAAGAAAGCATTGCCTTCCATAGAATCGAGCACTGCAAGGGCATCGAGTGAGAAGGTAGTGACCAAGGCTTGGGCGTGGAGGTTGAAGTCATCGACCTCCGACCTGTCCGGAAGTGCTCCTTGGTCTACATAGTCCACCCTTCCGTTTTCGAAGACGCTTACAGCCGCCCCATAGGTGTGGTTGATACTCACTGCAATGTAGCCATGGCTTGCAAGCATCTCACCAAGGTCAGCGTGCAGGCTTGAAAAGCCTGTCCACCCATGGGAGATGATGATGAGGGGATAGGTCTGTTCCTTGTGACTTATCGCCAAGCCGGTATGGCTGTGGCTCTTGATCAGGGCTGTGTGGTCAAGGAGAAAAGGGGGGAGTGTGTACAGCATGGGGATCCCCGAGGCAACTTTTCTGCCGTCGACGAGCCAGTTGGTCAGCTTTCCTCCCTTGTCGTCATCTGCAGGATACCAGACCTGGTATCTGATATGACGGTCCCCTCGAGGCTCCGGGCCGTAGAGTTCCACCCTCCCCTGGTCAGTCAGATCATAGCTCACAGTCCCTATGGCGTAGGGACCTGTAGGTTTGGGCATCCTATTTACCGGAAACAGATAGAGGGCCAATATGGTTCCCAACAAGCAGGCAACCGATAGAGAAGCCAAAACTCTTCGTTTGTTCCTGCCAACAGGTATCTTGCCAAAGAAGAAAATGAGCAAAAGGATGGGCAGAGCAAGATAGACACAGACCATCTGGAGCCGCAATCCCTCAATAGTTGCATGGGCAATGAGCGCTATGGTGGAAAGGGTGAGCAAAAAAAGCTGTGCCCTTGCATGTTTCTTGTTGCAGACAAAGGTAACGATGACTAAGGCTGTTGTCAGGACCAGCATTACTAGTTCAAGAATTCTCATTTTCGCCCCTCATGCAAAAAATATATGGTCTACTTGCATAACTATAGAGACTGCAAGGGGCTTTGCCAAATGAAACTTGCATAATATGGGTAAAATATAAAAAAGTAGTAAAAAGTGCACCTTCCAGCCGTGCCCTTTCTCTGCTCTGATAGATATCAGAATGCAATAGCACCAGTAGCCGCTTGGTTCAACACTGGGGATATATTCGATCCGTTTGGCAAGAGCCAGTGCAAATTCTTGTGCCAAGGCAGTATAAGCATGGTAAGATTTACTCGAATCTTGGCGAAAGAATAGGAGCAGGAAGGCTATGGACAGCAAGAAGGCACAGCAGGTTCTCGACGAATGTCTCCAGAAACACCAAGAGCTTGCCGGGCAGCTAAAAGATGTGGGATTCGTATGGCCAGGTTCGGTCATCAAGCGCTACCTGACCTGTGGTAAGCCCAACTGCGCCTGTCACAAGGACCCTGCCTCACGACATGGTCCCTATCTGTATTGGAGCACTAAAGTCAATGGCAAGACAGTCTCAAAGGCTATCTCAGGAACCGATGCCAAGATTATGCAGGAATGGGTCGCCAACCGCACTTCGCTTGAATCGATCGTCACCCAGATGAAGGACGTTGCTCAACAAGCAATCGAAGCTGCATCCTTTCTCCTAGAGGAAGAAGACTGAGCACTTGTGCTCTATGCAAATAACCCTTGTATGTCCTTGAGAGGGTATATGGAGTAACCGTCTAATGTCGTCCTGATCGTACCGGCATGGATAAGTCCTCCTGCATCTGAATGAGAGAGGTTCTTGCCTTGTTCTTTTCCAAACTGAACAAGATTCCTGAGTTGATCCTTGTCATACCTGTCCGAGCTTTTTATCTCGTACGGGATGAGTTGCCTGTTTTTTTCAAAGATGAGGTCTATCTCTAGCCCGTATTTGTTCCGGAAGAAATAGAGGTGGTGGGGCAATGCCTCATTGTTACGTTGTTTCACCGCTTCTATGACGCAGTAGTTCTCGAAGATGGATCCACGTAGGGGGTCGCGAAGCATTTGGTCTGGTGTGATGATATCAAGAAGCGAACTGACGATCCCTGTATCACAGAAATAGATTTTCGAAGTTTTTACCAGTGTACCATCCCGATTCGAATGCCATGGCTGCAGGAGATAGATGATGTATGATGCCTGAAGGATGGAGAGCCATCGGTCAACTGTAGCTCGTGCCACACCAAGGTCGTTGGATAGAGCTGATACATTGAGCAGGTTTCCAACTCTGCCAGCGAGTAGCTTCAAGAAGGTATAGAAGAGACCTTCATCCTGAATTGATGTGATTTGTTTGACGTCCTTTTGGATATAGGTACTGATGTAGTTTTGGTAATAGTGATGCCAAGAAGAAATATCGGTCGAAAACAGTTTCGGGTAACAGCCTTGTAGGAGCAAGGTGTCCCTGTCTGTTTCTACATTTCCCGCACGTGCCATCTCCTCAAGGGATAGTGGTAAAACTTGGAAAATCGCAGCCCTGCCTGCAAGGGACTGTGCAATATGTCCCTTGATATGAATTTCTTGACTTCCCGTAACAATAAACTGCTTGGCTTTCTGTCCCGACTCATCTGTAAGGACTTGGATCTTACTCAGGAGATCAGGTACTCTTTGTATCTCATCTATGATGACAGGTGGTTTGTACATTTTGAAGAACTCGTCAACAGATTCTTTTGCTAGCTGGTATGATTTTGCTTCCTCTAGGTTGACATATGCATAGTCTGGATACAGATGCCGAACGAGAGAGGTCTTCCCTGATTGTCTTGGCCCTATGACTGTGATAACCGGATAGTCATTTTCTAGCTTTTTTATGATTTTTTCGATGGTTCGCTGAATATACATCACAAGCTCTCCTCGTATCTATAATATACTATTTTCTGGGAGATTGCAACATTGATATAGCAATCTCCCAGAAATGAGAAGGATGTATTGGCTCCTAGAATATGCAAACTCACTCAAGAAAGTTTCTCGTTATCTCCATCCAATGCTTGCAACACCTCATCGAAATCAAGGGCAAGGTCATAGGAGGTGCTTCTTCCTCCTGAGGAAGAACGGACCAACAGACCTCGCTCCACAAGGGCATTGATATCCCGACCTGCACTATCAACAGAACATTTGGTCATTTTAGCCCATTTGGAGGTGGTGAGCTTCCCGTAGAGGCTGCCCTCTACCAGCTTTACCAGCATTGCTATCTGGCGAGCATTGAACTGTGCTGGATTCAGAAGGTGAACTGTGCGGCTGATTGTACTAGTCATAGTGATGGAGTCTGCCCACTCTTCCATAGCCCGACCTACCATCTCCACATACCAGATCACCCACTCTGTCACATCCATGCTTATGTTCTGGGTGGATACCGTTGCCAACTTCTCATAGTAGGTGGCCCGTTCGGTCATGATTTGGGAAGAAACGCTGTAGCAGTGGTTGGAAATGTCATGATCAAATGCAAGGATATACTCGGACAAAGTTCTGGAGAGCCTTCCGTTGCCATCAGAAAATGGGTGGATGCAAACAAACCACAGGTGAGCAAGGGCACTTTGAACCACTCGTTCATTCTCATTGTTCCCCACTTGTATCCAATCAAAG
This sequence comes from Sphaerochaeta sp., assembly GCA_034007055.1. Lineage (GTDB taxonomy): Bacteria > Spirochaetota > Spirochaetia > Sphaerochaetales > Sphaerochaetaceae > Sphaerochaeta. Next base: position 30,438 of record JAVERP010000019.1, read on the forward strand.
AGCTTGGACATTTCTTCTTCAACCCTTTGGTGGGGAACTCCTTCATACACGATGCGCTCCCTTCCTACAGTTCTGCCACTGAGCAGATAGACAGGACCAACTCTATAGTGCCCAACTTGAGGTGGTCTTGCATTCGGGGAAACTCCAACGAAGAGACTTTCATGCCAAGAGAGAATCCTTTCCATTTCCATAGGTCGTTTATCTTGCACGGCATCGAAGAGTATCGCAACAGCATGATCTTCACGGTCCCCCATTTTCTTAGGTACATCAGGGCTTCCAAGCCTTCGTGTTACAGAGGCCCGTACCAGAGCAACATCAAGATGTTCTCCTTCTATCTCACTATTCTTGAGTGTTTCCAAGGCAAGCACCTGAGAGACTACCTGCATTCGTGCATCATCGTCCAAAAGACCTATAGCACTATCGAGAGAGCCTTGTGCGTAGTGCAGTTTTAGCAGGGCAGGAATGATTGCTTCCCTGGTATGGACAAAATGAGGCCACCCTTGATGGTTCCAGATATACATGGGTTGTTCCTCCTCAGGGTTTTATGCGGAGAATAGGCTTCTAGTATATCCTTACTCTGCAATACTACAAGAAAATCAGCATGAAAAAGGATCTGGTTGCCCAGATCCTTTTTGCTTACCCAATTGAATTATTTCATTCCTTGGGTTTCGGATAGTCAATGATCAGGTGCAGGTCATCCAGCTGTTCCTTATCGAGGAACGAAGGGGAGTCATCCATCGGACTGATACCCGCTGTATTCTTCGGGAAGGCGATCACCTCATGAATTGAGGTCTCGTCACTCATGATCATGACCATCCTGTCGATGCCGGGGGCGATGCCGCCATGGGGGGGAGGCCCGTACCTGAAGGCATTGAGCAGGAAGCCGAAACGCTCTTCAGCTGTCTCGTCATCAAAATTACAGATGCGGAAGATACGCTTCTGCAGCTCGACATCATGGATACGGATCGAGCCGCTGGCTACCTCATAGCCATTGAGCACCAGGTCGTAGAGGTCTCCCTTCACGCTGCCGGGATCTGATTCCAAGGTATCGAGGTACTGGGCTTGGGGCATGCTGAACATATGGTGCGCTGCCTCCCAGTGCTTGCCTGTCTCGTTGTATTCAAAGAGGGGGAAGTCGATGATCCAGCAGAATTCAAAGCTCTTTCGGATCAGGTTGAGCTCCTTGCCCAGCTTCGAACGTACGGCACTGAGGCTAGCGCAGCAACGCTTCCAGTTCTCATGGGCAACAAAGAGGATGAGGTCCCCTTCCTTTGCCTCCATTTTGGCGATGAGCTCCTCTTCCAATCCTGAGAAGAACTTGCTCACCCCTCCGCTGATCGTCTCATTTGCCCCAACCTTGATCCATGCAAGGCCCTTGGCCCCGTAGATCTTTGCAGCATCCTCAAGTTCGGTGATGAACTTGCGGCTGAACTCCACCCCTTCAGTCTTGGGTGCGCACAGGGCCTTCACAAACCCGCCTCCAGCGATGATATCCTTGAAGGTTGCAAAGCTGCTCTTCGCCGCCAGCTCGTTCATGTCGGAGAGGGGAAGGTCAAAGCGTAGGTCCGGCTTGTCATTGCCATAGGTGTTCAAGCTGTCTTCATAGGTGAGCCTTCTGAAGGTGACGGGAAGCTCGACATCCATGACCTCCTTGAACACGTGGCCGAACAGCCCTTCCATAAGGGAGAGCACATCGTCACGCCTTACAAAGCTCATCTCAAGGTCGAGCTGGGTAAACTCCAGCTGCCGGTCCCCACGGGAGTCCTCGTCGCGATAACAGCGGGCGATCTGGAAGTACTTGTCAAAGCCGCCGACCATCAGGATCTGCTTGAAAAGCTGTGGGCTCTGGGGCAGGGCGTAGAACTTGCCGGGATAGAGACGGGAGGGGACTACAAAGTCACGTGCTCCCTCTGGGGTGCTCTTGATCAGGGTTGGGGTCTCTATCTCATAGAAGTCCAGTCCGGCGAGATACTTCCTGATGGAGAAGATGAACTCATGGCGGAGCTTCAGGCGCTTTTGCATCCCTTGGCTGCGCAGGTCGAGGTAGCGGTACTTGAGGCGCAGGTCCTCCCGTGTCTCCAGGCCATCATCAAGCTGGAAGGGAAGGGGCGCACAGCGTGAGAGGATCTCAATCTTCTCCGCCTTGACCTCAATCTCCCCGGTCGCCATATCGGCATTGACCATGGAGTCGGGTCTGAGCCTGACTGTCCCGATCACCGCAATGCAGAACTCCATCCTCAGCTCGTTGGCAGTGCCCTGCAACTCAGGCGATGCATCGTCATCGACCACAACCTGGGTGATGCCATAGCGGTCACGGAGGTTTATGAAGTGGAGAGATCCATGGTTACGGCTGCGGTGGACCCAACCGTTGAGGACTACCTTTTTGGTGTCATCTGCCTTGATCAGTGAGCCGCACGTCGCTGTTCGTTGTGAAAATAGTTCTTCTGCCATACCGGTCCCCTCTCTTTGAAAAGTACTCCTATCCTACAGCATGGATGGCAAAATGACAATTGCCCGCTACTGGGGGAGTTCCCTCGCCATAACCCTTTTTTTCTGTAGGAACCCGATGGCATCGACAGCTGCAATGGCGGCACTGGTTGTTGTGGTATAGGGTATTTTCAGCCTCATTGCCACACTTCTTATCTCATCATCACCCCTATGGGCCAGGTATCCCATCGGGGTGTTTATCACCAGGGCTATGGACTTTTCCTTGAGGTAGTCGGTGAGGTTGGGTCGTCCTTCATGCACCTTCTGCACCACTTCACACAGGATGCCCTCATCAAACAGGAAACGGGCAGTGCCTTTGGTCGCGGCTATCTGGAAGCCAAGGGCCTTGAGGCTCTTCACAACAGGAAGGATGGTGGTGCGGTCCCGCTTGTTAACACTCACCACCACCTTGCCTGAGAGGGGTAGGTTGTTCCCTGCACTGATCTGGCTTTTGGCAAAGGCTTCTCCGAAGCTCTTTCCCAAACCAATGGACTCCCCGGTCGAACGCATCTCAGGACCTAGGGCAGGGTCGACATTGCTGAAGCGGTCAAAGGAGAATACCGCCTCCTTCACCGCCCATCCAAGCAGGCACTTGCCCTCTCCTATGCCTCCTTTTTTGCTTACCAACTTTTGCTCTACCAGATCCTCTTTTTCCCACACTCTGACCGCAACTTCTACAAGGTTCACCCCAGAGGCCTTGGATATGAACGGCACGGTCCTGGAAGCCCTTGGGTTGACTTCAATAAGGTAGAGCAGGCCATCCTTTACTGCAAACTGGATGTTCATCAACCCTTGCACCCCAAGGGCAAGGGCTAGTTTATGTGCCCATTCATTCATCTCTTTCAGCAGTGTGGGATTGGACTTGTAGGGAGGAAACACAGCTGCAGAGTCGCCGCTATGGATTCCAGCAGCCTCAATATGCTGCAGGATGCCCCCGATATAGATGCTCTCTCCATCGCAGACGGCGTCAAGGTCATACTCAAAGGCATCCTCCAGGAACTGGTCCAGCAGGATGGGAGCCTCTTTGCTTGCATAGATGGCCTTCTTCTCTATGAGGTCCTCTATTCCCTTCCTGTCAAAGATGATGAACATCCCTCTTCCTCCCAGCACATGGGAAGGGCGGATTAGCACAGGGTATCCTACCTCCTCTGCTAGGGGGATGAGTTGTTCCTGGGCATATGCACTCCTGTTCTTTGGCTGACGCAGGCCCAACTCTGTTACAAGGGCGGAGAACTGGCCCCTATCCCCTGCTTTTTCCAATCCCTCCAAGGAGGTCCCCACAAGCTTGGCTCCACTTTTCTTGAGCTTGCCTGCAATGTTCAGAGGGGTCTGGCCCCCCAGCTGTACGACAATGGTATGGGTGCGTTCGCGTAACAAGATCTCCTTGACCTCCTCTGAACCCAGAGCTTCAATATAGAGGCGGTCACTGATGTTGAAGTCGGTGGAGACGGTCTCGGGGTTGCTGTTGACCATGATGGTCTTCTTTCCTAGCTTTCTGTAGGCAAGGGAGGCTAGCGTACAGCAGGTATCGAACTCCAGGCCCTGGCCTATCCTGTTGGGCCCGCTTGCCAGGATGACCACAGCATCCTCCCCTAGAGGGCGAGCCTCATCTGTCTCGCCATAGGTCGTATAGAGGTAGGGCGTGATGGCCTGGAACTCCCCTGCACAGGTATCGACATGGTGGGTGACGCTGTGCATCTCGTATGCATAGCGAAGCCGCTCTATGGAGCTCTCTTCTGTCCTGAGGAGGGTGGCGATCCTCCTGTCACTCATGCCTGCCATCTTCGCCTCCAGCAGAAGGTCCCTGTCCAGGCCCGCCATGATGCGCCTGTCCAGTCTGGACTGCTCCACCAAAAGATGGACAAACCAGGGATCGAAGCCAGTGAGGGAAGAGACTTCTGAAGCAAGGGCCTCTCCTTCTCTGCACAGGGTGGTATAGGCTGCAAGAAGGCGTAGGGGGTGTGCGCTTCTGAGTAGCACATCGACTTCAGAGGCGCTATAGAGATCATTCTCGGTGAGGTCTACGAGGCCTTCAAGCTTCTGTTCAGAGGAGCGAATAGCCTTGTTTAAGGCCTCAAGGGCTGTCCTGCCCAGGGCTAGGACCTCGCCTACACTGCGCATCTGCGTACCCAGGGCAGAGGGGGGAAGAGGGAATTTTTCCAATTCAAAGCGTGGCACCTTCACCGCACAGTAGTCCAACGCCGGTTCAAAGCACGATACCGAAGAGCCTGTTATCTCATTGATGATCTCATCGAGGGTATAGCCCACTGCAAGCTTTGCTGAGCATCGTGCGATGGGGAATCCTGTTGCCTTGCTGGCAAGGGCTGAAGATCGTGAAACCCTTGGGTTCATCTCGATGACGACCGTTTTGCCACTTTTGGGATCGACAGCAAATTGGACGTTGCTGCCTCCACACTCAACACCCACCGCACGAAGAATCGCGATGGAGGCATCACGCATCGCTTGGTACTGGCCCTCATCGAGAGTCTGGATAGGGGCTATGGTTATGCTGTCCCCCGTATGGACTCCCATGGGGTCGATGTTCTCGATCGAGCATACGATGATGGCATTGTCCCCCTTATCGCGCATCACCTCCATCTCAAACTCCTTCCATCCGATGAGGGACTCCTCTATGAGGGCCTCATGGGAGGGGCTTGTCTCCAAGGCATGTTCCAAAAGCTGGGGAAGCTCATCATGGGTGTATGCTATCGATCCCCCCATACCTCCCAAGGTATAGGAGGGGCGGATGATAAGCGGCAGGCCCATACTTGCCTCTAGAGCTAGGCCCTCTTCCAGGGTGTGGATGACGGTGCTCTTGGCACTCTCTAGTCCTAGGCTTTCAACGATTTTCTTGAAGGCTCCCCTATCTTCTGCCAGTATAATGGAAGCAATGGAGGCTCCTATGACCTCCACACCGTACTGCTTGAGCAGGCCTAGCCTGTCAAGTTCCAAGGTGAGGTTCAAGGCTGTCTGTCCTCCCATGGTGGAGAGGATGGCATCAGGTTGCTCGCGCTGGAATATCTGCTCGATATACTCCGGCCTCAAGGGATCCATATAGATATGGTCAGCGATGCCGGGCGTAGTCATCACGGTTGCAGGATTGGGGTTGACCAGGGTGACTTCGTAGCCCTCTTCCTTGAGGGCCTTCACCGCCTGGGTCCCGCTATAGTCAAACTCACAAGCTTGGCCGATGACTATCGGCCCGCTTCCCACTACGAGGATTCTTTTGATGTCTGTTCGTGCGCTCATGCTTTTTCTCCCTGTGCAAGACTGATGAACCTATCGAATATCCACTCTCCATCATGGGGACCTGGAGATGCTTCGGGGTGAAACTGGACTGAGGCTATGGGTTTCTCCGTATGCCAAAGTCCTTCTATCGATTGGTCGTTTGCGTTGATGAACCAGGGCATAACACAAGAGGGTAAGGATGTAGCCTCACTCATATAGCCGTGGTTCTGGCTGGTTACAAAGGTCCTACCTGTGAAGAAATCCCTGACAGGGTGGTTCGACCCATGATGGCCGTACTTCATCTTGGTCGTCGTTCCCCCCAAGGCAAGGGTGAGTATCTGGTGCCCGAGGCAGATGCCGACTGTAGGCAGGACCTCCATCACAGACTTGGTCATGGCCACTGCCTCTGGCAGCCTCATGGGATCCCCCGGTCCATTGGAGAGAAAGAGTGCGTCACAGTCCTGGCTCAGGACCTCTATCGAGGTTGAGGTGCTTGGTAGCAGCGTGACTGCAACATTGCGCTTGTACAGCTCTGCTATGATGGAGCTTTTTATCCCGAAGTCCACCAGCGCGAAGCGGAGGATGGGGGAGGTGGGGGTGGGCACCGATGAAGGAGGATCGACAATAGGTGCTTTGACCGACACCCCTTCGATGAGGTTGCGCTCTGAGATGGAGGGTAGGGAGCGTAGGGTTGCCAAGGCCGTTCTCTTCTCCGATGCAGAAAGACTGGCATGCGCGCTTCGAAACAACAGGGCATTGCAGGACCCTATGGAGCGAAGATGCAGTGTCAGGGCCCTGGTATCGACACCCTGAACTCCACAGACTCCTGCTTCCTGCATGAAGGCATCTAAAGAGACCCTCTCCAAGGGAAGAGGGCCTGCATATAAGGAATGGATGATAAGTGCTGTTGCAGGAACTGCAATTGGGCAGTGCGTGCTCTCAGAGAAGAGAGGCTCACACCCATAGTTTCCTATGTGCGGGCTTGTCATCACCACCATCTGCCCATGGTATGAGGGGTCGGTGATGATCTGCTGGTAGCCACACATGCTGGTGTTGAATACCACCTCCCCAAAAAGGAGCTCGGGACCCCGCTCTGTAAGGAGGGGGGCACTCTTGCCGAACCCCTTGCCGGTGAAGGTTGTTCCATCTTCAAGGATGAGAAAGGTTGTTTCCATTGTTGCTTCCTTAGTCCAAATTGTTGGGAGGATATTCAATTATTGGCATTTATGCAACATAAATATGCAATAAAACAGCAGATAAATGAATAAATATACAAAATGCAACAAAAATAGAATATATTGCAACAAAAGAAGCAGTAAAGTGAAGTGGTACCTATTGCTTAAGTTTACCCTTTTCATAAGGAATACTCCTGTTAAATATTATAGAACTTGAAGCATTCTGTATAGAAACACCTCTTAATTGCAGAGGAGGATGAATTATGGTAGGGTATAATCTGAAAGGAAATATCAAAATGGCACGATTAGATTCGCTATCAGTCCGTGGGTTTAAGTCAATACGAGAGATTGAATCACTTGCCTTAACTGACCTCAATCTTCTCATAGGTGCCAATGGATCAGGCAAAAGTAATTTTCTTGAGTTGTTTAAACTTCTTCGAGCAAGCATGCAGCTTCCTCTACCGGGATTTACAGAAACAAATCTTAAGAAGTATATTTTAGATTCTGGTGTTGCTGCGGATTTTTTATATAAAGGTAAGCCTGAAGCGACTCAGATATATTTCAAGCTGGATTTTGGAGAAAATGGTTATGGGATGGTATTAGTCCCGACCCAAGATGATTTGCTTCGTATAGAGTCGGAAGGAACGTATTATAAAGGTAAGGATCGTTGGTATAGCTTACATTCTCCTGATGGTTTTACTCCTGCCCTATTGAATGAAAAGGACACAAGAGGGGTATATGGGACGCGTGGTGTTGGTTATTATGTTTATGAATCAATTAAGAACTGGCAAATGTATCATTTCCATGATACAGGAAGACTATCTCCAATAAAACCTTCTCAAAGTGTGTTTGATCATAGGTATCTGCGTTTTGATGGCTCGAATTTGGCCAGTTATCTTCTATTCCTTAAGGAGCATCCTAGTTATCATTTCTTTTATTCCCAAATTGTAGAAGCTGTACGTCAAGTAGCACCCTTTTTTGATGATTTTATTCTGGAGGCGAATCAACAGGACCTCGTGAGACTGCTTTGGAAGCAAAAAGGTTCAGATTATCCTATGAAACCACAAGCCCTCTCAGACGGTACTCTTCGCTTTATCTGCCTTGCTACAGTCCTTCTACAACCAAAGCATCCTGATACCATCATCATTGACGAGCCCGAGCTTGGGCTTCATCCGTATGCAATTGGCCTTCTAGCAGAGCTCATGCAAGCACGATCTACGGATACTCAACTAATTGTGGCAACTCAATCACCTGCTTTGATCAGTCATTTTGAGCCTGAAGATATTATTGTTTGTGACCGAAAGGAAGGACAGTCTACCTTCACCAGGCTAAATTCTGATTCATTAGATGTTTGGTTGGAAGACTATTCTCTTGGAGAGTTATGGATTAAAAACATACTCTCCGGGGGGCCTATACATGAATGAGGTCATTGTAATTGTTGAAGGGTAAAGCGAACAATCATTTTTAAGATCAGTTTTGGCCCCATACCTTGGAGAACAGTCCTGTTATATTCGCGCACAACTGATTGGTCCTTCAGGCCATAAGGGTGGAGGTGTTTCTTTTGAGCGCTTTTCCAAAGATGTGGGAAATGCCTTAAAACAAAGAGGAGAAACCTATATCTCTTCAATGTTTGATTTTTTTCGGCTTGATTCTACATGGCCTGGTATGGATGATTTGTGTAGAGCCTTGCAGGTCGGACGGAAACTTGATAAGAACGAGATAAGTACAATATTGCAAAATAAAACTTTGGAAAGGCTTGAAACTCTATTTCCAAAATATGCTGTTGCAGCACGGGTATTCCCCTATTTCTCCATGCATGAGTTTGAAGCTCTGCTCTTCTCTGATGTTCAAAAACTCAGTGAAGGATTAAGTGTACATGAACAGGATTTACAACGGATTTTGGATTATTATAATGGTGATCCGGAACTGATTAATACGGATCCTTCAAAAGCACCCTCGAAAGTGCTGAAACGCTTATATCCACAATATAAGAAGGTTCTTCAGGGAACACGCATTGCTCATTCTATTGGAGTAGAAAAAATAAAAGACGAGTGTACTTGCTTCAACAGTTGGGTAACTCGAATGCTGGAATTCTCTTGAGTTATTGAACGAATATTTCAATGAATCTTTATCATAGGATTGCAAGATGGTAATCTGCAAGTTTGTATCTTGATGATCCTTCATTCCATTATATATCCTTCTATCTAGGATCCTGAAACTGCTTCCCCCTTTCTTTGCAGTTGAGCATAGGCCCCTATGTTCTTTCCATCCAACCAAAAGATGAACAGCTTGTAGTCGTAGTCTTTGTTCTCCAAGCCCTTGTTGCCTTAATCCTCTCATCCATGATATCTTTACTATAGTCTCATATGAGACGGTTAAAACTGCTATATAGTTGATTATCCCCTAATAAATGGGTAATATTGCTATATAGGTAGCTCAAGGTTACTAAAGGATGGTATGCAAACAAATTTCTCATCTGACCACACACTCTTGGAATTGCTACTTGATTCCAAAACCATCACTACCTCATCATTAAGGCGTACTTCCTATCCAAAGGGACAGGTAGTGGGGGATAGTGATGGATCAGCTTCTTTGGCTGTCTTTGTGGAAGAGGGAGAGCTTGATGTGTTCAGCATTGCACTCGACGGTGCCACCATTCTGGTATCCACCTTGGGCCCCTCGGAGGTCTTTGGCATAAGCAACCTGTTTGAAGAAAAGGACCTACGCACAAAGTTGCAGTGCCGGACCAATTGTGTGCTGCTCTCTCTTCCTAAAGACGTATTGCGTATGGCAATACTCAAAAGTCCCCTTGCAATGGTCGAATATGCAAAGCTCTGCAACCGTAAGATTCAGTTCCTGATCAGGCGCATCGAGCAGCTCAGCCTTACCTCTGCCCGGTCGAAAGTGGCTGAGTACCTGTTGAGCAACACCTCCGTCGAACTGCCGGAACTCTCTCTTGATTCGAAGGCTTCCCTGACCCTGCCTTTGGGCATCAGCAGGGCGTCCCTTTTCAGGGAGCTCTCTGCCTTGGAGAAGATGGGTGCTGTATACAGCAACGGATCACTGGTGCGGGTATTGGACCGTATGGTTTTGGAGAGTGTTCTCCATAGATAGAATATGTAGGTGCCACATTGGCACAGGAGTAATGAGTATGAAGAAGGTAAGTCTGGTGTTACTGGTATTGGCGATGAGTTGTGTCGCCCTGTTTGCGTCTGGAGCGAAAGAGGGGGTCAATGCTGACTTCCAGACCCTCCTTGATGGTGAAAAAGCCCCTGTCGATGTCAGGGTCCTGGCAATGAAAGGACCTACTGCCATGGGCATGGTCTCCCTGATGGAAGAGGCAAAGAAAGGTGTGATGGATGGAAATGCCTACATCTTTGACGACTTGGCCACCATTGATGTGGTTGTCGCCAAGCTGGCAAAGGGCGAGGTAGACATCGCAGCGATCCCTGCCAACCTTTCTTCTGTGTTGTTCAACAATACCAAGGGTGCCCTGAAGGTTCTGGCAATCAACACCCTGGGCGTCCTGTATATTATGGAAAGTGGTGATAGCATAAAATCTATTGAAGATCTTGCCGGAAAGACCATATTCTCCACAGGAAAGGGAGCATCCCCTGAGTATGCCCTCAAGTATCTGCTCAATGCCTATGGGGTAAAAGATGTGACCATTGAGTGGAAGAGCGAGACTGTAGAGTGTGTTGCTGCTCTGGCTCAGAAGCCCAACAGCATTGCAGTGTTGCCACAGCCTTTTGCCACCGCTGCTATGATGAAGGATCCAACCATCCGAGTCGCCCTCGATATGACCAAGCTCTGGGAAGACATCCAAGGTTCACAGCCATTCCCAAGCACCATGATGACCGGTGTTGTTGTTGCCCAGACCTCTTTTGTTGAGAAGCAGCCAGAAGCTGTCAGCAAGTTCCTCGATCACTATGCAGACTCCGTTGCCTATGTGCTCTCCAACCAAGAAGAGGCTGCTCGTCTTATAGGTGCTTTGGAAATTGTTCCTGCCCCTGTTGCCTTGAAGGCTCTTCCTTTCTGTAATATAACCTATATTGATGGTACCGAGATGAAAACTAAACTTTCTGGTTATCTCAAGGTATTGTATGATCAGAATCCCAAGAGCGTAGGTGGAGCACTGCCAACCGATGATTTCTACTTCATTCGCTAACAATAAAAAAGGGACTATCAGGATATGGTCGGTCCTTCTCTGGCTGGGGATATGGCAACTTGTTGCCATGACCCTAGGCCAAGATATCCTGCTTGTCTCTCCTCTCGATGTTATGATACGCCTTTTTGACCTGGGCATAACCGGGTCTTTTTGGCTTTCAATTGGGTACTCCTTCTCGAGAATTGCTGGGGGATTTTTTCTAGCAACCCTCATAGGGGTACTTTTTGCTATCTTTTCCTACCGTTACCGGTTGGTTGAGGAGTTTCTTGCTCCTCCCATGCAGACGATAAAGGCAACCCCTGTCGCATCGTTTGTTATCCTTACCCTTGTCTGGATAGCTCCACAGAATCTCTCAGTCTTCATCTCTTTTTTGATGGTGCTTCCCATCATGTACACCAATGTCCTGATGGGCATTAGAAGCACTGACAAAAAACTGTTGGAAATGGCAGAGGTCTTCCGTGTCCCCACCTATAGGCGTATCCGCTATATCTACCTCTCCCAAGTGCTGCCCTTTTTCCGATCTGCGTGTTCGGTTGCTTTGGGTCTGGGCTGGAAGGCTGGAATTGCTGCAGAGGTGATAGGGCTCCCCCAAGGCTCGATCGGGGAGATGCTCTATCAGGCAAAGATCTACCTGGATACTCCGGATATGTTTGCCTGGACGCTGGTTATTATCATCATTAGCGTATGGTTTGAAAAGATTGTCCTTACGCTTTTGGATAGGGTGGTCTTAAAGATGGAGCACCTATGAAAAACCTGCAGATTCAAAACATATCCAAACGGTATGGTGATACGGTTGTATTCGACCGGTTTAGCTCTACCCTGCATTCAGGAGAAGTAAATGTGCTTTTTGGAGCTTCAGGCTCGGGAAAGACAACACTGTTACGCCTCATCATGGGCCTCGAAGAGGCCGATGAGGGTTCCCTATCCTCCTTTGATAATCTCCAGCTCAGTGCTGTCTTTCAAGAAGACCGTCTATGCAACAACCTCTCGGCCTTCTCCAACGTAAAGCTGGTGGTGGAGCCTTCAGTCTCCACCGAACAGATACGGGCAGCCCTTGGTGCCGTAGGGCTCGGGGATGCCATTCGCAAGCCTGCCAGAGAGCTGTCTGGTGGAATGAGACGAAGGGTTGCCCTGGTGCGTGCCCTCCTGGCTACATATGACCTAATTATTCTTGATGAGCCCTTCAAAGGGTTGGACGACCTGACTAAGAATCAGGTTATTGCCTATACAGTGGAAGCCACCAGGGGCAAGACGGTAATCCTGGTGACCCATGATATGGAGGAGGCTGACCTCATGCAGGCCAAGCACGTCATCAATCTTGAGGATATCCGGTAGTCAGATTTTCATATCCAAGGTGAAGTTCTCCGGCTTGAATGCATCGCTGCCAAGCCAGATGTCTATCTGCAACCCACTATCAGTATTGGAGACACTTGCTTGCTTGATCTGCCATCCGATGAGGTTGAGCCTAGCCTCCCAAGCCATGTCGTGCCCTGCCATCTGCCCATAGTACTGAGCAAGTTCAGGGCGCTGTGTCTTGGGGTTGAGGGACTTGCGAATCTTATCCAATTCCTTTTTTGACCTTGGTATGTCGTCAAAGAAGCTGATATGGGCCCCATCTTCCTCTTGATGGAGGGAGACAACCAGCCTGAGCGGATTGCCCTCCAGCATGAAGTTTGTGAGCTCTCCGATAAGACGGCCTAAAAATTCTTTTCGTTTCATACTTGGAAATCCTCCCTGGGGCGATTGGTCCTGTACCATTGTAGAAGGGCTATGATAAGGGTTGCGGTCAGTCCACCGGCGAAGCCATTGTTATAGAGGTCCAACCCCCCATGCCAGGCTGCGGTGGTCTCTACCATGAACAGGTGTGTGAAGCCTGCTATTACCCCAGCCATAATACCAAACTGTCCTGCTATAGGGGCTAGGGTGGTGCAGAAGAGGGCCGCCAGAATGGGCCCCGGAGCAGAGAGCTGCTTGCCAAACACCAGTGTCGCCAAGACTACGCCGACCACAACCGGCCAGACGTTCTTCAAGGTCTTGCCAAATCCTCCAAAGCCCATCACCGTCAACATCCCCCCGATCACAGGGCCGTTGAACGGAGCCTTCACCAACCAGACATACAAGGAAGAGCCGAGCCCCAACAGCCCCATATTGATCAAGGCCGAGCCCGCGGTCCCTGCATCGAAGATGTCAGTGGGCAGCCTTCCTGTGAGCTTTTGCAGATCGCGCAGTTCTGTCAGGGTCTCACGGATATTGGCGAAGCCATCGATGATGAGGGCTGAAATGATAAGGAGAACTGATAAAATAGGTATAAGCAGGTAGAGAGCAGGCTCTGCCGCTGTATTCCAGATAATTGTCATCGGTTCCATTTTGTTGCTTGCGACAAGCAGTCCCGACACAAAAAGGCCGATGAAGCCACAACTAAAGCCGGTGGTGTAGAGGTTATATCCCTGATGGAGCTGTAAAATTGAGCCGGCGACACCTGGGAGGATAAAGCCTGCAAAAAGGCCGCTGAAAATTCCCAAAGGGATAGAGCTTATAAGGGGCAAGCCTATTTCAAACATAATGAAGGTCACCACAGGACCCAAGGCGGTACCGAAGAGTGCGATAAGGCTGTAAGATCCGAGGGTGTTGCGAGTCACTCTTGCAGCAATCCATACACCCCCAATGATGGGAAGGATATTGAGGGGTGTTTTGCCGAAGAAACCGAAGCCTATCATGGTGAAGATGGCTGCAATGGTAGGGCCCGAGAGGCTGATGGTTGCAAAGAAGACTATCGTCAGGCCGATAAGTCCAACAAGGGCGGCATTGAACATGGCGGCGCCAACGCCTGCCTGGGTAAAGTCATTGATCAGGCGTGCACCTCTGATCTGCAGGTGCAGAAAGCCTTGCAATGTCGTTACAGGGCCATCCAAAGCTAATCCAGTGACTGCCAGGCCAAGGATAAAGATGAGCATGATCGTATATAGGCTTTTTTCAGTACGTTCCATAGTTGGCCCCTTTTCGTATGCGATCGGATGGTCTCATGCTAAAGGCTTATGAAGTGTTGCGCAAGAAGTTTGAACAAAGAGTTGGAAGAGGCAAGAATCACTGCCTCTCCATTCATCCGATTGAAATGCAGTTTCTGCCCTTCTGCTTGCTCTGGTACATCAATTGGTCTGCCATTTGGATAATCAGGTCTTTTGAGACAGGTTTGTCCACAATGACTGATCCGACGGAGACCGTAACTTGGATAGGATTTCCATCCACCAGCAAGGATGATGATTCAACAAGCATTCGTATTCGTTCGGACACTTGCTCCAGATTTTTGCTTCCGATAGAGGAGAAAATGACAAGAAATTCATCTCCACCCCATCGGACGACAAGATCATCAGAGCGCACAGCACTCATCATACTCTTGGATGTCATCTGTAGTATCCGATCTCCCATACCGTGGCCATAGGTGTCATTGATTGTCTTGAAATTGTCAATATCAACCAAGGCCACTGCAAATGGAGCCTGGAACTCCTGTAACTCTAATAATTTGTTTGAGAGGAAATTTTCTGCATATCTTCTATTTGAGAGTCCTGTAAGCTGGTCAGTCATAGCGAGAATTTTAAATTCTTCTATATCACCCATAACATGCCGCAGTTCAGTAGCAGTATTTTTCTCAGCGAAAAGTTCGATTGCCCCGATGATTTTGCCTTTATCAGCCATGGGAAACGTTCTCACGACTACAGGTACCCTATGACCATTTTTATGGTGTAAATATACTGACGCTTCACGTCTGATGCTATCATCAATGGTTTTATGCAGGGGACACCCATCTATGCACAGGTGTGTACCAGCATCGTCAACATGATTGAGGATATTGTCATAGCAATGACTGTTGAGGACTTCTGATGCAGAAAATCCCGTAATTTCTTCAGCATAGTTGTTCCAGAAGGTGATCTTACGATTTGTATCTACAAAATAGACACCTTCCTTGATACATTGTAAGATTTCTTTATAGATGAGGCTTTTAGTCATTTTGTATATAGTTTTCCTTGTCTGTTAGGCTATAGTAAGATTGATGGCTGGTTTGATGATTGTCAATATTAAGATTTGGTATTTTTTTGTATTTTACCAAAAGTAACACCCCCTCTCTTGTCTCAGCAGGAGAAGGGGGCATAAGAGTTTCAATCCACGCACCCGCTAGGGGTGCGACGAGACTTTGGAGGATAGGCTTCAGATATTCTGGGGGTTTCAATCCACGCACCCGTGAGGAGTGCGACTCTTACACTTACTTCTTATTACATTCAGTACAGTAAAAGCAAGCTTTTGCGAACCAGGTTATGAGAGTTTTACAGTGTATGTCAATTTTAGCTGGTAAATCCGGCTAGATTCATCACCAGAATCTGGGAATTTTTCATCACCTAAATCCGCTTATTCTTCACCACCTGCAGTTATCTTGTTGATGATACCACTACCGATAAAACCCCTGAATATGAACATAGGGGGCATTTGGTTTCTTGGAATGATACCCTGGCATTGGGCTTGTAAGGCTTCAAGAGCCCTCAGCTTGAGATCAAATAGGGATATGGTGGAATACCTTCGTTCAAGCATATAGAAGGCGGTTGGGCAGTGATTAGCTGCACAGAATGCAGTCCTGATCTAGAATGAGTTCTAACTGATGCAGGAAGGCATCAATTGACGCTTACTCAGCTGTAGGACATTCATGCACAGCTATTGGCTTCTGGAGGGGCGTTGTTTGTACATTCAAGTGCTTATTTAAGAATTCATTCTTTCATATCATGGCTGAAGTCTCTCCTTCCCCAAAGGTCCCCAAGTATTTCATAAGCTACCTACCAAACTCTTCGCTGCCGCTATTCAGTTACTGATGAAATATAACCGGATTCTACTGGTGAAAAATAGTCGGATTTCAGTGGTGAGGAAGACCGGATTTACCATTTAGCTATATATATTGTGCATGGGCATACACTGGTTGTTTTGAAGTAGTTGCAGCATAAAAACAGAAACAAAGGAACACCCCCTCTCTTGCTTCTCTGCAGGAGAGGGGGTGTTACTTCTATTGGTATTCTCTTTCTTAATTCTGTATTTTGTTAGCTTTGGCTAGAACCGAATGTCCAGATCCCCACTTACCGTCCCTAGCTTTACCACTGTGTTCTTTTTCCCTGTACTGGCAGAGGCAGGAGAGCCTTCCTGGCTCTGGCCATTGAAGCGGATGGATCCACTTACCTTGGTAGCGCGAATATCCAGATCTTCTGTCCGGCTCAAATCAAGCTCCAGATCACCACTGGTGGAGGAACTTTCCAAGCTACCCCCTGAAAGGATGTATACTTGCCCTTCTATATCTCCACTAGTTGTGGAGAGCGAGATGTGTTTGCCTTCCAAGCTGTTTACCTCAAAATCACCACTGGTGGAAGCAAGGGATAACCGTTCATTACTCTTTGCTGAATATCCACTGATATCACCGCTGACCGTCTTGATGTAGAGATCCTCATTACCCGTAAGGTTAAGCACATCAACATCACCGCTGACGCTATTGATTTGGATTCTTCTTGCCTCAAAATCCTGCATGATGAGGATATCCCCACTGGTTGTCTTGATCTCAAGCTGTTCAACCAGGGCTTGGGGCAGGGTAACCACAAGTGGTGTGTTTTGGCTATTGAAGAAATTCAGAAAGCCTCTGGAAAGAGGAGCTACAACGATGTTCAGCTCTTTGCCGTTCTTTGCTACCTTCAGGCTGCTCTTATCGTTTTCTCCGATACTGATCAGAGCCTCTCGGGCTTTAGATTCTACCATTAGGACGACGTCAGTGCTGATTGTGTTGATCCTCACCGAGTCTGAAGCTGAAAAGGAGTAGGTCTGTTCTGATCTATTCTCCTTGCCACGCTTCTGCCAGACAAAGTCCATGGAGAAGAGGATGGCAAGGATGCTGATCAGGACAATAAGGAAAATCTTGTTGGCTTTGGAGTCCTTGAGCATATTACTTCCTTTCGTGGAATCTGTCGTCCCAGTCACGTTCCTTATTGAACATATCGTTTTCCATCTTCTCGACCTTTTTCTTCAGGCGATCATACTCAGATTGCAGGTCCTCATCACTACTGCTCTCCTTCTTGGACTGGTAGTACTCGCCTTCAAAGGCTTGTGGGCCTGGGTTCATCGGGATGATGAGTGCTGCAACCAAGTAGATGAGTGCCCCTGGGAAGATTCCCGTTGAAAGCACGACCAAAAATATGATGAGTCGTACCATGTCCGGATTCAAGTCACGCCACTCGGCCAAACCTGTTGCTACTCCGAAGACTTTTCCTCGAGGTGATCTGTAAAGTTTTTTTGTTGCCATACCAATCATTCCTTATATTCCTTCTCTTGTGCCTTGCGGCTCTGTATAATTGTCTCAATATTGTCCAAGCGCTGCTGAAGGTCGTCGATGCCTTTTTTCAACACTTCTCTCTGGGATTCCTTGCTATGCTCCGCCATCGGGGAGAATGCAAAGTCATCGTCATCATTCTTTGACCGTTTTCTCTTCTTATGCCGTGGGTTATAGCCGCTGTAGGTTCCAGGTGGATACCCGCTCTCCATTTCCCGCATTCTCAGGGCCGCATCCATCTTTCTTTTATTCATCTTAAACTTCTCATCAAGCGTTGAGATTATGATAATAAAGGCAAAGATGACTATCAGTATAAATACCGCTTCCATTCAATAACTCCCTTTTCTATCAGAGTCCAGCGCGCTTGCGAAGCTCTGCTATTTCAGCATCGATATCATCCATCTCTTCCAAGTCCTTGAACTTATCATCCAGCGAGCTGGATTCATACTTGTTCAGGTCGTTGTTTGCCTTCATGCGGTCGATCTTTTCTTCCATGCTCGAAAAACGGTCATGTGTTGCCGATTCAGCGGCACGCCTCAAGGTTTCCTGGGCAGCCTGCTCCTCGCGAGCACGTTTTCCACGCTCTACCATCATCTGATATTTCTGCTTGACTGTCACCAGCTTGTCCTCGATCTGATTGATCTCGTCCTTGCTGACCTTGATAGTCTCGTCGGCAACCTTAAGGTCAGAGGCAAGCTGCGTCATGGAATCGAGAGACTTCTTCTTCTCAAGCAAAGCTTCCCTTGCCAGATCTTCACGGCCCTTGCTTATCGCAAGCTCTGCTCTGCTCTGCCAACGAATGACGGCACTCTCCTGTTCCTTATAGAGACGCTCAGTCTTTGCCCGGCCAGCCATCTTGGCGGCACAGGAGCTCTTGAGCTCGATCAGTGTATCTTCCATTTCCTGCATCATCAGCTTGATCATCTTCTCAGGATCTTCAGCCTTGTCGAGAAGTGAGTTGATGTTTGCATTCACAATATCCAAGAATCTTGAAAAAACTCCCATAGTATTCTCCTTGGGCAGTACAGCGGTACCACCTGTTTGTCTATAAAATAATATGCACAAAGCATGCCAACTATCAAATCCAAAGATAAAAGTCTGTAAACCCTTTCAATAGGTAGCCTAGACGACTCTTACTTCCCTCTTCAATGCTAGTGTGGTATCGTAGGGTTGGTGAAACCAACCAACAATGGTGTATTTTACCATAAAGGGAGAGACGATGGAATCCAGCCAGGTAGGGTACAGCCAGCAGCTTCTTGGGGAAAGTGAAGTTTTTCTCGACTTCCAGCGCCAGCTCAGTCGGGCGGCTAAGGTCAATCGGTCAGTGTTGCTGGTGGGAGAGAGGGGAAGTGGTAAGGAAGGCGCTGCACGCAGGCTTCACTTCCTCTCCTCCCGATGGCAACAAGCCCTGGTTACCGTCAACTGTGCAGCCCTTCCTCCCTCCCTTATTGAAACCGAACTGTTCGGTTATGAGCAAGGTGCCTTCACCGGAGCACAAAAGACAAGGAAAGGGCGGTTCGAAGAGGCTGAGGGAGGAACCCTCTTCCTTGATGAGATAGGCCTCATCCCCCTGGAAGTCCAGGAGAAAATCCTCAGGGTAGTGGAGTACGGCACCTTTGAGCGGGTAGGCTCTTCTGTTACCCATGAAGTTGATGCCAGGATCATCGGAGCCACCAATAATGACCTTCCCCAGCTCTGCAAGGAGGGCAAGTTCAAGGAGGACCTCTTGGACAGGCTCTCCTTTGAAGTGCTCTTCCTCCCCCCGTTACGAGAACGAGCAGAGGACATCATGCTTCTTACCAATTACTTCAGTTCGAAGATGGCTCTGGAGTGTGGAAAAAGTGAGATGCCACGATTCAGCAAAGAGGTCGTGGCAAGTCTCATGGCATACAGCTGGCCAGGAAATGTGCGGGAACTGAAGAATGTGGTGGAAAGGGCAGTCTATCGCAGCGACACCACAATCATAGAAGAGGTGCAGTTTGATCCTTTTGCCAATCCTTATGCAGATCCGAAACAAGAAGAACCTACAATTCCTGACATGGAGCTCGACCTCTCCCAGTATGAACGGGCACGTGAAGAGCTAGAGCTTTCCTACCTCAAGGGTTCCATCAAAAAGAGCGATGGCAACCAGAAGGAAGCGGCAAAGTTGCTCAACCTTACCTATGACCAGTTCAGGGGCCTGTACCGTAAATATAAGGACAAGTTGTAAGAAAAAGAGCATGCACTCTGATCTTGGTGCTTCATATCAAAAAAAGTATAAACCGCATGCAAGTCCATATGTTGACGGTAGGTATTGGTCATTTGAGAAAAGTTAACCGGACAGTAGGATCCCTGGTGGGCAGTCCGGTCATCCGTTTGTCCCAAATAGCATATAGTTTTTGGGACAGTGATGGAACACTAACAATAGATCTATTTCACCACTTGGCACTGCATCAATTCACGTCTCTGCTCTACATTCCTATAAGCCATCTCTTTTCCGTAACACATACTTAATCTTCAAACACTATTTTTGCTCCCGATCTTATATTGCCTGAAGATTGTGCTTTTTGGCCTTGAGTGGTGTTTTCATTTCTTGTCTCTTGGAATCGATTGCACGTAATGAAAAAATAAAAATATTTTTCTTGACAAATGGAAAAACCCGTTCTATGGTTAATATAACGTTATAGTAAAACGTTAAACTACGGAGTATGGGGTCATATGAAGGTTACCATTAAGGACATTGCAAGATTATGCGACGTATCGGTGACAACCGTCTCAAGGGTTATTAATCACAAGACGGATAATATTGGTGCGAAGACTGTAGAGCGCATAGAGAAGAAAATCGCTGAGCTCGGCTATACCCCAAGCAATGTTGCTCGAAGCATGATCACTGGCAGATCCCACACTGTTGGATTAATAATCCCCGATGTGCGAAACCCCTTTTTTTCCGAGCTGGCCCGTGGTGTAGAAGATTACATGAACGAGCATCAATACGGAGTGTTCCTGTGTAATACCGACAGCTCGTTGGAAAAGGAGAAGCAATATATCGATTTGCTTAAGGGAAGGGTTTCAGACGGAATGCTGTTTACGACCCAGAATAGATTTGAATTTTCCCACTATTTCCATGAGCTTATTCAAAACGAATATCCCATCGTTCTCATTGAACGGTACTTGGAAGGAGTGGATACATTCCCTGGAGTATATTTTGATAATCGTGGTGGTGCAAAAAAGATATGTGATTTTATAATCAGTAAAGGACATAAAAATATTGCATGTATCACCGGACCACTTGAGACAACAAATGCCAAGATGCGACTTGATGGATACCTGGATGCATTGAAAGAAGCGGCAATCCCTTACGATGAATCTTTGGTCATACACGGTACTTACCGCTATCAAAGTGGCTATGATTGCATGAAGACACTCTTGGAGCAGAATGAGAGGCGAGGGGAAGACAAAAAGATAACTGCGATCTTTGCCAGTAATGACATGATGGCATATGGGGCCTATAAGGTCCTGGAAGAAGCTGGTCTAGTGGTTCCACGCGATATCTCCATCGCTGGCTTCGATAACATTAAGTTCCCTGACATCTTCAAACCCAAGCTTACCACAGTAGAATTGCCAGCTTATGATATGGGGAAAAGAGCTGCTGAAATGCTCATTAGGCTAATGCGTAAGGAGGAACTTGAGGAGGTGACGTATGAGTACCCTCTTGAGGTTGTGGATAAGGGAAGTGTTGGAAGAGTCTGATTTTTTAGGTATTTAGTAAAACGTTTTACTAAACGTTAAACTTTGAATTTTTTACACCTGGAGTCAATATGTTAGAAAAAGTAAAGAAGAGGATTGGTTTTGGTTCAAGTGTACGTGAAATAGGTGTGCTGGGGGCACTTCTTCTGTTAATCCTGTTTTTCTCGATCACCAGTCCGTACTTCTTAAAGATTAACAATCTATTGAACATCGTCCGCCAGATTTCCTTGATGGGGATTATTGCCATGGGGATGACCATGATCATCGTCAGTGGAGAAATTGATCTTTCAGTCGGGGCTATCTATGGAGCATCGGCAATTGTGGCTGGAATGGTTCTCACCAATGGTGGTTCTGTTCTCCTTGCGATACTTGTAGCGCTTCTTGTAGGAGCTTTTTTTGGATTGATGAATGGAGTATTGAGCACCTACGGGCGAATTCCTGCCTTGATAGTCACATTGGGGATGATGAATATTGCTAGAGGTGTTGCCCTTGTTATCTGTGGAGCACGTGTTATTTCTCTCTCCCCTCGGACAGTGGACGCTGCTGGGCTCGATTTCTTCCTTTTTCTAGGACAGGGGAAGGTATTTAACATACCCATCATCAGCATCATCTTTATCATTACAGTAATACTATCGAACTTCCTGTATAAGCATACCATTATCGGTTTCAGAATGAGGGCAGTCGGAGGCAATAGCTCTGCAGCAAAGGCCGCTGGATTGAATCGTAACCTGATAAAGATTTTTGCATTCACCATTACAGGTGTCTTCTGCGCCATTGGCGGCATATTAAACCTCTCCTTCCTCGCAAACGTCCAGGGAACAACCGGTAACGGTTTGGAGCTTGATGTAATAGCTGCTGTCATCATCGGAGGAACCAGTCTCAATGGTGGAGAAGGGACTATTATAGGCACCCTCATTGGTGTGCTTATCATGGGAGTATTGAAAAATGGCATTATCCTCCTTGGTGTCTCTCCGTTTTTCCAGATGCTCATCATTGGATTGGTGATTATAGGCGCAGTGGCTATCGATATGTGGTCAAGAAAGTCATGACCGGTTCCAAAGGAGGAATACCAATGGAAGCTATCATCAAATTTGAGAATATAAGCAAAATCTTTCCAGGGGTAAGAGCCCTTTCTGAAGTCTCTTTCAATATCGAAAGGGGAGAAATTCATGCGATTGTTGGTGAGAACGGTGCAGGAAAATCCACTTTGATAAATGTCTTGGGGGGGTTGTACACCCCTACTGATGGAAAACTCATCTTCGAGGGGAAAGAAATCACTGTCTTCAACGAACAGGCGGCTCTGCAACTTGGTATCGGGGTTGTGTACCAAGAGATGAAACTTTGTCCGAATCTCTCGATTGTCGAAAATGTTTTTCTTGGTCGAGAGATCAGGGGAAAACACCGAAAGCTCGATTGGTCAACCATGCGGGAAGCATGTCAGCAGGTTTTGGACTCCTTAGGTCTGTATGTCCCTGCTGATACTGAGGTCAAGCGTCTTTCGATCGCTGAACAGCAGATTGTCGAAATAGCTAAATCAATCTCTCGTGACATTAAAGTGCTGGTCCTCGATGAACCAACTTCAGCCTTGACCATGACTGAATCGCTTAAATTGTTTGAGAACATTGCATCGTTGCAGAAGCGGGGAGTCACCATCATCTATATCTCCCATCGGTTGGAAGAGATCATTGAGTTGAGCGACAGAGTCTCCGTGCTACGCGATGGCACGTATAAGGGCACCTTCAATATTGGAGATGTCGATATTGATAAACTTGTTAAGTTGATAGCGGGAGAGAAACTCTATAACGAGCTTGAACATAAGAACACTGCAGATAAGAAACAGTTTTCCGATGAGGACATCTATTTTGAAGTTGAACGTCTGAGTAGTGAAGATGGAACAGTGAAAGATGTGAGCTTCAATCTCAAGCGAGGAGAGATTCTCGGATTCTATGGGGTGCAGGGTGCAGGTAGAACAGAATTGCTCGAAACCATCTTTGGCCTGCGAAAGAGAAAGAGCGGTTCGATACGACTTAATGGAAAAGAGCTTGATAACAAAAGTCCCATACAGGCCATAAACAATGGGTTTGCCATGGTTCCAGAAGATAGGCGGATTGCTGGCTTGTTTCCTCAAATGAATATCATGGAGAACATCAACACCTCAAATGCGAAGGATGTTGTTAAGCTTGGCGCCTTGATGGACAAGCGAGCGATGAAAACCATTTCAGAGGACCTGCGAAAAAAGATTGGGATAAAGACCCGAGATATCTATCAGAACATCATGCAACTCAGTGGAGGAAATCAGCAGAAGGTCATCATTGGAAGATGGTTAGCATCAGGTCCTAAGGTTTTCCTTGTGGATGAGTTGACCCGCGGAGTTGACGTCGGGGCAAAATCAGAAATTTTTTCTGTTTTGCGCATGCTTCAAGAGGAGGGACTCGGTATCATCCTTGTCTCTTCAGAAATCCAGGAAGTCATCGCCGAAGCTGATCGTGTGCTTGTTATGAAGGATGGACGGATCGTTAAAGAGTTGACAGGTGAGCATATAAATAAAGATGAAATAGTCTCGAATGCACTAATTGGGAAACATGTTGGGTGAAATCCGACATGATGGACCCTACAAACCGTGTAATGCCGAGGAGCAGAAACTCCCGGTAAAAAAACAATATTTTCCATAAGGAGGAACGTATGAAAAAAAGAGTAGTCGTAATGTTCTTGTTACTTGCAATGGTGGCTATGACCATCAGTGCTCAGGGCAGCAAAGAGAAGTCAGCAAAAGATGCTGATGCTTTGACAATCACAGTCGTGTACCACGACACCGGAATTGAATTTGGTCAGATTATTAAGGCCGGAGCGCTTGCCGCAGGAAAAGAGTTCGGTGTTAAGGTGAATTGGGTCGGTCCTATTGGCATCGATGTAAACGAACAGGTGAACTTCATCGAGAACGCAATTACAACCAAGGTTGATGGACTTGCCATCTCAAACGTAAATGCCGAAGCCCTTAACCCAATTATTGACAAGGCTATTGATGCTGGAATTCCAACTGTCACCTTCAACAGCGAGGCTGCCGGTTCGAAACGTCTGGCATTCTATGGCCAGAATCTGGTGGAATCAGGATATATCCAAGGAAAGATTCTCGCCGAATTCATGGGCACTACTGGAAAAGTCATAATTACCTCAGGTGAAGCTTCTGCCTCTTGGTCCCAAGACCGCGAAGCCGGTGTTCGTAAAGCACTTGCAGAGTATCCAGGGATCAAGGTGGTACAGGTCTTGAGCACCGGTTGGGAAGAACAGCAGATGTATGCTGCAATCGAGAATGCACTATTAGCTAATCCTGATCTTACCGGTATTGCTTCTTTAGGTGCTCCTACAAGCATGGCTGTTGGAAGAGCTCTCCTGCGGACAGGAAAGAGTAATTCTGTTGTGCACGTTGGACATGACCTCATGCCTGAGACATTGGATAATGTCAAAGCTGGGGCTACCAAGGCAACATTAAGTCAGAATCCGTACATGCAGGGATACCTTCCTGTGAAGAATCTCTTTTTGCACATCACAGAAGGGAGGGCTATTGAGAGCGAAGATACTGGTATTGTCCGAGTTGATGCGACCAATGTCGATGAGTATCTGAGGAAGCTGGAGGCTGGTGAGCCTATCGGTTGATGCTGCTCAAGGGCACTTCATGGAGTGTCATCATAGTTAAGATGCCTGACCGGTGACGGTTAGGCATCTATATAAATTTAATTTGGAAAGTAAACATGAGTCGAAAAGCAAGAATACACGTCATCGGCAGTTATGCAGTGGGAATGACGATGAATGCAGAACGCTTCCCGAAAGAGGGGGAGACAGTTCCAGGATATAATTTTAAGCAACTACATGGGGGTAAGGGCTCTAACCAAGCAATTGGTGCAGCTCGATTAGGTGCTGATGTAAAGTTTACCTCATGCGTAGGACATGATATGCTCGGGGATGCGGCATTGGCCATGCTAGCTCAGGAAGGAATCCGTACAGAATCGGTTTTTCGTTCTTCAACGACTAGTACAGGTGTTGGATTCGTCATGGTGGGAGACAGTGGAGAAAATAAAATTCTCATTGGGCTCGGGGCCAACGAAGATCTCACTAGAGAACATATTGATGAGGCCTTTGCATCAGGATTCGAAGCTGATATCCTGCTTGTCCAGTTAGAGTCCAATTTGGATTCAATATTATATGCCATGCAACTTGCACAAGCAAAAGGTATACCGGTAATTTTAAACCCTGCTCCATTTAGGGAGATTCCCAAGGGTTTTGTTGAGCTCGCTACCTATATAGTCCCCAATGAAACGGAAGCGATGAGCCTGCTCGGCCGAAACGGAACTCCAGAGCAATTATGCCAAGGTCTCCATGAGAAATTTGGTTCGAATGTTGTGCTTACTGCAGGAAAGGATGGAGCATACTATCTGGAAAAGGGCAATGGCTTAGAACCCAGCCAGGTTAAAAACCTTAAGGTTCAAACGGTCAAGACCGTCGACACCACAGGTGCCGGAGATTGTTTTAACGCTACGTTAGCCGTAGCGCTTGCAGAAGGGAAATCTCTTGGTGAGGCTGTTCATATGGCTAATACATCGGCGACTCTTTCAGTTCAAGTCGAGGGAGTGGTTGAGTCATTACCAACAAGAGATCGTGTCGAACAGATGCTAAAGTTAGAAAAAAATAATACTGATGAGGTATAGGATATGAAGAAGAGTAGAATACTAAATTCACAGTTGAACAATGCCATCGCTTTGATGGGCCATGGGGATTTCATCATTATTTCAGATGCAGGGCTTCCTATTCCTGATGGGAAACGGGTTGACTTGGCTATTGAAGCTGATGTGCCTGGAATCGCCGATATTCTCGAATTGATAACCAGCGATTTGATATACGAGCGGGTGATAGTTGCTGAGGAGCAGAAGAGTTTCAATCCAGAGCACTATAAGCGTGTTGATGAAATTTGTGATCGTTGCGAGGTTGAGACGATTCCCCATGCTCAACTCATTGGGGAGTACCTGGACAAAGCAAAATTTATTGTGCGTACAGGCGCATTTGAGCCATGGGGTAATGTCATTCTCTGTTCAGGCATCGATGCTCCTACATGGTTCCTCAAGCCTGGGGCAAAGGTTCCAGACTATTACCAAGAGCGAGTTGACTACAAGGAAGGAGAATAATCATGGATAAGAACAGCAATTTGGCGAAATACATCCAGTTCACAAATGTGAATCCTGAGATGACAAAGAAAGACCTTATAACACATTGTGAGACAGTGCTAACGTATGGTTTTGATGCAGCGATGATTGCTCCCTGTTGGGCTACGCTAGCCTTGGATATCCTAAAAGGATCAACAAGCCATGTTGCTTCTTGCTTCTCATTCCCTAGCGGTAACGACACCACCTTGATGAAGGTAGCTATGGCCAAAGAATTGATAACCATGGGAGTTAAGGATTTCGACTTTACCAGTCAGACCTCCTATCTGCTTTCTGGAATGTATGATGAGTATCTTGCTGACTTAAAGGCAGTTGCCCATATTGCACGTCAGGAGGGAGCCCAAACCAAAGTTATAATTGAATTTGGATTACTGAATGCTGAACTAAGAAGAATAGGTGCGGAACTGGCGGTTGAGGCCGGAATCGATTACTTGAAGCAATCAAGTGGCTTTGTTAATGGAATCCCTGCAATGCCTGTCGATATTGCATTTTTAAAAAACATTGCAGGTGAAAAGGCTAAGGTAAAAGGCTCGGGCAAGATTAATACGAGGGAGAAGGCCCTAGCTTTGCTAGAGGCTGGTGCCACTCTTTTAGGAACTAGCTCTGCCGTAGCAATAGTTACTGGAACTGAAGGTAAGAAAAACGGTTATTAGAATCAAATGAAGTCGAAGGAGCCCGGTCGTTTTACGATCGGTTCTTCTCCAGGCTAATGGCGCAGCAGATCGTTGCGTTGCACAAGGAGGTGGTATGTCTTCAAGGGATCATATAAAGAATATTATTGGGAAGAAAGCTGTAGATCATTGCGGGTTCTGGTTGGGGAAACCTCATCCTGAGACGATTGATATACTAAACGCCACCTTGGGTACATCGTCTCTCGAGGAGATCCAAAATCGTTTCAACGATGACATGCGATGGATTACACCGCAGTATTTTAAGACGACGTACATGCATCCTGAGGGTCTTGCCATGCGGCCCTGGAAGGAAAAAAACCCTCATGGCTTATCAGGGCAGGGGATGCTCGATTATGATTCGACCATTTCCGATCTTGATTCTATCAATTTTCCAGATGTTGCATATCTTGACTTCTCCGAAATAATGGAGGAGTTGGAAAAGCCCCATGAAACCTATCGGCTTAGCGGGTTCTGGTGTCCTTTTTTCCATGATCTTTCCTACCTGTTCGGCACCGAAGAGTTGTTGGTTTTTATGCTTACTGATCCTGATATCGTGCGGGAGGCTAACGACCGAATTTGTAACTTTTATTACGAAGCAAACGAATTGTTCTTTCAATCCGCTGCTGATAAAATTGATGCTTTGTTTATAGGCAATGACTTCGGTACTCAGAATGCACTCATGATTTCACCTCAGTTATTCCGAGAGTTTTATTTGCCATGGATTAAGAAGTTCGCAGAACAAGCTCATCGGTATGGATTGCAATTCGTGATGCATAGCTGCGGTAGCATTGTAGATATTATTGACGATCTGGTGGAGGCGGGTGTGGATTGTCTCCATCCCATGCAAACCACTGCAAAAGGGATGAGTCCCGAATCGCTAGCTGAACGGTATCTCGGCAAGATGACTTTCATGGGGGGTATCGATACCCAGGATCTTTTGCTCAATGGCACCGTTACCGATGTTGATAGGGAGATTGGGAGACTGTTTAGCTCTTTCGGTAATGGATTCATCTTAGGTCCAAGTCATGAGGCTCTGCTTCCTACCGTAAATATCGATAATGTAATTCGTTTAGCGACACACCGTCGAAGTGTCTCTGACTGATAGAGTTAGATGTAGCAAAATCCCAGCTATCTCTAAACCATATCACATTATACCAAAGAAGAACCAGGGACATCCTGTGATGACCCTGGTTCTGATCGCTGTACATTGCTGTCCCTATGATTGGATATGGTGCCCTATGGTGTTTGGACTCTCACGTCAAAACTTGTTTTGCTCTCTTATCTTCCGGGCATCAGTATCGCCGCTCCCAGGTAAGCAAGCCCTATGGGGACAAACCCCACCTTGAATAAGAGGATGACCGCTACAATGCGTAGGGCAATGGCTGGAAGCCCTGACCAGTTTGCCAGCCCTTCCATGACCCCCAACACATAGCCGGTGTGCTCCCTGTAGAGCTTGCGGGTCTCTTGGCGTGGATATTCCATTACTTCTTCTCCTTCATGGACTCTTTCAGCAAAGCAAGCTCATTTTCGATGGCCTGGTCGGTCTCCATTTTGCTGAACTCATCGCTGCTGGAAGGTTTGCCATGGTAGCCTGCCATCTCGGCATCAGCTTCCATGCGCTCGATCTTGCTTTCCAAGTCACTGAACTTGCGGGCAAGGTCGGTGCTGTCGCTGCTCTGCAGCGTCCGGGCTACCTGCTTCTTCTCTTTGGCGGAGGTAGCACGCTGGACTAGGATCTTTTGCTTGTCCTTCACTTCCTTGAGTTTGTCAGCTATCTGGGCGAGCTGCACTTCCTGGCTTGTCAGGATGCTTTCCAGGTTGAGTAGCTGCTCATCAATGAGGCGTATTCTCTCATTGCAACCCTTCTTCTCTGAGAGGGCTTCCCTTGCAAGGTCTTCACGCTTGTTGGTGATGGCAAGCCTTGCCCTCTCTTCCCAGCGCTCGATGGCCTTGGTAAGCTCTGCCTTTTCGTTGGTCAGGCTTACTTTTTCTGCCTTGCGTGCAGCTGCTGAAGAGCGAGCCTTGCTCAGGGTGTCCTGCAGTTCGGTTATCATGAGGTTGATCATCTTTGCGGGGTCTTCGATCCTGTCGAGGGCACTATTTACATTCGAATTGAAGATGTCTGCGATTCTTTTAAAAACATTCATTACGGTCTCCTCTTGCCACTTGGTGGCTCTGTGTTGGTACGCTAATACCAATGCATAAGGCGTGCCAACTTTTCAAAACAGGCATTTAAACGTGCTAATTGGAGGTTTCATCCTAATAAACACCTGGGAAACATAAGGACTTTATATTATTGGTAAAAAATACCAGCTGTTATGGATGAATTAACCACTTCTGTTGAAGCTCAGATCCTTATCACCTATTTCTCATCCTTTTCAAAAAGTATCTCAGCAACTATAGGTACGCAGAAAGTCATCATGGGATACAGGCCCATATGCCTCTCTGATCAGGACATAGGTGATTGCACACTGCCTGAGCATTACGTGAAGAGGGTTATGGATTCCTCCCTGTTGGTGGTAAGCTCAGTGTGCTGCACTTTGATGTGGTTTTAGCAGGAAGGAATTTTTCTCTATATCAGCATATGTACTTGTCCTATATTTAGTAGTATCGTTTCGCCAGATTCCACATAGTACAAGGATAGTATGCATGAACCAGGATGAGTTGAGTCTTCAGAGATTGCAAGGACAACATCAGGAGCTTGCCAATAGGATTGCCGGTATCGGCTTCATATGGCCGGGGAGCATCCAGTGGCGCTTCAAAGTGTGTGGAAAACCAAACTGCGCATGTAGTAAGGATCCCGCCTCACGTCACGGCCCGTATCCGTATTGGACGACCAAGGTGAATGGCAAGACTGTGAACAAGCGCCTCGGCCCTGATGAGGTGATCCTTATCGAAGAATGGATCAGCAACCGCAAGGAGATTGAGGCTATCATGGCTGAAATGAAGATTGTTTCAGATCAGGCGCTTGCAATTGCAACAAAGTGCAAATGAGTGAGCCCTTCTTGTCCCCCAGTCCTTAACTGTGTAAACTGGCCCTCATGAGCACCCTATATATGGTAGCCACCCCCATAGGAAACCTTGATGACATCACCTACCGTGCAGTGGAGACACTGAAGAGCGTTGATGTCATCGCCTGTGAGGATACCCGGCACACACAGACCCTGCTGCAAAAGTACGACATCCAGAAACGCCTCATCGCGTGCCATGCACACAACGAGAGCAACTCCGCCCAGGGCATTGTTGCTCTGATGGAAGCAGGCAACAACATCGCCTTTGTCAGCGATGCCGGCACCCCGGGCATTAGCGATCCGGGGCTGCGCGTGGTCAAGGCTGTGCGGGAAGCAGGCTTTGCCGTGGTCCCTATCCCCGGCCCTTCAGCTGTCGCCACCCTGATAAGTGTTGCTGGGTATGTGGGCAAGAGCTTTACCTTTGAAGGCTTTCTCTCCCCCCGCAAGGGAAGAAGGACCAAAAGATTGATTGAGCTGCTTGGACGCAATGAGGCCTTCGTCATCTATGAGTCCCCCTTTCGCATCGTCAAGACACTCGATGAGTTGGCCCTCCTTGATCCTTTGCGCCAGGTGGTGGTGGGACGGGAGATGACCAAGAAGTTTGAGGAGTTCCTGACAGGGACCGCGAGTGAGGTCTCGGCGACACTCTCTTCACGGCAGGCTATAAAGGGGGAGTTTGCCCTCTGCGTAGCCCCTATTGAGGCATCAGAAGCCGATGATAACGATAGCGAAGCTTAGGACGCTGAAGGATCGCACCTGCGTTCGCAAGTGCGCCTCCCTCTTTCATGAGCAGGCACAGCTCATCTTGCAGGGCAATGAGCCTGACCATGCCTATATAGCAGGTCTTTGCTCGCTGTTCTCTTCTGCTCAGTTCTTTTCAGTATTGGATGACGGGCAAAGTCTTGCCCTGCATGCCTTGTCCAGTTCCCTATCCTCTGCATCCAGGGCATCGCTTCCCTTTATCCTGGAAGACCTGCACCACGCTTTGTTGTCTGCACTGGGAAGCGAACCCTCGGACTGGGACTTCGTTGACAGGGAAGGGGCTTTGGATGCATCGCTGCGCGTGGTGCTTCCTCACACTCTCATACTCGATCGTTTGCGTTCGCCGTTCAATGTGGGATCGATCTTCCGCAGTGCCGACTCATTTGGTATCGAGCAGATATGGCTGGTGGAGGGGACAGCTTCTCCTACCCACCCCCGCTCTATCAAATCGGCTCGGGGGTGTGTGGATACAGTAGAGTATCACTATTTTTCTGAATCGGCTCTCATTGAGAAGATTGCAGATGAGTCCATCTCTCTGTTCGCCCTTGAACTGGGCGGCTCTGATCTGGAAAGCTTTCCCTTTCCCCCCTCTGGGGCTGCCGTCATAGGAAGCGAGGAGATGGGGGTGAGCCCCCACCTGCTCGCTCTGTGCGACAGCAGCCTTGGAAGGGTCTCCATCGGCCTAGGTGGGACCAAGGGCTCCCTGAATGTATCGGTTGCCACCGGCATCATGCTGCAAAGATGGTATGCTACGCCCTGCTAGAGATGACCGCTTGGTACATCTTCCTCAGCCTGTCCTCGATCTCGAAGTTGAAGTTCCCCGCACTATAGTTGCCCTTGGCATTGCGTACCCCGAAAGGACGCCCTGTCAGGATGCGCATCCCCTCATCGATGGTGGTGATGGGATAGATATGGAACTTCTTCTCCTTGATGGCCTCAAGGACCTCATAGGAGATTATCAGGTTGCGCAAGTTCTGCACTGGGATGATGACCCCCTGCTTGCCGGTAAGGCCGGTGGTGAGGCAGGTTCGGTAGAACCCCTCGATCTTCTCGTTTATCCCGCCCACTGGCTGGATCATGCCCATCTGGTTGACCGAACCGGTGACTGCGATGTCCTGGCGAACAGGAAGCTCGCCTATGGCCGAAAGCAGGGCATACAGCTCCGAGGATGAGGCACTGTCCCCATCGACCTCCGCATAGGACTGCTCAAAGGCGATGCCTGCATAGATGGAGAGGGGGAAGGTCCTTGCATAATGCTTGCGCAGATACCCCTCCAGGATAAGCAGCCCCTTGTCGTGTATCTCGCCGCTGAGGCCGGCTTCATGCTCAATGTTGACAATGCCCTCACTGCCTGGGGCCACACTGGCTGTGATGACCGTCGGGGTACCGAAGGAAGAGGCACCCCTGTCCATGATCGCAAGGCCGTTGACCACCCCGACCTTGGAGCCAGTCAGGCTTATGAGCATCTCGCCGTTGAGGATCTCCTCATTGATGCGCAGCTCGGTGATATTGCTGAAGTAGTCGCGTTCCTCGTTTGCCTTGAGGACAAGGCTCCTGTCGATGACCTCTTGCCCTGCCTCCTCCGCCCAGTAGTTGGCCTCGATGATGAGGTCATAGAGTTGGGAGAACTGGGTGGTGAGCTCTGTTCGTGACTCTGCATACCAAGCGCTGTAGCGCAGTATCTGAGCCAAGGCTGAGTTGTCCAGTGGCCTGCAGTTGTTCTTGGCTGCGAAATCGATGAGGTTGGCTATGGTCTTGGCAATGTGATCCTTGTCTGAGGGCATGGCAAAGTCAAACTGGGAAGAGACCTTGAAAAGAATCAGGAACCTCTCATCATGCTCTGTCAGGGCATCGAAGGTGTCCTCATTTCCCATAAGGATGACCTTTACCGGTATCTTGGTCATCTGCGGCCTGATCTGGCCCTTGCGCAACTCTCCCTTGACCAGGAGGTTTGCCTGCAGGGCAAGAGCCGATGCATCGAGATACCGCTTCAGGGAGTCCCAAAGGCCCTCCTCGGAGAGCAGCTCCTCAGCGTTTACGACAATGAAGCCCCCCTCTGCCTCGAGCAGGGAGCCTGCATGGAGGCCCAGGTGGGCAAACTCCTGTTTGTCGTCCAGGGTTCCGAAGAGGTTGGAGAAGGTGGGGTAGTTCTCGATGACCAGAGGTCTTTTGTCTGTCTTGCTATGGTTTACCAGGAGGTTTACCCGATACTTGCGGGCAAAGGGGTCCTTCTTCAGCTGCTCGTCGGAGAGGTTCTGGATATGGGAAGCCTGCCGCCTGAGGTCGGAGAGGATGTGGTTGAACTGCACCGACAGGGTGGGGGTGCTGAACTCCGTTTGAAGACCCTTCAGCAAACTTGTTGCCTTCTCCAGGAAGGTCGTGCGATCCTGGGCCAGGATCGCTATCTTCTGGCTGAACAGCTCCATCGCATCGGAGAATCTCTGCCCCTCCTTGGGGGGGAAGGTGAGGGCAAGCGGGGAGTCCGGCTGGAGGAAGTTGTATGCATAGACGATGTCCTGCAAGATGGAGATGTCAGACCTGAACCTCTCGACACTCGCCTTGATGGCAGCGAGCCTGCCGCTGCCTGAGTTGCCGCTGACAAAGAGGTTGTACCCTCCCTTTTGTATGGCAAGACCCATCTCTAGGGAGCGCAACGCCCTCGGCTGGCCCACGATAGAGGGTTCCATGGCAAGGTTCCTGCACTCCTGGATAAGCTCCTCTGTAAAATCAAAAGCAGCTTCCTCGTAGGGAAGCCTCTGTATCTTCGTTACTTTTTCAACCATGGCCAAACTATAGGAGGTGGAACAAATCAAGTCAACTCTCTATACTATGGCCCATGAAACGCAATGAACTGGTTAGATACCTAGACGAGTACCTCTCTATCGGGCTTTTTTCATCCATTGACCCATCGCTCAACTCCCTGGTTGTCGGTGGCCCCGACAAGGAGGTCGCCAAGATAGCGTTCGCTGTCGATGCATGCCAAAGGACCTTCGACCTGGCCGTAGAGTGGGGAGCGGACATGCTCATCGTCCACCATGGCCTGTACTGGGGAAGGCCGATGGCCATCACAGGAACTCACTACCAGCGCATCAAGACCCTCCTTGACGCAGAGGTGGACCTCTATGCCGCCCACCTCCCCCTGGATGCCCATCCCGCAGTGGGCAACAACGCCGTCATGGCCTCTCAGCTCGGGCTCCTCGACAGAGAGAGCTTCGCCCTCTTCAAGGGCGTGGCGATCGGGTTCAAGGGAAAGCTCCCCAAGCCCCTTTCAGCCAAGGAGATCTCAGATGCCCTTGGCTTCACCAAACCCATCATCCTGCCCTTTGGCCCTGAAGCGATTACAACGGTTGGCATCGTCAGTGGCGGAGCCAGTGGCGATGTCCACACCGCCCTCTCTGAGGACCTGGACTGCTTTATCACCGGCGAGTGTGACCACCAGGTGTACAATGACTGCCTGGAGGGGGGCATCACCATGATCGGGGGCGGACACTACGAAAGCGAGGTCTTTGGAGTCCAGGCCCTCTCCGAGCACCTCGCCTCCTTGCTTGGGGTGCAGACACTCTTCCTCGATCATCCCACCGGCCTGTAGGCAAAGGGGAAAAGAGTGTAGTATAGTGGCCCCTATGGAAACCAAACAACCGAGCAAGGCGCTGCCTTTGCTGCTTACCCTTGCGGTGATCATTGCCGATCAGCTTTCCAAAGCCTGGATAGTTGCCCACATACCCGAGAACAGGGTGGGCTTCCAGTTTTTCGGAGACTTCCTTGCCATCGTGCATGTGCGCAATACCGCCATAGCCTTCAGCATGGGGACCGGCTTTCCCACCGTGGTGAAGCTTGTGGGATTCATTTTCCTGCCGGTTATCCTCCTGATCGGGGTAAGCGTGCTATACTTCTCCAAGAAGATTGAGTTTACCCGCCTGCAAAGGTGGACCCTGGCCCTCTTTATGGGAGGTGGGGTTGGTAATCTGATCGATAGGATCTTCCGCTCCTTCAGGGTGGTCGATTTCATCAGTGTGAAGGTCTATGGGTTTTTGGGCTTTGAGCGATGGCCGACGTGGAACATTGCCGACGCTTCGCTGGTGATCAGTGGAATCCTGATCGCCATCACAATCCTATGCACTCCTACAAAGAAGAAGGAAACGAACGATGTCTAAGAAATCAAACACCCTCTGGTTCATGCTGGTTGCCACAGTGCTGAACATTGTGCTCATGCTTATCCTGTTTCTGGTCTGCTTCATCCTCATCACCAGGTTTGTGGACCCCACAAGCTCCTTGGTGCCCCTGTGGCTTGGACTCTCCTTCCTGGTGAGCATCGGAGGAAGCTTCTGGCTCTACTCGGTCATCATCAAGTGGATGACCAGGCGTTTTGACCTTGAGGAAAGGTTGGCACCTCTTTTCACCAGAAAGAGAAAAAAGCCACGTCGTGAGGAGTAGCGGAGATGCAACCCTCCATTGCATCCTTTACCAGGACCTCCTGGTTCCCCTTCAGCGACAAGCCGGTGATCGAGAGCCTGTGGTATATGCCGCGGCTGTGCGACCCCTTCTTTCTTTTTCCTGAAGAGAGCCCCGATGGTAAATGGCACCTTTTCGGCCACACATGGGTGGGGATCGAGCACTTCATCAGCGAGAATGGAATCTCCTGGCAGCCGAGGAAGATGATTGAACTCAGAGGTCACTCCCCATCCATCTACCGCGAGGACGGGATGTGGTACCTCTTGTATGAGAAGCACGATACATCCCTTGTTCCCTTGAAAAAGAGAGTACGCGGAAAGCGGGGGCAGAAGAACAAGTCCAGCCGCTTTGAGATACGCTCATCGAGCGACCTTATCCTCTTCAGCGAACCCAAGATCCTCCTGGACAGCAAGGATGTCCCTTTTGCAGGGGACGGGCTGAAGAGACCGAGGATATCACGCCCCCAGCTCTTCAGGGACAGGGATGG
>JAVERP010000066.1:0-17146 GCA_034007055.1 Sphaerochaeta sp.
GATGGCTACCGCCTCTACTTCGGAGCCTCCCACGTGGTGCTCGAAGATACCAAGCAGAAGGCCACCAGACATTTTGCCCTGGCGATGAGCCCCCGCCTGGAGGGCCCCTACGCCCTGGCAAATGAGGGTGAGAGCCTGCTCTCCCCCGATGCAGACGATCCTTACCGCAATATGGCATGCGGCAGCATAAAGGTGGTGCAGGCATCAGATGGGTATGTAGGCCTTGAATGTGCGATGCACTGGGACAAGAAGGGTGCGAAGACCACATCGACGCTGCTGCAGATAGAGAGCCCTGACGGGCTGGTGTGGAAGCCCTCCTTTCGCTCGGTGGTGCTCACCACGCCCGAGCGCGGTTGGGCAAGCCGCTATCTGGTCAGCTGTGACCTGCGCTACAAAGCCGAGGAGGGGTGCTGGTACTGCTACTATTCGGCAAATACCCACTCCTTCCCGTTTGTACGCGAGTCCATCGGCCTTCTTCTGGGCAAGGACCCAAGCCTTAGGAAGGTGTTCCGCTAAGGGCGGCTCGACTCTCCCACCGGGTGGTACCCTCCCATACAGGGGTCACGCTGCCATCACTTTCACTTCTGACTATCTTGTGGTAGAGCAGCCCTTCCTCTCCACGCAGCACATGCTCATCTTCACTGCCTGTGAATACGGTCAGGTCATCACCGCTGAAGGTCTGCCGTATCCACGAGACATCGGCCTCGGCCACCTTTGCTCGGTTGCGAAACTCTGAGGGCAGGCTCTCCAAGGCCCAGTTGAGGTAGGAGATGTTGTTGACATGCTGGTTGCTGTCGGTGTCCAGGTACTGGATCTTAGGCTTGTAGGAGACCAAGGTGGTGCACTGCGAATCCTCATAGGTCCTGCGGCCCGTCAGGGAGAGGTCCATCTGCATCTCCACAGGAGGGCTCCCGATGCGCTCGCTCATGGTCGCCGGACGGCAGGGTCTCCCCCTTTCCAGGTCTATGAGTGCCCAGTAGGTCTTTGCCGTGAAGACAGGAGCCCCGCCCTCGTCAAAGGAGCGGACCACCCGGGGAAGGTGGAGCCTGATGGGCTGCTGTGCCCAGGTCTCGACAAGGACCTGCTCAGGCCAGTGGGTATAGCGGTGCACCTCGATCTTGCTTCGGGTGATGACCCACGTCTTGCCCTCGGCATGGAGGGTCGGGATGCTGCATCCCCGCACCGCCGCGTGGTTGCCCGCCGCTTCCTGCACTATCTGGAAGTAGAATGCAAGCCTTGCATCAAAGAAGCAGTCTGTCTCATAACTGTATGTGGTGAACTGGCTATGCGCCCTGTTATGCTCGTCGATGGACACTGTCTCACTGTTCATCAGCCTCTCCCCCGGTCGTTGTCCTCTTGTAGAAGCGAAGCATGCTGCGTCCGTACTTGCGCTCATCGTTGAACTCGAGCCCTCCTATCCTCTGTGGCCAATCCTTCTTCTCTTCAAGGGGGTAGTGGATGATGAACAGCCCTCCCTCAGTCAGCAGACCCGCCTTGTCTACAGCCCTGGCGAGGTCGACCTTGCCGGCCATGGGAAAGGGCGGGTCAGCATAGACGACGTCGTACTGGCGCCTGGCAGTGGGGATGAAGCGGTTGACATCGGTCATGAAGAGCTGGATCTCGCTCTCGACCATGGTGAGGTTCTCCAGGATGGTCGCCTTCTTCTGACGGTCCTTCTCCACCACATGTACCAGACTCGCCCCCCGTGATGCAGCCTCGATGCCTACGCAGCCGCTTCCGGTGAACAGGTCAAGCCAGGAGATCCCTTCAATGTTTCCCAAAATGGAGAAGAGGGACTCCCTCATCATATCCATCGCTGGTCTTATGATCCCTGGAGGACAGGTCACTGTCCTTCCCCTATAGATTCCTCCGGTTATACGCATAGCTCACCTCTTATCCTATCCATAATAGGTTTTCAAATCCTTTTGTGCAAGTTGGGATGAGCTTGCTCAGTTGGCATCTGAACTCTCCAAGGCAAACGGGGGTGCCTCTGCAAGGGTCCTTCTGATGACCGCATGCTCGGCTAATAGCAGAGCCGGGTCCTTCTCAAGGACCCTATCCGCTTCCGCCCTTGCCAGCTCGATCAGCGGAAGGTCTTCGGTAAGGGATGCATAATGCAGGCGCAGGAACCCTGACTGCTTGGTCCCTGTCATCTCCCCGGGGCCCCTGATGAGCAGGTCCTTCTCAGCTATGTAGAAGCCGTCGGTGGACTCCTTCATCACCGTAAGGCGCTGCTTTGCCTCCTCGGTGAGCTGGTTGCCGAAGACCAGGAAGCAGTAGGAGGCCAGGCTGCTCCTGCCCACACGCCCGCGCAGCTGGTGCAGCGCAGAGAGGCCGAAGCGGTCGGCATGCTCGATGACCATGCACGTTGCATTGGGTATGTCGATGCCCACCTCCACGACGCTGGTGGAGACCAGGTAGGAGAGCTCCCCGCTCTGGTATCGCTTGAGGATGGACATCTTCTGCTCATCATCGAGCTTGCTGTGCATCAGGTCCGAAGGGACGCCGGGATACTCGGCCTTGAGGAATTCGTACATGTTCGTCACATCGCGCAGCTCGCTCTCCCCACTGTCGTCGATGCGGGGGTAGACAAAATAGGCCTGGTGGCCCCGGGAGAACTCCACCCCGACTGCCTGGTACATACGCTTGCGGCTCTGCTCATGTACCAGGAGCGTGACGATGGGCTTTCTGCCGGGGGGCATCGTCCTGATCGTCGATACGTTCAGGTTGCCGAACACCGTAAGGGAGAGGGTGCGGGGGATGGGGGTGGCGGTCATCAGCAGGAGGTCCGGCACCTCAGCCTTCTCCATAAGGGCTAGGCGCTGCTCCACTCCGAAGCGGTGCTGCTCGTCTATGATCACGTACCTGAGGTTCTTGAAGACAACCTCCTTGGAGAAGAGGGCATGGGTGCCCACCACAATGTCGACCTCGCCGTCAGCGATGGCCTTCAATAGCAGTTTGCGCTCCTTGTTCTTGACCGAACCTGTAAGGAAGGCCATCCTTACACCCAACTTCTCCAGCAGGAGCGCCCCGGACTCCGCATGCTGGCGGGCAAGCAGCTCGGTTGGGGCCATGAAGGCTACCTGGGCATTCTGCGAAAGGACGTGCAAGGCGGTGATCCAGGCTACCAGCGTCTTGCCACTGCCCACGTCCCCTTGCAGCAGCCTGTTCATGGGGATGCCGCTGGCAAGGTCAGAACGTATCTCATGCAACACCGTCATCTGGTCGGAGGTGAGTGCGAAGGGAAGGCTTTCCATGAGGGCAAGCTCTATCTTGGTGGGATTGGATGAACGAGGCGGGCTCTGTTCGTCCTGCATGCCCTTTCTTCTTCGGGCTATCAGCTGCAGGTAGAAGAGCTCGTCCAGGGCTAGGGCCTTTCTGGCTTTCTCATGCTCCCTAAGGGAGGGGGGGAAGTGCCACACCCTGATGGCCTCATTCATCGGCATCAGATGGTGTTCTTCCCGTAGGGCATGGGGAAGCTCCTCTTCAAACATCTCCACCGAATCGAGCACCTTCTGGACATTGGCCCTGATAAGGCGTTGGGTGAGGGAACCGCGCAAGGGGTAGATGGGGAGGATCCCTCCAAAGGAGGGGGGGAACCCCCCATCCTCGGTTGCGGGATGGAGTTCGAACTGGGAGCTCTGCAGCTCCCCCCTGTTGGAGGAGACCTGGGCATAGATGTAGTAGATATGGCCGACTCTGATGCTTTTTTCCAAGAAGTTCCGCCCGAAGCAGAGCAGGGCGAGCCTGCCGTCCCCTTGGCCTGAGACATCGCGCAACAGGATCTTCAAGGTCCGTTTCTTGGCGCTCATCTGGCCAAAGTAGGAGTGGGCGAGCACCTCGACGAGGGTGTTTGCCATCTCGCCGTCCTGTATCCCACCCAGAGGGCGGACACGGCTGCGGTCCTCCCATGCCCTGGGTGAGAAGAGCAGGAGGTCGGAGTAGGTATTGATGCCCAGCTCCCCGTACGCTTTGGCCGAGGCCGGGCCCACGCCCCCTAGGGTCTTGATGCTTGCATGAAGCGCCCTAAGGTAAGCCATGGTCAGAAGGAGAGCTTGGCGAAGAAGGCCACCAGGACCCGGATCAGGGCTGAGGAGCTGAGGTAGACCACTGCAAAGAAGATGAGGCTGGTCAGCACCAGCTGCCTGTCATTGATAGCCTTGCCCCTGTAGATAAGGCTCTGCACCCAGTTGAGGACCCCTCCGACGAGCGAGTCTATCATCTTGATGTAGGCCATGGTGTTGGGTCCGCGCTTGTAGCAGAAATAGAGGCGCACCCCCAGCAAAGCCATGACAAACCAGAGGATCGGACTGATGAGGAAGGACCAGAGGGTGCTGAGCAACAGGGCGAATACCATGCCCACGGTTATCTTGCCGTAGGACCCGAAAAGCCTGAGTATGCTCTGCACCACCGAGAGGACCGCAAGGGCGATGAGGGGGGTTAGGTCTATATTGCTTCGCCTCAAGGAGCTGATATTTCTGAACCAGTTCAGATACGGGTCGACAATCTTCCCCAGATAGTGCGAAAGGGGGTTCTGTGCACTCTGACCCGGCAGGCGTATCCACGTAAGGACTATCCGCACCCAGATCAAAAGCGAGTAGAGAGAGATGAGGGCCGCCAGAAAAGAGGCTATGCCCATCAGCCACGGTGGTGCGCTGCTAAAGGAGAAAAGTCCTCCGTTGTAATAGGTGTCATCCATTGTAATCCTCCGCTAGTAAGATACCCAATATCGGGCCATTAGTCGAACCATAGATTCAGAACTGCTGCATTATTTCGCACTTCTGCCACAAACTCATCGCAGTAGCGTACTTTGAACTCCCCTCCGCAGGCGATGATGTCCTTCTTGGAGCCTTCGGCCTCCCGTACTATCAGCTCCACCTTGCACCCCCCCTCCCAGGAGAGGAAGGAGTCGCGAAGGGCGGTCATCTGCTCGGGTTTGCAAAAGGATTTCTCCAGCTCGATATGGCATTTGGTCACCGCCATGGTGGACAGCTCGTCGGGGTTGGTGAAAATGGACTCGATCAGGAAGGAGACCTTGCCCTCCCCGCGCGAGTTGTCGAAGTTCCCGGTGAAGCCGTAGATGCCGTCGACATGCAGGACCTCCTTGAACTGCTCGAACGTCTTGGGAAAGAGCGTGGCGTCAAAGGTGGCATTCAGGTCGGTGAGCTGCAGGAACGCCATCACATCCCCCTTCTTGGTCGTATAGGGGCGTATGTTGGTCAGCATGGCGATGACGTTGGTGGGCCTGCCGAAGGGAAGCTCGTCCACCCGTGCGGTGTTCACCGTCACCCGCTCCCTGATGGTCCTCTTGTAGGCATCCATCGGGTGCCCTGAGATGTAGAAGCCCAGCAGGGCCTTCTCGGTCTCCAGCTTCTCGTTCAGCGCCCAGTCCTCGACCTCAGTCATGGTGAAGGTGTCCATCTGTGCCTCGATCTCCTCGTCAAAGAGGGATATCTGGCCA
The DNA here is from genome assembly GCA_034007055.1 of Sphaerochaeta sp. Classification (GTDB taxonomy): domain Bacteria; phylum Spirochaetota; class Spirochaetia; order Sphaerochaetales; family Sphaerochaetaceae; genus Sphaerochaeta. The sequence continues at coordinate 5,462 of JAVERP010000066.1, forward strand.
AATGCACGCTCCTCCCTGCGCTTTTGCACATAGAGCACGGCATCAGCGACATGGGCGAGCAGGGTGGGTCGGTTCACCCCCATGGTGTCGAAGGCCCCTGCCTTGATCAGGGACTCAAGCAGCTTGGAGTTGCTCGAGCGCGAGTCGATGCGGGTGAGGAAATCCAGAAAGTCCTTGTAGGGACCGTTCTTCTCCCGCTCTGCGACAAAGAGCTCAACCACCCCCTCACCGACATTCTTGATGCCTGCAAGACCGTAGACTATCTTGTCCCCCACTACGGAGAAGTGCTTGTCCGAATAGTTGATGGAAGGGGCCATGATCTCAAGGCCCTGGTCCTTGGCCACCTGCAGGTAGTCGGCGAACTTGTCCGGGCTGTTCATCTCATTGGTAAGGTTGGCCGCCCAGAACTCAGCGGGGTAGTTTGCCTTGAGGAACGCTGTCTGGTAGGCGACCACCGAATAGGCAACGGCGTGGGACTTGTTGAACCCATACCCTGCAAAGGGCTCGAGCATCTCAAAGATCTCGATGGCGTGCTTTTCCGTCCTTCCCAGCGCCTTCGCCCCCGCAACGAACTTCACCTTCTCCTCAGCGAGGGCCGCGACCTTCTTCTTGCCCATGATGCGGCGCAGGATGTCAGCATTGCCCAGGGAGTAGCCGGCAATGATCTGAGCCACCTTCATGACCTGTTCCTGGTAGACAATGACGCCGTAGGTGGTCTTGAGCACCTCCTCCAGTTCCGGGTTCGCGTACGTTATGGGCTGTCTGCCCCGTTTGCATGCGATGTACTGGGGGATGTAGGCCATGGGGCCGGGCCTGTAGAGGGCGTTGAGGGCCACCAGGTCCTCAATGTCCGATGGCTGGGCCTCCTTGAGGATGTTCTGCATGCCTGAGCTTTCAAACTGGAAGACTGCGGCACTCTCCCCACGCGAGAGCATGGCAAAGGTCTTGGGGTCCTTCTCGTCGATGTCCGCGGCACTGAATGAGGGGTCCTTTTTCCTGATCAAGGCCTCGGTGTGCTTGATCAGCGTCAGCGTCTTCAGCCCCAGGAAGTCCATCTTTACCAGGCCGCACTCCTCGATGAGATCCATCGTGTACTGCGTGGAGATGGCACCAGTCTTGGCATCCCGGTAGAGGGGGACGTAGTTGACCAGGTCCTCCTTGCCGATGACCACCCCTGCAGCATGGGTGGAGGTGTGCCTGTTGAGGCCTTCAAGCCTTCTTGCAGCATCAAAGAGCTCCGCATAGATTCCGCCGCGCTTCTCCAGCTCGACAAGCTCCTTGCTCATCTCAAAGGCCTTGGTAAGGTTCATCTTGGGGTCTTCAGGGATGAGTTTGCAGATGTTGTTCGACTCGTCGTAGGGGATGTCCAGCACCCTGGCCACGTCCTTCACCACAGCCTTCGCCTTCAGGGTCCCGAAGGTCGCTATCTGGGCGACGCGTTCGGTTCCGTAGTGCTCGGTGACGTAGTTGATGACCTCCTGCCTCCGTTCATAGCAGAAGTCGATGTCAAAGTCAGGCATGCTGACGCGGTCGGGGTTGAGGAACCGCTCAAAGAGCAGGTTGTACTTGATGGGGTCGACATTGGTGATGCCCAGGCTGTAGGCGACCAGCGACCCAGCTCCACTGCCGCGCCCCGGCCCTACGGGGATGTCATGCTCCTTTGCCCACTGGATGTAGTCCATGACGATGAGGAAGTACCCTTCGAACATCATGTCGATGATGACACCCAGCTCGAAGTCCAGCCTTGTCTGCAACTCCTCGGTGATGGTTTCGTAGCGCTCCTTCAGCCCCACGTTTGAAACGTGGCGTAGGTATGAGGCCGGGTTTGCAAAGCCTTCGGGGACCTTGAATTCGGGTAGGAGAGGCCCTGGCAGATGGAGCTCAAGATTGCACCTTTGTGCGATCTTGTGCGTATTGGAGAGGGCCTCGGGGCACCAGGAGAAGAGCTCCTGCATCTCGGAGTAGCTTTTCATGTAGAATTCCGAGCTTGGGAAGCGCATCCTGTCAGGGTCGTTCTTCTTTGAGTTGGTGCCGATGCACAGCAAGAGGTCCTGGGCATTGGCGTCACTTTTCTCGATGTAGTGGATGTCGTTGGTGCAGACCAGGGGGATGGCCGTCTCATCGCTGAGTTTCTTTAGGATGGGGTTTGTGCGCTTCTGTTCGGTGAGGCCGTGGTCCTGCATCTCCAGGTAGTAGCGCCCGTCGTCGAAGACCGAGGCGAACCAGAGGGCGCGTTCCTTGGCCTCGTCGTACTGGTCGCGAAGCAGGTTCTGCAGGATCTCCCCCCCCAGGCAGGCAGAGAGGCAGATCAGGCCCTCGTTGTACTTGAGCAGCAGCTCATCGTCGATTCTGGGCTTGAAGTAGAACCCCTCGGTGTAGGCAAGGGAGTTGAGATGCATCAGGTTGTGGTAGCCTGTCTCGTTCATCGCAAGGAGGATGAGGTGGTATTGGTTGGGCTTCTTGCCCCCCATCATGGTCTTCTCCCACCGGCTTGTGGGATTGGAGTAGAACTCACACCCTATGATCGGATTGATGCCCGCCTGTTTTGCGGCAAAGTAGAAGCGCAGGGCACCGAACATGTTGCCATGGTCGGTGATGGCGAGGCTGTGCATGTTGAGGGCCTTCGCCTTCTCCATATAGCGCTCGATCGGGGCGGCCCCGTCGAGCAGGGAGAAGTCGGAGTGGTTGTGCAGATGGGCGAAGGGCTCATATTCGTATAGGGATTCTTCCATGAAACTTGCTCCAGATGATTACGTTTGCAGTGTCTTTGAGTTCAGTTTGTGAAGAACGGATTCAAACATCCTTCGTCCTCTTTCAAGCTGCAAGGCGGTGATAGTGCTGTGTTGTTTTTTCAGTTCGGCAACCAGCTCATACGAAATAGTGTTGACCCGCTCGGGGTGTATGGGTAGGGTGAGCGAGGAGAGTTTGGATTCGATGTCCTTGCTCATGTGAAAGGCCTTTGTCGGAAAGTTCATGCAGAACTGCACTTTGCTCAGCGAGTTCTGGCTCCGATTGGCCTGGAAGGCGAATATAACACACTTCTCGGTGTTGCGCATAGGGTCCTCAACGGTAAAGAGCGAGTGGAAATCGCCATAGTCCAGGCCGATGCGAATCCTGGTCAGCAGTGCATTGTCCACCCCGAGGGCAAGCTTGCCCTCCTTGTCATACATGCGGGCAACCGGTATCCAGTGGGTGGAGACCTTTCCCCCTTGGTAGAACTTGAACTCAGCCGAAGCGTCCAGGATCGCCAAGGTGGTGGAGAGGGCGAGCCTCATGTCAGGGATGCACAACGAGCCCCCGACAGTTATCTGGCGCCTGACGATCTGGGATGCGAGGGTCTCCAAGGTTTCCTGAAGGATTGCAGGGAGGACAAGCTTTCCTGCATACAGCAGCTGGGAGGCACTGACCATCGAGCCGATCTCCACGAACCGGTCGTTGCGAGTGATCTTCTTCATCTCCTCCATCCCCCCGAGGTCGATGATGGAATCCTTGGAGTCGCTTGGGTAGTACTCCTTCTGGCTCATGATGTAGGTTCCCCCTGCCCAGATGCGGGCATTGGGGTAGCGTAGGATGGTTGCATTGAACTCATTGAGTGTCTTTGGGGTATGGATGACCGGAGACCTAATTCCTTGGTACACGTTTTCGCCTCCTGAAGGAGAGGGCCGTCTCGACGATCTGCACAAGCTCACTCATATGCATGCACTGGCAGGTGTTCAGCGAGAGCTCCTGTATGATGGCCTTCTCATCAAGGCCTTCATCCAGGGAGGCGGGGATTCTTGGGCGGCTCATGATTGGCCCTGTTCTGGTCGACCGGACGTTGGTAAGGGTTTGCAGGATGGATTCGATGATCAGCGTCTTGGATGCATAGCAGTTGGGGCACGGGGTGTTTCCGTTTCGCAGGTAGGCGCGCTCGATGTCCCTGCACAGGCGCGTCTTCTGGTAGCTTTCGAATGTGCTGATAGTTGCATCCTTCAGGCGGAAGGCAGGGATGACGCAGCTCAGGGTAGCCTCATCGTTGAGCAGGACTATGCAGTTGCCACACGCTTCCCCCTTGCAGTGGCAAAGCAGCGACCGGTTGCCTACATCCTCCATGAGGATCAGCGAGAGCGGCTTGTTGGAGTTTACCGAAAGCGATAGCGCCTTTCCGTCGATGGTGCACTCTATTTTCATTTGTTTCCCCTCATGGCATCAAGAATTATCTCTCCGGTCACCGGCACCTTGGGAATATGGGTTCCCAGGGCCTGTTGGAGAGCTGAGACAAAAGCGGCGGTGGCCACACCCTTCAGGGCGCTGGTCACCGAGGAGGATATCTGCTCCCCCTCCTCTTTGATGACGATGTCGATCGAAAAGCTCTTGTCACTGGAAAGCAGGGCCCCCCCCTCGAGCAGGGTGCTTACGATGGTGTGGCGAATCTTGCTGCGCAGTGCACGCTCGTCATAGACCTTGCCCGTTGTTATGGTCACCCAGACATTGCGCACCATCGGCTGCAGCGTGACTGTCAGGATCTCCAGCTCAAGGGCCAGGGCGACCCAGCTGTTGGAAGCGAACAGAGATCCCTTTGCCCCTCCCATGCGGGAGTTGAGCACGCTTTCACAAATTGGCAGCGGCTGCACGAACCGTTTCTCCTTTATCTGGATGCACGCCCTTTGGATCTGTTGGGGCATCCGTCCGCTGTTTGCGGAGAGCACCGAAGGGCCGCTGTCCAGCAGTTCCTGCTCATCCTTGGGAAAGGAGATGTTCCCCTTCTCGACACCGAGCTCCTCACAGATGATCTGCTTCCAGATCTCCACACTTGAGCCGTTGGTGTAGAAGGAGGTGTTGCACTCCACCTTGTTGTTGGGGTTGAGCTGCACCTGCACCGACTGCTGGGGCAACCCCTTGCACTCGCTGCTGAAGCCGCTGATGCCCGACCCGCATGCCAGGGCTGCGCCTCTGCTGTAGTTGAAGAAGGTGGACAGGCGCACCTTCATGTTCGATTGCAGCTCATATGCGGCGCTTTTGCGCTGGAAGTCCGAACGGGTGCAGACGTCTGTGATCGCCTCCTTCAGCTTTGATAGCTTGTCGAACTTTATCACAGGCAGGTGGGAGGCGCTCTCTGAGGCGAATTTCAGTCTCCAGGCGTAGGAGGTGTAGCCGGTGAGCCTTGCGATCTCACTGTAGTGGCTCTCTGTGGAGGCGAGGGCGTCACAATAGCCCAGGTCCCCATAGAAGTGTGCTGGGGGGGAGTTGCTTGTCATGAAGGTGATGGAGACTGAGAGGGCCTCCAGGGGGTAGATGGGCACAAGGCCGGCTATGATCTGGGTGGACATCTCTTCGGTGAACAGGGGGGTGCTTCCCTGGTTGACCTTCACCGTTATCGCTTCGGCCTGCGCCTTGCCGTCAGGGAAAAACCAGCTTTTTCTCCTGATGCTTATCTCAGGTCGGAAATTTTCAATCTTGCACTGCATCTCAACAGGGCACCCTGCCTTGATGGAGGCCACAGCAGCTATCGCTGCAAGGCGCGTGGGGCCGATGAGCATCTCGTCATGGGGAGCATAGAAGGGCAGGCGGTGTATGATGATTTTCTTTTTGGGTATGGTGGTGACTTCGCTGATGGTCTCGCGCACATGAGCCGGCCATTGGGTCGGCAGGTAGACATGCAGCTTGTCCTCCACGAGGTCGACGCTTATGCGTGTGATGTTGTTGTTCGTATAGCCGGTTCCGCGGAACCGGTAGAGGCGCTCCATGTTCAGAAGCTCTTCGGAGGCGGTCGCTGTCTCCATATTCCCAAAAAAATAAGTGAAGGGGGAGGAGACTATCTGCTCGGATTTGAGTGAGATGTTCGAAGAGGGTCCTTCAGGGGAAGACTCTTCGTAGGAGATCTGTATCTCGCGGCTCTTGAGCTGGACCGATTCGCTGTCGTACCCGAAGAGGGCGAGGATAGGCTGGTTCCTGTATGAGACCTGTGATGATGTCAGCAGTGTCGCCGCATTGTCCAGGACCCGTATGCGGTTGGTTCCCGGGATATCCCTTGCCGCCACCAGCACATAGTTGTTGTCCAACGGGGGTATCTTGATCTCGCTGATCTTGCCGGCGTCGATGTCGGAGGTGATGACAATGCCGTGAAGCAAATTTGCTTTGTAGATGGGCTCTCTTTTCTCTGCCATGGTATGTCTTCCTCTCTCGCTAAGAAAGATACCATGTTGGCCCATTATCTGCAATGAGAGAAAGACCCTGCTTCTGCTTGCAAAACAAGGGGCAGGGAGAGTACCATGCTCGTATGAACACCGACCCCCGCCTGGAGATTGAGAATCTCTCCGAACAGCTGAGAAGGTACCAGAGAGCCTACTACGTGGATGCACGCCCTCTGGTGAGCGACCTAGAGTATGACCGCCTCTTTGACCGGTTGCAAAGCCTTGAGGGGGCCCATCCCCACCTCAGGCTTCCCGACTCCCCCTCGCTGAGGGTGGGAAGCGACCTCAGCAGTGAGTTCCCTGAGGTTGAGCACACCCTGCCGGTGCTGAGCCTGGACAAGGCGTACAAGGGTGAGGAGGTCTCCTCGTGGATGGCCAAGACAGCGGCCAAGGTCGCCCAGGAACTCTCCTTTGTCGTGGAGGAGAAGATGGACGGGGTCTCCATCGTCCTCTACTACGAACAGGGATTGCTCGCCCGGGCTGTGACACGGGGTGACGGGGTGGTTGGCAACGACGTGACTGCCAACATGAAGACCATCGCATCCATACCCCTGAGGCTGCCTGAAGAGGTCACCTTGGCCGTGCGTGGCGAGGTCTTCCTCCCCAAGGAGGAGTTCCTCAAGCTGAATAAGCGTATGGAGACACCCTACGCCAACCCCCGCAACCTGGCCGCGGGGACCATCAGGCGGATAAGGAGCAGCGAGGTTGCCAAGGTCCCCCTGAGGATCTATGTCTATGAAGGGTTCTGGGAAGGCGATCACCCCTTCACCGATCATATTGCCATACTTGCAAAGCTCGCCTCCTATGGCTTCGCCCTCAATCCTGACATCGCCCTCTTCTGCCCTAGCGTCGAGGATGCACAACAGAGGTTGGCCAAGGCCGGCTTGGAGGGGGAGGCCCTCTCGTATGCTGCCTTTGATGCGTATGTGCAGACGTACAAGCTCAAGCGCCCCGACCTTCCCTATGAGATAGACGGCCTGGTGATGAAGGTCAACGAGCTCTCTGTGCGCGAGAGCCTGGGCTACACCGAGCACCATCCAAGGTGGGCCCTAGCCTACAAGTTCGAGTCTCCCCAGGCCCAGACAGCAGTAGAGAACATAGAGGTGCAGGTGGGCCGGACCGGAAGGGTCACCCCTGTCGCCAGGGTCACTCCTGTGCTCGTAGGGGGATCGACGGTCTCAAACATCACGCTGCATAACCAGGACTATATCAATATGCTGGAACTGGCTATCGGCGACAGCGTTGAGATCTCCAAGCGCGGGGATGTGATACCGGCAGTTGAGCGCGTGACAGAGAAGAACGAATTAGGGTACAAGGTCTGGACCCTGCCTGAAAGGTGCCCCTCCTGCTCAACGCCCCTGGTCGTTCGGGGAGCACATACCTTCTGTCCCAACCCATCCTGTCCTGACCAGGTCAGCGCCCGTTTGAAGTTTTTCGTCGGGAAGGCTCAGATGGACATCGACTCCTTTGGACCTGAGACCATCACCACCCTCATCGACCTCGGCCTGCTTGGGGATGTCAACGACATCTACACCATCGATTATGAGAGGGCCCTCAGTGATGCCCCCGGTTTTGGCGAGAAGAAGATCGCCGCCATCAAGAGCGGGGTGGAGAAGAGCAAGGCCCAGAGCTTCAGGCGCGTGCTCCTCTCCCTTGGCATCGGTGAGATAGGGAAGAAGGCTGCCGACCTCCTGGTGGAGAGCGGGATAACGAGTATGGATGCCCTGCTTGATATTGCAGACCGTGATGATGAGGCGACCCTTACGTCCATTAAGCAGATCGGGCCCAAGAGTGCCCGCCTGCTTATCGATGGCCTGAAGGATCCTGCAATGCGGGTTCGCATTGAGCACTTGCGCGAGGCAGGGCTGCAGTTTGAAGAGAAAAAAACAGATACGACGACCTTTGAACAGAGCTTTACAGACCAGACTTGGTGTGTCACCGGCTCGTTTGAACAGTTTAATCCACGCACCCTTGCCCTGGATGAGATCAAGAGGCGGGGTGGGAGGACCACCACCTCCGTTACGGGCAAGACCACCCACCTGCTTGCCGGCAGTGGGGCAGGCAGCAAATTGGCCCAGGCGAACAAGCTTGGGGTCAAGGTTGTGGACGAAGAGGCTTTCCTTGCTATGCTGCAAGGGGTGAAACCTCAGAAAAAACAGGAAGATACGCAAGGGGAATTCTCTTTTTCGTGACATTTGAGCAAAAACGCTATATACAGTGAAGAAGCATGTACAGAGGAGTCAGTATGCATGAACTAGCCAACGAATTGAACACCGCATTGAAAGGGACCATAGTAGACGAGATGTTTTCAGCTGTAGGGAGGAGAATGTTCTTCCCCAAGGGCATCGTGGCCCAGGCTGCCGAGGCCAAGAAGCAGGCCACTCGGTTCAATGCGACCATAGGGATGGCCACCACCCATGGCAAGCCTATGCATCTGAGTGATATCTACAACCAGTTTGCAGAGAACGCCCTTACCCCTGGCCAGATCTTTGCCTATGCCCCGGGAGGCGGGGACCCGGAGCTGCGCGAGATCTGGAAGACTGAGATGATCAGGAAGAATCCTTCCCTCAAGGGCAAGGCATTCTCCCTTCCCATCGTCACCGGCGGCCTTACCCATGGTCTGAGCCTGCTTGCCCAGCTGTTTTTTGAAGAGGGAGACACCCTCGTTGTCCCCGACCTCGCCTGGGACAACTATGAGTTGATATTCGCCCACCAGGCGAATGCGACGATCAGGACATTTCCCTTCTATACCGAAAGCGGAGCTTTCAATGTGGAGGCCCTCAAGGAGACCCTTGCCTCAATACCTAGTAAGAAGGCCCGCCTCCTGCTGAACTTCCCCAACAACCCCACAGGGTTCACCCCTAGCAAGGACGAGATGAGGCGGACACAAGAGGTCCTCGTCGAGCTTGCTGAAGAAGGAATGCGCCTGATGGTCATCTCCGACGATGCCTACTTCGGCCTGTTCTTTGAGGATGAGACTGAGAAGGAGAGCCTGTTCGCATCGCTGTGCGATGCCCATGAGAACATCTTTGCAGTCAAGGCTGATGCGGCGACCAAGGAGGAGATGGTATGGGGCTTCCGTATCGGCTTTGTGACCTACGGCGGCAAGGCACTGAAGGCTGAGCACTACGATGCCTTGAACAAGAAGACGCTGGGCATCATCCGCAGTACCGTCTCCAACTGTGACCGTCCCGGTCAGAGCCTGGTCCTCAAGGCGATGCGTGATGGCAAGAGTTACCATAGCGACAAGGCTGCGGCCTTCACCGAGATGGAGAAGCGATATCGCATCATCAAGGAAGCCCTGGCAAAGCATGAAGGCAGCGAGCTGCTCAAGCCCTATCCCTTCAACAGCGGCTATTTCATGGCCTTCAAATGCAAGGGCAGCTCTGAGGTATTGCGTAAGCACCTGTTGGAATCCTACCAGATCGGGTGCATCAACATCGCCGATACCACCTTACGGCTTGCCTATTGTTCGGTAGAGTGTGATAAGATAGAGGAGCTGGTAGATCTGGTCTATCAGGCGGCAGGAGAAGCATGGAACTAAAGGCAAAGCTCTATCTGGTCGATGAGGAAGGCAACAAATTCATGGGAATAGGGGTGTTGTGGCTCTTGCAGCACATCCGGGAGCACAAGTCCTTGCGCAAGGGCTCGTCGGTTCTGGGCATCTCCTATTCCAAGGCTTTTGCGATGATCCGCAATCTGGAGAAAAGCCTTGGTGTTGCCATCCTTGACCGGAAGAAGGGCGGGGCTAACCGTGATGGTGCGACCCTGACCCCCTTTGCAGAGCAATTCATCATGTTGTATGAGACGTTTGAGCAGGAGGCCAAGCTTACCCTTGACAGGCCGTATGAGCAGTTCAGGGAGAACCTTTCGCTCCTGTTTGACAAGGACGAAGATCACGGAGGTCTGTAGTGAATTCCAAGAAGATTGATTTTAGCATTCCAAATTTGGGCGAGGCGAAGATCCTCTCTCCCATCATGATGAGCTCTACCCGAAATGACGGGCAAGCGGATTATGTCTCTGATGAAGACCATATCCTCTATAGCATCGATACGGATAATGATGAGGATGGCCGTCCGGTCCCTCGTCATGATGAGACCGTCGAGCTTGCGGGTCCCCGTGAGAAGATCTACTACAATCCTGCCCACACCCATGCTGCCATCACCACCTGTGGTGGCATCTGCCCGGGTATGAACAACGTCATCCGTGCAGTTGTGCGCTGTTTTTGGTACCGCTACGGGGTACGCAGGATCAGCGGGGTGCAGTTCGGCTACCAGGGTCTTCTGGAAAACAGCCCCTGGCCCCTCATTCCCCTCGATCCGGACGTCGTCGATGATATCCAGGAGAAGGGCGGCACCATCCTTGGCTCCGCCCGCGGCGGTGGCAAGAAGGTCGATGAGATCGTCGATACGCTGGAGAAGCTGAACATCAACATCCTGGTGACCGTCGGTGGGGACGGGACTCTCAGGGGTGCTTCGGAGATAAGCGATGAGATCAAGAAGCGGGGGCTGAAGATATCCATCATCGGTATCCCCAAGACCATCGATAACGACCTCTCCTTCATACAGAGCAGCTTTGGCATGGATACGGCGGTGCAGATGGCTGTCCCTGTGGTCCGTTGTGCCCACATCGAGGCTAAGAATGCCATCAACGGCATTGGTCTGGTAAAGGTGATGGGCCGCCACTCAGGCTTCATTGCTGCGAACACCTCCCTTGCCCAGAGCGATGTGAACTTCTGCCTGATACCTGAGAACCCGTTTGACCTTGATGGTCCCCAGGGCTTCCTTGCCAACCTTCGCAGGCGCATCCTTGACCGTGGACACGCGGTGGTGCTGGTCTCTGAAGGGGCAGGGCAGGAACACGCTCCCTCCACAGGGGAGACCGATGCTTCAGGCAACGTGAGGTTCCATGACATCGGCATCTTCCTGAAAGAAAAGATCCTTGATTACTTCTCAGAAGAGGGCATCAAGTGCAATGTGAAGTACATCGATCCTTCCTACATCATCAGAAGTGCCCCTGCAGACTCCTTTGACTCGATCTACTGTGCACGCCTGGGCGCCCATGCCGTGCATGCCGCCATGACCGGCAAGACCAAGCTCCTGATAGGCTTGATGAACAACAGGTTCGTCCATCTGCCCATTGATGTTGCAGTAAGTTCGCGCAACCATGTGGATCTTGAAGGTTCCCTGTGGAGGGACGTTTTGGAGAATACCCGTCAGCCCTTCAGCATGAAGAACATTGTGGAAGAATAGGAAACAGCAAGGATAGCAGAGAGTTTAGGCGAATGCGAAATAAGAGATTAAGAGAATAAGAAAAAAGAAAGAAGAAAGAAGAAAGAAGTGGGGAGGTTGCAAAGGCAACCTCCCCACCTCTTGAGCGTTTGTCTGTAAGCGTAAATTAACTTCATATTTCAATAAAAACTGAATAACCATATCCTTCTTACAAACGTAGGAGGAGTATATGAACAACAAATATACCAAGGATTTTAAGATCAAGCACGGCAATGAAGCCA
>JAVERP010000010.1:0-83235 GCA_034007055.1 Sphaerochaeta sp.
TCTTGAGATTGAGGTTGTAGAGCTCGGGGCCTCGCAGTATTTCTATGAAAAGGGGGCCTTGATACGCGAGAGGCTCAAGGAGTTCTTTCCTGACGTCTGCTTGCAGCAACAACTGGAGGATATTTGATTACGAATCTGATGCACTTTTAGGTAGTTATAATTCTATAGGGCATATAAGTGCCGATGGATGGAAAAATAGTACCTACATAATAGTACTGTCAAGTTCTATCTAGTAGCTTCACTTTGGGTGTCTGATTAATCAAGTCATTCTCCACCCCACTGCCACATACAGCTTCTTTGGAACCGACTCAAAGTACCTCAACAGCACTGGGCATAGCCAGTTCTCCATGTCTAGTCGTTTTGAGTAGTACTGGTTCCAGGTTTTACTCTTCCCTCGAATCCCTCCACTCCAACTTGAACCGGCTCTCAGGGAAGGGTTCATCAGAGAATGAAACAGAAAGGTTACTTCCAGACAGTCCCAACTGCCCCTGTATGGCTGTTATCAGTTCACTAGAGCCTTCCACGAACGGCTCAGCAACGATGTCCTTCTCAGGGTCATCGAAGAGCCACGTGGCGTTATTCTTGTAGAGATTGAGAGTCTGTTTCATAAGGGCTTCCTTTTTATGTTTGGATTCAGTGGAGTTTGGAATTGGATTACTGGTGTCTTCATATATAGAGAAGATACTCAATACTATGGAGTCAGGGAAGTGAAGGTTGCTGGAGGTGGTATCATAAAGCTGTAATCAATACGAGTAAAAAAATGCTTCATCCCCATACTTGCATACCCTTTATACCCAGACTAGCTCCAAGACCTGTAACCAGTACAAGAAAGATTGCTCTGATTTCCTTGGGAGCCTCTTGTATGAAGCTAAATGTTCCAGCAACTGCTACTCTTGGGCTAAGATTCTTCTTCACCCTCTATGGTGAAACTATGCTTTAGCCTGCAAGGAGAAATCGGGATATGCCGTAATAGCAAGTTCACCAACGAGTATGTTGAAGCGAAAGACCTCCTCACACTGGACAATTTCATGCTCCAGATACAGTGTTCTCCCAACCTATGAAACAGACAGGCATGTACGCATTTGCTTTCTCAAGGCCTGTAGGTTAGCCCTATATAGCCGCTGAAGCCCTGCCCTATAGGGGTTCCAAGCAGGTAGCCATCAAGCTTCCACATGGGTTGGACGATGGCTGAAAGGCTTTGAGACAAGGGAATATCCAGCGTAGCTTTAACTGCAACGCCGGTGCCATAGTACTCCTGATGCCAGGCATGGAGTTCAAGGTCGGCATGCAAGGCCTTTGTTTGCAGGATGTCCGGAAAACCAAGGCCGATACCGTAATCAGTGTAAGGGAAGCCATACTTCAAGTAAGCCCAATAATGCCTTCCATCCCAGCTAAGATAATTATTGAAATACAGCTCGGCACCCAAGACCGAGGCATTTGCCAGCATGCCATAGGACCACCCCCTAGTGGAGTCGCCTATAAGGTAGGGAGGACGAGTGCCATCAAGTTCTCCCTTGAACAAAGCGGCAACTTGGTAGTACAGGTTGATATCCGCAAGGTTCCAGATCAGGGACCATATCTGTGCATTTTTATAGAAAGTCAACAACTCAGGGTTCACCGTACCGTCAGGGAGCAACACCTTCTTGCCCTGCCGTTCCAGGATAAGTCTGGCTACGCTTGCCACATCACCTAGGCTGATCTGCTTACCGTCCTCATCAATCCAGTTTGCAGGATCAGAAGGGTCCATCATGGGGGTCAGCCACAGATAGGTTGGATAAATGATCCGATGGAAGAAGGCAGCATATAATTCGTCGTTATATAACCCGTTGTAGCGATAGGTGTCCTGCTGTATGCCTAAGGCTATCAGGCTGTTTACCTCCAGGCCTCCGATGGCGAACAGCAGTTCGTCCTCCAGGGTTGCGTCCTCCGGAAAGCTCCTGCCACCTTCGGGTCCTGGGAATCCCATGCTCTTTATCCAGAAATCTCCTCCCACCTGTTTTGTCCTAAGGTAATGTCCAAACTCGTGGGGCCAAGTCGTAGCTGACCAGGTAACGGTGAAAGACCATAGGGCGCCAAAAAGATTCCTTACAAAGGGGCTACTGATCTGTGGACCGACACCACGATAATATGTATCTATAAGGGCTTTCCCCATCGAGCGGGAATTGATCACCGAATTGCTCAAGTCATACGGGGCACCCAGAGCCAAGCTGTAGTCACGGTGAAAGGAAGCACCCGTATTGTCCGGATTCTGATCGGCATAGGTTCCGAGAACACAGAGCAGTAAAAGCACGACAAGCAAACTTTTCCTCATGGAAGCCTCCTGTTGTCTCTTGCGTTGGGCACTTCAGCGTTACCTTGGCAGACTCTTCAATTCCTGTATGCTAAGTGCACACTTTTACGATGTGCATTTCACTATAAATATTACCACAGATATCCTGAGCGGCACAGGGGGGAATCGTTCTGGTCAGGACAAGCGTAGCAATGAGAAGATACCCTGGACTTTTGATGCACTACTCAGCTACATCATCAGATTCCTTTGGTAGGTATTCTGTCGCTCTAGCTAAGAAGTATAGAGCAAGTATTGACGGATAGGTAAACAGAGCCGATGATTACTAAGATGATAGATGAAAGACATCTTGGTATCGCCTTATAAGAAATGGAAAGAATAGCTTGGCTGAGTGTGTCCAGTAATGCAAAGAAGACTCAACCCCTGTTTTTTCCATTTTCAAACCATTCAGGGAGGCTGAACATACAAAACCAACACCTTTCACCAAGCAAACGAATGCTATTGGGCACGGGTATGTCCATACTCGGTGGTCTGGCCTTAGTATGCGCTTTTCCACCGTATGAGATCTGGCCATTGGCGCTTATCGGCTTCATTCCTGTATTAGTGGCACAATATCGTATCCTGCCGCCCAAGATCTCTTCGCTTGCTCCGGCTATTGGAACAGCTGTGTGGCTACAGGGGTACCTCGGCCCTGTTTTTGCACCTGTTGGCACATTCATGGTCTGGTTGCCGCTAATTGCCGGTGGAATCACTTTTCTGACAGATAGAGGGCTTGCCAAATTCCATACAAAAACCGGGTACCGCTGGTTTGTGATCAGCGGCATCACATCCTGGGCGGGTAGCGAGATGATCCGCCTCTTCATTCCCATTGCAGGGACATGGGCTTTCATCGCATACCCTTTCTACCGTCAGACTTGGCTTATCCAAGGCGTAAGTATCTTTGGGATCATTGGGATGGGCATGGTGGTCATGATGGTCAATCATGTGCTTGCCTTACTGGTGATGAAGCGCCTTGATCAACGTTGGGTCCTGAGTGACGCACCAAGCCTCAATCCCATGCTCTTGCGTCGTTGGACAGTATCTGGGGGGACTGTCCTCATAGTTTGGATTGGGCTCAGCTTGATGCTGTACACCAGGGCGCTTTCTACCCCTACTATAACCGTAGCCGCCATTCAGCCCCAGGAATCTCCCATCATCAGCGCAAGCCAGGGGCAAGATGAATTGGTTGAAAAACTCCATACCTCCATGCTGCAACAAACCCGGGATGCCGCTTCTGCCGGGGCACAGTTCATTGTCTGGCCCGAAGGGTCGTTCCTATGGGATCCCCAAGTGGATGATCGCCTGGATGTAGCAGGGTTAAGCCAGGAGACCAATTCTTTTCTGGCTTTAGGGTATATCCTTATGTTGGAGGAAGGATTTCGCAATGAAGCGACCATCATCAATCCCCAAGGTCAGTTCCTGGGTGTATTCGGCAAAGACCACCCTGTTGTATTTGGTGGGGAAACCAGCCTGACTCGGGGCACCTACCCTGTCTATCACACACCAATAGGCACATTGGGCACCATCATCTGCTATGACCTGGATTACACAGATACAGCACGGAAACTGGTACGGCAGGGAGCCCAGCTGATTGGTGTTCCTTCCAACGATTGGGGTAGTATCGCAGAAAAGCACTACACCCACGTCGTGTTCCGAGCAGTAGAAAACCGCGTTGCAATGGTGAAGGCGGATGGCAGCTTTGATTCCGCCATCATTGACCCCTACGGGCATATCCTCGCCCTGGCAGCATACCCTGAAGGAGGTGAAGCCACCCTTGTCGCTGATGTGCAACTCGGCACAGGCAAAGGCACCATTGCATCTCACCTTGGGGACTGGATGGGCTGGCTTGCCTTATGCGGTATGCTGTTCTTTATGGTTGCCGGAAGCTGGCTGGAAAAACGGGCAATGAAAAAAAGAGAGTAGGCAAGAAGCACCTGACCTTTTTTCAAACAATACACGGGTAAAAGGAAAGCTAAAGAATCAACCATGTCAGGGGAGAATGAGGATTTCCTGTCTAGATAATGATTTTCATGGTACTTCTGCTCTGTTTGTTTTACATCGAGGCCATCAAGTGTCTACGACAAGATTTTCTTCACCACATAGTCCTGCAATCATAGGTTGTGCTTGAGTCCGATACTAGGCTTTGCATGTAGAGCAGACTTTCACTGCCAATCAGTTCAAAGCAGCACAAGGTAAAAAAATCCCGGACTACGAAGATGCCGTAACCCGGGAGAATAACGAAACGGGTAGCTTGCTATGCACGCACAGCTTTCAGTGCTGCGTCATAGTTGGGATGATCAGTCACTTCTGGGACATACTCAAGATAGGTTACTTTATTATTTGCATCTAGCATGAAGACCGAACGTGCGATAAGGCCAACATTAGGCAGATATGCTCCAAAGGTATGGGCAAAATTACGGTCCTTATAGTCACTGACTGTAAGAACGTTTTCTACTCCAGCTGCTCCACACCAGCGTGCCTGAGCAAAGGGGAGGTCCATAGAAACGACAATGACGGTGACGTCCTTGGTTTTGGTAGCTTCCTGATTGAAACGCCTTACTTCAGCATCACAAACAGAGGTGTCCAGCGATGGGACGGCGAGAATAAGCTTCTTTCCCTTGATTTCGCTTAAATTAAATGGGCTAAGGTCGTTTTTTACAGAAGTAAAGTTGGCGATGGTATCGCCTATGTGTAGCTCTGTTCCAACCAATTCAACGCTATTTCCTGCAAAAGTTACTTTCATACTGTACCTTCCTCTTTATTCTAGTGATAAGCAAAAGATACAAATAATATTGGCAACCGGCAATACGTGAGGGGCAAACGAATTTTTACACTGAAGGGTCCCTGGTTGTTGCATGGATGCCCTACCGAACCTTGTGTTTTGAACCGGCCTTCCCTTGTAGCAAGATGTCTGAGCCATCGTTACCTAAGCCGACCACAACAAGCTGTTGCTCAAAACCGAGAACCACTACAAGGTTTGTTATCAAGCCGCCTTCAAACGAAAATGAGACCGTATGCCCTCCTACGCAACGGCCCGATCGTCCCTTTTGGTCTAGCCGGCAGCGGATAGGGAGAACCGTCCCTATACTGCATCAAAGCCTCATGAATGCTGCAGTACCTCCAAGATTTCCGTCGATGTTGAAAATCATGGGAGGATCTGCCAACGGCCTGCCGAACAACATGGGATCATCCTTAGGTTGGGTAGGACGCTTCTTCTGGGGATAATAGTCAGGATGAAGGTCAAGCGGTGTTGTAGAGGAGAGTTCTCCAATCAACGTCTTGAAGCAGGAAGAGACCATTTCAGGATCCTTGAACCTGGCGAAAAGGCAAGCACTCCAAGCCCGGCTCCATCCCGTATGTCCACTGTTATGGGATAGCCTTTACTCCAAAGATTTTCTGGATGCATCAAACTGGGAAACATTGCGCTCAGAAGTGAATATTTCAGCTGGATAAGCACCAAGAAGATGGGAAAAATGCCGGTGTCCCTTTTCCAGCTCAACTTCATCCTCGCTGTCCCATTCGAGAATCCTTCCGTCACTGCCAATCTTGAACGGTGGCAGAGTATCCACATCCTTATGCCCTAAATTCCCAATAAACTCTGTTGACACACAATCCTATAATACTTTATAGTTTGCACTGCGCCCAGGTGGCGGAACTGGTAGACGCGCTAGGTTCAGGTCCTAGTGGCCGCAAGGTCGTGAAAGTTCGAGTCTTTTTCTGGGCAAAACCTTGGGAGGTAAGTAATTACCTCCCTTTTTTGCGTCTTTCCCTACCCTTTCAACACCCCAAACCCGGGTCAGATCACTTTCTTTTAAGATCCAGTAACAGTATTTCACGGATTTTCGCTTCCCGAGGAGGCAATACCGGCAGGATATATAGCCCTCATCGATGCATTTCACCTTCCTGCACCCTTCCCTTTACAGAAATGGCTATCGGGCTGAAACACAAAATAGTGAAAGAGAAAAATTGGCATCTTCTTACCTCCAGGCATCAGCCAGCAAATTTGCTCAAAGGTCATCTTGAATTTGCTATAGAACATGAGGGAGTTGATCTGTGTGTGTTGAAGAAACTATGTGAAGTAGTTGAAAAGAAAGCAGTAGAGACACTAGTACAAAAGACCATAACCCCAAATTCCCAACCTTTTGTAACTAGGTCTCTTCATCTTCGTCGGCAGGCACCACCTCACCCTCGTCATGTACCAACTTTCCCTTCCAGTCATACTTGATGTCGAACAAGTCGAAGATCAGTCTCTGTGACTTGGTCGGTTTTGAGAAGACATCCTTGTACTTGCCCCTGTAATGGATCTTTGCATAGGTGGCTACCTTGTGCAGGATCATCTGGTGGTTCCAGTACTTCCTCTCCTTGGCTGGGATGGATGCCAGGAACCTTTTCAGCTCGTTCACTACAATCATAGCCAGGAAGTTGATGAAGATCCGTCCCTGCATCACATCATCAGAATGGACCCGGATCCGCTTGCAGTCCAGCAGGTTCTTCATATCGTCAAAATGTAGCTCGATGTCATTGCGGTTACGGCATTGGGAGAGGGCCTTGGCCGTGTCCTTCTCATCGGAGGACAGCAACATCCAATAGCCACTGTGCCCGCTGATGTACTCATCGACAGCCTCATGCTTGAGGGTGACCTTCCTTCCCCGTTTGGGGGTATCCCTGACCTCAAAATACCGTTCGTACAAGTACTGATGGCCCTTGAGCGGGCTCTCATCCTCGAGCTCGGCCTGGCATGTGTTGAGCGTTGCCATCAGGCTGGCAATGTCACGCTCCTTTCTTACTGCATCATAGTAGAGATGGACCCACATCCTGCCGTACTTGGTGGTGTTGACTACAGTGAGGCCGTAGATGATGGAAGTCTCGTCCCCAGTTTCGATCAGGTTGGCAGGACGCTGCAGCTCCCCTCGATGGTTATCTATAAACTCTTTCTGCCACTTGAGATGGGATGGGACAGGTATGGTGAACTTATGGCTTTTCTGGGTAAGGTTTCGTATGTTGTATTCGCTGTAGAACCCCTTGTCCAGGAAGAGACCGACCTTTCCGACATCAAGCTTCTCAAGTTGGTCAAAGACATATTCCAGGGCAATCTGGTCGGACATGCTTCCCGGCAGCTCAGTGCACCATAGGGGCGTATTGCTTTCGTAGGCACTGATAAGGGCTATGTTTATCTGTTCACGCTTTTCGCGGTCCTTGTTGTAGCCCCACTCCACGTATGGGTTGTTCTTGGCATACGAGGAGATTGATGAAATGTCAAAAAGAAGGCTTCTCTTCTCTGCTTTCTTAGCAATCCAGCCTGCATAGAAGCCGTTCTGGACATCCTTGTCCAGGGACCTGAGGAAATCAGTGATCCGCTGGGAAGACAGGGCGGATCCCTCGAATCCACGGGCATCCAGCCAGGTCTCCGCATAGCAGAAGGGCTTGCCCTCACAGACAGAATGTTTCACCAGCTGCAGGGAAAGGTCTGCCTTTTCCTTGCCGATCGTCTTGGTGAGCACCTGTTTCAGGCCGGTGTCGGCAATGATCTTGTCCAGGATGAGGTTCTCTCCCAAGAGGGTTGTCTTGGATACAACCCTCTCCTTCTGTGCCTCATCAGTCTGCTTCATCCTGTTGCGATAGTATTCGTTGTAGACAGGCTTTCCATTTGCATCAAGCTTGCCGATGCCCTTGCGTTTGTGGCGGCCCTGCTTGAGGACAGGATCCCAGTAGGCGGTGTCCTCATAGATGTAGGTGGTCTTGGCTTTCTTGTTGTAAACCTCGATGACCTTGGTGTTTGGTTCTTGCTTAATCATAGCTACAATTATAACTATGTTTTAGGTGAAAAGTCAAGCATAAAAGCTATTATTTCCATTGAAAATAGGGATTATGTTAAAACCTAGCTATAATGTTTTGGGAATTTGGGCATAACAGGATCATACGCGGGACGAACCTGGTTTCTCTCTGAGTGGCAGTTGGCGGTACATGGCATTGAAGAAGGGATCAGAACAGCCTTATCGAAACGGCAAAGATGCATGACCATAATCCTCATGGCTACCTTTTCCTACATCTTGATGAAGAGAGCGGTTTCTCCCATCTGGGAGATTGGCCGGGAGATCTAATGCAGCATGGAGAAATGAAAATACATCCGATACAAAAGCATATCCTCCCCCTTAATAGGAACAAGCCCCCAATGGAGGCTTGTTCTATAGCTTAGATAAGAAAGCGGATGATCAACTACCGGTGACCAGGGAAATCGTGACAGTAGCTGTATATGTGCCTGCAGGTGCCTTAGCAGCTCTTCCGTTCCAAGCTTTTACGCTAATTGGCCCAGTTCTAAGGACCCCTAATTCATTTTTCGAAGCCTTTGGGATGGTACGCTGAGAATTTCCAGCAATACCAAGTGGAACTGTATCGGTGCCATTTGTCAAATCAGAGGTAGTGATAATGAGAGTCATTTGTGTCCTGGTATTGTTAATGGCTGCCACGTAGCCTACCACCACTGCTTCCTCAAATGAAAGCATGGGTTTATCTACTGTGATGGTAGAACTGAAAGCATTATTGAAATTTGCATAGGAAGAGTAAGCTTCATTACCCATAACCTCTTCAGCAGAGACTCCAAAGAGTACGAAGGGTTCAACAGTAGAAGCTATTTTTATCGTAGCCTGGTCCGTGGAAGTGACGGGTGTATCAGCAAAGAGCCCTATGCTGATAAGAGTTATAATGAGGAGGGTCAGTAATCTTCTATTCATGTAGGTATCCTTTAAGAGCTTAATAGCTCTGATGCAAGTTTTATACTTTTTTCCTAAGTATATACATATAATACAACCTGATTTAACATATGTCAATACTTAAGCTATTAATATTTTCTATTATTATATGTTTTTATTTTATTTATTATAAATACTTATAATAGTTATAATTAGTAAATAATAACGTGCATTTACTTATGACAGTATAGTGAGATTAGACCGCATTGTATTTCAAAGAATAGAAATACAGATGAGTAGTGCATATACACATTGCCAGTCGGATAGCCCAAAAGAGTTTCACTCTCAGACTCCCCCGTATCCGTACATGACTATCACGGCTCATACAGCTTGTATCATTTCCATCATGGCAAAACCCTAATACCCAATGGGCAAATATACCTGGTTGCTTCTCTCCATGGGAATCGAAGCATCTGCCTGGTACTCAGAAAAGGTGAAGGAACTGTTCTCCTCCCTGCCGATCCAAGGAGAAAAACCCAACCTATGAATATGGTCTCCATACCTGCATGAAAGAAACGTTGCCTTTCCCTCCTCACGCCAAGGCCTCATAAGAAAGACAGACTCATCTGCACATCCATCAGAAAGAAACTCACATTGCAAGAATACCAGCCCCCTACCCTCTTTGTTGCCACAGGGTGCCGTGACATACCCATTGATGGGTTCACCTCGATTCAGGGAAATGATGCTGCAGGATGAGAATAGGGCATCAGCGCCACCAAAAATATAATCAACATCTCCACTGATGACAGAATTCCTGACTACAACCTCATTGGGTATACGCTCTGAAAAACACCGGGGTCCCAAAAACCCTTGCACTTCCAACTCCTTCTCGGGAAGAGGAGCTAAAAACAGGGTATCCTGATGGGACCACAGGTGCACATCCTCCAGAAAACTCTGTCGTGCATCCAGATACAGTGCCATCGATTGCCCTACGTCCCGGCCATCTCCTGCATCATTGCGTATCCCTACATGGGCAAGATGTACTCGATCTCCAGAAAAAAAGGCCGTATATGAACGAAATGTGCCACGCTTACGCCCTTCTGAAAGCATTTCATAGGCGCCATCAGAAAACGTTATGACTGTTCTTTCCGGTCCTTCACCCAGGATAGTGATATCTCTCTTGTCACAAAACAGCTTCTCCCTGTACAGCCCTTGTTTCACCAGTATCGAGGCTCGTGTCCCATACGGAACCTGATCCAAAGCCTCTTGTATCGAATAAAAATCATACTCTCCGCTATGACCTACAGTAAGTTCTACCATGCGCACCCCTTGGTATAATCTAAAGACCGGAAAACCATATTTGCATCAGAAGCAGAGAGTCCTTCAACCATATGTGGTGAAGCTTATGACCCTTCATTCAATTGATGATACCTGAAGCAGTAATCCCGATGATCATTGATGACTCCAGCAGCCTGGAGATGCGAGTACATGGTGATCGAGCCAATATATGAAAATCCTCTTCCCTTGAGATCGCTATGTATCGTATCGGACAGTTCATTCTTTGCTATGAGGACAGAACCATCAGCATGCCCGGGGTATACGACAGTCTTGTTGTCAGTGAACTGCCAAAGGTACGAGGAGAAAGAGCCAAACTCCTCTTGGATACAGAGAAATACCCTTGCATTGCTGATGATAGCGCGAATCTTTCTTGGGGAATGAATTATACCTTCCACTCTCATGATTTCCTCTACTTTTCCGTCATCATACCGGGCAACCTTGGCAGCATCGAAATCATCGAATGCAATACGAAGGGCATCCCTTTTTCTTAGGACGGTCAGCCAGCTCAACCCACATTGCATACCCTCCATACTGATATATTCATATTGCTTGCGGTCATCATGAAGCGGAATCCCCCATTCCTTGTCGTGGTAGTCGATCAACAAAGGATCATCACCTGCCCAACTACATCTTTTCATATGCAACTCTCCTATGCATCATCTATTTCAGGTATCAACAAATGAAAAACAAGGCAAGAGATACCATTTGGTGCCAAGCCCATATTTTATCGTTATTAACTACCATCTAACTAGATACATATTTGCCCATGGGTATAATCCAACACCCTACCCAGCCCGAGCCTAAGGATAGCCTTTTTATGGTGTGAACCAAGTATTTGCCATCAGGCTCCTTGCTTCGGAAGTCAGGGCGATGAGGTCACTCTTGTTCAGAAGATCCAGGTTGAATTTACGATTCAGGGCAGCAAAATGCTTCAAGCCAAATGCAATCTTATTGAGATATGAAAAGAGACCTATAGCGCCAGGAGGGAACTGGTTTGCCTGTGTACCATACATGGCGCGCAAGTCAGGAAGATCACAAAATATATCCTCAATCGTTGAACCATATGCTTTGAATCTCTCCGGAACGTTTCCTCCCTTGATCTGCTCCCCAATTGTTTTACCGGACATGGCCGCAGCCATGGAAGAGCGGCACAACCCTATTCCCAAGACATGACCATCACCATAGGCAAGACCTTTGAACACCTGGTCTTCACTTGCAAAACCACCGGTCATCACGATGGCAGGCAGGGAGAATCCCTCTGCCTGTAATTGGGCACAGAGGCGGACCACTACATCCTCCAGGCAGATGGTGGGTAAAGACCACTCGTTCATCATCTTTGAAGGGCTGTATCCGGAGCCCCCACCAGCTCCATCAAAGGTTACCATATCAACCTTTGCCTCACAGGCTATCCTGAGCACCCTTTCAATATCCGCCCTGTCAAATCCAGCCATCTTGACATAGATGTTCTGGGCACCCATATCGCGCAACATGGCAATATGGGCCATTAGAGAAACTTCTGACCACATGGGAAGCCTGCCATAGGTATAGAAGTTAGGACAGACACCCTCCTGATACGCCCTCTGGATGGAGGGGTCACTGGGGTCGGGGTAAACCAGATTGCCGCGCTGTTGCTTGATCAGTGCTGTCTCAAGGTCCTTTATCCGTACCACTGGCTGGGTGCCCTTTGCCCCTTGTCCAAGCTTAATCTCAATAGCCCTGATCCCATATTTCTCTATGGCAATCCGGGGAACTCCCATGAGGTTATCTTCCAAATTACATTGCAGTACTATCTGCCCATAGCCTCTGTCATAGTGATCGAAACAGTCAAAAGCTGCTTTCAGCAAGGGGAAGTCCGTAATCTTTCCATCGGTGATTGTTAGGCTTGGGTCATTGTTGCTAGCTTGCTCGCCAATTACACAGGTCACCCCCGCCATGGCGGCACCGGAGAAGTAGTCCTGCCAGTCAAGCTTGATCAGGGCAGGCAGGATGACGGGCATGGTCATCGTGACCGGGTGGTACGAGCCGTAGGTGCGTTCCAATGCAACATTGAAAATGGTTGCTTCGTTTGGAGTTGCATTGGCTCCCTGGGCACCAAAAACCCGGCCATTGATATTGAAGTGGGAAAAATCAATGGGATAGTCTTTTTCCGATGCTATCTGATTGGTTCCGGTTGTGGTGGGATATACCGTTTGCGCTCCCAAAACAGCTGCCTGTGCAATCTCACAGGTACCATCACAGTCCTGGGTGCAAAACGAGCACATACCCGACTGGGGAGATATAAAAGAACTACGGTTTCTTGCAAAGGTAAAGCCAGAACTCAATCTTGGGGAATAGGACATTTCGGCACTCCTCCATAGCATTTTTCCAACAGAGTCCACGCCTGAGGCGCAAATCATTAGCCTGCACTGACCTGATGCTCTGCCTTAGTCGCTACAGCAAACTCACCACACATCCTACCCGAAGAATCCCCAAAAAACTAGGGTGACGTTATTCCTGGACCTGGTCCCAGGCTGTGAACTATACGTTTCCGGAAAAGGACTACGGCTTTTCTGCCTCGTTATTTATAGCTGGATTTTTCCTAGACCTGCCTCTGGGTCTCTTTGGTTTGTCAGGTTCTGCCTCTTCTTTCTTCGGTCTTCCCACCGGCTTCGATTCCTGTATCAGAGGTTCGGACAGTCCGAGCCTCTCAAGCAATACCAACACAGCAGGCAGGGTATGGACCCATTGCTTGTCTCCGGACCTCGGAAAGCCCGTAGAACCGGCCTTTCTCCAGGCCGATGAAAGGTCCTCCATCAGGTCCCCATAGGTCAGACCATCCAAAAGGTCAGCATCACCGGCCTTTCGCACCATCCTGTAAGTCATGAGCGCTGCAACAAAGTTCACAAGCGCTACTCCGATGAGGGAGTACTCGTCCTGCATGGTTGTCGGATCGAGGGGTTCCCTTTCCGTGTACTGCTTGAAGATGAGCTTGAGCAAGCATCCATCCCCACCCTCTTTGCTCATGTGGAGGGACAACTTCTCACCTATCATTTCATTGCTAGGTACCAGCATGCCTTCAGGGATGTTGTTGTCGGTGATGAAGGTGGAAAAAGCATCTGCATCGATGCTCGCCCCTACAAAGACCTCAGAGCACAAAGGCTCCCCTGACTCCATCTCATATGCATAGAGCAAGGGGAAGTCACGCCCTTCATCGACCTGAGCCTTGTGTGAATAGGCGGAAAGGTCATTGATCGTGCTGGTGTCCTGCCTCATTATCCCATCTATGGCGATGTGGTGGTCAGGGGCTACCCTATGTATCCTGGATGCATAGAAGGCTTTCCTCTTTTTGCCATCCATTCCGAGCCTTTTGAAGAGCAAGCCTACGGACCTTTTGTCTAGTGCCACGTTCGGGTAGTATTTGGATATGAATGTCCTCTTGTAGTGGGTTGAATACCTGCCAGCCGTTATGCCCGGCATCAGGACCTTGAGCATTGCAATCACCATGATCGTTGCAGCCTCATTCGGTGGATATACTGCAAAAAGGTCGTCAAACAGGTCATCTGAGATGGATTTTGCCAGTGCCGCCGCCCCATAGGAAAGGGAAGCGGGCTCATCAGAAACCCTCTCGGTCAGCGGTACGAACCGTCCATCGGTGATATGCCCTATGACCCTGCCATTTGCAGGTTGGGGGTTTCCATCTCTGACGTACTTCACACCAGTGCGTGCCCGCACAGAGTATCTGTTCACGCCATCCCTGCCACTGTCATCAACAATGGTATTCTTCGGCCTCTTTACGCTACGAATGTGCTCTGGTACACCCATGGATACAGACTCCTTTGCTCCATAGCCCATTTTGTTCTAAAAAAGACTATGTAGCAAGAATGAATGGCACCAATGTACCAATGTTTGGCATAGGGATATGAAATGGCCCTGTATGGAGCCTTGGGAGGATGAAAAACTCAGTCCCATGTTCATAGCACTCTTCTCAATCATACAAGCACTCTTCTCAATCATACAAGCATACATGTATTCATCAAAAATATGATATGCTGGATTATGCTTCAAAACATAAAGGCAGCATACTGTGGTATACTATCAGCACAGGTGGTAGAGCATATGAATACAAGAGAAAGAATAACCAAGTTGTACCATGAGGTGGACAGAAGCTTTTTTATGAATTTCCATAAAGAGCAAGCACATGTGGATACTCCGTTTCAGATAGGATATGGACAAACAATATCACAGCCCAGCCTGGTATTGGAGATGACCATCCTTCTGGATATCAGCCCCCAGAGCAAGGTGCTGGAGATCGGAACAGGATCAGGGTATCAGACTGCGCTATTGGCTAAAGCTGCCGGTAGGGTCTATACCATTGAGAGGATACCCGGCCTCCATCAAAGCGCAATTGAAAAACTTGAGAGAGCTGGCTATACGAATATAGAATTCACCCTAGGCGATGGAAGCCTGGGCTGGGCTGAGCACGCTCCGTATGACCGCATAATGGTGACTGCAGCAGCAACAAAGATACCAGAGGCACTGCTGGAGCAACTCTCACCTAAGGGCAAGATGGTCATTCCTGTAGGCCCTGATGGTGTACAGGAGCTCCTGCTGGTTACAAAAGATGCCCATGGGAACATTGAAAAGAAGTGCATCACAAAAGTGGCTTTTGTGAGATTGGTTGGTGACTACTGAGCCATCGATTACAGCAGAGCCCTCCCTACAAAGAGGATGCTCACCTACTGTTCATTGTTGTATGGGGAAGAGGAACCACGGCGAACCTCTCTAGTGCCACCATAGATTCCCCATGCCCGACAGGTGAGCTCATAGTACCACTGCCTTCTATACCGCATAGCTGTTAATGGGCCTTATAGTTGTAGATGGGCTGTATGATATCAATGACATCGACGGTCTCCCCTATAGCCTCCAGTATTTCTGCAATAGGCTTGTAGGCAGAGGGGCTTTCATCCAGGGTACCCTTGTGAACAGAGGTGGAGTAGATACCCTCCATATCACTCTTGAACGATCGCATATTCAACTGCTTCTTGGCTTCGGTCCGACTTAATACCCTTCCTGCTCCATGGGGAGCAGAATAATTCCAGTCGCTATTCCCCTTACCCGTGGCAAGGATGGAGCCATCACGCATATTAATGGGGATCAGCACCTTCTCCCCCTCATATGCCGATATGGCACCCTTGCGGATAATATTATCCTCAAAGCTGATGTAGTTGTGGACGGTCTCAAAATGGGGGAATTCATGCAGGTTTCTTTGCAACAGCTTGGAGAGGATGATATCAGCCATTACCTCCCGGTTCAAACTGGCATACTCCTGGCAGATCTTCATATCATGCAGGTATCTATCTCTAAACTTACCCGTCAAGAAGCACAAGTCCCGAGGATAGGTTGGCTGTAGCCCTTTGTATTCCATCGCCAATAGGTTTAGGGCGGATTTTAT
The DNA here is from genome assembly GCA_034007055.1 of Sphaerochaeta sp. Classification (GTDB taxonomy): domain Bacteria; phylum Spirochaetota; class Spirochaetia; order Sphaerochaetales; family Sphaerochaetaceae; genus Sphaerochaeta. Next base: position 15,785 of record JAVERP010000010.1, read on the forward strand.
CTCTTGTGCCCTTCCTTGTTGCTTATAGGTTTCAAGTATATGGTCCCGCCTTGTAAAAAGCTCCTCCTTGCCGCTGCACAGGTCTATGGCGAGGTTCTGATAATAGCGGGCAACCTGAGTACCCAGGTTTCTGCTGCCCGAGTGGATAACAAGATAGGTCTTATCCTGGCTATCGACACCTACTTCAATAAAGTGATTGCCCCCACCAAGGGTACCTATACTCCTCTCTATCCTCCTCGTATCCTGTAACTCCCTCCATATATGCAGCTCTTCCAACCTGGCAAATTCAATTGTCCTCCTATCATGGGTGTTCCGTCCTGAGGGAATGCTGCTGGAAATTATCGAATCAATTTCAGGAAGGTCGATAGCTATGTTCCCAAGCTCGACAGTGAGCATTCCACACCCTATATCAACTCCGACAATGTTAGGAATCACCTTGTCCCCCATATCTGCAGTAAATCCGATCACGCACCCCATGCCCTGATGTACATCCGGCATGATCCTTACCGTTGCACCTTCAATGAAATCTTGGTCTAACAACGTCTGTATTTGTTCCCTGGCCCCATCTTCCAAATCTTGGGCAAAGACTTTCGCAGAACCGTATGTTCCTTGTACTATCATAGAATCTCCTTTATAGCATGCCAAACAGATCATACGGATAACCCTTGGCCCTGACCTGACATTGTACGCACATCCTTGAAATGGCAAAAGATACATCAATTCAGTATCTTTATACTATAGAAGATACTACATTAAATGGATTCGGTGAAGCCATACGACAAAAGGGGTCTACCCCCCCCGGTTGCAGCATGAGGAGGCACTACCTTTGAAAATATAGGCGGAAAATCTAACCTTTGGGAAATACCCTGCTGCAAGGTTTGGAAGGAAACATGGCGTTATAGGAATATTCTCTGTGATGGACCTGGTTCTGACCAGGAAGAAAGAAGATGCTGAGTGCCTATCCGAGGGAGACCCTATGGTCACCAGTGATGGTGGCCTGCTTTGCTCAAGCAGGCCACCATCACCTGTCCCTACCCATGTGCATGTGCAATCTGATGGCATCAGGGGAGATGGGATGTCTACTTTGAGTAGAGCTCAACAACAGCTGATTCAGTGACCTCAAAGTCAATATCACCTCGTGTGGGAAGAGTTATGACCTTTGCCTCAAACTTTTCTTCATCGAACTGGAGCCAATGGGGAATTTTCCTGTTTTGGGAAAACTTGCGCAAGGAGAGGGCTTGCCTGGCCTTGTCACCGACAGCGATGACATCACCGACCTTCAACGTGACCGAAGGAATATCAACCCGTCTTCCGTTTAGCAGAAGATGACCATGATTGATCCTTTGACGACTCTCTTTGCGGGAAGAGGAGAGCCCCAGACGGAAGACGATGTTGTCAAACCGTAGTTCAAGAAGCCTGATCAAGTTTTCACCGGTATTGCCGCTAGCCCTTTCAGCCCGACCATAGATCAGCTTGAACTGCTTCTCCAGGACACCATAGACAAAGCGAAGTTTCTGTTTTTCGATAAGTTGCCGTGCATATTCGCTCTGTTTGCGTCGCCTTGTTGGTTGCTGCCTGCGAATACTTGGTTTATGTGTATAGCCAAGTACCAAGGGATCTAACCCGAGATACTTGCACCGTTTCATGACCGGAGCTCTTGATATTGCCAAAGTCGGGTACCACCTCTATGAATAATTTATTAGCCTACGCTAACAACCATAGAGTAATATCAAATAATTGGTCTAGTTTCAAGAGATTGGATAGGCCAAAATGTAATATACTACTATTTTGATGGGTTATTGTACATATGGTGCTTATATCCTGCCTAGATACCCTATTTCTTACACTCCTGCCTGTCTGATAATTATTCCTTATAAGGGAGTTGGCACCCTCCCTCCATTTTACATACAGTATTTGTATCGTAAGGGGTCTGTCGGCATCTCTATGATTGACCGATACTCACTGCCAACAGGCTAAGAGAAGAGGCAATCATCAGAGCTGGAACCTCTCCCTGACGATCCACGAGGAGATGTCATCCAGGACCTGGGGATCGATTGTGGTCTCAATGGTGGCATACTCATCTGGGGAGCCGGTCAATGCCGGTTGGAACAGATGGTTCAGCCCTTCATACACCTTCGTGGTATAGCGAGAGTTCCCACCAGAGAGAAGTGCCGCCTCGATGGCCGGCACATGTAGCGAAGCCGATACCTGTGTATCCTTGGTGCCGTTGAGGATCATCACAGGGATATCAAGCTCCTGTAGATACGTGCTGGGATCAAGGGCGAGAAAGGTCATGTACCAAAGGGAGAACAGGGCAGGAATCTGCGCTTGTGCCTGCCCACTAGTCATCCCCAAAGAGAGCAAGGTCTGCAAGACGGAACTCTTGCGCTCTTGCATCGTGCGGGTTTCATCCAAAACTGTGGCGTAGATGGCCAAATTGCTCCTCACTACCTGTTCGATGGCAGCTTCAGGAGCTTGTTGGGCCCTGAGGATCGCGGCAGTCTGGTCTTCAAGCACTGCCACCCCGTCGACTCCCGGCCCGGCCATAAGGACCAGGAAACTCACATCGGGTCTCCTCTGGGCAACGATAGGCCCGATGATGGCTCCTTCGCTGTGTCCGATAATCCCAATGGCATCAGCATCCACATAGGCCAAGGTCTCCAGATGGTCTACTGCAGATTCTGCATCATCGGCAAAATCCAAGGAGGTGGCAGTGCTCGCATCCCCTTGCGATAGGACAAAGCCCCGGTCATCATAGCGCAGGACCACAATCCCCGACCTGGTAAGGGCGTCGGCCAATACCAGAAAAGGCCTGTGGCCCATCAGCTCCCCGTCCCGGTTCTGGGAGCCGGAACCACTGATCAGGACAACAGCGGGGAATGGGCCCTCGCCTTGTGGTCTTGTGATGGTCCCTGCAAGCAGGAAGCCCTCGGGGGCCTGAGAGAAGGTTATATCCTCAGAGATGTATGGGTAGGGTTTCTGGGGATCTTGAGGCCGAACATTTCTTTTTTGCTCGCCTTTGAGGAGGACCAGAGGCAGCGATTGTCCCATTTGGACAAAGGTTCCGACGATCTGGCCTGTCTGCCCATCATAGGTTCCGCTAAAGGATGCATGCAGCGGTTCGATCCCTATGGTCAGAACATCTTGCCCAAAGGTAACAGACGATACGGGAAAATCCCTAAGTCCTTGGGTCGGTATCTGCAGCATGGCCTGATACAGTCCATCCTCAGCGACGCTGATGGAGAATCCCAAGGTGAGCTCATTGGCTGGGGTTATCGTTAGGGTTCCTTCCCAATAGCCACCAAGGTCAAGGGTCTCTTCTGAAACAGGAGAAACAGCCAGTTCCCCTTTCAAGCCGGTGCACCCTGCCAATAGGGCGGTCAGGAGGACAAAGAGTACGATCATATGGTTTTTCATTGTTTTTCTCCTCTGACATTCTATAGCATCAACCGAAAAAAGACGATATCAGACCTGTTGGCAATGGTGGCCTCAGAGAAGATTTTTCACCCTTCCCAACCTGGAAACCCGTGGTATACTCCACATAGATGAGAGTAGCTCAGATTCCAGATGACCACCTCTCTTCCCTTTTGGGTATGACCCTAGGAAAAACACCAGTGCAAGAGGTAATCAATGGCAAAAAGGGTATGCCCTGTGTGTGGCTCGAAGAACACCATCACAATCTTGTACGGCATGCCGACAGAACAATCCTTCCTGCTGGCTGAAGAGGGTAAGATCATGCTTGGGGGCTGCTGTGTTGCAGGATCGGATCCAGAACATCATTGCAAGGACTGCTCCCACGAGTGGAGGGAGAAGCACAAAACAAAGGAGAGGAATTGCTGTTGTAGCCAAAATGCCTTGCTTCCGATCTTGTGCATCAGCATCCATAAGGCTTGGATACCTCATCTTTAGCAACCATGGCCACCGTATTGAAGAGTTCTCATGATTTTCTACCCTTACTAAACTTATTCACTCTTTTTAGATAATTACTACTATTAGTTCTTGATTTTCTTCCTAACCCATCCTATCATCACTCCATGGGAAATAAAATTGTCGTAATAGGCGGAGGCTTTGCCGGCCTCAGTAGTGCAGCGCTCCTAGCCCGTGATGGCTGGGATGTCACCCTGATAGAGAAGAATGAAAGCCTGGGTGGTCGTGCCCGCTATTGGCAGACAGAGGGCTTCACCTTTGATATGGGCCCTTCCTGGTATCTTATGCCTGATGTCTTTGACCGGTACTTCTCCTTGTTCGGCAAGAAACGGGAAGAGTACTACGGCCTGAAAGCCCTGGACCCTTACTACAAGGTCTTCTATGGCGATGGAGAGACCGCACAGCTCTCCCCAAGGCTGGAAGAGAACATAAAGCTGTTCGAATCCTTTGAAGAGGGGGGCGGCAAGGCCTTGGAAGCCTACATGGAGCAGTCGACCTACAAGTACGACGTAGCCATGAAGGAGTTCCTCTACCGTGACTACAAGCACCTCTACGAGTTCTTCAACAAACGCCTGATGGTGGAGGGCTTGCGCCTGGGTGTTTTCAAGAAGCTTGACAAGTTTGTCAGTGGCTATGTCTCTGACCGCCGTGCAAAACAACTTTTGGAGTATGCGATGGTCTTCTTGGGAACAGACCCCCAGGATGCCCCTGCCATCTACTCGATCATGAGCCACGTCGACCTCAAGCTGGGCGTCTTCTTCCCTGAGAAAGGGATGGCAGGTGCTGCACAGGGATTTGCAAACCTCTGCAGGGAGCTGGGAGTGAAGCTGGTCACCGGCCAGGATGTCACCCAGATTGTCACAAAGGACAAGAAAGCCATAGGGGTGCAGACCTCACAAGACTTCTTTGAAGCCGATATAGTGGTCTCCTCTGCAGACTATCACCATACAGAGCTGGCCCTGCTCAGTGAAAAGGAACGCTCCTTCAGCCCGGCTTACTGGGAAAAGCGGGTGCTGGCACCCTCCATGTTTGTAGTCTACCTGGGAATTGGCAGAAAGCTGAAGAACATGGAGCACCATAACCTCTACTTTGCCGAGCAGTGGAATGATCATTTTGATACGATCTTCAAAGACCCCGCCTGGCCGGAGAAGCCCTGCTTCTACCTCAGCTGCATCTCCAAGACGGACCCCACTTCAGCTCCCGAGAACTGTGAGAACGTCTTTGTGCTGGTACCGGTTGCCCCGGGGCTTGAAGACAGTGACGAGCAGAGGGATGCCTATCTGGAAGGAGTGCTCGCACATGTAGAGGAAGTGACGGGGGAGGACCTTACCCAGGATGTGCTGGTCAAGCGCATCTATACCCACCGCGACTTCATTTCCGACTACAACGCATTCAAGGGTACGGCCCTTGGGTTGTCACACACCTTGTTCCAGACTGCGGTCTTCCGACCAAGGCACCGCAGCAAGAAGGTGAGGAACCTCTACTATACAGGTCAGTACACCCACCCGGGTGTGGGAGTGCCGATGGTACTCATCGCCTCAGAAATCATAGCCAACGAAATCAAGGAAGATTATGGCCCAGCTACAACATGAACATATATTTAAGAATGGAAGCAAGACCTATTACTTCAGCTCCCGCTTCTTCCCTCCAAAGGCGAGGGCAGATGTCTTTATCCTCTACGCCTTTGTTCGCATCGCAGACAACCTCGTCGATGACCAGCCGGTGGACCCCAAGGCTTTTCTTGCCTTTCGAAACAGGTATGCCCAGGCCTTCACAACCGGGGTCCCCAGCGGTGATGCCATCATCGACAACTTCATAGCCTTGCAAGTGAGGAAGGACTTCGATCCCAAGTGGACCGAAGCATTCCTGGACTCCATGCAGCACGACCTTGAAAAGACCAGTTGCGATACCCAGGAGGAGGTCCTCTCCTATATCTACGGCTCCGCTGAGGTAATCGGGTATTTCATGGCAAGGATCATGGACCTGCCACAAGAGGCATTCCCCTATGCCGCAATGCTCGGGCGTGCTATGCAGTACATCAACTTCATCAGGGATATCGACGAAGATGTGCACCTTGGCAGACGCTATCTGCCGCTTGGAGGCTCCTCCCTTACAGATCTGACACTAGAGGGTGCCAAAAGCCAGCCAGAGGTTTTCACCGCCTTTATCAGGGGTGAGATCACCCGGTACCAAGGGTGGCAGAAGGAGGCATCCTTAGGATACCGCCATATTCCCCGCAGGTTCCGCATCCCCATCATGACAGCGGCGGACATGTACTGCTGGACAGCAAGAAAAATCCATAAGGACCCCTTCATGATATTCCAGGGCAAGGTAAAGCCCCCCAAAAGCCGTATCCTCCGCAAAGGATTCGCCCATACCCTAGGAGTCGCCCTTCCATGCAAAAACTAACCACCTACGAAAAAAGAGTGCTCATCCTGCTCGCCATCTTCTATCTTGTGGGGATCGTACTGCATGTAATTCCAGCTACCCTGCCCTTGATGCTTCTCTTCACCCCGTATACCCTGCTTGCCACAGCAGTGGTGGGCTTCTTCTCTGAGAGGAAGAACAAGAGCCTCATCATTTGGGCCCTTGCCACCTTCCTGTCCACCCTCACCTTGGAGATCCTTGGAGTGCAGACAGGCCTTGTCTTCGGCTCCTATGGCTACGGCCCGACCCTGGGTTTTGGTCTGCTTGGTGTGCCCCTTCTGATCGGGATCAACTGGACAGTGATCATACTGGGGGCCATCACCATCATAGAAAAAAGGGTCTCCCACCCAATGGCAGTCGCTCTCATCACCGCATCCTTCACCGTGTTCTTTGACTGGATCATGGAGCCGGTAGCCATAGCCTTCGACTACTGGAGCTGGGCTGGTGCAGCCATCCCGCTCCAGAACTACATCGCCTGGTTTGTCATCGCATTCCTGTTCGCCTTGCTGCACCAGAAAATGAAGATTGTTCCCAAGAATAGGATTGCCAGTGCAATCGTGCTGATCCAAACGGTTTTCTTTGCATCATTGAGGCTTTTTGCACTGTAAAGTCATAATCTTCCGATAAGGTCCACTGCTGTGAACGGACCTTGCTCGCCAAGCAGGGCTCGTGCAGCACTGACCTTGTCCCAGACATTCCAAAGCAGAACACCGCGCACCCTACCATCCTTCATATAATAGACCACACCCTTTGTATACGGATCCTTCCAGTCGGCTATAGTCTCCAGCTTGCTGCTCAGCTCGCCCACTGCCTCGTACCCCAGATCAAAGAGATCCGAATAGAACATGGGGGCATGGGTGTAGGACTCATGTGAACCAGCCATGTTCCGACCTGCCATCCTTCCCATCTGGACAGCATTGTCCTCATGCTCCACCCTCACCCGCTTTGCAAGTGCAGCATGAAGGAAGGCAGCCACATCCCCTGCTGCATAGATGCCAGCGGTGGAGGTCTGCAGATGCTCATCAACAACGATACCGTTGTCAATCGCCAAGCCTGCTTGCTGTGCAAGCTCAGTGTCCGGATGGATTCCAATGCCGGCCACAACACCATCGACTTCAAAAACCCGCCCTGCCTGTGTATGCACAGATAGTTTTCCCCCCGCTTGTTCCAGGCTGACTACACGCTCTTCAGTGAAAACCTCCACACCCTTTTGGCGATAGTAGTCAGTGAGAAACCGGGACAACCCTTCAGGATAGACGCTCCAGCCAATGCCCTTATCTGGAAAAACCATGGCTACGCTCTTGCCTGCCATCGACAATGCAGCAGCAATCTCTGACCCGATGAAGCCACCTCCTATGACAAGAAATGTCCTTCCTGTTCTACTTAATGCCCTCAACCGCCGATAATCCTGCAAACCCCGATAATAGATGACCTTGTCCCCACCAAAAGCAAGCCGATTCGGCGTACCGCCAGTGGCGAGGAGCACCTTGTCGTAGCGATACAGATCACCCCTATCGTCTGTGATGGTTCTGTCTTGGGTATTGATCGCACTTGCCTTGCGTCCCAAGAAAAACTCGACCCCAAGGCTCTCGGTGCTGCACCAGATTGTCTCCAGGGGTTTCCCCTTCCACAGATCCTTGGATAGCTTCGGCCTGACGTACGGAGGGTCAGGCTCAAGACAGATCATGGCGATCGACCCCTTTTTGTCCAAATCCCGAATACCGCGGACAGCGGCATCACCGCCCTGGCCCCCACCTATAATCACATACGCATACTGTTTCATTGGTAGCTCCTTACTGTTTGGTTTAGCTTTTCTCCACCCTCACATAGGTTCTTCTCCCTCCTATCCCATATGCTCTTCCACATATGCCTTAAGCACTTGGGCATTGTTATGTTCGCGATCATGGGCGGCGAAAAGCAAGGTCACCTTCCCCCGTCTGCAAGCCTCTGCCAGAGGCTTCCATCCATCAGGGTTGCTATCCAGCTCTGAGCGATAGAGGCTCTGAAACTCCTCCCACCTAGCCTCGTCATGGCCAAACCACCGTCTCAGATCTCCACTTGGTGCGACATCCTTAAGCCACGCATCCAGGCGTAGCTTCTCCTTGCTCATACCCCTCGGCCATAGCCTGTCAACCAGATAACGCTCCCCATCCTCAGCGTCAAAGGGTTCATACACCTGTTTTATCTTCACCATAGACACCTCCTTCAAGGATAACCGGACTCATGCTCCCCTACTCGTAGCCTCCCATCCTTGTGCTCCTGGAACGCTGTTGTGAAGGGATGGAGAGAAACATCCCCCCTGAACACAAGGGGAGTGTTTTGTCCCAAGGCCAGAGCTACATCCCTAAGGCATGCTCCGCCCTCTAAGCAGAGGTCCGCCATGATCTGTGAAACAGGAACAGCGATGTGGGCAAACTTCCGCAGGTCAGGATCCTGCACCTGTTGGTCAAACACCATGAGGTCGATGTCGATCGTGCGTGGCGCGTTCTTATCGCATGTGCGCACCCTGCCCAATTGCCCCTCCAAGGGACGCAGCACCAGCTCTTTCAACGTGGCGGGACCCAAGGGCGTGATGGCCAGAAGGGCTGCGTTGAGAAAGTTGGGTCCATCTGATCCCACTGCCGCTGATTCCCAGACAGATGAAGTTTTCAAAACAACCAGATGGGTGCACAACAGTTCAACAGCTTGGACAAGGTTCTCCTCCGCCCGTATATTCGAGCCCAGGAGCAAGCAGACCGTATGCATAGTCCTGCTCATGGCATATCATCCCTGCTTCGCTCAAGCTCAACTCCAACGGAACTTGAGAATCGCACGGCTCCTGGTTTTTCAAGGAGAATGCGCACCCTTTGCACCCTCTCCTCCTCAAGGCAGAGCCGGGCAAGGTCCGTAGCCAATGCTTCAACCGTATATCGCCGGGTGGTTTCAACGTGGTGTAGCAATTTCTTGGAAACTGTCCGATAATTGACACTGTCGGCAATGTCATCACTCTTTCCGGCATCATGCAGGTCTGCAAACAGCACAACGTTGATTACAATCTCCTGGGCCTTGTCACGTTCCCAATCATTGACCCCGACAATTCCACGGGCAACCAGATTCTTGATAAAGATTTGATCCATACTACCTCCTACACAAGGTGACGCCCCCCATCGACGGTGAGGACCTCACCTGTTATGCATGACGGGCCGGCAAGCAAAAAGATCAGAGCCTGATCGATCTCCTCCAGGTGGGCCCAACGTCCGGATGGTACGTTCTCCAATATATGTGGGTCCGCAATTCCGACAGAGGGAGGCAGGACCGCCCCCAATGCCAGGGCATTCACCGTTATCTGTGGAGCCAATGCAATTGCAAGGCTTTTGGTCAGCGATGCAAGGGCCGACCTGCTGGTGGTATAGGGAAGATGATCAGAGCCTGGGCGTGAGACCCGCCAATCAAGCATGCTGATGATTCGCCCTTGCTGCCCGGGATGCAACGCTTGGGCAAATGCCTGGCTGAGTAGAAAAGGAGCTGTCAGATTGATCATCAGGTGCCGATTCCAATCCTCAAGGCCAGAACTCAGCCAATCCAACGGTTCAAACAGGGAGGCGTTGTGTATGAGGGCCACCAATGGGCCATGCTCCAAGACGCGAGGGACCAGAGAGGCAACCTGTTGCGGTTGCATGAGGTCCGCTTGCAAGGCAACTGCCTCTCTTCCACATGCCCTGATCTCCCTACAAAGGCTTTCCGCTTCTGTGCGTGAGTTCAAGTAGTGGACAGCCACATCAAAACCGCAGCGGGCAACGGCAAGAGAGAGTGAGCGCCCTATCCTGCGGGCCCCTCCTGTGACCAGGACAAACTTAGGATTACCCATGGCGCTGCAACCCGCACGATGCAAAGAACTCTGAACGAAGTGAGGGGTCATCTGCATAGGAGCCCCGCCAGACCGTGGTACGTGTCATCGGCTCTATTTCCCGTACTCCCCGCATCTCCATACAAAGATGATGGGCCTCTATGTATAGGGCAATCCCTTGGGGGTGTATCGTCGCCTCCAACATATCTGCAACCTCCTGCCCTATCCGCTCCTGGACAGCAAAGCGTTTTGAGAAAAGTCGGACCAACCGGGTAAGCTTGGAAATCCCGATAATGCGGTCACTGGCGATGTACCCTACATACACGCTGCCATGGAATGGAAGTGCATGGTGCTCACACAAGGCATAGAATGGTATCGGGCCTTGGATTATCTGGCTCAAAGCACAGCCTCCTGCATCACGGCACTCCGTATCAAAGGCCTTTACCAGCTTGGGATCACCATCGTAGCCTTCGGTGGCATCAAACATCGCCTTGATGAAGCGTCGGGGAGTATCTTCTGTGGAGGGGGTGTCTATATCCAGGCCGAATGTCGTAAATATTTCTGCGGCATACCCTTCAAGCTTGGCAAACTGTTCATCCGAAATATTCCTCTCGTGCAGCTTCATCGCCGTACGGTATGTGCCACTATCAGGATTATTGATACTATTCATACTGCCTACCTTTATGTGTTCCCCTTCATATTCTCCTTCTGAGAAAACAGGGTATCACATCAGATCTATCAGTGTACGAGGGCTAAGGCCCTGTTTTGTAAGCGCATGCATGTTCGTACTGTTCCTCCTGGTTCCTGCCACCCTCCCAAACACCTATACGTATACATATATGCGCATGCATTCATATATACATATAAGAAGATATGCCTATCTTGTCAAGAAGTGACAGGTGCACATTGGGCAAATATATTCCACTTGGAGGTATTTGCTTCCTTTGGGACTCTTTTCTTTGCAGTTCATGGGTAGAGGAACCTCGGACCCTATCGGCGCCACATCCCCTTGGTCCTCATCTTTTTGTTGCAGAGAAAGACAATATCCAAAGCTACTGATGTGCACGCTACAAGTATGCAACATTCTATCGCTCTGAGCCTTATTGACAGATGCTTACTCACCCGTAATACTACACGTATCATACATATTGTTGCAGGTTGCAACAAACCCTTACATAAGCACAGGAGCGACCCTCTTGATGAAGACACACCGGTATATCCTAGCGATCGGACCCGCATTCCTGTTGGCAGTGCTCTGTCTGCTCATCCCCCTTGTCATCACCATAGCGCCCAGCTTCTTCACCCCCTCTTTGAGCATAGGCGCCTATACAGAGTTCTTTGGGGACCCGTTCTTCAGGACGATCTTCTTTCGCTCCATCCGCCTGTCGGTCATAACCACCCTCATCTGCATGGTCATTGGCCTGCCCACCTCCTACTACATCAGCCTCAGGGGGGAGAAGACGCGCAGGCTCCTGCTCTCCCTGATCATGTTTCCCCTGCTGACCAACGCTGTGGTGAGAGGCTTTGCCTGGATCAGCATCCTGGGCCGCAACGGCCTGATAAACCAGCTGTTCCTGACCCTTGGCATCATCGACGACCCGATGAAGCTGCTCTATACCGACTTTGCCATTGTCATCGGATCGGTCTACCTCTTCCTTCCTGTGATGATCTCCACCCTCACCTCGGTGATGGAGGGCATCGGGGACGATGTCATCGAGGCGGCCTACAGCCTTGGCTGCTCGCCTACACGGACCTTCTTCACGATCATCATCCCCCTATCCTTCTCAGGGTTGCTTGTTGCCTCAGTGCTGGTCTTCTCAGGGACCATCAGCGCATACACCACCCCGACCCTCCTGGGAGGAAACCAGAACATGATGCTTGCCTCCCTGCTCTACCAGCAGTCGAACACCCTCTCCAACTGGTCCACCTCAGCGGTCATCGCCTTCATCATGATCCTGATAAGCCTGGGGGTGATGAAGCTGTTCAACATCATTGCAGCGAAGGTCGACAAGAGGGAGGCCACCCATGTATAGGCACCGCCTCATCACCCTTATTGCATTTCTTACCTTTACGTTTATCTTCCTGCCCCTGTTGCTGATCATCATCACCTCCTTCAACAGTGCCGACACCATATCCCTTCCTCTCAGTGGATTCAGCCTGCAGTGGTTTGCAAAGGTATTCAAGTCACGCTCCCTGGTTCAGAGTTTCAAGAACAGCCTCACCTTGGCCCTTCTCTCCTCGATCATCGGCATAGGCATAGGGTTGCTGGCCGCCGTGGCCATCGTGAAGAGACCCTCAAAGCCCAGCAAGGCACTGCTCTCCATCTTCCTCTCCCCTTCGCTCATACCGGGCATTGTCATCGGCTATGTGCTGTTCCATTTCCTGGTGGTATCCCTGCAGATCCCCCTGAACCTAGCCCTGATACTGGGACACCTTCTGGTCGTTCTGCCCTACTGTGTCAGGATAATCTGCGCAAGCCTCAAGGAAATCGACGAAAGCATGGAGGAGGCGGCGCGTACGCTCGGATGCCCTCCTGCGAAGGCCTTCATCCTGGTAGTGCTTCCCAACCTCCGACCTGCCATCATCTCCGCCTTCATGCTCTCGTTCATCAACTCCTTCAACAACATCCCCGTATCGATGTACCTCAAGGGACCCGGGATGAACACACTGCCCTACTCCATGATGAACCATATAGAGTACAACTTCGACCCTACCGTCAGCGCCCTGTCGGTGATGCTGATGGGTATGACCCTCATCTTCATGGCCCTGATAGACCGCTCAATGAACACCCGACAGACAAAGACCAAACCAGTGAAAGGGGAATGACCATGCACTTCGGAGAACTACGCCACATCGATGTCACCTACGACAAAAAGAACCTTGTCCTTTCAGACTTGAACCTGGACATGCACAAAGGTGAACTTCTATCCTTGCTTGGACCCTCCGGCTGCGGCAAGACCACGACACTGCGCGTCATCGCAGGGCTCATCGACACTGTGGGGGGCACCTTTACCCTTGATGGGGAGGACATGACCCACATCCCTGTGCACAAACGGGATTTCGGGATGGTATTCCAAAGCTATGCACTGTTCCCGCACCTCTCTGTATTCGACAATGTCGCCTTTGGCCTGAAGCAGCGAAACCTGCCAAAGGAAGGCATTCCCGCACAAGTGGGCAAGATGATGGAGATCTGCGGCATAAGCGGCTATGAAAAACGCTTCCCCAAGCAACTGTCCGGCGGACAAAGGCAGAGAGTCGCCCTGGCCCGGGCTCTGGTCATCGAGCCCAAGCTGTTGCTGCTGGATGAGCCCCTGTCCAATCTGGACGCCCAGCTGAGGGTGCAGATGCGCTCTTCCATCAAGCGGATACAGCAGGAGCTGGGGATATCGACTGTCTTTGTCACCCATGACCAGGAGGAGTGCTTCTCCATCTCCGACCGTGTGGCCATCATGGACAAGGGCAAGATAGAGCAGTGCGACGACCCGGTGACCATCTACTCCAACCCAGCTTGCGAGACCATCGCCCGCTTTGTGGGCTTCAGGAACTTCTTCCCCATTGCCCTTGCACCAAAGCTCAAGGTGACCATACCCCCTTCCAAAAAGGATGCAAAAACCCTGTGCATCAGACCGGAGAAGATAGAGTTCTCCTCCATGCAGGGCTCGTCGATGCAAGGGGTGGTTGAGGTGAGGACCTACCTCGGCGAGAGCCATCAGTACGAGATACGGACTGAACACGGCATGGTGGCGCTCTCCAGCACCCACCTGCCTGCCATAGCTGTGGGAGAGAGGGTGGGTCTGCACCTGCCCCAAAGCCATGTGGTGTTTTTAGATCGGTAGAAGTTCGATGCACTTCCGCCGGATGGTGGAATGATATAAGGAGAAAGAGATGAAAAAGCTACAAATGATCGCAGTAGGGGTATTGGTACTCCTGAGCATGGCCACACTCTTCGGCGCAGGGGCAGCCGAATCAAAACAGAAGCAGCTGATCGTATCCACATGGGGCCTCTCTGAGGACGCGCTCTGGTCCGAGGTCTACGAACCCTTTGAAAAGCAGTACAACGTCAAGATTGTCCTGGATACCGGCAATGCCCAGGAGCGCTACACCAAGCTCAAGAGCGACCCCAACACCAAAGTCGACGTCATCGAGCTCTCGCAGAAGAATACTGCAGACGGTGTGGCCGACGGCCTGTTCTCCACACTCACTTCCAGCGAGCTGAAAGAGTATGGCGCACTCATCCCCGGAGCAAAGGCCCTGGTCGACAGTGGCTCAGGGGCTCCCTATACGGTGAACAGCATCGGCATCATCTACAACCCGAAGAGAGCAGGCATGACCATCAACAGCTGGGAAGACCTGTGGAATCCTGCCCTGAAAGGCAAGATCTCCGTCCCCGATATCACCACGACCTTCGGGCCGGCTTTCTTGGTCATGTGCAGTGATGTCAAAGGGGTCGACTTTACCAGCGACAAGGGTGAAGCGGCATTCAAGGCCCTTGAGGAGTTGAAGCCCAATGTGCTGAGGACCTATGCCCGCTCCTCCGATGCGGCATCCATGTTCAGCAACGGGGAGATCGCTGTGGCTATAGTGGGTGACTTCGGTGTTCCGGTTATCTCCAAGGCTGACCCCAATGCAATCTATGTGGTCCCCGAAGAAGGCACCTATGCCAACTTCAACGTGATCAACATTGCAAAAAGGTCAGAGAACCGTGACCTTGCCATTGCCTACATCAACTACCGCCAGAGTGCAGAGACCGAACTGAGGACAGCCAAGGCCCTCAATGAAGCACCTGTCAATAAACATGTCAGACTGACTGCAGAACTTGCAGAGAACAAGACTGTCGGCGATGTTGCAGACCGTGCCAGAATGGTTGACTTTACGGTGGTCAATCCACTTATGAGCTCATGGGTCGATCGGTTCAATCGCCTGATGAACAAGTAAGCATGGCAAAGCTAGAGAACATCTGGCTGTACAATACAGCCTACCAAAGCTTCGATTGGGGATCGCTGTCGTTTGAGAGGACGATAAGCCATGTCGATCGTCGCTTTGATGAGGTTGGGGGTGAGGGGCTTTTCCTCATCCCCGGCCTTGTTGACATCCACATGCACATCGAATCCTCCATGACAACCCCAACGGAGTTTTCGAATGCGGCCCTTCCCCATGGCACCACGACAGTTGTCGCAGACTGCCATGAGGTGGCAAATGTCTTTGGCTCCGAAGGTCTTGCCGACTACATGGACCTGCCCTCGGTCCTGGACATCTTCTATGCCATCCCCTCCAGCGTCCCCTCCACCTCAAAGGAACTGGAAACCTGCTATGGCTCCATAGACTCCCTAGAGGTCGAGCAGCTGTGCAAACGAGAGGACATCATAGCCCTCGGGGAGATCATGAACGCCAACGACCTCTTCTCTGAGGGGGACAACCGCACCAAACGCATCATAGAGACCTTCAGGAAGTACAAGGGCCACTGCCCCATAGAAGGGCACTGTCCCAAGATCACAGGCGAGCTGCTGTCCACGTTCATTGCCAGCGGCGTCGACTCGGACCATACCCATCAGAGCCCGGCCTCAATTAGGGAAAAAACCTCGGCAGGGATGTTCCTTGAGATCCAGAACAAGAGCATTGACAGCGGGACCATCGAGGCCCTTTCCGACCCTCGCCTGTTGGGCTCGTTCTGCTTCTGCACTGACGACGTCATGGCTGACGTGCTCTACAGAGACGGTCACCTTGATGCAGTGCTCAGAAATGCCATAGAAGGGGGCATGGACCCCCTCAAGGCCATCTATGCGGCCACCTATTCCCCAGCCATGAGGATGCGCCTCTACGACCGAGGCATGATAGGACCAGGAAAAATTGCCGACTTCATCCTGCTCGACGACGTGGAGACCCTGCACATACATTCAGTCTACAAAGCGGGAAAAAAAGTGTATGACGCACAAGAAGGTCTTCTCGCTGCCCTTGCAGTCCCTGCGATCAAGGAAGAGTACCTGCAGTCCTGCAAGCGCAATCCAGTTACAGCTGATGAATTCGACCTCTCCCTTCCCGTAGGGGCTAGGGATATCCTTGTGATAGAACGTGAGCAGAAGACCACCTTCACAAAATTTGCCAAGGCAAAGGTCATCAGCACAGACAATACCCTCGACTTCTCATCCTATGGCTTGAGCCTGCTCGCAGTTGTTGAGCGCTATGGGAACAACGCCCCCATCATACCCGCCTTCATGAAGAACGGCCTGACGAAGGCTGGAGCCATATGCAGCTCGTGGGCACATGACAGCCATAACCTGCTGGTGCTCGCCACCAGTGTGGAGCTTGCAGTGCGCGCGGTCAACCTCGTCCTGCACAACCAAGGGGGGATTGCCCTCGTCGATGATGAGGAGGAGTATTTTGTCCCCCTCACCTATGGTGGCATTGTCTCGCTGGAGCCGATGCACGTTCTTGCCAGGCACATCAGGCATGTACGCTCATGGCTCAGGGAGCACGGCTATCATGCACAGGAGGAGGTGATGAACTTTGCCGTCCTCGCCCTTCCTGTCTCCCCGGCATTGAAGATCAGCGACAAAGGACTTGTCGATGTGGTCAACAAGACCCTCGTCGACTGGAGGACATATTGGGGGTAACACCATGAACATGGTCTTTCGCCATGCACTGATCCTTACAGAGAACACGGACCAAACAATCATCGAAGATGGTGCTTTGGTCATCGAAGGCCATACGATAGCCTATGTCGGCCCTGAGGGACTCCTGCCTCATAGATATGCATCATTTGAGATGCTTGATTGTTCTGACTGCCTACTCTTGCCCTCCCTCATCAACAGCCATACCCACACAGGCATGGTAGCTTTCAGAAGCCTTGGAGACGATATAGCGGACAGGCTCAGACGCTTTCTGCTCCCGTTGGAAAGGTCATGCATGACAGCGACCCTCGCCTCAGCATCAGCAGCTCTGGCCATTGCAGAGATGCAGCTCGCTGGCATCGGGTGTGCCCTGGACATGTATTACTACGAGAAGGAGATCGCACAGAGAGCTTCTGAGATGGGGTTCCGCCTCTTTGGAGGGGAGACCATCATGGAGGACAGCCCCTGCAACAGCAAGAGTTCAAAGCAAGGGCTCATCTATGCAAACAGCCTGCATGAGTCTGAGAAGGACAATCCTTACTACAAACCGGTATATGCACCCCATGCCCCCTACAGTGTCAGTTCCTCCACGCTCAAGACCATCTCTGGTTTGGCACACAAGAGCGACCTCAAGTGGACCATGCACCTCTCTGAGATGGATTTTGAACTTGAGCTGTTCGCCTCACACTACAATATGACCCCGATAGCCTACCTCGATAGCCTTGGCATATTGGACGACCGCCTGATCGCTGTCCACTGTATCCACACCACCGATGAGGACCTCACCCTGCTTGCAAGGCACAAGACAGCTGTGGTCCACTGCCCTGGGGCAAATGCCAAGGCAGGAAAGGGTGTTGCCAGGGTCTGCTCCATGATGCAAAGGGGCATCACCGTCTGTCTGGGTACCGACGGTCCCTCCAGCGGGAACACCCTTGACCTGTTCACCCAGATGAAACTCTGTGCCATCCTGCAGAAGAATGCACAAGGGGACCGAACCATACTGAAGGCAAGAGAGGTAGTCCCGATGGTCACCAGCAACGCAGCGAAGGCCCTTGGCGTGGGCGATACCCTAGGGAGTCTGGAGGTGGGCAAAGAGGCCGATATCCTGGTCCTGGGGCTGGACAGGCCCAACACCACCCCTTGCTTCGATCCCTACTCAGTGCTTGTCTACAGTGCGGGCGTCCAGAATGTCCGCCATCTCTTTATCCGAGGGGAGTGGATGGTCAAGGATCAGGAACTGGTGAAAAGCGACCTCAAGGCATTGAGGGAAGGGTTCCTGGAGGCCGCACAACCCTTCTTTGCCGAAGCAAGAGCGAGGTTGTGATCCAACCAAGGGGAAAGAGAGAACAGTTCCCCGACATGCCCCTCACATAAGTGGGCCGCAGCCAACCGCTTGGCTGTCCATCGGCAATCCCCTTTATACGGTTATTCTACAAATTCATCCATCATTACCCTATGATTTATGCTACAGTATAGGGAGAATTTTGTGTGAGTAGGGAGAAAACCAATGAAAGAGATGCAATACAAGCCGCTGGGCACTACAGGGATACTCGTCTCTGAACTCTGCTTTGGGACCATGTCCTTTGGAGGGAGGGCTGACAAGGCCACCTCCAAGGCGATGTACCACCAGTGCCGTGACAGGGGGATCAACTTCTTTGACTCTGCCAATGTCTACCAGAAAGGGGTTGCCGAGGAGTATTTGGGTGAATTCATCAAAGGCGAACGGCAAGATGTAGTGATTACAAGCAAAGGGGGATCGGCGATGAGCCCAGGTCCCAATGGCAAGGGAAGTTCCCGGAAGCACCTTACCCAGGCCCTGCATGACAGCCTCACAAGGCTGAAGACCGACTACATCGACCTTTATTTCATCCACCACTACGACCCGCTCACCTCCTTGGACGAGCTCTTGCGCACCCTTGATGATTTTGTCGGGCAAGGCAAGGTCCTCTCTGTCGGGCTCAGCAACTACGCTGCCTGGCAGATAGCAACGATGCTTGGAAAGGGCAAGGTGCACGACCTCACCCCCATACACGCCATCCAACCCATGTACAGCATCGCCAAACGGCAGGCAGAGGTTGAGCTGCTCCCCCTTGCAAGGGAAGAGAACCTTGCAGTGATGAGCTACAGCCCTCTGGGAGGAGGCCTTTTGACAGGGCGCTATGGACAGGACATCAAGGCCTCAACAGGGCGCCTGGTTGAAAACAAGAAATATCAGGCACGGTATGAAGGGGTCTTCTACCAGAAGGTGGCCACAGACTTCACCAAGCTGGCACAAGGGAGAGGGCTCTCACCTGTCAGCCTGGCTGTTGCCTGGGTAGCATCGAACCCTGCCATAACAGCTCCCATCATCGGGGCCGCTACGGTAGGGCAGCTAGAGGAGAGCCTGGGCTCCCTTGAGGTGCAGATCGACCAGCAGCTCAAGGCTGAGATCGACGCCATAAGCGCGCCCCCTGCACCGGCAACCGACAGGAGTGAGGAAAGGATAGGGCTGTAGAGCTCTATACAAAGAGGACAATCTATCTGAAAATGCCAACAGAATGGCGTTTTCAGATACTATTTCATCGATTACTTTTGTACTTTCGCCCCTTCTTGCTCTATACTGGGGGAAACCAAGAGGAGGAACTGTGAAAATCCAAAAACAACAAGCAATGCGCAATGTCCTATACGCCCTCGCTCCGCTTTGCCTTGCGGCTATCTATTTCTTTGGCTGGCGTTTCCTGGCAGTATTTGTAGTGGTGGGAGTCACAGGGCTCTTATGCGAGTGGTTCATGTCCAAGCGGTATGGCTTCAAGATTACCGAGTCGCTGTTCGTCTCGTGTACCCTCTATGCACTATCGCTGCCCCCGACCCTACCGCTTTGGATAGCGGGCGTGGGCATCGCCTTTGGCATCATCTTCGGCAAGATGATTTTCGGTGGCTTTGGAAAGAACATATTCAACCCGGCCATCACCGCCCGTGCATTCATCTACATCAGTTTTGGCGTGCCCATGACTGCAGCCTTCGTCGGCAATGCCACCAGCATAAGCTACTTCCCTGCTGGCCTGGGATCCTGGCTGAGCCAGGCTGACAGCGTGTCGGCCGCAACTCCCCTCTTTACCAAGAACGTTCCCCTTCTGGATATGCTCTTTGGCTTTACCAGCGGATCCTTTGGGGAGACGAGTGCCATCCTCATCCTCCTTGGAGGGTTGTTCATCATCTACAAGAAGGCAGCCAACTGGAAGATTGTAGTCGCCTCTATAGGATCATTTCTGCTCCTGCAGACGATATTCTGGGCTACAGGCTTGCAGATCTCCACTGAAAGCGGCCTGCAAGCAGTGGCAACCCCCCTGGCTGCCCTATTGAGCGGAAGTTTCCTTTTTGCAGCATTCTTCATGATCACCGACCCGGTCTCCGCTTCCCAGTCGACAAATGCCGGAAGATGGATCTACGGGGCGATGTTCGGCATCCTCACCGTCCTTATCAGAACCTTCTCCACCTGGGTCGAGGGCGTCACCTTCGCCATACTTCTGGCCAACATGTTCGCCCCCCTGCTTGATACCCTGCTCAAAAATGCAAAGGCAAAGAAAAAGCTCAAGGTTACAAAGGCCAAAGCGGCAAAGGTAGAGACAGCATGAAAGCAAAAGCAACCTTCTATCAGAAGCGCATCTACCCGTTGGTATTCATGTTCCTGGTGACGGTGGTCTGCATCCTGCTCACCTCAGGACTCTACCTCTCCACCCAGGAGAGGGCAAGGGCAAATGAGCTCTCCTTCACCCGCAAGGCTATCCTCGATGCCGGAGGGTTGGAGTACACACCCACTACAGAGGGCATAGAGAAAGCCTACACGGAAAAGGTGGAGCAACAGGACGGGGGCGCCTACTATACTGCACAAGGCGATGGGGGCAAGCGCTACATACTGCCCATGCAGGGACCCGGGCTTTGGGGAACCATCGCCATAATGGTCGGATTGGAAGAGGACCTCACGACCTTTTCAGGCCTTGCCATAGTAAGCCAGAACGAGACGCCCGGCCTGGGAGGCCGTATTGAGGAACCTTGGTTTACCGCCCAGTTCCAGGGCAAGCGTTCCCCCTTCACCCTGGTGAACGAGGGTACCGCTGATGCTCCCAACGAGGTCGATGCCATAACAGGGGCAACACGCACCTCAGAGTATTTCAGAAACCTGACCAACCGCGCTTCAACCGATGCGAAGCGCATCATCAGAGGAGAGTAACATGGCCAAGAGCAAAGTACGAAAGACCTTTTTAGAGCCCTTGGGCAAGAACAACCCTGTCTTTGTCCAGATACTGGGGATCTGTTCCACCCTGGCGGTAACCAACAAGCTGCAGAATACCATGGTAATGGTGCTGGGCGTCATGTTCACCACCGCCCTGTCAAGCTGGACCATCTCGCTGCTGCGCAACCACATTCCCTCACGTATCCGCATGATGGTGGAGACCATGGTCATCGCCACATTCGTCATCATCGTCGATATCGTGCTGAAGGCCTTCTATCCTGAGATGTGGAAACAGCTCGGACCCTATGTGGGCCTGATCATAACCAACTGCATCATCATGGGAAGGATTGAAGCCTTCGCACTGCAGAACCGACCGGTCCTCTCACTGGTTGACGGCCTCGCATCCGGACTTGGGTATGCCTACGTACTGCTGGCCATCGCCTTTATCCGCGAGCTGCTGGGTACCGGCAGCCTCTGGGGCTACCAGATCCTAGGATCGTGGTGGACCAACTGGTCCATCATGATCATGCCACCGGGAGGATTCTTCGTGCTGGCCATCTTCATCTGGGTCATCCGCGAAACCATCATGAAGGAGGAAAAAGCATGAACGGATCAATAATGCCCTTTGCAGTCTTCTTTGCTTCGATCTTCACCGGTAACATCCTGCTTACCAACTATCTGGGAATGTGCTCGTTCCTCTCGGTCTCCAAGGAGCTGAAGACCTCTACAGGCCTGGGTGTTGCGGTCATCTTTGTGATGGCGACGACCACCCCGCTGAACTGGCTTGTCTACCAGTACCTGCTCATACCCTTCGGCCTGGAGTACCTTCGCTTCATCGTCTTCATCATCGTCATTGCAGCCTTCGTGCAGCTCACAGAGATGACCATCGAGCGCTATAGCGAACCGCTGTACCAGTCGCTGGGAATCTTCCTGCCCCTGATCACCGTCAACTGTGCAATTCTCGGAGTGAGCCTGTTCATGGTCATCCGTGAGTACACCTTCCTGACCTCCTTCCTCTTTGGATTGGGCAGTGGCATCGGGTGGTTCATCGCCATCATAGCCATGGCGGGAATCCGGCAGAAGCTGAAGAATGCCAAAATCCCCCCAGGCCTTGAAGGACCTGGAATAACGCTGATAATCGCCGGATTCATGGCCATGGCCTTTATGGGTTTCTCTGGCATGATCGCCATATCCTAAGGAGCTCATGATGATAACTACACTATTGATCAGCATCGGCATCATAAGCCTCATCTCGGTATTCCTGGCCATCCTGATGGTTATCGCCGATGCCACAATAGGCAACTATGGGATAGTAAAGATATCCATCAACGACGGGACCAAGGAGCTTGAAGTCGAGGGTGGGCAGCCCTTGCTCAGAGCCCTCAACCAGGAAGGGGTCTTCATCCCCTCCGCCTGCGGAGGGCGTGGCTCGTGCGGCCTGTGCAAGGTCCAGGTTGTCCAAGGGGGAGGAGAGTATCTTCCCACAGAGCTTCCCTGGATATCCGACGAAGAGAAGAAAAAGCATGTCAGGCTCTCCTGTCAGTTCAAGGTAAAGCAGGACGTGGCCATCGTCATCCCCGAGGAGCTCTTCCTGGTCAAGGAGTTCGCCACCGTGGTGGAGAGCATCCGCGACCTCACCCATGACATCAAGGAGGTGCGCCTGCTGCTGAAGGAGCCCGCCTCGATAACGACCAAGGCCGGCCAGTACATCCAGTTTGAAGTCCCTGAGTATGGGGATATCGACGAAAGCGTATACCGGGCCTACTCGATGGCCTCCCCTCCGGGGGACAGCACCCATGTGGAGCTGGAGATCCGTCTGGTTCCCAATGGCATATGCACCACCTATGTGCACAAGCACCTCAAGGAAGGGGACGCTGTAACCATCAACGGCCCTTACGGGGACTTCTTCCTGAGGGAGACGGAGAACAACATCATCTTCATCGCAGGAGGGTCGGGGATGGCCCCCATCAAGAGCATCCTCCTGGATATGGCGGCCAGGGGCTCCAAGCGCAAGGCTACCTACTTCTTTGGTGCCCGCTCCAAGCGCGACCTCTTTCTGGTGGATGAGATGCGCGAGCTGGAGAAGCAATTGCCCAACTTCAAGTTCGTGCCCGCCTTGAGCGAACCACAGCCAGAGGACAAATGGGAAGGAGAGGTTGGCCTGATCACCGATGTGGTGCGCAGGATGGTGGAAGAGGCGCCTGCAAGTGAAGCATACCTTTGTGGAAGCCCGGGTATGATCGATGCCTGCATCAAGGTCCTCCACGAGCTGAAAGTTCCCGAAGAGAATATCTTCTACGACAAATTCTCATGACCGCAAGGAGCCAATCATGAAACAGACCCCAGAGTTTGATAGGATACAAGAGCAGATGAGGCCGGGCGTCATAGCCCTTGACGGCTTTCTTGGTGATGACAAGCGCAAACTGGTGGACATCATCGCAAGTGACAACACAAAGGTGCGAAAGCTCAACAGGACCCATGCGGACATAGCGACGAAGATGATACACTTCAAGGATAGGGGCCTTGCAGGGCTGGGAGAGTTCATCACCATGGATGATCACTTTGAAGTCAAGGTCGAATCTGTACGGGGCCTCTTGCCCTCCCCCTTCGGCGGGCCGGGCATGTATGGGAAGATCAACACAACAGTGGTGAACAACAAGCTGGACCGTCAGATAGTCTATACGGATCTGCACATCCACTTCATTGCAGACCATGCCTTCTATGAGGGCAAGGGCTCCCCGTTCAGGCTTGAGCCACAGGACCTGATTGAAATCCTAGAGGTGCCTGAAGCACAAGAGTAACTGCCCAAGTGGTACCAAATCCATGAAGACAGACCAAATGAGTATGGGTTTGGTGCATTATTTTTTCACAGGTTTGTATAGGGAACGTCATTCAGGAGAGACAAGGATGAGTGTCTTTACAAGCATCATGCAGGGCCTGGATGAGGCTGTCGAATATCAGGAAGGGAAAAACCAGGCCAGGAAGACAAAAGCTACCCTCAAGCCGGTGGATATGTTCACTAGCGAAGAAATCAAGCAAATTAGGCTGAACGCGGGCTTGAGCCAGGTGATTTTCACCTCCTCCATTGGAGTTTCTCCAAAACTCTCGAAGCCTGGGAGCGTGGAAGGAATATACCCGAAGGCACATCTCGCAGGCTCCTTGAGCTGATTAGAAATAATCCTGACATAATTAACCAGTTTATTAGTAACTAAAGAGTGGAAAGTTCTCCACATCATACCTTCGTTAAAGATTCACTGATACTCAGGCCTGCCACTTTAGCATTGGTCTGTATTTCGTGCTGAAATTCAGCTTCTACACAACCTCGTCTTCTACGTGCTTCAGGTGTCCGTATCTTTCAGGAAACATTACCAAACCCGACCCTAACGAGCAGCTCCCTTCGGGGAGTTTTTTCCGGTCTTTTTCTTCCTATATAATCAACTTAACTTAATACAATATATGAAATAATTGTTGTTTTATAAACCTTTTATTGTATAATTATGATATAGAAATGATACTATAAAAGAGGTGTTGCATGAAAGAAGACAAAGAGAAAATTGATCAATTGTACAAGTTTCTGATAGGAACCCTGGGATACTTCAGACCCGTTTTCTCCCGCAAAAAGGCTTACATCAACTTCAAGAGGGCAATCAAAGGTTTCCTGATTGCAGACGAGATGAAAGCCGTGACCGACCTGGTGAGGTATGTAGAGGATGAGAATCACGACGGTTATGACAAACTCTATGAGAGGCTGATAAAGTTCTTCCATGCATCATCCTACTCGCTTGAGGGCTTGCAGGATGCCTGGCGCAATGTCATTGCAGACCTCAACTGCTTCGTCAAGGTAGGAGGGTACAATCTGCTTGTCGGTGATGGGGTGAAGGTGGCGAAGACTGGCAGGCACATGGTTGGTGTCAAGAAAATGCACCAGGAGTCCGAATCCATGTCCAAGCGCGAATACATATATGGGCAGATGTATGGATCCATCGGCATCCTTGTCGGCGATGGTGGCTCCAAGGCGTTCTGTCTGCCTATCGAGACGACAATCCAGGACGGAAACGCCATTGTGGAGTCCTGGATGGATCCTTCCTACGAGCATGAGAGCCATGTCGTGAAGATGATGCAGAGTGCTGCCAGATGCCTCAAGGCTGTAGGCTCCTCCATCCTTGCACTGGATCGGTACTTCCTTACCAAATCTGCCGTCAAGTCCCTGATTGACACCAATGGCCTGGAAGAGAATGTGCAGCACAAGCGTTCCTTGGTCCTTGTGACGAAAACTAGGAGCAACAGCGTAGCGTTTGAGCCGCCACCTAAGGAAGAGGACCCACACAAGAGGGGGCGGAAGAAATTGAAGGGGGCTAAAGTGAAGCTATATGATTTGTTTGAGGAGAAGAAGACTGAGTTTGTGGAGAAGAAGATGTTTTTCTATGACCAGGTGCAGGATGTCAGATATTACTGCATCGGTCTGCTCTGGAGTGCTGGCCTCTATCAACCCATGCGTTTCGTCTTGGTGGAAACTAAGAAGCAGAAGTGCATCTTGGTATCGTCAGACACCTCCCTAGAACCTGAACAAATTGTTATATGCTATGGTTTTAGATGGAAGATTGAGCAGATGTTTAAAGATGCAAAGCAGTCTGTCGGTACCTTTTCATCCCACTTCTGGACCCCCTCGATGCCCCGTCTCGACCGGTACCGCAGGAAAGGCTTGCCCGATCCACTTGCCGCCATAAACAATGAGGACAGAAGAAAAAAAATCATCAGCAGCTACGAGGCTTATGGGAAGTTTACGATGGTTGGCAACATTGCACAGGGGCTGTTGCAGTTGATGGCCCTGAAGGCCAATGAGATTGGGTATGAATCAATCAAGTACCTCAGGACATACACGAAGAAGGTGATGAGTGAGGATTCCATGAACTTTAACCTGCGAAAAACAATTAAACAGGGTATTGACCTTTTTAACGATGAGCCAATACCCCATTTAATTAGCCAGACGCCTATTTCTTGACAGAAGGAAAGCGACCGGATCTGTAAAAAAGCCCTTTTCTGTGCAATCCCGACCAAAGGTAACCACAGAAGGAGCGCAATTCCACTCAAAGGATGACCACAAAACAGGGGTAGGTCAAGCTTTGTATGTTCGCAGGGATGCCGATAATTTGAAAAAAAAGCAAAACACCGTCAATTTAGGCAGAAATCCAAAGGAAAAATACTTCCACATAACGCGAGGCTACAGATTCAGCAGTTCATGCAGGAAATAAGCTTAGATCTGTAAAAAACTTTCCACTCTTTAGTTAGTAACACCGAGGTGAAATAGGCTTCATACAGGGATTGTTACCCTAGATGGCTGATAGAGCTCTCGGCTTCTCATGCATCCAGTGCCCTTTCTCACCCTTCCTTGGGCAGCCACACCAACAAGGCAAGCAGGGCGCAGATCGCTGAGACGATGAGTATGCCCAGCCCCACCCCGAACAGGGTTGAGAACAAGCCAAGCAGCATGGCTATCCCTGCAGCAACCAAGGACTCTGCCTGTGACTCAACCGACAGGGCTGAGGCAAGCGAGTCCTGATTCATATGCTCGCTGACGTACGTGATGCCCATGGGTTTTCTCAAGTTCTCCACCACATAGATACCCAGATAGAGCACTACTGCCACGGTAACCCACGTAAGGTGCAAGAAGATTCCACTCAAGATACCAAGGGATATTCCCACTAGCATTGTCAGATTCAGTGGTGTGGCAAGCTCTCCAAAGCGTCGTGCAAAGGCCCCTGAACGGCTGGAGACAAAAGCTGTTGCACCATAGAGCACAGCGTAGACCAGCCCGACCAGCAGGGCAGTTCTTTTCTGGTCGTCAAAACTCAACAGCACAGGCAGACTCAAGGCAAGAGTCCTCAATATTGGCTGCAGATAGTCCTTGCATGCCTTGTAGTACCCGCTGTACAGCGACTGGTTGGCTATGACCCTCAACAGCTTGGGATCTTTGACACTGGAAACCAAGGAATGCAGCACTGTCATAAAGACCTCTGAGACTTTGCGGTCATCAGTGTGGTGTGGTCCGTCAAGATATTTGGGATAGGAAAGAATTAGGAAGAGGTTCAAGGTATAGGGAATGGTCGTAAACAGGAATACTGACTTGTAGGATCCCTGCCAGAATACCAGAATGGCAGCAGCAAGGGCAGAGAGGGCCGAACCCCATTGGGACCAGGCGCGTGTATGACCATAGTAGTAGGTACGCTGGGAGTCCCACCCCTTGGAGTGCAGGTAGTCAAATATCATCGCCTTATGGGTCCCAGTCCGGAAAGCGTCCCCAAAGGCAAAGGCGATCATGGCGAAGAAGAGCAGGGCGTAGGAGGAGACTGCATAAAAGATACAAAAGGAGAGAATATAGGAAAGCAGGGAGAAAACCATGGTAAGCCTTCTCCCCATGGTATCTGCAAGCAAGCCTGAGGGGATTTCCAGGATGTTGATGCTTATCTCCCGAGCTGCATAGAGTGTTCCTATCTGGAGGTAGGAGAGCCCCTTTCCAAGGAAGATCAGCAGGAGGAACGGTTCGAAGAACCTGAGGTTCTTCAAAAACCCGTACATGCAGAACTTGAAGTACTGCCTGTTCTTTACAAAGATCTGATCCTTTTCCTTGTGATCCATACCCTCTCACCCCCTCATGCTTTGGAGGGTATGATATCCCTTCCTCCAAGCAATGTCACCTGAAAAACCCAGATCACCTCTTGCCCGGGGACCCGGTGGAGTTGCGCACGATAAGCTTGCAGCGGTACTCCACCCTGGTGACGGCATCGGAGTCCGCCAGTATGGAGGACTTCTTTGCAATCTTGTCTGCAATGAGGCGTATTGCACTCTTGCCCACCTGGATGATGTAGTGCTCCACCGTGGTAAGGCTCACCCCCCTGAAGGAAGAGGGGTAGATGTTGTCAAACCCACAGACACTGTAATCCTCTGGAATGCGAAATCCGGCATCGCCTATAGCATCGATGATGCCATAGGCCACCATATCGTTGATGGCAACAAGGGCCGTCACTTCCGGAGCTTCCTGTATGCATCGCTTGGCAAGCTCATACCCTGTCTTGTGTTCTATATCGACGGTGTTGAGTTCAGTGGTGGAGGGAATGTCAGCGGTAAAGAGGGAGAGCTTGCAATCGTCCCCCACTTGCTTGAACTCTGCCTTGAGCCCTTCATACCGACGCACCCTGGCGCTGTGTTCGGTGTTAAGGCTTGTAGAGATATAGGCAACCTTCTTATGCCCAAGCTTCAACAGGTGCTTGCCGACAAAGGAGCCGGCGGTGAAGTTGTTCACATCCACCGTATCAAGGCCGGACTCATTCTGCTTGTCCCCAACCGCGACCACAGGGACTGTCTCGTTCAGGCTCCGTGCCAGGTCAGGTTGCTGGGGGATCATGGCGAATACCACTCCAGCTACCATCGGGTCCTTGGCAAACTCACAGACCTTTTGCTCTTTCTCGACATCCCAGTAGGTGGTGAACAGCATCGTATCGATACCACGTTGGGTCGCTTCCTGTTCCATTCCTTGTATAAGGGTAGCAAAATAGGGGTTTATCACAGAGGGACAGATGATGACCAGGACTTTCTTGTTGTATTTGTCGCTGCGTCTCTCATAGCCGAGTTCCCGAGCAAGGGCGTATACAGTATCAACTGTATCGGGAGAAAATCGGGAAATGCTTTTTTTGGCTAGGATCATAGATACGCTTGCCGCTGAAATTCCAGCAGCATCACCTATATCTTTCAAGGTGACCTTCTTTTTTCCCATATTGCTAGCTCCTTATTTGGTACTGCATAAAGTTAAACACTATTAAACAAATATTGCAAGGGAAAATATCTATGCATCAGAGGAGATTCTGTCAAAAACAGGATAATTTAGAGATAAAATTTGACAATTTCTCTATTATACCGTACACTGATAAAAAATCGTGGTAGTAATTATAGTTATTAGTTGTTGAAAACTGTTGAAGTAACGTGCTTACTATGACGAACAATCTGGAGGAAAGAATGAAAAAAGTACTTTTTGCTCTCATGATTCTCGTTTTGGTCCTTTCGCCGATCATGGCCCAAGGCACACAGGAAACCAAAACTGAAGACACTTACAAGCTCGTTTTGAAAATGAGCCACGTGTTTGCTCCCAATGAGCAGCTCACAAAATCCTTGAACATTGTCGCTGACAATATCAAGACCCGCACCAACGGTGCCATCGAGATCCAGCACTATCCCCAGGGACAGCTCGCCACCTACAAAGATGGAGTTGAACAGGTTGCACGTGGTGCAAAGTTCATCTCAGTCGAAGACCCTTCCTACCTTGGCGACTATGTTGCAGATTTCAATGCTCTGGTCGGACCGATGCTCTATGACTCCTTTGAGGCATACGAGTACATGATCACGACCCCCCTGGTAAAGGGCATGATCAAAGAAGTGGAAGAGAAGCACAACATCAAGGTTCTTGCACTCGACTACATCTTCGGTTTCCGTAACTTCAAGACCAACAAGGTCATCACCAGACCCGAAGACCTCAAGGGCATGAAGATTCGTACCCCCGGCAGCCAGCTCTTCATTGACACCATCAATGCAATGGGCGCAACTGCAACCCCACTTCCATTCAGCGAAACCATCTCTGCAGTCCAGCAGGGTGTTGTCGACGGCTTGGAAGGAACCATGGATGCATACGGCTCCAATGGAAGCGCAGAAGTTGCCAAGAACATGGCATTCACCAAGCACTTCCTCGGAACCTGTGGTGTATACATCAACAACGACCTGTACAACAGCATTCCTGAAAAATACCGCACTATCATCCAGGAAGAGTTCACCAAGGGTGCTGAGCACATGAAGAGTGAAATTTCCAACAACTATGAGGCCACCAAGGCAAAGCTCGAAGCCAAGGGCAACAAGTTCAACGAAGTTGACTACCCTGCTTTCGTAGCTGCAGCAGAGCCCGTATATGCCAACATGAAGGGAGTATCCCCTGGCATCTACAAGACCCTGCAGGCTGAACTTGCAAAGATGAAAAAGTAAGTATTCATGTTCTAGACAGGCCGACCACTTGAGCCAACCAACATTATTTGGTTGTGCTGAGGAAGGTCGGCCTGTATTATGTCTAAAGGGGGTGGAAGCCAATGAAGCAACATGTCAAAAAGTTCTTCCTAAATTTTGAAGTCATCATTTCAAGTGCGTTCCTCATTACTACGACCGTTCTGGTCATGCTGAATGTCATATTACGGTATTTCTTTAATATGGGCATAAACTGGTCCGAAGAGGTTGCCACCGGCTGCTTTGTATGGTGCGTATTCCTCGGAGCCGCTGCCGGGTACAAGATCAAGATGCATGTGGGTGTCGATATGCTCGTCGACATGTGTCCTCCAACTGCGAAAAGAATCATTACCATCATCGTTGATGGCATCCTATTGCTCATCAACGGGTACATTACCTATATAGCTATCATCTATGTGAGTCTCTCCTATAAGAAGCCCACACCGGTGCTGAACATCTCCACCGCCTATATAAGCTCCTCCATACTGGTGAGTTTCGCCCTGATGACTTTGTATTCTGTTGTCTTCCTCATTCGGGATTGCAAAGCTCCCAAAACACTACAAGGAGAGGTATAGC
Organism: Sphaerochaeta sp.; assembly: GCA_034007055.1. GTDB lineage: Bacteria > Spirochaetota > Spirochaetia > Sphaerochaetales > Sphaerochaetaceae > Sphaerochaeta. The sequence continues at coordinate 46,401 of JAVERP010000010.1, forward strand.
ATATGTTGTCATATTTGCCGTCCATCATGGTATTCATCCTGTATTTTTCTAGCATCCCCATCGCCTATGCCCTGCTTGGGTCCTCTCTCTTCTATTTTGCGGTCATCGACACAAGCTCCCCGGTCGACCTTCTCTTGCAGAAGTTCGTAACCAGTACGCAGTCATTTCCCCTGCTGGCCATCCCGTTCTTCATCATGGCAGGCTCGATCATGAACTACGCGGGCATCAGCCAGAAACTCATGCAGTTTGCTGAAGTGCTTACCGGTCACATGTCAGGCGGTCTTGCCCAGGTCAACGTCCTGTTGAGCATGCTCATGGGTGGCGTCTCAGGCTCGGCCAATGCTGATGCGGCAATGCAGAGCAAGATGCTCGTCCCTGAAATGGAGAAACGGGGATACGACAAGGCTTTCTCCACCGCCATCACCGCAGCCTCCTCAGCTGTAACCCCGGTCATCCCTCCGGGTATAAACCTCATCATCTATGCCCTGATAGCCAGCGCATCGGTGGGCAGGATGTTTGCCGCCGGCTATATCCCAGGCTTCCTGATGACCATCTGCCTGATGGTCGCTGTAGCCATCATCTCCAAAAAACGGGGATACCAGCCAAGCCGAGAGAAGAGGGCCGGTGCCAAGGAGATTTTCAAACAAGGCATCGATTCCATCTGGGCACTTCTTTTCCCCTTCGGCATCATCATGGGGCTTCGTGTTGGTATCTTCACCCCTTCGGAAGCAGGGGCAGTGGCAGTATTCTACTGCATCTTCGTAGGGAAGTTCATCTATAAGGAACTGGGTAGGGAACATATCATCCCAGTCTTGAAAGAGACTGTCCTGGCAACCAGTTCTGTCGTACTCATCATTGTCGCAGCCTCCGTCTTTGGCTACTACCTGAACTGGGAACAGATTCCCCAGCATCTGACTAAAGTACTTTTGAATGTGACACAGAGCAAGTACATCATGCTGATGATCATCAACATCCTCTTCCTGATAATGGGCATGTTCCTGGAAGGAGGAGCGGCCCTGATCATCCTGGCCCCCCTGTTGGTACCTGTGGTGACACAGCTCGGGGTCGACCCCATCCATTTCGGCCTCATCTGTATCGTCAACATCATGATCGGTGGCATCACCCCACCCTTCGGATCGATGATGTTCACCTGTTGCACCATCACCGGGTGCGAACTGCAGGACTTTGTAAGGGAATCAATTCCTTTCATCATTGCCTTGCTCGTCGCCCTTATCCTGATAACCTACATCCCTATCATCACCCTTATCCTGCCTAACCTGCTCTATGGGGTGGCGTAACGCCATACAAGAAGGAGTTCGATCACATGAAAGTATATGCACATAGAGGGTACAGCGGTGCCTACCCTGAGAATACCATGCTGGCATTCAGAAAGGCAGAGGAAGCGGGAAGCGATGGCATCGAGCTCGATGTCCAGCTTACCAAGGACGGAGAGGTCGTCGTCATCCATGACGAGACGGTCGACCGGACAACCGACGGTACGGGTCGGGTCTGTGACTACACCCTCCTAGAGTTGCAAAAACTCAACGCTGCACTCCACTTCAAGCACAAGAGTGAATTTGAGCACATCCCTTCATTTGAGGAGTATTGTGCTTGGGTGAAGACAACCGACCAGATCACCAACATTGAGCTGAAGACAAGCATCATCTATTACAAGGGGCTTGAAGAGAAGACCCTTGCCATCCTCAAGGCCCATGGTTTGGAAAAGAGGGTGTTCTTCTCCTCCTTCAACCTGCTCTCCATAGCCAATGCAAAGGCCCTGGATGAGAGCATCCCCTGTGGAGTCCTGGTCCCCGAGTCGGGCTTGGTCAATGCAGGATACTTCTGTGACAAGTTCGGCTTCGAATCATTCCACCCCAACTTCGGCAATGTCTCCAAAGAGTCCGTTGCCGAATGCAAGGAGCATGGCATCAGGACAAACGTCTGGACGGTCAACTCCATGGGACAGCTTGAGCAGTGCTATGCATGGGGCTGCGATGGGGTGTTCACCAACTACCCCTCGGTCTGCAAGGAGTGGATCAAAAGCAGAAGCCGCTAAGGACCAAAGCGAGAACAAAGAGACAGACAAGCCGAAGGCAGAGATATTGCATCTCTGCCTTCGGTTTGTTCAAGTTCCCACTATCCTATCCCCCTAGCACCGCCCCAATCGTTTATGCATGTGGATCCAAGCAGACCATCTCTGACAGCTCTTCTTCCAGACAGGCAAGTTCCTCCTTCAGCAAGGGGACATTCTTAGTGGTGAGGGAGGCAGCCCCATACGCGATCATCATCCGCATCTGGGCCCTGCTTTCAACAGTCCAGACAAAGATGGGAAGCATCTCCTTTCTTGCAAGCCCGAACAGTTCTTCCTGCACATACTCGCAGCTGATGTTCAGGCCAAAGGCATCCGACTCTTGGGCCGTCTCGATCATCGCCTGGGCATAGGCCCTATAGACTGGATAGGTCTGCCTGTCCCAGGGGTGAGCATTGTACAACACCTTTGCAAAAGGAAGGAGCTGGCGAACAAGGAATATCTCATGCTCCCTGCATCCTGAAAAGAGTACCTGTGAAGAGCACTGCCTTGCCTCAATGACGGCACAGGCAGGGGCAACCACCTCGTACTCCTTGATATCCAGGTTGACCTTGACATCATGGGCGAAACAGATATCAAAGGCATCCTCCAACAGCAACAGAGAGGGCTCATGCAAAACCATATCCTCATACATCATCTCAGCAATGCTTAGGGAGCACCCCGCAAGGCAGGGGTCATGTGAGAGCACCACCTTGCCGTCGAGGGTCTTGCGCAGATCAATTTCGATGAAATCAGGCTGAGCAAGACAGGCCTGTATCAGATACTCCATGCTGTTGCCTTGCGTACCCAAGGCTCCGCTATGGGCAGTTATGAGAAGATGTGTATTCATCATTTGTCACCTATTGAGAATCCTTTGGTATAGTGCTTATAGACAAAATTGGAAAAGACCAGGATAGGCAGGGAGGTTATCAGCCCTATGCTCATCAGATGCCCCCACAAGGTCTCGTACTCACCTATATAGTCTACGATGACCAAAGGCAGTGTCCGTAACGCTGGAGTGCGGATAAAGAGCAATCCAAAGAGAAATTCGTCCCATGCTGCAATGATGCTGAAGATGGAAGTCGCTACCAGCCCCGTGCGGGCCATGGGGGCAACGATCTTCCAAAGAACTATGGATTTGCAGGCCCCGTCGATCTGAGCCGCTTCCTCAAATGTCCTGGGTATGCCCTTGAGAAACCCAAACAGCATCCAGGTACAGTACGGCAGGGTATAGACCTGATAGACCAGGATAAGTCCCATAAGGTTGTTTATCAGGCGCATGGAGTTGAACATGGTATACAGGGGGATGGCAAGGACCACCGGAGGGAGAATCTTTACCAACAAGATCCAAACCATGAAGATCACGTTGAAAGCCAAGGGAAACCTGAACCGTGAGAGGGCATAGGCTGCTGTGAAGGATAACAACAGCGAGAGGGTTGTAGAGCCGATGGAGACGACCAGACTGTTGAGCATATTTCTCAAAAAGCCCGATTGCAGGACGGAAACATAGTTCTGTAGCGTGGGGGCCTTAGGGACAAGCGTCGGATTGGGAAGCACGACTTCCAAAGGGGTCTTCAGGGAAGTTGCCAGTATCCAATAGACGGGAAAGAGGGTGATGACCAGAATGAAAAGGACAAAGATCCAAAAGAGAGGATTGTTCTGTTTCGTTTTTACCTTAAGCATGTGCACCATCCTCCTGAAGTATCTTTTTGATGTAGACCAGGGAGATCAGGGTGACAACCAGCAGGGTAAGCAAAGAGGCTGTTGAAGCTCTTCCCAGATTGAAGTACGAGAACCCTTCACGGTAGATGAACGTGGAGAGCGTCTCTGTGGAATTGCCCGGCCCTCCCTGGGTCAGTGCATAGACCTTGCCGAACAGCTTGAAGGTATCGATCGTGCGCAGCATGGCAACCAGCATGATCTGACTTGCAAGGATGGGGATGGTTATCCTGAATGCTATCTGATGGGAGCGTGCACCATCGATCTGGGCTGCCTCAAAAATCTCCTTGGGAATTGACTGCATGGATGCCTGCAGCATGATGAAGGCGAAAGGTGTCCACTGCCAGATATCAATGAGGATGATCGAGTACAGAGCCTTGGCAGGGTCTATGAGCCACCCGACAGGGGAGGCTCCTGCACTTCTCAACAGGTAGTTGAGCAGGCCTATATCATTGTGGTAGAGCGTCTTCCATATAGCACTGACAACCATGGTGGAAAGCATCATGGGAAAAATGACGATGGTCATAAAAGATCGCTTCCCCCTGAATTGGCCATCAAAGACAAAGGCAAGCAGAAGCCCCAGACCAACCTCAAAGAGTGTGGCGATCAGGGAGAACTGCAGGGTATTGAAGAATGAATCCCTGAACAGGCCCGACTTGAGTATCTCCTTGTAGTTCTCAAAGCCGGTAAAGATCTTGACATCGCTGATAAAATTGTAGTCAAAAAGTGATAGGCTCATCACCTGAATCACCGGATAGAGGGTCAGCCATGCCATGATGGCAACAGAAGGTGCAATGATGGCAAAATAGAAGATGTTCTTCTTTACATACTTGGGCACGTGCATAGTGGGGTACTCCAGACAGTCTGTTAATATACGAACAATCAAATAAGAAAATAAAAAAAAAGGACGAGAAAAACAGTACAAGATATGATGATGGCAGGCAGCATGCCTGCCATCATATAGATAAAACAGGCTATTTCAGCAGGGCCTTGATGCTCTTCTCCACATCAGAGAGAGCCTTCTCCGCACTCAGCTCACCCATGACGGCAAACTGAAGAACAGAACCCAGCTGATCCTCGATCTCCTTCCATTTGACTGAACGGGGGCGGGCAACGCTGTTCTGCAGGGCATCAAGCTGCGCATCATACCAGGGATACTTTTCCAACTGGGAAGCGACTGAATAGACAGAGACACGGGAAGGGGGAAGGCCATAGGCGTCGGACATGGCCAACTGCACATCGTAGCTGGTCAGGAAGAGCATGAATTCAAAGGCAGCATCATGCTGTCTTGAAGACTCGGGGATGGCTACCAACCAGGCACCTATCATGGGAGAGGATTTCTGCACTTCTGAGGGGTGCTTGGTCACTTTGACCTTTCCAACCACAAAGGACTCCTTCTCATTTTCCAAATTCCCGATCCAACCGGGCCATACCTCAGGAACAACAGCAGCAGTTCCTGCATACAGGGCATCACGCACCTGAGCAGACTGGTACATTGTAACCCCCTCAGGGGCGTACTTGCTCATCTCCAAGAAGTACTTCATGGCGGCAAGGCCCTCAGGTGAGTTGATCGCCACCCTACCCTGCCCATCAAGGACCTCTCCTCCAAAAGCCCAGAAGATGGGTAGGAACCCTGTGACGATGGGGTTCCCTTTGGAACCTCTGAACACAACCCCATCGACCCCACTTTCGTTGGCATCAATTGTCTTTATGGCCTTGAGCAGCTCTGTCCAGGTGGTCAGTTCGCCAAAGCCATACTTTTCAAACAGGTCGGTCCTGTAGGCAAAGAGCTCAACATTGCCTGCAAACGGCAAGGTGTAGAGGGTTCCGGTCTCACCATAGGGGTACCGCCCAAGATTCAACGCCGGCTTGATGAAGTCGCTATCTACGGCAAGCCCTTTCTTTGCATACAGGTCGTCAAGGTTAGCCAGCCAGCCGACCTCCTGGAACTGTGGTGCATTGGGATCGTCGATAAGTACCAGGTCATAGGTTCCAGTCTTGCTTTTCATGTCGATGACGCTCTTTTCAAACAGGCTTGAACCTGAGAGCTTCAGGATTTCAAAAGAGACCTCCGGATGAAGTGCATGGTATGCATCTGCAGCCCATTGCAGGGAATCCCCATACGCACCATCCCTTCCTGCAATGGTGAGTGTTACCTTCTTATCTGCACGCTCCGCACTGCCTGCACCAAAAACGAATAGGACAGAAACTGATAATACTACCAAGATCGCAATATGTCTTTTCATGATAGTCCTCCTGTTGGACAGGATACCATCCCAGAAGGAGAAGGCAAGAGAAGAACCATTTTCACAAAACACCTTATTTTGAGATGTTACCTTAGAGAACAGGCTGTCTGATCTGATAGATGGCATAGTTCCAGTTCAGCACCAGAGGATGCAGATGCTCGCCATAGCTGAGAAAGATCTCACTGGAAAGAGCGCTTTCGGTGCCTGAGGTCCCTGAGCGAGGGACGACAACCTGGTCATAGTCAAAAAGCGAGGCATAGGGGGTGAGGCCCTCCACCAGAGAAGCGTCATCGATGAACTCATGCATGCTCAAGGCGAGTATCCTGGTCCCCTTGGTTCTCTTGGCGATGCTTGTCTTTCTTGGAAGCTCTTCCTTAGATTCAATATAGAGCTCGCCCTCATATACAAAACTTGTTCCTTGCACAATGAAATCAAAGGGGATGTCCTCATAGAAACTGTCCTGCATTTCCAGCAAGGTATAGGTAGTGGGGTCGAGTTTTCCTGAAGGGACATAGATGCCAAGGGAGTTCTCCTTCTGCAGCAGTGAAGAGAACTGCTCGATGATTCCCAAGTTATGGGTATAGATATCCAATGCATAGGAGAGCGAATCCAGATGCTCGGCAAATATCGATGCTATGTGGTTGCACAGCCCCCCGGCCCCGAGCAAAACCTTTACTGGGTCACCTCTCCTGTTCTGGTGTGCCCAGTTCTCTATCTCGTCATACACTGCATTGGCAGCCTTCAATTTCTCAGCAATGTAGAGGTGTTTCTTCTGGTGAAAATGGGTATAGGGGGCAGCGAGGGAGATGATGAAAGCAGGCCCCGTACCCTTGTGCTTCTTGAACAGGGGCATGCCCAGCTCCTCCTCATACCGCTTCAGCTGGGTCCACAACCAATAATCGGTCTTGTAGTCGATGCTGTACCGCTCTTTCAGGTAGTCGACGATCTGGGAACTCGAAAGGGCAACATCCCAGATGGAGGGTACCTGTTTCTTCTCCAGTTCCACCGAAAAGAGGCGAAGCACGTTGAAAACAAGGTCTTTCTGCTTGAGGCGAAGTTTCTTTTGATCAGCAAGAGTGGTCATCGGTAGAATCCTTCTTTGCTTGGGATGTATCCATACTCAAACGTACTCGCCCAAAAGTCAAATGATTGCATATGGCAAATCTGTGAAGATCTGTTATTTTCCAACATCCCTACCAAGGGAAATCTTATCAGTAGAGAAGTTCTTGACGCTGCGTTTCTTCTCAAAGAACTTGGGCATCTGTGAGACAAGGCCCGCCTTGGTGTAGAACAGATCATCCCTAGCCAAGGGAAGGCGCACAGGGCCCTCTTTGACAGAGGATTTGTAGATGGCCATGATCAGCTCGATGGTGTTCCTGCCCTGCTCTCCTGTTACCAGCAGCTCCTCCTCCCCTCCAATGGCGCGGATGAAGTTCCTGATCTGGGCAGGGTGGCCTTCAATGTCCATTTCAGGCAGAGCATCGTAGTAGCCCCCAACCGAGTCCTGAGTCTGCACATCCTCTACAGGAAAACCGTTCTCAAGCTCCTTGTTCGCATGCACTGACCAAGGAATAGAGACCTTCGCCTTATCGCCTGAGAAGGTCATCGACTGCTCCTCGCCATGCATCAGCAAGGTTGCAGTAAGAAGGGCCATCTTCTCCGGATAGCGGAAGATCGCCACAGAAAGGTCCTCACACTCGCTGTTGGTATGCACCATGTTGGAAATGACCGCAGTGACCTCTGAGGGCATGCCGAGAAACCACTGCATAAGGTCGATGTGGTGGGTTGCATGGCCTGCAGTGCACCCACCACTCTCATTCTCCCATGTTCCCCTCCACCAGAGGTCGTAATAGCTCTGCCCCCGCCACCAGTATGAGTTGACGTTGGCAAACCTGATCGCTCCAATCTGAGAGCTGTCAAGCAGCTGCTTCATCTTCATCATGGGAGTCTTGAACCTGTTCTGGCAGACGATGGAAAGCAGTTTGCCACCCCTGGTGGCCGCCTCGATCATCAGGTCGCACTCCTCCAAGCTTGTTGCCATAGGCTTCTCCACCAGCACATGCTTGCCGGCATTGAGGGCATCAATGGCGACTTGGGCATGCAGGCCGGGAGGAAGGCAGACGGAGACAATATCAGCATCACAGGTGGCAAGTGCCTCCTTGTAGTCCCTGCATGCAACGGCTCCCACCAGATCCATCTCAGTTATCAGGCTCTCCGCCTTCTCTACAAACAGGTCGCACAGACCTACGATCTTACAATCGTCCATACTCTTGTACGCCTCGATATGTACGCGTGCGATAGCCCCGGTTCCTATGATAATAATTGCATGTTTGGCCATACCACTTCCTCAAGTTGCTTTTCTCTGCTGATGATACCAGAGAACAGAGCACGGAAACAGCGGCCATGACCAAAAAAAGCCGAGAGACGGGCCGTATGACCAGCATTGGCCAGCTATAAAGCCAAGAACCCACCTGTACCAGAGCCATTCACAAGGGAGATTTTTAGTGAGAGAGAGCATACCTTTTTACTCTGGCTTTTTTTCTATCGTAATCCCCAACACAGCGGCCTCCCTGTATCTTACACACGGGGAACACTCCGACGAGCACTAGAAAAGGGGTGTCCCCTCATTAAAGAGTAGGAGCCGAACAGCAAGCTGTCGGCTCCTACCATAAACACCTGATACAATCACCGAGCCTCCAAGGAGCATCCTTAGAGACCCCCATACTGGTGCACCTACTGAGCATACCAGAGCTCCAGCATATATCCTACTCAAAAGGACAGAGCTACCTACCAGTCCCAATCACTGAACCGCTCGTCATTGAGCCTCCAGTACTGCTCTGTGTAGGCGAGGAAGGGATTGTCCTTGGCATACTCAAAGGGCAGCATCCCATCATAATCGCTGCTCCACCCTTCTGCTCCGGAATCAAGGAGCAGGTCTATGAGCGCAGGGTCCTCTGCGTAGATGGTTGCATAGCTAAGAGGGGTCTTGCCGTTCTCATCTTCAGCACTGAGAGATGAGCCCTCGTCTATCAGGTAGGCAACAACCTCATAGTCATTGGCATTTTCGAGGGCGTGCATGAGGGCTGTCCTGCCTTGGACATCACGAGTCTTGAGGTTGGCTCCCCGCTCCACAAGCAGGAAAAAGAACGAAAGCGGAAGCTGGTTCCTAGCGGCGAGCATAAGGGAGGTGAACCCCTCATTGGTCCGGGCCTTCACATCAGCACCAAAGTCGAGGGCCAGGTTCAGATCATCAGGGGAATCGGCGTACTCCAAAAGATAGAGAAGCGGTGTATACCCTGAGCTGTTCCTGGCATTGATATCGGCTCCCCACTCCACCAGCAGCTCTGCAACTGGATCATTGTCGTATATCAGGGCATAGTCGAGGGCACTGAGCCCCTTTTCATCGACGGCAAAGAGGTCTGCTCCATCCTCAAGAAGCCCTCGGGCAATGGAAGGCTCCAAATTGTTCTGTGCTGCCAGGATCAGGGGGGTTCTCTGGCCATCCTCAAAGCGTGTTCCCCCACCCTCCACCAAGGCTGTATACACACTGTAGGCGGGGTTGTCCGCAACTGCGAACATCAGAGGGGTCCACCCGTAATCCTCCTGCTTGTTGGGATCCTCACCCTTTTCCAGCAAGAACCTGATCATCGAAGGGTCCTGGGATTGCGATGCGGCGAAGTGCAGCAACCCAAGCCCCTCATGCCGCCCCTCATCAAAGGTTGCACCCAAGGAGATGAGCCTGTCAGCTACCGCTGTATCCTTATTGCTGGCCACTGCATGCAGCAGTGCATTCCAGTTGTCATCATCATACAGGGAGAGATCTTCACCCTCTTCGACCAACAGCGTGATGATGTCGGGGTTTTTGGTGTTGGCAGCTGCATACATCAGGGGGGTAAGGCCGCTGTACTGACTCGCATCATGGGAAGGCCCATAGCCAAGAAGGGTCCTCACCACCTCTACGTTACTATTGTTGCTGACGGCATAGAGCAAGGGTGACCACCCGAAGGAGTCCGTGGCATTGAGGTCGAAGCCGTACGCAAGCAAGGCATCTATCAATTCAGGGAAGCTGGTATTGGATGCGGCGTATATCAGGGGGCTGGGTTCATCACGTGGGTACTCGGTTGCCTCCAACAGCAGTTTCACCACCTCAAAGCTCTGGTTGTAGCTGAGGGCATACGGCAGGGCGGACCAATCAATATTGGAACGCGCAAGCGGATCAGCACCTGATGCGAGCAACGCTTGAGTGACCTGGGGATTTGGATTGTACCTTGCAGCGTGCACCAGGGCAGTCCAACCCATGTAGTCTGTAGCCTCAAGGTCGGCGCCCAGCCCTACAAGACCTTCTATGACAGCGGCGTCGTCCATCTCAGCTGAGGCGATCATCAGAAGTGTTCGGTCATCATCGTCGCGCTGCTCTATGTCAGCACCCTTTTCAATGAGTACTCTGATCTTATCCACCCCTTTGCCGTACTGCAAGGCGACCTCTAGCGGCGAGAAAAGCAGATCGTCGCGCAGTATGAAGGACGCCCCCCCATCAAGCAGGGCTTCGGTCACCTCCAAGCTATCATTGTAGCGCAGGGCAAAATAGAGGGCGGTCCATCCGAACTTGTCCGTGTCATCTATGCCCAGACCTGCATCCAACAGGGCCTTGATGACCTCGGCGCTGGGGTTGCTCCTTGCAGCTGCCATCAGGAGCGTCTTGCCGTCCTCCCCCCGCTCAAAGGGGTCATGCCCAAGGGCGATGAGAGAGCGAAGGACTTCAGGGTCCTTGTTCTCCTGGGCAGCCAGGAACAGGGGGGATGTCTCCCCAGCCCATGACCCGCCAAATATAAGCGTAGAGATGATCTGCTCCGCGCTTCCTGAGGAAAAAAGCTCCCCTGCCCCAGAGGCAAAGAGAGAAGAGAGTGAGAGCGACACGGCCAACAGGCCCAACCAAAATTTTTTCATATAAACTCCCTGTTTACAAAGAGAAAACAGCCCGACCCTCTGAAGGGACGAGCAAGGATGACAGCGATCTCATTACGGATGCACAGCGGCTACAATGGAGAAAACCCCTATGCAAGGGTATATCTTACTATTTCACTGGGTAAACTGTATCATCCAGAAATGTATCAGTCAATCAGAGCACATATCGAATTATCGCAACTTCCCAATTTGTAGACATCACTGCCCGGCTATGATATATTTTTACAGGGAGAAACAGAGTGTCAAAAACCCCATTGTTCATACGGCTTGCCCGTCCAACCTACGGTCGCTACCTCCTGAGGTCCAACCACATCCGCTCTGAAGGGATGGAGATACTCTCTTCCATGCAGGAGCCCTTCCTCATCCTGGGAAATCACAGCCAGGTCTATGATCCCTTCTTTGTCTCAGCTGCTGCCAAGGTGCACATCAGGTGGGTGGCAGGGGCGTACCTGTTCAAGCTCTACGGACTGAAGACACTGCTCGGCAGATGGGTCGGAGGGATTTCCAAGCAGCAAGGGCGCAGCGACCTGCACACCATACGAACCATAAGCAAGGCACTCAAACGGGGGGAGAACGTAGGGCTTTTTCCCGAAGGGACCAGGACGTGGGATGGTGAAAGTGTAGGCTTTGACGAATCGACGGCAAAGCTCATCAAGATATTGAAGGTCCCCCTTATCATCGTCAACCTTGAGGGGGTCTATGCACTGAAGCCCCGCTGGGCTGACAAGAAAAGGGTGGGTTCTCCCATAATCCGCGTGTTGCCCCCCCTTTCCAAGGAGGCCATCGCCTCCATGACAAAAGGGGAGCTCTATACCTATCTTGTGGAGAACCTCTCCTTCTCCTATCGCTCATGGCAGATGAAGAACCGCACCCCGTTCAAGGGAAAAGCCCAGGCACAGGGGTTGCAGCGAGTCCTCTACCTCTGTCCCGATTGCGCATCCTTCAGCACCCTTGAGACAAAAAAAGACCTCATAACCTGCACCAGATGCTCCATGACAGCCCGATTGGATGCCTATGACCGACTCACCACCTTGCAGGGGCACAACCCTTTCACCGATGTCCCCCAATGGCATGACTGGGAGGCAGGGCAACTGCTCATGCATGTGCAGAACGCGGCCTTCGACATCCCCATATTCCCCCCTGACAAGGGGGTGCTCTTCCAAAGGGGAGAGGGGGGGAAACTCCTGACCATAAGCAAGGACTTCTCCCTCTCCATGACAGGGGAGGGCATGCAGGTTGTAGGTACCAACCCTGTCCTCTTCATCCGATTCTCTTTTTCCACCATGCAATCCATGATCATCAATGCAAAGAACACCCTAGAGTTCTACCATGATGAAAAGCTGTACAGGATACGGATTGAAAAAAACAGCTCAAGCCTCAAGTATGTCGAACTGTTCCATATGCAAGCCATCGCCAAGAAAGAAAAAAAGGAAACCCTATGAATTGGAATTACATCATACATATCGGCATCATGTCGGTTGCCCTGCTCATCGCCTCCCTTGCCAGGGCAAGAATCCGTTTCTTCCAGCGCTACCTCATCCCCGCCCCTATCGTCGCAGGGATACTGCTGCTGCTGTTCTACAACTTCCTCGCGCCAAAGCTCGGCCTTAGAAGCGATTTCCTCGGGGAGATAGTCTATCACCTGCTGAACATCTCCTTTATCTCAATGATGCTGCGTGTCATTCCTGAAAACCGAAATAGGGAGAGAGGAAGCCGCACCTTAGCAGCAAACGTGACTGCAGTCATGGCACAATACGGCCTGCAGGCATTCTTCGGGTTGCTTGTGGCGGCGCTTCTCATAGCAACGGTAAGCCCCACCCTATCACCGGCCATAGGGTATTCACTGCCACTTGCCTTTGAGCTGGGACCGGGGCAGGCATATTCTATAGGGGTGACCTGGGAGAAGATGGGCTTCCCTGGGCCTCCTCTGTAGGGCTCACCCTCGCGGCCATTGGGTTTCTCATTGGAAGTTTTGGCGGAGTCATGCTCATACACCAGGGCATCAAAAGAGGCTGGATCGCCAAGGGGTATCGCCAGAAGATCGAACAGGCGAGTGTCCGTACAGGCTTTTTCAGCAGGGAGACTGAAAAAAGACCGATAGGGTCGTACCTCACCACCGATGGGGAGTCCATCGACTCGCTGACCTACCACATAGCCCTGGTCATGGCAACATACCTCATCAGCTGGGGCTTCCTCACCGCCCTGACAAGGCTTCTGGCCCTGATTGGCCCCCTGGGATCCGACTTGGGCGATAGCCTATGGGGCATCAACTTCATATTCAGTTCATTCTGTGCCCTTGGGATCAAGATGCTGATGCGCCTCTTCAAGATAGAGACGACCATCGACACGGCAACGTGCAACCGCATCAGCGGCCTGTCGGTCGACCTGACGGTTGCCGCTTCCCTTGGTGCCATCTCCCTGGTCGTGGTGCAGGGGTACTGGCTTCCAATCCTGGCCCTGGTCATCACAGGGGCGCTGCTGACGTTGGTGGTGCTTCCCTGGTACTGTTCGCGCATCTATGATGACCACCAGTTCTACAGGATGCTGGTCATCTATGGTACAGCGACAGGAACCCTCCCCACCGGTCTTGCCCTGCTGAGGGTGGTGGACAAGGAGTTTGAAACACCGGTGGCAACCGACTACCTGTATGCACTGGGCATCGTATTCATCCTGGCGATTCCCTTTATCATGAGCGTAAACCTTCCGGCCTTCAGCATCACGCGCAACAACCCGATGCTCTTCTGGGCTGCTGTCGGCATATCGGGTTTCTACATGACCGCCTCCTTTGTCTCCTACCTGATTATCGCCAAGAAGCGTTCGTTTGCACAGGCTGGAAAGCTATTCTATACCGAGGAGATGTAAGCGACAGTAGCTGGAACAATGTGTTTTGACTATGAAATCTTAGAAGAATCTTCTTTGACAGGTATACTTCAACGACACATCCTATGAAGCTGAACTGGCGTGTAAAGGTTTCGGGCTAGCCTGAGAAAACATCATTACCGTACTGCTGAGAAATACGTATTCTACTGTCAGATGTACACCACATACACCCGCTCTCACAGGGAGGTTCGGACCTGTTGGAAAACATGCTCTGCCTCTGTCCGAACTGCCATCGCCGCTTCCATACCCAGGAGCACCTGCTCAAGAAAGCAGAGTCAACCCTGGTTGTCTTCAACCAGATCACAGGGAAGAAAACACCCCTTACCATCAAGCACGCTGTCCAGCTGCTGCCCTGAACAGTTTTGCAGGTGCTGTTTTCCCCGAACAACCATCCATAGAGACCAACAAACTAGAGACCCTGCCTTCCCAGAGCTGGGAAGGCGGGGTACACTTGAGAAAAGTATGAGCCGACAAGGATTACCCACAAGCTATGAAAAAACGCTTTCCCTCCCTCTCTCTCCTGATCATTCTTCTCTTCTCCCTACCCCTATACAGCAGTGCATACTCACCTAGGACCATCAACATACACTGCCCGCTGTATGAGGAGACAGAGCTCCTGTACCGCCTGCAGGGTTTGCCCCTCCCCTCGGGAGCAAGACCGTGGAGCACATCCGAAGCAGCTCTGCTGCTCTCCGCCATACCCGACGGAGGGGAAACGGCCAAACTCAAGGCAGTGGCCCTCTCCCGCCTGGGGACAACGCTGCCCAAACAGGACAGCAACGGCCTCTCCCACCGATTCTCCACCACGGTCGCCCTGGAAGCCTATGCACACGCAAACACCACTCAGTTCATCATCCCCACAGACTGGTCATATAACGCTGAGAGGCGCCTTCCCTTCCTGGACTTCCGTATGGAACTGCAGTGGAACACAACCCTCTACTTCGCCACCCATGTGGAGATGGGCCCCTCCCCTAGAAAGCCCGGTGATGATACCAAGGGTTTTGCAGGTACACCGGGAGTTGGGGCCATCATAGGGGCCAACAGCATGGGTCCGGAGTACCTGACCCGGGCACAGCTCTACCAGATGGGCTTCAATACCAACATCATGACCACAAGCAAGGAGTTCCAGACCAACTGGCCGCGTCATACCCAGATGACACTGGGAGGCCCCTGGTGGAACCTCTCACTGGGAAAAGGTCCGGTAAGCTGGGGGGTCGGCCAAAGCGGAAACCTTATCATAGGCAGCCATATCGATTCGCACAACAACCTCAACATCAGCTTTTTCAGCGAAGAGATCAAGCTGCAGCTGCTCTATCTCTTCTTGCCGAACCCTTTGCGGAAACCTGAAGAGAGGATCTTCCTGGGCCATCGCCTGGAAAGCCGGCCTCTGCCCTGGCTGCGCGTAGCCGTCTCGGAGAACATCATGTTCCAGGGAGAGAGCCTCCACTTTGGCTATATCGACCCCACCTTCATCTATCACAACATCTACAACGCAGATAATTTCAATGCCCTGGCAGGGCTGGAACTGCACATAGCCCTCGCCCCAGGGCTCTCACTCTACTCCCAGCTCGCCCTCGACCAGTACCAGCTGCCCAATGAAGGCGACTCGGAAGCAAATGCCTTTGGCTATCTGGTAGGGGTGACCCATTCGATAGGAACAAAGCGAGGGTTCTTCACCTCCAACCTTGAGTTCGTAGCTACCGACCCCTCACTCTACAGACGGGACCTTGTGGACTTCCTTGTCATCAGGGGCTTGAGGAACAACAACAATCCCATGGCCTTTGACTATCTTGGCTACAGGTGGGGGTCGGACAGCATCGCCTTGTCAGCAGAGGTGGTCTACCTCATCCCCGGG
The DNA here is from genome assembly GCA_034007055.1 of Sphaerochaeta sp. Lineage (GTDB taxonomy): Bacteria > Spirochaetota > Spirochaetia > Sphaerochaetales > Sphaerochaetaceae > Sphaerochaeta. The sequence goes on from JAVERP010000010.1 coordinate 62,134, forward strand.
AAGGCCCGCTATGCACTCAATGCCCTGGTCCATAGACAGGGAGGGGTAACCCTCTTCGGGCCCCATAACACCGATGGTACCAATACAGGAACATCCAACATCAACGGCCCCCCACCCTCTGGGGACATAATGACAGACCAGATCGTCATCACTATGGAAGGCTCCTGGTGGCTGAAGAAGGCCCCTGTGCGCATCTTCGGGGAGCTCACGTGGATTGGGAAACAGACCTATACAAAAAGTACGAAGCGATCCAGTGGCCAAAGGGGTGACCTCCAGCTGGTGGCAGGGGCACTGTACACCTTCTAGGAAGGCTTGGGGGTTCTTTCATCGCCTTGCAACCAATGGTTTCCTAACAGAAGGGAGAGCTGTTTGGGGGCTTGCTGTATGAGAGAAATGGGATTCAGCTCTCCATCAGGATATCAGAGACAACATGCAACTCTTCCCGCAAGGCCTTGATACGCTCCCCGTCCATGCGCCCGTCATACGTAAGAAGAGAGTGCATAGCCTTGGGAATGGAGAGGGCGCTGTGTTGGGTCCGCCTTCCCTTTGCAGTGAGGGTAATGGAGACGCTGCGTTCATCGCGCCTGTCACGCTCCTTGCGTACAAAATCAGCAGCCTCAAGCCTCTTCAATACAGGAGAGAGGGTTCCGGAGTCAAGATAGAGCTTCTGCCCAAGCTCCTTTATACTCTGCGCGTCCTCCTCCCAGAGGGCGAGCAGCACGAGGTAGGAGGTGTAGGTCAGCCCAAACGGCTCAAGCAGTGCCTTATATCGTTGTATGATCTCCTTCGAGCAGACATACAGGGCAAAACTAAGGCTCTCATCAAGCTTCTGTGTTGGTTGCATTGGAAACCCTCCCTACATTGGTCAATGCCCCATTGTGTGCGATACCCGGCCAAAAGACAAGGAAGGGCAAACCTTACGTTGGACTCTGGTGCGTCAGCTTCCTCACAGGAGAAAGCTGACGTTCTTTTGTACACGTAAGGTATTTCTTTGCCAAATCAGATTTTAGGCCTGTTCTTCCTTGCAATTGGTCCAAAAAAGGAAGTATCATCGGCTCAGGATGCAACAGAGATGGACAAGAACACGACAGACAAGGTAAAACCCTACATACTGCTGGTCCCAGCGGTCATGCTGGCATTCCTGTTTGCCTACAGGCCTTTCCTGCGTACCGTAGTAGCTTCGCTGCATAACCTCTCCATCATAGGGAAACGCATCTCGTTTGTAGGGGTGGACAATTATTCCAGGCTCTTTGCAAGCGCATCCTTCCAGGACAGCCTCTCCAACACGCTTCGCTTCACCCTCTTCTTTGTCCCTACCAACCTCATCATCTGCCTGGGGGCGGCCCTGCTTGCCAACCGCAAGGGCAAGCTGGCATCACTGAACCAGATCTTCATGTTCCTGCCCATGGCTGTAGCCATGAGCAGCTCCATGATGCTGTTCAAGATGATCTTCAACCCATCCATCGGCATCATCAACTCCCTTCTGGGAGCTGACATCCAATGGTTCAACGATCCCAAGGCAGCGATGCTGCTGCTGGTCATAGCAGGGGTCTGGCTTGATATCGGCCTTGACTTCCTCCTGCTTGTCTCAGCCCTGCGCAACGTCCCCACCGCCCTGATCGAAGTTGCGCGCTTGGAAGGGGCGAACCCCTGGCAGCTCTTCACCTCCTTGCAGCTGCCCCTCATTGGCCCCACCCTCCTCTTCGTCCTCATAACCAGCATCAAGGATGCGATGCTCATCAGCGCCCCGGTTCTCCTGCTTACCGAAGGGGGCCCTTTCCGCTCGACTCAGACCTTGGTCTACCAGATGTATCTGGAAGGGTTCAAAAGCGGCAACTATGCCTTGGGGTCGGCCATAGCGACGGTAGTGTTCGTCCTTACCTTTGCAGTCATGCTGCTGCTGTTGCGCTTCGAGCAGAGGAGGGTGTATTACCAGTGAAAAAGCTAGTACCCCTTGCAGCGACGATCCTCTCGGTGGTGGTGGTCTTCCCGATCCTCTACTCCATCAGCGCATCCTTCTTCCCCTTCTCCGATTTCACCGCCCTTCCGGCAAGGCTACTGCCCTCCCATCCCACCCTCACCAACTACACCAGGGCCTTTGCAGGGACGAACCTCGCTCGCTATCTTTTCAACTCCCTGGTGACGGCAACCCTGGGAACCCTTATCCGGATGACCATCAGCATAGTATCTGCCTATGTCTTCGCCTTCTACACCTTCAGGGGAAAGAACCTCTTGTTCGTCATCCTCATCGCCACCATGCTGCTGCCCAGTGATGCGCTGCTGATAGAGAACTACATCACCATACGCACCCTTGGGCTCACCGATACCTACCTGGGCATCATCAGCACCTCATTGTTGGCTCCGACCCATCTGTTCATCCTGCGCCAGTACTTCAGGATGGTCAGCAAGGAGTATCGGGAGGCAGCCATCATCGAGGGGTGCTCGGATACCCGGTTCCTCACACTCCTGCTGATCCCCATCAGCCAGAGCGTAATCATCACACTCACCCTGCAATCCTTCACCAGCATCTTCAATGACTACCTCTGGCCCCTTCTGGTGACCAACAATGTCGCCATGAGGACAGTGCAGGTAGGCATAACCATGCTTGGATTCTCGGAAAACTTGGACTATGGACCACAGTTTGCCGCGATAACCTCTCTGATGACTCCGATCCTTATCGCCTTCATACTCTTGAACAAAAAAATCAAAGAGAGCGTGAGCACACGCTTCATAGGACGCTAACCATGAAAAAAACAGCTATCATCATCTTGCTTATGGCAACTCTTTTCTCCTTCTCACTCTTTGCCCAGGCAAAAAGTGAGAAGGGTGGTGCCGAACAGCCAAAAACCCTGACTTGGTGGCACTACAGCAGCGGCCTTGCAGGCAAAGCCGCAGATACAATGGTCGAAGAGTTCAACGCTACAGTGGGAAAGGAACACAACATCCGTGTCCAATCCATCTACCAGGGAAAGGCCAGCGATGTCCTGACCAAACTGAAGGCCATCTTCCAAAGCGGGACCAACAACGGCCTTCCTGACCTGGTGCAGCTCGATGGCTCAGGCGTGCTGGACATCAGGGACAACAGATACCTCATCAGCATGGAACAGCTTGCAAAACAGGATTCATTCGACCTCTCTACCATCCTCGAAAGCGCAAGGCTCTCTGTCACCTACAAGGAGACCATGATCGCCATGCCCTTCAACAGCTCTACGATCATGCTGTACTACAACAGGAGCGCTTTCGAGGAGGTGGGGTTGCAAAGGGCCCCAAGAACCCTGGACGAGCTTGCCGATGCGGCAGCCAAACTAAAAAAGACAGACAGCAAAGGCAAGGTCGTGCGCTACGGCTTTGCCAACGTGCCCACCACGTACGAGCTTATAGTCTGGCTTGGCCACCAGAACGGTGTGAGCTACCTCACCGACAAGGAGAACGGGCATACAGGCATCCCTACAAAGACGCTGTTCCATGAGAACGGGACGATGGTCAATTTCCTCACCAAATGGAAGCATCTCTATAAGACGGGTTCTCTGGAAAACCTCACCAGTGATGTCAACGGAGCCTTTGCAAGCGGGAGGGTTGCCATGATGGTAGGATCGACAAGCAACCTCAGCACCGTCATCCAGATGGTGGGCGACCGCTTTGAGCTGGGGGTCGCCAACTTCCCCATGGTGGATGAGAAGGCAACAGGAGGGGTCAATGTCGGAGGAGGTGCACTCTACGCCCTGGACAATGGTACCGACAACGCAAAGGAGACATGGCAGTTCGTCAAGTTTGCAACATCCAAGGATCAGCAGCTGGCTTGGCATATTGCAACCGGATACTTCCCGGTCAATGAAGGCACCTATGCAATGGAGGGCTTCCATGCCCATCTTGAGGCGAACCCCCTCTATGGGGTTGCCATCAGGCAGCTGAAGGAGAGCGACCCCAGACTACAGGGTGTGTGGATACCCAGTGCCTACCAGATCTACTACGCATTCCAGACAGGCATCCTCAAGATGCTCATCGAGGATAAAACACCGCTAGAGACCAGCAAGGCCCTTGAGCAGGAGATAGACACCTATCTTGCAGACTATGTGAGGATGAACCAGTAGTGAGAATGGCAACCAGCACCAACCTCATCAGCTACAACAGGGATGGCTCCAAGACCGAGATGATCCATCTGCTTCCCCTCTATGCAAAAGAGGGGATGCAGACACTCGACCTGAACTTCTGCGAAATGCTGAACCCGGGGAGCACCCTCAGCGGCAACAATTACAGAGCCTACATACAACGCCTCCTTGAGCTGAAGAAGATGCATGCCCTCACCTTCAACCAGGCCCATGGCCCGTATGTACAGGACCGCCTTGCCCTTTCTCCAGAACAAGGGGTGGCTTTTGACGTCCTGCTCGCCCGTTCGATATCCTTCTGCAAGGACCTGGCCATCCCCATCCTGGTGGTGCATCCCATCAAGGGGAGCATCGAGGCAAATGTGGGCTATTACACCCCATATGTGGAGATGGCGGCAAGCAGTGGCCTGACGCTTGCCTTTGAAAACCTCAATGAAGAGGATGAAATGCATGCTGTGGAGGACCTATGCAGCCTGACAGACGCCTTCAAGACAGAGCATGCTGCCATCTGCTATGACTTTGGGCATGCCCATATGAGGGGGCACGACATCAAGGGGGATATCCGGGCCATGAAGGGTAGGTTGGTCGCCACCCATGTGGCGGACAATCATGGGGATAGGGATGAACACCTGCTGCCCTTCTACGGGACCATCAATTGGAAAGAGGCGATAGCCGCTTTGAGGAAGATCTCGTATGGGGGGGACCTCACCTACGAGTGCATGTTCTTCAACCAGCACCTCCCCCTCGAACTGAAGGTCTCTGCGATCCGGCAGGCAAAACTCGTCGGCGAATACCTGCTTACTCTCTGAAGCGGCAACGCTCCTTGAAGGTGCAGGTGGTGCACTCCTCACCCGGACACTGCTGAAAATCATCATTGCTCTCCAACTGCCTGATATGCCAGGAGAGGTCTTCCATGCGCTTCTCCAAAAGGGAGAGTTTTCCCATCGTCTCATCCATTTTGTGACGATACTGGCGCAACAGCTCATGGCGACGCTTTTGCCCTGTTGCATCGTCAAGGCCCATGCGTATGATGGTCCCAATCTCTTCCAAGGTGAAGTCAAGTTCCTTCAATTCTGTGATCCGCCTGATATAGACAGCATCAGCATCACTGTAGAGGCGCTGACCACCATCCGTACGACTTCTTGTCTTCAGCAGGCCCAACGATTCGTAGTAGCGGATGGTCCGTACCGTAACCTTGCACCTCTTTGCCAACTCCCCGATCCTATACTGTTCCATAGCAAACTTTGTACCACTTCAGAGGTGTCTTCTCAAGGCAAGCAGAACGGAAGTTCCAGATATTGCCTCAAAACCATTGGTTAGCGGAGGGTGATGGTTGACTAAGGAGGCATCACCCGGTAATTTAGTTGAGTACGCAACTAAATTACCGGCCTTAGAATACCTACTCCCCTTATTGTGTACTGAGGAATACCCATATGAAAGAGACCATTTTCGTAACTGGAGCAGGAGGGAATGTTGGCAAGGAAGTTGTCAGGAGCCTGCTTGAAAGAGGAGTGAGAGTCATAGCATCAAAGCGGGCGACCTCCGACAAGGAAGATGGGCAAGACCTCACCTATAGGCCCTTTGACTTCACCGATCCGTCGACATGGGATGCATGCCTGCACGAAGTGACCAGGGTATTTCTCATACGCCCTCCCCATATGGCCAAGATCAGGAGGGACATATGTCCCTTCCTGGACTATCTGAAAGAGAGGAAGATCAGGCAGGTCGTGTTTCTCTCAGTACAAGGAGCTGAAACCAACACGATAGTGCCGCACCATAGGATAGAAGCATATATCCAGAAGATCGGATTGCCCTATTCGTTTGTCAGGCCCAGCTTTTTCATGCAGAACCTGAACACCACCCACCTCAAGGAGATACGTGACGACCACATCCTGATGGTCCCGACAGGAAAAGGGAAGACCAACTACATCGACACACGGGATATCGGGCAGATATGTGCCCTGATATTTCTTGATGGGAAGCACCTCAACCAGGCCTATACGGTGACAGGACCTATGAGCTACTCTTCCTAAGAGGTGGCTGACCATCTGAGCCGTTGCCTTGGGTTCACCGTCACATTCACCAGCGCAAACCCTTTTCGGTTCATAGCATTTCATCTGAAGCAAAAGAGAGAGCTTGCCATGATCCTGGTCATGCTGGCACTCTACACTGTGGTAAGATTCGGCAAGGGTGACATCACCACCGATACAGCACAAGAGCTGCTCCAACGCCCTCCCCTAAGCCTGGATGCATACATCACCGACCACAAGACCCTATTTAGAGGAAAGGCATGAACGAGAGCAGTTTTGGCAAGCACATATCCCTCATCAACAGGGCAGCGCAGGCATACTTTGCGGGCAGGCTGAAGCCCTACCATATAGGACCTGGACAGCAGGCCTATCTTTTGACCCTGCTTCCCCATGAATCGATCATGCAGGAGGAGCTTGCCCGGCGCCTGCACGTAGATAAGGCAAATGTGACTCGGGCCATCAGGGGTCTTGTGGAACAAGGATATGTAACACGGCAAAGGTCTGAAGTCGACAAACGCACTTTGCTGATAACCCTCACGGAAAAAGGTGAGCAGGTTCGCACTGAAGTGGAGGAGATTGCCTCTGCCTGGATGCAGAAGGTTCGCTCCCCTCTAGATGATGACGAGTGGAAAGCAATGGAGACATATCTGCAAAGGATAGCAAATACCCTGGTGCAGGAGTAGCAGACCACCCCTTTCCTAACAAGACAAGCCCATAGTCTCCTCCCAATAGGATGAGACACCAAGGCAGTAGGGATGGCATCAGCACAACCGTACATTTTTCATTGAGAAGTGGTTTCGTAGGAAAGCTTGGAGCGGACTCCCTGTTGGCCGGTGGGCAGTGACTCCTGCAGTATTGGGAAAGAACCAAGGACAATCTGAGCAGATACACCGGATGAGCTCAAGCGAATCACCCACAAACCCTCCTTATCTAGTATGAAATACCTTATCAACACACCAAGTGACCAGCGCATCAAAGACATGGCCGTCCATGATCGTCCAAGAGAGCGTATGGTTTCAGGAGGGGCAGAGTCCCTATCAGATCTTGAGTTGCTAGCCATCCTAATAGGCAGTGGTAGCAAAGAGCGTCCTGTGAATGCTATATCCAAGCAGCTGCTTGAAGTCTTGGATAAGAAAGCTATCATCTCCCACGATGATCTGCTCAATATTCCAGGACTGGGCATGGCTAAGACCACCCTTATCTGTGCAGCACTAGAACTGGGCAGAAGAAGACTTCCTGCAAAGAAGAGACAGATCTCTACCCCTGGGGATATTTATCCCCTGACAAGCCACTATGCAGGAAGAATGCAGGAGCACTTTCTTAGCATAGCACTCAATGGAGCACACGAAGTACTCTCAGGTAATGTATGTTCTATAGGGTTGGTTAATAGGACGTTGGTTCATCCTAGCGTGAGTTTACTTTGCGAATAAAACTATGAATAGTTGGTTTAAATCTACTCCATCGATACTATCCAGAAACAATATGCTTGATATAGACCTATCAAGCAGGTATCCTAGATGAGTGCTTTGTACAAACCATGTTTGAGTGCTAAAGATCTTGGGGCTTGTTTATTTTTATTTAGTACAACCAACTCAGGATTTGTTGGCCATGAAACTTTAAATAGAAATACCTTGTTTCTATCTTTATGTAGTGTAGAGATGTATGATGTTTCTAGTACCAAATAACGGAGAGAGTATATATCAAAAATCCGAAAAAAGTGTTAGAAAAACATACCTTCTCGACAGAATAAGAATATAGTTCCTGATGCAGTACCCAATACAGGACACCTCAAAACAATGTTTAGGTTGGATTGGGAGGAAAAATTAAGAATGAGCAATGAAAAATTCAATAGGAACATTCAAGAATGAGCTTAGACATACATAAAATCTCGTTGGAGGTTATGGCATGAAAGGTGCTTTAGAAACATTGACCGTGAAAGGATTCAAATCCATAAAGGACCTCAATGAGTTCAAATTGGGAGATCTCAATGTGATCATAGGTGCAAATGGAGCTGGCAAGAGTAATTTCATCCAGATTTTTCGCATGTTGATGGCAATGACACAAAAAAACTTGAGCAAATTCATCTTAGAACGTGGAGGGGCGGATAATTTTCTTTTCAATGGCCCAAAAGTCACGGCAAAGATCGATATGGAGTTTGATTTTGCTTCTTTGAGTGAGAATGCAAAAGGCACTAATTCATATAGGTTTGAGCTTACCCCAACAGCAGATGAAAAATTTCTAGTCAGCGAAGAACGGAAGTATTTCAATACCGCTTGGCGCTCTTATGGAAGTGCGTCAGAAGAAAGCCGTCTATATGATGAACGCAATGAAAAATCTTGGGATAAGCAATGGAACGGAGTAGGACATTTTGTATATGAATCCATTTCCAAATGGATGGTTTATCACTTTCATGATACCAGTGCAACATCCCCTATGCGCAGATCAGAGATTGTAGAGGACAATTTCAAACTTAGAGGAGATGCAGCAAATATCGCTCCGTTCCTCTTAAACCTAAAAAATACTGAAACATATGCGGAATATTATAAGAGGATTGTCGATGCCGTCCGATTGGTCATACCTTTCTTTGATGAGTTCCGTCTTGATACCCAACAGCTGGGAGAAACGGAAAAAGTCCGCCTTAGCTGGAACCAGAAGGGGTCAGATTTCCCAATGCAGCCTTATCATCTTTCTGACGGTTCCATCCGTTTTATCTGTCTGGCAACTGCACTATTACAACCGAGCCCTCCTCCCACAATCGTCATTGATGAACCAGAACTCGGTTTGCATCCAGCTGCGATAGTAATACTCGCTGAATTAATTCAAGCTGCTGCAAAACGAACACAAGTCATCATAGCAACACAATCTCCTGCCCTCATTGACCAATTTGGCCTTGAAGATATCATAGTGGTTAACCGTGAAGAAGGTGCATCAAATTTCCAAAGACTCAAAAAAGAAGATTTCTCAATATGGCTGGAGGAGTATTCCTTAGGCGAACTCTGGACAAAGAACTTGCTAGTGGGGGGCCCAGTATATGAATAAGTATATCGAGGTTATCGCCATCGTAGAAGGAAAGACAGAACAAGTTTTCATTGAAAAGATTTTAGCTCCATACCTTGGGTATAAGAATATAGGCATTCGCGCTACACAAGTATCAAAGCCAGGAGAAAAGGGTGGCGATGTACGCTTCTCCCGTGTAAAGAAGGATCTGATGCGTCATATAAAACAAAGACCAGACACCTATATTACGACCTTTATCGATTATTATGGAATCAGTGAATGGCCAGGACTTGATCTTGTATCACAAAAATCTCTCCCTACCCAGATTGCCAAGACAATTAATGAGGCAACAAAGGCGCAAGTCGTTTCCCTCTTTTCTAATCAAAACGTAGCTATGCGATTTATTCCATTTATCGCAGTACATGAATTTGAGGCCTTGCTTTTCAGTGATACTAGGATTCTTGCTGATCAGCTAGGTATACGTGAATCGCTGGTCAAAGAAGTCATCTTAGAGTGCGGCTCACCGGAGGCTATTAACAACAGCCCCCTGACAGCGCCTTCCAAGCGCTTGGATGCTTGGTCGACTCAAGGAAAGTTTCTTAAGACAACAATGGGTATATCTATTGCTGAAGAAATCGGCATTGATAAGATTCGAAGCAAATGTCCGCTTTTCGATAACTGGCTAACCATATTTGAAGAGATTCAAAGTACCGCCTAGTAATCAAAACTGGAATACATAAAAGTGATAGACACTGGTAACACTCTTTTACGGTAAAAACCAATACCTCTGATATTGTTGAGTTCCAAGCGAAAACAAACAAGGGAGAACATTTCATTCATTAAGCGCCTCTGCATAAGAAAAACTGCCTATATTGGACAGTATCTGGGGTAAGTGCAATCTCTATTTCCTCCAAATCCAGGTTCACTTAAAACACTCCTCAAGCGAAAGGTGCACATACCCTCCTTATCTAGTATGAAATACCTTATCAACACACCAAGTGACCAGCGCATCCAAGACATGGCCGTCCATGATCGTCCTAGAGAGCGTATGGTTTCAGGAGGGGCAGAGTCCCTCTCAGATCTTGAGCTACTGGCTATCCTAATTGGCAGTGGCAGCAAGGAACGCCCGGTGAATGCCATCGCCAAGCAACTGCTTGAAGTATTGGACAAGAAAGCCATCATCGAGCACCAGGACTTGCTCAACATCCCAGGGCTCGGTATGGCCAAGACCACCCTCATCTGTGCTGCCCTGGAACTGGGCAGAAGGAGACTGCCGGCTAAAAAACGACAGATCTCCACCCCTGGGGACATCTATCCTCTGATAAGCCACTATGCAGGGAGGATGCAGGAGCATTTCCTGAGCATAGCGCTCAATGGGGCCCACGAGGTTCTCTCGGTCAATGTCTGCTCCATCGGCCTGGTGAACAGAACACTCGTCCACCCCCGGGATGTCTTATCGTCAACTTTGATACAATCCTATCTGGAAATATAAGGCCAAAACAAGCATTAGAAGCGCTATTTGTAGGTTTTGAAGCTGAAAAACTTTTTCCTGAGTATGTTTCTGGTAGAAAAAAACTCTTCAAAGCAGGACGCTGTGTAGATTGAAACCTTTTGATAAAGACACAAAGGAAAAACCTTATTGTGCTACTAAAAATTATAATGTGGAAACAATAGCAAGATTCGGAGACTATTCCGATGTATTATTATTTATTTGCCTTTCAAATGATTGTCTCACAAGGCCCATGATATAAGGTAAATCTGCAATATCTGAAAATCCCACCTCAACATCACCATTACCCCAACGGCCGACACCAGTTACATCTTCACACATTCCTTTAGGATCTGATATTTCTGAAAAAGGCATGTTTAAAGAAAGTCTAAGCATTTTAGCTTGTGGGACAACATCCAAAAAATTTGTTTCAGCTTTAAACGCAATATATAACTTAAGGTAATCTTCAATAATTACTGAATCAATTTCTAACACTTCTTTCCTTAATACATCGAATAAATTTCTCATTTTCTCAACGTATGAAAAGTTTTTCAAAGACAAGAAGGGGTAATCATCAACTGTATAATCATTCTTATCTCTAGTTTTCGGTCGATATTTTTCTAGTACATCACTTATAAGCTTCGGTGATTTCCACACATTAATCATAATATCACTTAGGATTTCGGCCCTTTCAATTATTGTTTCTTCATTCCACTTTTCAACATTTCTCAATGTTTGATTCATTTTTATTGGGCTATCTCTAAACCCGTTTTCCATATCTCTTTTTTCAAGAAATGACCTATCACTATATTCAGAGTTGTACCCTGTAAGAGTCAAATTACCTAATGTATGCAGCAATGTCTCATGAACTCTTTTCCATTCTGTTCCTAACTCTAGTTTCCAATACTCTGGTAAGTTAGGATTTTGAGGCATTATATGCTCGATTGTATAGTGATCTACTTCAACACGTTCTTTGCGATTGAAATTCTCAAGTCTCCGAATCCAATAACTACGCCGAGGAATATTATATAAATCCCTTGATTTGAGTTCTCTTGAAAATTCAGTATCGTTAGGGAACCTCCTGTATGAGGGTAATAAAAGGAACTGAGCTTTTACACTTTCCACATATTTTCCACGATCAACCGTCTTCATAAACGTAGCAAAAGTTTTATTTAGAGAATTTGTTGGGATCGAACAGATATTTCGTCTAAAAACATACGCTTCTACAAGCCTTACAATTTCTAAAAAATCTTCTTTTATTAAAACATCTGCTTCGAAATCGGCATACAATTCCAACAACAATGGATATGCAACATCTACTTTCAGTTCTTTTAGATCATTAAAAGCAATACGTAATTCTTTATCATTTTCTTGATTTAATACTATATAACAAAAATATTTAGAAAATTTTCTAATATCTTTGACGATATCCCTTATATCAATTTCACTTGATTTCATTGCCGTCGTATGATCTTTAAAGGCTTCATAAACTTCACTTAATCTCGGTATCCTACCTGTTTTGACAGTCAGATAATGTCTCATAAAACCATCAAAGTCAGAAGTGTACGCCTCTTGCCCAAAATCTTTTTCCATTGGGCGCCAATAATCTTCATATATCTCAGTCTGTTTCTTGATATCTAATCCCATCAGAATATAATTACGAATTAAGTCTGCCTGAGTTAATTCTTTACCAGTTGAATTCATACTTTCAAAAATGAGCTGAGGATTATCCTGGTCTCTACTTAGTGCTATATCAACTACAATAAGCTTTGCTATACCTTTACATAAAAATTCTAAGTAATCAGAATATGCATCAACTTTATCCTGAAAATAATTATAATTTTTTTGGATTGTCATTGAATAGTCATGAGGAAAATCTTTCCCTTCCACAACAGCAATCAAAGAGTCCCTGTCTGTTTTGGAAAGCAGCAACTTATAATGGCGCTCTCCGTCTTCTTCTGGGTTTAGTAAATAGTAATTTCTTAATTTTCTAGGAGAAAACCCATCTATTATTTCTTGTTCTCCTGGTGGAAGATTTTCTAATTTACTAGCAAGCGCTGCGAGTAATAACGATATTGTTGTTAATCTTTGCTGTCCATCTATTACCAACAATGGCGATTGGCTTGTAATTTGATAAATCCCTTGCTCTATATAAACAATTGACCCAATAAAATGAGCATTAATATTTTCATTTTCACCAGTTCTGATAATATCATCCCAAAGCTGTTGGCATTCTTTTTCAGACCAAGAATATGTTCGTTGATAAATTGGTATAACAAACTGCGGTGATTTCTTAATAAACTCAAGTAATTTTGCTTCTGTTGCTTTCAATTTTACATCCTATCCTTAAATCAATTATTTAAAATTCAGCCCAATCAAAAGATTACTAATTCCTTATAATTATGACTACATTAAGATTACACCCTTACTCATCTTCTTAATCTGCTATCAGATACTTCAAGCTTCCTGTCTAGGCAAAGGGATTAGCTTAGCTATTTGCCCTTGCTTGTAAGAATCCATGAAAAATGGATTATTTGCGGCCCTTGCATCAACTAAAAATTATTACATTCATAATAGTTTAATCATACCACATTATTTTCTTCAAAGGATTAACATTTATTTATATCTTTACTACTCATGAATCTGATCTATAATTTTCCTTGTCTAACTCAGAACTCAACATTGAATTACTTCGAATGACTGACCGCTACACGGATATTTTATTCGACCTCTCAACCGTCGGAACTCGGTCATTCAGATATCCAGTCAGCCTCCTTGATATTGATCCTGAACGGTTCGAAGCTGAAGATAAAGAAATGATCCATCGTTACTCCTTGCTTTTTAATTGCCCCCTGCCTTTCCTGGTATCCAGGTTATGATTCAAATCATCAAAGAGGGAACAATTGCTAGAAATGCAAAGACTTTACCTAAAGACGACAAACAACAATCACCCAAGGTATCAGAATTTTGTTGTTCGCCAGGGACAGCTTCTATTCACAGCCAATAAACGGTCCTCAGCCAGTTATGAAAGCGGACTTGAATCGATTTCTTAGTGGTTACGCTACTCAAATCAATTAGCTCTTTATTAAAGGGGAAAAAAAGACCAAAGAATCTACAAGACCCGTACTTCTAAAGCAAAAATAAATATATCTTCACACCTCTATCATTAGTAAGGGTCAGCTATCCGAGTCAAATAAAATTATCCTACAAACCAGAGTTGGTCTAGTGAATTATAACAATATAATTATTTAATTAATATATCTAGTCTGTATACAAGATGATAGATTCGTAATATCCTATAATTGATTATTTAAATGACAAACAGCAGTATAGATTTTTATCTCAGGCATAACCTAAAGGAACTATATATAGAGCTTTCTATAACTAAAGAGATAATGGCTAAGATGGCCGACCTCAGCCGGAACCACATAAGTGCTATCGAATGCGGGGAAAAGAGTACAACAGTTTACGCGTTCGTATATATTCTCAACGCTGTCAGAGTCCCTTTTGGAAAATTTTTTGCAAAGGTGTAATGTTAATGAAACAAAATGATTTACGTACATACCGACGACGTATTGTAACTCGCGAGAGTGGATTCCACGTATGCAATGAGACTACTGGTGGCGAATGTTTAGTAAAAAAGGCTCAAGCTTATAATATGCAAGAGACACAGATGACCTTTACCTTCGAAAGGAAAGGAATTTCTTTAACAGAGCTCTTTAAAAGCGGAAATGGGATCCTTGCTTTCGGGGGATACATCTTTTCAAATAAGCCTATTAAAATCTCCTTCTCCCTTAACTATACAATAAATGGCTCAATCTTTGATTATCATACAGATTTCCCTGGCCCTATCAACATCAATGACTGGAATAATATAGGTTTCCATAAAGAAGTCAGTATAGACTATGGAGAGGATATTGAATCAGCTACGGTAGAAATGACAATTGGAGGCGAAATGAATACGACCTTAGAGTTTATCTCCTTTGACTTTGGTGCTATTTCTAAGGAGGAATATGTAGGTGATGACTTAACTAAAAGCTTCTATCAAAAAACGGCTATGCACATCCCATATCTTTACTACTTGGAGACCAGAAAACTGTTTGAAACCTATTTAACACATGCAGTAGAACTCTCTTTTAGTCGTATAGTAGTGCTAAAAAGTTGTAATCGTTGCGGCCGCTACCTTCCTATAAACATCTTTAATGAGCTTAATACACTAAGTTTTTCACTTCATTGCAAAAAAAAAGCTCCATGTGTGCACTCTACTTTTAGGTTATACACAATCCAGAATACTGATGAAATCGGGGCAGATGCTCTTGAACAGCTCAAAATAAACGATAACAAAGTTGTATCTTACTATGGCCACCAACTCGAGTGTAAAGCATGTAAAAAATTTTTTGTGAATGCTCAGCTTAACCCTCAGCGTAATCCACAACAGTTTAAAGAGGACAGTTTACGACGAAGGGCTATAGAGATGCTTGTAAATATATTGCTTGAAAAAAATTTGATCCACTTTGAATTTGAACGCCGAACAAAAAAAGAGTTTTCTGAGTATATTTGGAAAAAATTTGATTGCCGATGCTTCAAGTGCAAAAAAAAACTACCACTGGATGAAATGCACTTAGATCACACTATGCCTTTGGCATATCTTTATCGTCTCGATGAAACAGCTACCTGCTTATGTGGAAGCCATAACTCACAAAAGAGTGACCATTTTCCGGTAAATTACTATACCGAAAGAGAGCTAAACGATTTAAGTAAAATCACAGGTCTCCCAATGGAAGTACTTAAATATCAAGGTATAAACTTAACAGTCTTGGGTTTACTGATTGAGAATGTGGAGTGGTTTTACGACGAGTTCTTGAAAGCCCCAGATTTCCAAAAGGTTCGCGATGGAATATTAACCGCGGACAAGATAAATGATTCCCTTAAAAGAGTTATTGGTGACCAAGCAGATCTCGCAGAAGAATACCGAGCTAGGACAGGCAAATATCCTGACTCGGTTACCATAAAATGATTATTGTAGATAACAATTAGTATTCTTATTGCTATCTGTCTATTTTTTTAACAAAAAGAGATACTGATGCTCGAGCGTCACACCTTTATCTTTAATCCCATGCTTTTCTACATTAGAAACGTTTTCACTACCCCTATAGACTTCTGTGAAATATGGTTCAGCATATATCATCAATTCATCAGCCATATCTACCTTTTTTGTTTTCCCAAGATGTAGGATGACACGGCCCGTTGGTTTGAGAACACGATGACACATTTGAAAGAAGGATTGGTAAACAGAGAAGTCCTTAACTTGCTTTAAATCTAAAAACTTCTTATCAGCCTCCTTATAATCACTAAGTTCCCACCCACAAAGCCAAAGTCGCATCCAGTTGTTCATATAGAAGCGGATAGAGTCAGCAAAGGGCGGTGAACAAATAATAGCATCAACTTTTCCATTTAAATTAGAAATAACAGCGTAGTCACCATGGATGGCTTCACCTTTCAGATAAGTTGAGAAATCGCCCTTTTTATAAGTCAAAGTACTCTTTTTCTTTATATGCTCAATAACACTCTTATAAATGAACTCACCCTTAGGTGCGTAAGGGGTAAGCGGATGAGAATTTCGAGAAAGTGCATATGGCCTATTACCATGAAGTACATGTAGGAATGCAGAATAGGCTAAGCACTCAGCAGCCGTGATAGTTGGGATTTTATCAATAAAGAATCGACGCGCACATAGGATTTCCTTAAATGTATCAGGGTGAAAATATTCGTGCAATTTGCCGTTAAACCCAAAGGTGGCATATCTAGCTTGATCTTCAACAACAGACAGCCCATTGATATTTAGTTTTAGGTAATTGTCTAATTGTTTAATCACCTCTATTACATCGCATTCATTTGGCTTCTCTAATTTTGCCTTTGTGACAATATAGGCCATTTCGCTCAGATCATTTCCAATACCCTTTCGTCCTTGTAGACAAGCCTCAAAAGGAATAGTCCCTACACCACTGAGAGGATCTAGAACTATATCGCCTCGTTCAGTAAAGTTTGATACCAGAAGTGATGCAATTGCTGGCTTTAGCTTTCCATGGTACGAACAAAGAGAATGCCAAGAATTACCCCAATTACGGCTATCGTAAGGTGGAGTTTTGTATGGCATAGTATTGATGAAATTCTCAGCTTGTGTTTTTAAACGCTCATCTGGGGTAGTTGGTTTTGATAAACGGAACTTGAGTAACCGTTGTGATAATACCATTCCGTTCTTCGACCGTCGTTCACGTAAAATTTCCTCATCATATTTTATAAATCCATGTGACTCACATATATTTGATAGAATTTCATGTGTTGGGATATGGATTCCAGCAAACTGCGAATCACCAATGTCCATTATGAATATTGCCTTATCCTTCATAGCTCGTGCTAATTTTTCAATAACACTTTTCATATCATAGAAATATCCTGCAACCATTTTAACAATACGCTTATCATAAGCCACTGGAGTCAATGCATCAATATATGATTGAACAACTGGCAAGATGGGAATTTCACCATTCCGTTTAGATATGTTGTTTATACCCGCCACTATCCCCTTTGAATGAAACTCTGGCAAGTCATCTTCTGTCTTAATAAAGTCATTTAACTTAAGCTCAAGCTTGGTGTTGCGGATGTAGTTTGTACCATTAAGGTATGGAGGAGATGTAATAACACAGTCAATCTGATCAATAATATCAATATCGCGAGCATCACTACTAATCATCTTTGAAAAATTTCTAATCTTACTTCCGTGTGAGTTTATATCCACGATGATATCATTCACCTTGTTACGAAACAGCCCAAAGACATCGCTATCACCAGGCTTTTTCTCATTGCCTTTAGCAAAGCGAAGGTCTCCTCTACGTATCATTTTCGAAGTAGGAACGATAATTGACGATAAGGCAAGCATAAGTAATGCACGACTGTCCTTTTCATCTACACTTGCAATTATGTGCTTAATGTAAATTATTTTATCCAAGGCCTCATTATCAAAAAATTTCTTAAATCCTCCGAATTCCTCACTTATCAAACTCCTTTGAAATGAAAGACTATCTAATTTCTTTATAAAAGATTGTAGAACTGTTGTACCAATTCCTGAATCAATGAGTCTTTTAACACTATTTATTTTCGCTTCGATAACAGTAACCATGAAAGGGTTTGATTCACTATAATATGTCATCAGACCTCTTTGTGTAGCAACTAAAGGTGTCGTTCCTGTCCCGCAAAAAGGATCATAAACAGTATCGATTTTCTCATCTTTTAATTCATCCAATATTTTCTCTACAAAACATGATGAATACCCCTCTATATAAGAATACCAGGAGTGGATAGCCTCGCCACGATTTAACTGAAAAGTCCCTGCTCGCTGAATTTTAACATCGTTATTTCTATCCAGGTCATCGGAACAATCTTTAGTATTAAGTGCCTTTAATGTTGCCGCCCCTAGCTCTTTAATGCCCATGGCACCACCTCCCATAGTTTTTAATTATTTTTTTACTGTTGTCTTGTGACTTCGTCTGATGCAATTTCCATAATATCTGAAATATCACAACAAAGAGATTTACAGATTTTAACCAGAATATCGGTGTTAACATTCGCACCTTTACCAAGTTTCGCTATTGATGCTGAACTGACCCCTGCCATCATTTGAAGGTCTCTTTTTTTTAAATCGCGATCAATCAACAATTTCCACAGTTTTTTATAGCTTATCACAATGCTCACACCTCCAAATGAAGTGAAGTATAGAATATAGTTTTACAAACATCAATAAAATTTCTATGATATTAAATTTATCGCCAAACCCAAACTCCAATCTCTAGCTAAAAAATTTCTTTAATGCTTTATTTTTGGTTTCTACTGATTAATCGGATAGTTTTTTACTATCGGCATTAAAGCATACAAAAATACTCGAGCCAGTTTCAAAAATGGCTATCTTTTTTTGATTATCTATAATATTCTTCAATATCCAGAATAACATTCAGAGAGGTTGAAATTAAATCTACATATGCTACTATTCTGATGACAAACTAGCATCTTTGATTTTTTTCTTTATATATTTCGTATCTTATACAGACGCTGATTAATCTTCTTAATTTATGTAATTAGGATACTAGATAACCAATCCATTATTGCGCGATGAATGTGGTAATTGTTTAACTCGGTCATTCCGACTAATGAGAATAGCATCCTCTCCGTTACAGACAATGTTATATTCGGCAAAAATTTTTTGTCCATTAATATCTATTTTTCGTGAACTTCTATCATCATTGACAAGATCAGCATAGACTCGAGAATGTTGGTAAAACCCACAAATTAACCGCCCCATTGATTCACGAGTGCATGTAAAGACTACCAAGACATCATCAATATAATCACCAAGTGCATCGTGATTTATTGTACCCGATATTCGGAATAAATTGATTTTCCCATAAGGTGGTGTGTATCCATAACACTTTCCGTTGTCAGGCTGGAAGTTAAAAATCTCGTGGCCGTATCCATTCTGCTCAACAAATTTACCTCCGCCCTTAAGATTTGCCTCAAAACCGTCATAATCATCCATTTCAGTGAGGTTGATGAACACAACCCTGTTACGGTTAATGCTTGTGATATTCATAGATATTCTCCTTAAACTATTGACAACTTTTTTCATATGAGGGGAACAAGGCAATATTACCTCGTATGCAAAGTGACAAATTCAACTTTTGTTTAATCCGAATGCTTTACTCCCTAAAGTTTTTTTCCACCAAGATTCACGTTCTAAGATAATATGCTTGTCCACACGAGCATTATAATTCTCCAAGATTGCGTACTGGAAGTATTGCTTAACATGATCAAAGCCGGAATTATCAACTATTTCTTTGAGTAGTTTGTTATTTCCATGACCGTTGACCACATAAGATGACCAGCGCTGCAGAAGCATGCCATTCTCACCATATGCCGAGCCGACATACTGTTTCCCATCGTACTTATCAGTAATAAGATAAACAGCTTTTTGGTTTTCCAAAGCTGCAACCCAATCCTTCTTATGATTATGTACCAAGGTTGAAAGTTGATTATAAGATAATCGAACCTTATCGTATCCCGGAAAATCTTCTCCATCAAATATACTTGGTAAAATTTGCTCGACTACCAATTCATCTATAATTTTTTTTGCATAAACAACTTGAGTTCGATATGTTTTTCGGTATTTTACTATAACCCGCCCATAATAAGGCATGTAGTTGACCAATTCTTCACCTTCGTAATTTACACCGTCGTTTACTCCCAACTCTCGTATAACCTTCTTTATTGTTGAAAGAAGCCAAGTATCCGATGTCAGCTGGAAAAAGCAAAGCGCAATCTCTCCAATCTTGAAGTAGCGACGCTTTGCTCTCCAAAAGAGCCAAGCAGTATTTACATCATCGGGATTGCGGAGATAGGCTTCCATAGGCTTCATCTCACCATTATATTGATTGAATCTAATTTTTACTCTATCTAAATCCGATTGGTTTAGATTTAGCAAGTCGTTTAATAACAATGCTCTTTGCATTATTTTCTCCTCCAAACAAGGTTAATCGTACCTAATGTTTGTTGAATATAATAGATAAATCTTCTAATCTCGCAAGAATATTAATGCCAGGCTAATTATTAATCCTGAAGACGTAATATTTCTTATTGATAACCCCACTTGCTTCATCTGTAAATGAACCAGTTGTGTAAGTTAATAAGCAAAAACAGTAATAACTCATTTATTAATTGTCTTGTATTAACCTCAACCCCCATCACGTCATATCAATAAAAAGGAATTTTCTCCATATCGACTTTTCTATGCTGGTCATACGTGCTCGAAAAGATTTTTCTCAATTATGTACCTTTATGTCACTTGCCAAGGCTTCAGATTGAAGCGGCTTTGTATAATTATCGACAATTCTATGCGACAAATATCTCAACTTGATAGTAACTTGATGTAAAAATCCTCCCTTTACATTTATTTAAATATTTTCTTTCCAGAAAAAAATACACAACAACGATAAATTTCAATGATTGTCTCGCAATTGAGATGAATGAATTACAAATGCTATAAATTAGAAGCATATCAATCGTAGATATTATTATAACCTACATACTATCTGAGTCAAACGAAAGCTTTATTTTTGCGATACAGGTCCATGATACGATACCATTGACACCTCCCCTCTTATCCTCTACTCTCAAACCTACCCAAAAACTACTTAACGTTTGTTTATTTTTTTCTTCTAAAACACTATTGACCAACACCTCATTCTGTACTATTCTCCACCTTGTAAGCCTATAGACTATCAGACTTACAAGGATAATAACGATTATGAAAAAAACTACCTTGACTTTTGGAGAGTACCTCAAGCACAAACGCGATGAAAAGCAGATTAGCTTGCGTGAGGTGGCTCGGGGATTGGGAGTGTCCGCACCATTCTTAAGCGATGTGGAAAAC
>JAVERP010000011.1:0-81262 GCA_034007055.1 Sphaerochaeta sp.
TACCACCACCTTTCTTATGTGCCATATTCCTTCCTCCTTAGGCGATAATCTGATCGATTGAGATCAGTGAATACTTCTGTCTATGACCCTGGGTCCTAGTGTATCCTTTGCGGCGTTTCTTTTTGTACACCCGAATCTTGTCACCCTTGAGGCTTCCTTGGAGGGTTGCCTTGACCATAGCGTCTGCTACATAGGGGGTGCCAAACTTTGCATTGTCCTCATCCACAATGGCGAGAACTGTTTCGTACTCAAGGGAAGAGCCTTCTTCTTTCTGGCTGATGTAATCAACCCGAACGGTCTGGCCTTCGATTGCTTTGTACTGTTTTCCGAGAATTTCTACAAGTGCATACATATCGATTTGCATCCTTACGTTTAGTTTGTGCCCTCCCCTTATACCATGCATCCAAGAGTAACTTCAAGCTAATCATGAGATAAATGATTGAAAAACAAAGAAAAAGGAGTTGATAACCTACCGACCGATAGGTTAGTATTGGGTATGAATACCTCAACAACCAAACAAAAGCTCATACTCTCGCTGCTGGAACTAGGGTCGAAGAAGGGCATAGACAACGTCTCCATAGCCCACCTGGCCAAGGAAAACGACATCTCAAAGGCATCGGTCTTCCACCACTTCGCCAGCAGGGAGGACCTGGTCGCCTCCTTGTTCTCCTATTGCAGAAGGCTCGCCTACTCGCAACAGATCACCATCTCATTCGCAGGGAAGGCCAGCGATGTCCTGTTCAGGGCTATGGACCACTGGCATGATGTCTATACGACCGAGCCGCTGTCGTGGTTCTACAGCATCATCGAGGCGGAAAAGCTCATCCACCCGGAAGCTTCGGCAATTGCGAGCACCCTATCGGAGATGTTCGACGCACAGAGCAGGGTCCTCATAGAGGAGCTCGCTGAGACGGGTAGACTGGAGATTGAGGATTTGGACCTGGCCATCGAGATGTTCAGTGCAACGGTGCAGAACCTCCTCTCCAAGACCCTGGTCGGCAAGGATGCCGACCTGCCTTGGAGAGAGGAGAGATTCATCACCAGCTTCTGTGCCCTGTACAAGGGCGAGTGAGCCTACATCGAGTGTAGAAAGGGAATGCCGACAAGGGCGAATGCGTTCTTGAGGACCTGGGCCACCATCGCCGACAGTTCAATCCTTGCACGTACCAGCTCGTCACTTCCGGCCTTGAGCACCGGGTTGTCATGGTACCAGCGGGAGAACAACCTGGAAAGCTCGTACAGATAGACACATACGAGCGAAGGATCCAGCTCCGCCCCTGATCGGGCCACCACCTCAGGATAGAGGGCGATCTGCTTGATGAGCTCGCGCTCATCGCTGAGGGTGAGCAGGCTGCTGTCAAAGCGGAGCTTGGTCCTGTCGCCCCCCTCGCTTCCGTACTTCAGCAGCATGCTGGAGATCCTTGCCCCCATATACTGCAGGTAAGGGCCGGTGTTCCCATTGAATGAGATGGACTCGGCAGGGTTGAAGATCATGTCCTTGAGGGGGTTCACCTGCAAGAGGTAGTAGTTCAGAGCCCCCAAGGCTATCGAGGCTGATGTCTTCACCACGTCCCCGACCTGCTCCTCGCGCTGTTTGGCAGCGATCTCCCCTGCAGCCATGGCCGTCATCTGGGCAACCAGCTCATCAGCATCCACAACCGTACCTTCCCGGCTCTTCATCTTTCCGTCAGGGAGGTTGACCATGCCATACGAGAGATGGTGCAGGTCCTCTGCCCAGGTGTATCCAAGCAGCGACAGGACATGGAAGAGTACCTTGAAGTGGTACTGCTGTTCGCTCGCCACCACATAGATGAGGGAGTCGAACGGCCAGTCCTTGTGCCGCATGATGGCGGTCCCCACATCCTGGGTCATGTACAGGCTCGTCCCATCCTTGCGCAGCAGCACCTTCTTGTCCAGCTTGACCGCCTCGAGGTCGACCCAGACCGAGCCGTCCTCCTCGCGGTAGAAGACACCCTTCTCAAGACCCTTGAGAATCTCGTCCTTGCCGTACTTGTAGGTCTCCGACTCATAATAATAATGGTCAAAGCTGATGCCCATGCTCTTGTAGCTCTCAGCGAGGCCATCGAGTGTCCACTTGTTCATCTTGTGCCAGAGCTCCATCACAACAGGATCGTCCTCCTCCCATTTCTGCAGCATCTGCTGGGCCTGCTGCTCGGCAGTCGGCTCCTCCTTTGCCCAGGAGGCAAACATGACATAGTACTTGCCTACAAAGTGGTCGCCCTTCATTCCTGTCGACTCAGGGGTCTCCCCATTGCCGAACTTCTGGTAGGCGAGCATGGACTTGCAGATGTGCACACCGCGGTTGTTGATCAGGTTCACCTTGCGCACAGCAGCACCGTTGGCCTTCAGGATCGCGCTG
The DNA here is from genome assembly GCA_034007055.1 of Sphaerochaeta sp. GTDB lineage: Bacteria > Spirochaetota > Spirochaetia > Sphaerochaetales > Sphaerochaetaceae > Sphaerochaeta. The sequence continues at coordinate 2,381 of JAVERP010000011.1, forward strand.
ATGCTCTCCCCTATGCTGTCGTTGCGCATGTGCCCCAAGTGCAGGGGCTTGTTGGTGTTGGGGCAGCTGAACTCAACGGTTATGCGCTTATCACAGAGGCTCTTGTTCGTACCGTACAGGGGGCCTTCAGCTTCTATTGCCCGGGAGAGGGAGGTGGCCAAGGCTCCCATGTCAATGCGGATGTTCAAATAGGGTCCTGCGACCAGCAACTCTCCAAGGGGACGATCCTCCCGTTTCTCGATACGGCCCTTGAGCTCGGAAGCGAGCATGGCAGGGGCTGTACGAAGGATTTTCGCATAGGCAAACAGGGGAAAGGCAAGGTCTCCCAACTCGGGCTTGGGAGGGGTCTGCACAGCCAGGGGTGGCAAAGCGACCTCTTCTCCAAGGATTGTAAGGGCATATAGGGCAAGCTCCTTCTCAACAAGGGCTTTCCAGGACTGACGTACCGTATCAAGCATAGTATATTCCTTTTCGTACAAGTAGAAAGAACTATACTATAAACCAAACTTATGCATCAAGGCCGATGCTAATCTCTCCGCTGCTGAGAACCTCAACATCCCCACCCTCTGTCCTCACCACCAAGTGGGCATCCTCGTCGATGGATAGGGCCAGGGCCTTGCGCTCTTTCTTCTGCGCCCGAATGAGAATCTGCTTGCCAAGGACAATGGAGCGTGAGCGGTATTCAGGCAGGAAGGAGCGCTCTGCCAGGGTAGTGGAGTACCCTACAAGGATAGTGACCAGGGAGGCAACCAACGAGGAGGCATCGACCTCCTTGGGAACAAGGGAGCTTTTCGGATAGAGGGAGGTTACAATGGGGCGAAGAGCTGGGGGGTACGCTTGGAGGGGTGTGGAAAAGTTGATGCCGATACCCACCACCACAGAGGAGAGTTTCCCATCCTCCATATTCATCACCCCTTCGGTGAGGATGCCCCCCACCTTGCGTCCGTCAAGGAAGAGGTCGTTTACCCACTTGATGCCGCACGTGATGGTACACACCTCCTCGATGGCTAAAGCTGTGGCGACAGCGGCAGCGCTGGTTATCAGGGAGGCCAACAGGACTGAAGAGGGGGGAGCAAGTACCAAGCTGAGGTAGATGCCTCCCTTGGGGCTTGAGAACTCCCGCCCCAGGCGCCCCCTACCCCCGCTCTGGCTGTGGGCAAGGACTAGGGAGGGAAGAGCACACCCTTCACTGGCAAGCTGCTTTGCATACCGGTTGGTCGAGTCTATGGTGTCAAAGAGGTGGATGGGCATCGAAGGAAGCAACGAGCTGAGCTTCTCCTTGTCAAACAGCAATTCCTGCTGCATCAGGCAGTAGCCCCGGTTGGTGACTGCATCGATGAGGTGGCCCTCATCGCGAAGGTTCTCAATCGCCTTCCAGATGGCGCTGCGGCTAACGCCGAACTCAGAGGCAAGCCTCTGCCCCGATACATATGCATCTTGATGGCGGCTCAAAAAGGAGAGCACTGCCAGGGAGGTATTCATGAGAATGACTCTATAGCAATTGTCAACCAAATACTAGGTTACAATACAGAAAGCAATATGCTACCCTCCCCCTATGAACATACGAAAAACCGTCCTAACCGCCCTGTTCGCCTCGCTGATAATCGTAGGGGCATACATACGCTTCCCCCTCCCCCCGGTCCCCATCACCTTGCAGACGCTCTTTGTCATCACCGCATCGTTATTAGGAGGAACAGCAATCGGCATAAGAAGCGTTGCCATATATCTTCTGTTGGGTGCGGTTGGCCTGCCGGTCTTCACTGCAGGAGGGGGCCTAGGTATTCTTCTGGGGCCTACCGGAGGCTTCCTCTTCGGCTTGCTCCCTGCTGCCCTGCTTGCAGGTTGGGCAGGCAACTATGCAAGAAAAGAAAAAATTGAGAAAAAAAACACTATAGCTGACCGATCAATAGAAAGCCCTAAAGATACCCCAACACAAGATTCAACAGTGACCCAAAAGGGAAAAAGAGAAAAAAAGACCTATCTCTTTCTCTGTATCCTCTTCGGAACCCTAGCGACCCTTGCCATCTATGCAGTTGGTGTGCCTTTTCTCAAATACAATCGCTCGCTCTCCTGGAAGGTTGCAATACAGGTAGGGATGTTGCCTTTCCTGATAGGAGACACCATAAAGCTCATCGTTGCTGTGCAGCTGGCACAGATGTTCTCTCCTAGGATCAAGGAGTTTCTTAATGGATCGAGCTCTTCGTAGAAGCTGCTCTTCCAAGCTTTCCGAGAGGAAAATACATTTTTTGAATGGGTTGAATGGAAGAAGTAGAAGATAAAGATTGAGGATTGCCTGGTACCTGCTATACTCTCATCATCAAAGAGAGCATGAAAAGATGGAAATACCAGTCGAGAAATGGGAAAATGGCTTGGGCCTAAGAATCCCAGCAGTCTATTGCAAAGAATGGGACCTCCAAGAGGGAACAGTAATCGACCTTTCTCGGACTACTGAAGGGTTGCTTATCACCCCACAGAAAAAAAGCCGACGAGATGAACTGGAAAGGCTCTTGAGCCAGATTAACCCTAAAAACATGCATACTGAAGAGTTCTTTACCTAAAAGAAACGAGCTTTAGCAATCATCTAAGGATTTTTATAAGAAATATCCTTAAAATTCTCGAGAAGATATTTGGGCTTTCTTTCACCTCTTGAGACTTGTTTTATCTTAATCTTGGCAGGAAAGCTGTCTTTTGCTAGAATTTTTTCAATTTGGACAGGATCAATTGTTGAGCCAAGCGTTATTGAGTACACCATTGCATTTGAAATAAATTCAATTTTTCTTGCACTTGGGAGACAACCATGAAACAAACCCTCAATAGAAATCTCCTTTTCTATAGCTGAAATAGAGATCCGAGAAATGATCTTTTGAATTTCTTCAGGATTGTTTATGGAGATTTTTTTACCCAAATAATCACTAGCGAACCAGCTTTCATATTTTGCGTTAATTTTGAAAAATTTTACCATCTTATCTATTACAGGAGATTTGACATCAATAAGGAACGTATCCAAATCATCATCGGTATCACTCAAACAATGTTCTATACATTCCTGGAATTTTGAAAAAGAACGTTCTGTGTTGTTTTCAAAAGAAACAATCTTGTCTCCTGGAAGAGCTTCAAACTCGAATCCAAAAGAACCTCGCACAATACTTTTTATGATTAGCTCCGAACCATCAGGAACGGTAAAACCCTTTTTTAATAAAGCTATAATATCTGCAAAAACAGACGTTACACTAGCGGCAAATTTTGCATTAATTGAGTCGGTACCATTCACATGCTTACCTTTAAAAATTAATTGTAGGGTCTTCGGAGGTTCTGGTATATGATCAAGAGTCCGTAATCTTTCTTCTTCCTGAAAGATCAACCATTCAAAATTTCCTCGCTCAAGGAACTGCTCAACAGGAATATTTTGCAATTCCTTCTTGAGGACAGCAATCATTTTTTTTGATTCAATATATTCCTTGTATTCCATCAGATTCCTCCTTAGTAATTATAGTCTACGAAACAAGTCTTTGTCATCAAGAGGATCCATTGAGAGCTGGATAAACCCTTTTCTTTTGCCAGGGCTCCTTGTATGCGACCACAATCCAACCCAAAAAGCTGTTGTTTTCATTGTATTTTCGAAGAAAGCTGTTGATGAATCAAAAAGATTATAATAAGAATCTATCTTCAATGTTTCCTTAAAAAATTGCTTTTTCTCAAAAGTGTTAATTGATAAATGAAGGGCTTCACGCTGATCTTCAGATAGTACCCCTGGATACATGAGAGAGGTTAAGACATCAATATCATGAGGAGGAGATTTCCTGGAACTTTCAGAATCCTCGCAAAAACTTCCTCCGATCCATTGAATACCCTGAACTTCGGGCAATATTGTGTAGACATTTTCGAACAAGTATTTCCTATATTTCAAAAATCCTTCTATCAATTGCAACCTATCCTCGGTATAGCAAAATCTACTATAAAACATATGCATGTTGCACATATAGGGAGAAGTATATTTTGAAGTAGTTTCATTAGAACCTTCAAATGCATAGGGGAGTAAAGAATCGTCTGTCCAATTTGGTATAACTGAATAATCAATGGTGGGGCAAATAGTATTTTTCATTATCCATAACCTCATTTATGCTTGTGCACACCTCAAAATAAACCGAAAGAAATATTTCTAGCTCAATTAGCTCATGCAGTTCTGGTCGATACAGGAGGGAAAGGCAGTAAATGCCTTCATTTTGCTTGTACCATATACCGAAACCTTATAGTAAAGAAAAGCTCACAAAACAGGTCATTGTACATACTGCATACTTCAGTAGAATAAGAGTGCAACATATCAAATTCGCTTAAGCACAGTTCAACCATCACAAAGACTACAAGCTTTCGATTATCAAAAGCTATATAAAAAGAGCATCTTTACTGCAAGCTATTCTAATCGTATTCCCAGAGATAGGCATCACAGGTTACTGGTACCAATAAAATACCCATATTGTGGCCTCCTTCATTTATACTATGGGCCATAACACACCACAAAAGGCGGTATTCAAGTATGCATACTATTGTAATTGGAGCAAATGGAGCTGGCATGAGTGCAGCTGCCAAAATAATACGAGCAGGAACTGATCATAGCGTAACAGTCTATGAAAAAGATGAGATCATCTCCTTTGGTGCATGTGGACTGCCCTACTACATTGGAAACTTCTTCTCAGACCACACAAGGATGTTCTCACGAACAAAAGAGAAGTTTATAGCATCCGGCATCAAGATGAATACGCAGCACACAGTGACCTCCATCGATGTAGAGAAGAGAGAGATTACTGTTGTTGATCAACAAAATACCACGGTAACAGATCACTATGACAATCTGGTCATAGCAACAGGCTCATCCCCTGTGATCCCCCAATTGCCTGGAATCAAGAAGAAGAATATCTTCACCCTAAGGACTCTCTTTGATGGCGATGCCATCAAGGAGGCCCTCTTACACACTGGAGTCAATGTGGTAGTTGTTGGTGCTGGGTTTATCGGCTTGGAAATGGTTGAGGCTTTTACAAAAGTCAATAAGAAAGTCACCCTCATCGAACTGGAGGATAGGGCCCTCAAAGCTACCGTGGGTGAAGAAATTTCTACTCTTATTCATACAGAGCTAGCCAGCAATGGCGTTTCATTGGCTTTCAACGAACGGGTAGTAGCATTTGAAGGTGATAAAGCTGTTACTAAAGTTGTCACCGATACACATGAATATCCCTGTGACCTCGTAGTCCTTTCCATTGGGGTGAGGCCACGAACTTCCCTCTTAGCTGAAAAGGGGATAGCGATGCTCCCCAATGGTGCCATTATTGTGGACTCGTTTGGGAGAAGTTCAATACCTGGAATCTATGCAAGTGGCGACTGTGCTGCAGTACAGGATATGAGGACTAAAAAGCCTGTCTATTCACCACTGGCAACATCTGCCAATAAACTTGGACGGGTGATCGGGGAGCATATTGTAGGGGGGGAGAGAGCCTACCCAGGAACCCTCTCTTCAGCTTGTGTCAAAGTATTTGACCTTGAGGTGGGAAGAACTGGAACAACAGACATGACCGAGGGAACTTCCAGTGTAGTCGTTCAAGATAAAAACCAAACGAACTACTACCCAGGTCAAGAGGACATCTTACTGAAGGTGGTGTACGATACAACTACCGGCGAAATTGTAGGGGCTGAACTAGCTGGTAAGAATGGTGCAGCCCTTCGGCTCAATGCCCTTGCAATGGCAATTCAACTCAAAGGTACCATTGGAGATCTTGCCTTAGCAGACTTTTGTTATGCCCCTCCATTTTCAAAAACGTGGGATGTGATGAACATTGCAGGCAATGTTGCAATAAGTAAGAGCAAACAAGGTTAATCGCTACAAGATAAAAATAGGATTACAATAGCCAACCATATATCATCAACAACAACTCTCGGTACAGCCCGAAAACAGGAGAACCCCTATGCAATCCATCAAAGCCGCCTCAGTGCAGTTCAACCATCATCAGGATGAAAAGACCTATAACCTTGGAGTCATAGAGAAATTTGTAGAAAAAGCATCCCTTGAGCATGTCGACCTGATCATATTCCCTGAGATGTGCATCACCGGATACTGGCATGTGCGCAATCTCGACGAGGGTGAGGTACGCGCCTTGGCAGAACCTGTTCCAGCCGGCCCTTCCGCCCAAGCCCTCATCGCCCTTGCTGCCAAGCATCAGATGACCATCGGGGCCGGCCTCATTGAGGAGTCTGAAGAGGGGTTGCTCTATAACACCTATGTAGTGGCGATGAGCGACGGCACCTTTGCCAAGCATAGGAAACTGCATTGCTTCATATCCGCCCACATGAAGAGCGGAGACTCCTACACCGTCTTTGATACACCCCAAGGGGTCCGGATGGGTATCCTTATCTGCTATGACAACAACATCATTGAGAATGCACGCATCACTGCCCTGATGGGAGCAGAGGTCCTGCTTGCCCCCCACCAGACAGGGGGTTGCAAGTCTGCAAGCCCTAAGGCTATGGGTCGTATAGACACCCGGCTGTGGGATGAGCGAGAAAGTCGGCTAAGCGAGCTCCAAAAGGAGTTCCAAGGCCCCAAGGGCCGCGGCTGGCTGATGAGGTGGCTACCCTCGCGGGCCCATGACAACGGCATGTTCCTCCTCTTCAGCAACGGTGTGGGAAAGGACGATGATGAGGTGCGTACCGGCAACTCCATGATCCTCGACCCCTATGGAACCATCCTGGCTGAAAGCGAAGCCGCTGATGATGACATGGTGGTCGCCCACCTCGACCCATCCTTGTTGTCCTTCTCAAGCGGGCAGAGGTGGATGAAGAGCCGCAGGCCTGAGCTGTATGGCCCCATCGCCCAACTGACGGGGCAAGAAGAGGATACCAGAAAGGTGCGGTTCATATTCCAGGAAGACGAGGCAGAGGAAAAGTGATGGGCCTTCCCTTCATCTGGCAAGGAGGTTCCTAATTATCTTGAACAGAGCCGTATCGCTTGAACAGAACAGGCAAATAGCCGTATGGTATTGGCATGAAAGAGTGTAAAGATCACAAATTTGATGCCACAGGCTTTCTTCCCTCCTTTTTGGGAACCTTTGAAAGAGTAAAGGGCAACGCCAATTTTTATGGCATGAAGCAGCTTCCCCAGATGCTGGAGCTCGGGGAGATCGCCAACGAGTACATTGAACTGATGTTTCCCGGCCGCTGTGGAAGGGAGCGCGTCGGCCTCAGCTTGCAGGAAATCTTGCTGGACCAGCTCAACGCCGTCTCATCGGCCCTGATGAGCCAGATCTTCCTCGCCCTGAAATATGCGAATCCAGAAGATGAGGAGGATATGCTCATGGCCAAGAGCGAGCATATCATCAAAAGCATCTGTGCCCTGCTACCCCAGATTCGCCTCAAGCTGAAGCTCGATGCAAAGGCAGGCTTCGAAGGGGACCCGGCGGCAAGCAATGTGCGCGAAGTCATCCTCTCCTACCCCTACATGAAGACACTGGTCATCCACCGCATAGCCCATGAGCTGTTCAGGATGGAGGTTCCCCTCATCCCCCGCATGCTCAACGAGTATGCCCATAAGGAGACGGGGATCGACATCCACCCCGGAGCCCAGATCGGGCAGTCCTTCTTCATCGACCACGGAACGGGTGTGGTAATCGGGGAGACAGCGGTCATCGGGGACAATGTGAAGATCTACCAGGGAGTCACCTTGGGGGCGCTCAGCTTCCCCAAGGACGCCTGCGGGGAGCTCATCAGGGGGGCAAGAAGACACCCCACCATCGAGGACAATGTCACCATCTACTCAAACGCCACCATCCTTGGGGACATAACCATAGGAAAGAATGCTGTCATCGGGTCCAACGTCTGGATCAAGGAGGATGTCGCCCCCAATACCATGGCGATGATCCAGGAGCCCAAGCTCACCTTCAGGGATCTGAACGGGCGAAAGGGCTAGCCTCTGCGGCCCCCCTGGCGCTGTTCATTGAGCAGCGCCAGCTGGCAGTAGTCTTCCCACACGCCGTTGAGCAGCAGGTACTGCCGGCTTACCCCTTCTTGGACGAACCGAAGCGAGGAGGCAAACTCCAGGCTTGGAATGTTTCTGGTATTGATTGTCGCCTCCAGCCTGTGGAGCTTCAACACCGTAAAGGCATACCCGATCACTGCCTGCACAGCCTCGCCCCCGATACCCTGGCGCTGCCACCTCTTGGCAGTGCTGTACCCTAGGCGCGCACTGTAGGAAGCTCCGTAGGTGATGTCGCTGAGGTAGACCTGAGCAACAATAGCCGAGCCTTCCTTGCGGGAAAATACCAGCGGAAGCTTGCGCTTCTGCTCATATAGGGCTGCCTGTCTGCCACACATATATTCAAAGTTCGCCTGGGTGTAATAGCTTTCGTTGCGCACCGGAGAGAATGTGGAGAACTCCTGCCGGTTCTCCCTCTCATAGGCAAGCAGCTGCCTTGCAGCCCCCTCATCCACGACAAAGGCAAAGAGCCTCTCTGTTTCAAAGAGCCTAAGCATGGCAGATGACGACGCTCTTGCCCGTCTTCTTGTCAAATTGGGCGAAATGCCCCTGCACCAGCAGCCCCTCATGGGCAAACAGGGGGGCATCGAGGACCTCTACCTCAAGGTAGTTGCCACTGAGGCCATACCAGCGGCCACCCTTGCGGTTCTGCAGGACCACTTCGGTCGGCTTGCCGCCTTGGCGTATCCTATACTCCAGAAAGAGTTCATCAGAGAGGTCGCGCAACCTTTTTGCCCGTTCGTCACGCACACTTTCAGGCACCCTGTCCTTCGCCTTGTACAGCGGGGTATCAGGGCGGGGGGAGAAGGGAAAGACATGCATCTGGGCAAACCTTTGGTCCTTACAATAGCGGTACGTCTCTTCAAACTCCTCTTCCCCCTCACCGGGCAGACCGGTTATGACATCAGCGGCAATGAACGGATCATCCTTTGCCTCACGCAGGCTATCGAGAATCGCCGACAACTCTTCAATGTCGTAATGACGGTTGACCCTTTGCAACACCTTGTTGCTGGCACTCTGCACTGGGATGTGAAAATGAGGTTGCATCCTAGGGTCCTTGAGAGCTGTGAGCAACCTCTCATCGATATGGTCAGGTTCCAAGGAACTGAGGCGTAGGCGTATGCCTTCCCCTAAGGATGCGAGCAACTCCTCAAGCAGGCCACCCAAGCCATTGTTGGTGTGGTCGTACATGGTGAGGTTCACCCCGGTGAGCATGATCTCGCTAAAGCCGGCTTGTTCTAAAGCGAGGGCTCGTTCCACGACGGTCGCGCTATCGAGGGAGACAGCCTTTCCCCGGGCTATGTGCACGCGACAGTATGCGCACTCATTGTCACAGCCATCCTGCACCTTCAGGTAGGCACGGCTGTGGTAGGAGAAGGAGGCGGCGTCATAATCAAAGACAGAAGCCTCCCCATCACTGAAGGAGAGACATCCGCTCTTCAGGTCAAAGCCGGCCTCGAGGGAGACCTTCAGGTGTTTTGCCAGCTTAAGCAGGTGGGCCTTCTTCTCAAGGGGGACCACTATCACCTGGTCGGAAAGAGCCTTGAGCTCCTCCTCGTTGACCTGGGCATAGCAGCCGGTGGCCAAGGTAGGAGCGTTTTGGGCAAACTTGCGGATCATCCTGCGAGCCTTCTGCTCGGCTTTGGATGTCACCGTACAGGTATTTACAATATAGAGGTCAGCTGCCTCACGCTCACCGACAATGACAAACCCCTCCTGGGAGAAGGAGTCTGCAATCGCCTCGCTTTCGCACTGGTTGAGCCGACAGCCCAAGGTATATACACAAACGTTCAAATAGTACCCTCCTGGTCTTTCAGGGTCTGCATCACCGTATCGACAGCACCCTTGAGAGCCATGCGCATCTGTCTGGCATAGGGGTTGTATCGCTGCAGGTCATAGAAGAGCTGAAGCGGGTCGTTGCAGGTCTGAGCCACTATGGAGGTGAGGCTACGGTAGCCGGTGGTCGCAAGCTCTGTCTCCCCGAGGGAGAGCTCAGAGAGCGTCCTTCCCACAAAGTGGGTTATCCCCTGTGACCAGGCCGCCTCGCGGTCGTGCTGGTCACAGCTCATCTGGTGTACCTTCAGGCCCCACCTGGCAAACTCCTCAGCCCACTGCTGCACAACGGCCAGGGGAGCATGGACAGGACAGATCACCAGGGGAAGGCCGGCTATGCCGTCCTTGCCTGAGTCTGGTCCGAACATCGGGTGGGTGGCAATGCAGGGGACATCCTCGCCCAGATATGTGCGCATGAGCTTGGCCGGGTAGAGCTTCACCGAACAGGTGTCCATCACCAGGGTCCTGGGCGTAATCCTGGGAGCTGTCCGCTTCAGCACCTCTTCAAAGGCGCTGATGGCGACACAATAGAAGAGCACATCGCATGCGAGGACCTCGTCCTCGGAGGCGAGGGCCACACCCTTAGGGGCCACTTTTGCCGAGCGCCCATAGCCAAAGACGCTAAAGCCATGCTTAGCGAGTTCACTTGCCCAAAAAGAGCCAAAACGGCCTAGGCCGTATACACCAATTCTTCCATGAGTATTCATTGCCGGCATTGTACAGAATATGAGCCTTGCTAGCAAGAACGTGATGATAGCCGGACAAAGGCCCCCAAGGTGGCCAAGGCCACCATCATGCTGATGACCAATACCACAAGGGCACCTCTCAAGCTGGAGTGCAGGCTTACCAGCCCGATGAGGGCAGGCAGGGTAAGACGACCGAAAACCATACTCACCGAGTGCATATTGGCTATCTGGGTCATATCATTGGGCCAGGTGTGGACCTCCAGCAGCTGGGTTGCCGGATTGAGGGCACCAAAGGAGAAGCCCAGAAGGGTCATGGCTACAAAGCCAAGGGCGAGTGTCGGGGCTGCTACCAGCAAAGTTGTAGAGAAAATGCCTAGGATTGTAAGGGAGAAGAGCAGTGGTACAGGGTTTTTTGCCTTGTTGGCCAGGGGAATGACCAGGAACCTGCTCGCTGTACTGCCGGCAAAGAGAAGAGAAAGGGAGAGTCCTACCTGTGCTCCTGTTGCCCCCCTGTTCTGCTGCAGGTAGAGCAAGGGATAGACCGTACAGCAGTACTCAACGGCATTGAAGAGGATGAGATAGAGGAAAAAGGTCCTGAAGCTTTTTTGCTTGAGCAGGGAGAAGCTCTGGAGAAAGGAACCGCGGCCCCCTTTGCTGCTGAAAAGTTGCGGCATTGTCCTAGCCTCGGGTATGTGTGCGATGAAGAGGGCACTCATCACCAGATAGACCGTGGCCATCTGGTAGAATCCAAGATACCAACGGTCGCCCTTGACCAGGGAGATGTAGAAGCCGGAGCCGATGCTGGCAAGGCTCCACAAGAGATGCATCACAGGGATGTTGGTCTTTTTGCGTTCGGGATCGGAGAGGACCAAGACGCTGAAGCTGTTAGTCCCATAGAAATATCCCAGCCAGGCCTGCACCAGGAAGAACAGGGTAAAGGAGAGGGCACCGCGCGAAAGCCCCATGCCCAGAAGCCCGATGGCAGAACCAACGATCCCCACGATCATAAGGAGGTAGGGTCCCAGGCGCCTGACCAGAAGGGGGAGCAGCATAAAGGAGAGCAAGGTCCCTACCTGGCTCAGGCTCATCAAGGCACTGAGCTGGCCCAGGCTTAACGAGCAGGCTTTTTGGATTTCGGCACTCAGCCCGCCAAACAGGTTCGAGCCGAATGCAGTAACCCCTATCATGATGAATAACAAGGTTCTGGTCTGCATATCAGCCCTACACTATCATATTTGGGAGCTCTGATAACAGCCTTTTGTTGCACTTTCACAACAAGGGCAATCGTGGTATCATCAAGGGGATATCACTACATGTACTGTCAAGGAGCACAACCATGACGTTTGCTGAAAAAATGAAGGCCCAAGCTATAGAGGCCAACAAGAATCTTGTACTTGCTGAGGGCACAGAAGCCCGAACCATCCAAGCCGCACGTAAGATCATCGACCAGAAGATTGCCGCTTCAGTCACCTTGGTGGGGGAGGAAGAGGCCATCAGGAAAGCTGCACAGGAGGTGGGCACCTCGCTGGATGGCATCATCCTTGAAAACCCCCTTACCAATGCCGACAGAAAAAGCTTCGGACGAGCCTACTATGAGCTGAGAAAGCACAAGGGCATGACAGAAGAAGAGGCTTTTGCAGGCATTGCAGACCCCCTTCGCTGGGCAGCGATGATGGTCCGCCTGGGCAAGGCCGACGCAATGGTAGCCGGAGCTGAAAACACCACCGGCAACGTACTGGTCGCGGCCTTCAACATCATCAAGACCAAGCCGGGCATCAAGTTCGCTTCCTCCTGCTTTGTGATGGCAACGGACAAGACCGACCTGGGATCAGATGGTTCGTTCATATTCGCCGACTGCGCAACCATCCCCAATCCAACAGCGGAGCAGCTCGCTGAGATAGCAGAAGCCTCTGCCATCTCGTGCAGGACCTTCCTGCAGGCAGAGCCCAAGGTTGCCATGCTCTCCTACTCCACCATGGGATCGGCTAAGGGCGATCTGGTAGATAAGGTGGTCAAGGCGACAGAGCTTATCAAGGCAAAGCTTCCCGACCTCGCCGTCGACGGTGAGATGCAGCTCGATGCCGCCATCATCGGCAGCGTTGCAAAAAGCAAGGCTCCCGGTTCAAAGGTTGCTGGCTCTGCCAACACCCTGATCTTCCCAGACCTGCAGGCAGGGAACATCGGATATAAGCTGGTGCAGAGACTGGCAGGGGCCGAGGCGTACGGGCCGATCCTCCAAGGCTTTGCCAAGCCGATCAGCGACCTCTCCCGAGGCTGTTCGATCGAAGACATCGTCATTACCAGCTCGATCACCCTCGCTCAGGCTGGAGCTGTCTGATAATTTCCCTACAGTAGTAAGAACCCATGTAAGATAGTGTTACATGGGTTCTTTGTTCTTGATACGGCAACTGTGAGCCAATTCAGGTTCCCATAACAAGCACCTCTTGCTCTTAGCCGACCTCACTACGGTCATAGAGTGCTATGATATAGGGGTGGTCCTCATCAAATGAGGTTAGAGGTACTGCATTCTCTACTCTTCCGGCAGGACGGATCCTGGACCCCTTGACCCCTGTGGCATTGTCCCCGATATCGAGGCGGCAAGCCTGCGCCTTTTCCTCCAGGAGCTTCACAATCGCCGGATGTGCATCATAGACATTGTGCTGTTCCCCGATATCCTCTTTCAAGTTATAGAGTTCCCTGACTTCAATATTGCTGTTGATATCAGGCTTATTACCATTGGCCCCAGTATCGTTAGAGGAGGGCTTTCCTGCATCGGGCCTCCTGCTGAGATGGAGCTTCCAATCCCCATGGCGCACCGCCTCAAGGTTGTTGCACATGTAGTAGAACATTGTATCCCGAGGTGTAGCAGTACTTTTTCCGAGCAACAAGTCTGAAAAATCCAGGCCGTCGATGACCCTGTCGGTGGGCACCTCGGCTCCACCAAGCTTGGCAAGCGTAGGATAGAGGTCCATCGAAGCTGTCAGCTCGCTGGTAACCCCCGCCTCTATAGTACCGTTCCAATGCATGATCAGGGGAACGCGCATCCCCCCTTCCCAGGTGGTCGCCTTGGCACCCCGCAAGGGTCCGTTGCTCTCCCCGAAATCATTTCTCGAGCCGTTGTCCGAGGTGAAGATGATCAGGGTGTTGTCATACACTCCCTGCTCTTTCAGCTCGTGGACAATGGCGCCCATCGCCCAGTCGATGGCCCCTACACAGGCACCGTAGTCACCGTTGCGCGAACGCTTGCGGAAGATCTCCGATGCATATAGAGGCACATGGACGTGCATGTGGGCAAGATAGAGGAAGAAGGGGTTCCCCTTGTTCCTGCGGATGAACTCAACGCTCCTGTGCACATAGCGCTCTGTCAGCGAGCTCTGGTCAGGCTGCTGCTGGATCACCTCCTCGCCCTGGATAAGGGGCAGCGGGGGCATGTTCGGGCGTATCTCGGACGGGCCCATGTCGTTGCTGTAGGGAAGGCCGAAGTAGTCATCAAAGCCATGCCTGGTAGGCAGGAAATCCTTTTGGTCCCCACAGTGCCACTTGCCTACAGCAAGGGTGCTGTACCCACGCTCTTGTAGCAGGGCTGCCATGGTCTTTTCCGTAGGGTTCAGCCCGATTGCATGACCGGGTAACAATACCTTGGCATCATCAAAGGTGCCGAACCCTATGCGTGGAGGATAGCAGCCGGTCATCATGGCTCCCCGGGAAGGCGAGCAGACAGGCGAGGCCATGTAGAAGTCGGTGAACCGCAGGCCTTCTTGTGCAAGTTTGTCCAAGTATGGTGTGTCATTCTTGGTTGATCCGTAGCATCCCAAATCCCCATAGCCCAAATCATCACAGTTCACCAGTACAATATTTGGGTTCATCCCGGGCCTCCCTGTATCGCTTGCCAACACTGATACGACGCTCTTCTTATGCAAATATGAATGTTCAATCACCTCTCATGTTCTACCAAAACAATGAGGAAAGGACCACGTAGCATTCGTTGTCATCATCCTGAGAACAGTTGGGCCACACTCCCCAACGCAATGCTTGAATAGAGTTATTCCGGAGCGAATTTATGGAGTACGCGTGCATTGGGCCCCACCCGATCCATCTGTCCATACCCTTTGTTGGATTCACGCAAACCATCCTTCAGCGGGTCCCCATAGTGCAAAAACCACTCCTCCAATCTTGATCTCAATCCAACTATCCGGTGTTGGCATGCTGGAGAATCGATCAAGTTCCGGCTTTCCTCCGGATCATTATGCAAATCATAATATTCATGGGGTCCATAAGGGTAGCGGTGAATATATTTCTCCCCTTCAGTCCGAATCATCCTGACCGGCCCGTACTCTTCACATATGATAATATCCTGCTCTATAAATTTCCCTTGTGATTCCATCCCTAAAAGAGAGACGAAACTGGAACCGGGGCGATACTTGTCTCCATGTTCTGCATTGATACCGGCAAGTTCCAAAAGCGTAGGAAAAATATCCAGCTGTGAAACAAGGGTGGAGCAGACTCCCGTAGCCCTGATTTTTGAGGGGCATGAGAAAATGCAGGGGACTTTGATTGCCTCTTCATACATATTCTGAGGGAACGTTCCATTTCCCTTCCCCCAAACACCATGATGACCCATGCTCATGCCATTGTCCGACATAAAGATAATGTAGGTATCCTCGCCCATACCAAGCTCACTGACTTGAGTGACGATTCTTCCAACTGCAGCGTCCATAGCGCTGATCGCAGCAAAATATCCCGTCAGGAGCCTTTCCCTCTCCCCAGGAATTGAAGACACGGGGTTAACCACGCTGTCCGGGTGATCGGCGGTGTTGGGCATCTCTTTGAACTGCGAGCCTTCATACAATTGCCAATATTTTTCCAGGTGGTGTTCTTTTCCCCAAGGAGCATGTGGCGCTGTGTAGTGCACACCAAGATAGAAGGGTGATTCCTTGTGTGAAAAATCATGGAGAAAATCCAAGGCCTTATCGGTGATCAGGTCGGTGATGTAACCCTCTCTTTTTGTTATGTTCCCATCTTCTATGATATCTGGTTGGAAATAGGCAACTTCCCCCTTGCCTATGGTGTACCACTGGGAGTGCCCATGTTGTGGGTTCATTGAATCGCCCAGGTGCCATTTTCCAGACAAGGCACACTCATACCCATGCTGACTCAGGATATCGGTATATGTCTTCTCCCCTGCCAGATATTGGGTCGGGGTTCTCTCCTCACTATAGTCGCCGAATAGATCCTGACCATCGCACAGCTCCCTGGCAATATTTCCACTTCGAATCCAATCCTGCACTCCATGGGCTGAAGGAATTTTTCCCGTCAGTATGGAAGCCCTTGATGGCGAGCAAACCGGAGAAGCACAAAAAAAATTATCAAACCTCAGCCCTTCAGCTGCCAAGGCATCCAAATTCGGTGTTGAAAGTTCTTCTGTGCCAGCACAATGCAGGGCCCATGGGCCCTGATCATCGGTCAGTATAAAAATAAAGTTAGGTTTCTTCTTCATATATGATTTCCATCCATAGTGTTACAGTAAAGATAATACATACGTTTCTGCCACTCCTTGTAAAATATGCGTTGATTCATCAATCCCACAAAGTACTTGGATGGTCTTGTTGTTCCGTATGATTGCTTCTTTGGTATATTCAAAAAATCGTGGTATTTTCTCAATGATCACACCGCCGAGCACAACGGCATCTATATTTACTATCCGCAAATAATTCTCTATTCCCCTTGCAAGAATCAAAGAAGCATTTTCAAGTATTGAAAGCGCGGGTTCTTCACCATTTCGGACGGCTTCACAAAAATCATCAAAGGTCAGCTCATCAATATCCCCATACTCTGTATATCTAAGGATTTTAAGTTTTCGCTTGAATGAATCCATGAGGGCGGGAATTCCCACATACGCTTCAACACAACCATAGTTTCCACAGTTACAACGGGGACCATTCACCTCTATGGTCATATGTGCCAATCCATCCTGCACGACATGATGCCGGGGAAGAAGGTTTGAGTTCACGATCAAGCCCGACCCGATCCCTTCTGAAATGGTAAAATACGTAATGCTATTGAAAATCTTGTAGTAATTCGCGTAATAGATCCCTACAGAACAAGCATTGGCATTACACTCTATCATTACAGGAAGATCAAACTCATCTTCAAAGATCTGCTTGATGGGAACGTTTTTCCAATCTCGCATCGAAGCAAAGAAAACAGGTTGTAAAAGAACACCCCGTTCATAATCGATCGGCCCTACACTGGAGATGCTGATGCCCAGGACATCATCTTTGGCAATGCCGTGTTGTAAAGCGCCGTCATCAAAGTCCTTACGCAGGATATTCACCACATCGGTCATTGAGGTCTCTTTCTCTATCCTATGGGTCCGGTCATTGTAGAACTTGTGGTTCAGATCCACGAAAGCAGACCTGAAGCTGGTACGGGTGAGGTGAACGGAAAAGACATATCCAACCGACCCAATCAAAGAGATCAGCTCTCCCCTTTTATGAGGGGTGTCAAGGGTTGAAAACTCCACCAACCCCAGTTCGGCCATTTCATGTATGGTTCTATAGAGCGTCGAGGTTGAATACTGCATGGGATCCAGCAACTCTGATCTGCAAACATCCTTCTCCAGATAGATCTTGCGTATGATATTCTTATATTTTGTTGTCAGGTTTTCTAACTTTGGTTTTTTCATGCTTTCCCCCCTACCAACAATGCAAAGATGGCTTGCATGGCATACAACGAGCGGGGAACATGAAAAGCTGCTTTTTGCAACCCGCCCTTCAAAGATAGTTTTTTCTTTCCATCCCGCTCCAAAATCATATCCCACTCCCCAACAGCATCATCCCAAAAATAGTTCTCACACCAATCAAACAATGCACTGAAATGTTCCAAGTCTTCAGGATTACGACGTTCATAATATGCGAGCAACAGAGCGTACAATGCTTCTGCATGAGTCCACCAGACTTTATCCGTTGCCTGGAGATTTCTCTGTTCGTTCCAGTCCTTGTACTCACAAAGAGAGCCATCCATAGTGAGCATGTGCAGAATGCCGCCATGGAGAGGATCGTATGATACTGCAAAAACTTTCTGTATGGCATCAAGAGAGAGATTGTATTCGCGCCTCATGCCCAATCTTTTTGCTTCCTTGGCAATAAAGCCCATTGACTCAAAGATATGCCCGGGGTTGATGACTGCAAGCTCATCAGAGATGTCGTTGTCACGCTGTGTGCTTCTCAATTCATAGACAAGGCTTCTCTCATGCGAATACAGATGTTCAAAAATATGAGAGATGCAAAACCGTATCACCCCATCAGCCTCTCCAGCAGGAAGCTGCGTCCTTACTTCAGAAAATGCGTTTATGGCTATCATATAGGGGCTATGGACAATAACGTCCGATCCCACTGTTTGTGGGTACAGGGACATTTCCTGATCCCCGAACAACTTTGCCTGTACCCCTGAAGCCGTCTCAAGAAAACATCTGCTTGGATCCATGCCATTTGCCCTCTCAAAAGCTCCAAGGGCCATGAGGCAGAACATATCAGTGAGCACAGAAAGGGTTGTGATCCGAGGGGATCCATCTTGATCGAGCAGGTAATGCCACTGCCCATTCCCAGCATATGCATGCTCAGTGATAAAGGTATATCCAGACTCCGCCAGAGCAAGGAAATCGGTATTCCCTGAATCAAAGGCAATGGTCGAAAACAACCAAGTCTGGCGAGCATTCATCCAGATATTCTTCTCAGATGAGGTTATCGCCCCTGCTTCATCGAAACACGTAATGTATCCGCCATATGCAGCATCATCTGTCCGTGATGTCCAAAAGTGCAGGATGCGCTCCAACTGTTGGCTATTCTTTTTTGCATAGTGTGATAGTACCTCTCTGCTACTTGCGCCACTCATCCCTTTACAGCCCCTTTCGACAGCCCCGCCACAAAATCCTTTTGCATAATCCAAACCAACACAAGCACAGGAAGTACAAGAATTACACCCGTAGCGGCCATAGGACCCCATTCTAGCCCCCTATCGGTGATAAATCCAGCAATAATTACCGGTAATGTCTTAGCCTTTTTGATAGTGAGGATTACTGCAAACAGAAATTCATTCCAAGAACCAAGAAAGGCGAGAATGGAAGCCGCTATCATTCCAGGTTTGGCGATGGGAAGGATCAATGAAAAGAACCGGCGAGCCATGGGGCACCCATCGATCATCCCCGACTCTTCTATTTCCTTTGGAATTTCCCTGAAGAAACCCATCATCAGCCAAATCACAAGGGGTAGATTAAAACTGATGTTCAAAATGATCATGGAAAGTTTTGTGTCGATGAGCCTCAAGCTACGCATGACCATATAAATGGGAATGGCTGTAGCTATAGCGGGATACATCTTCTGAATAAGAAACCAGAAGGCAAAGAAATTTCTGGTTTTTGTCCCGATTTGGCTGGAAGTCAGGGAGTAAGCAGCCATGCTACCGATAAACACGGCAACAAAGGTCGCTACGATCGATATGAAGGCTGAGTTGTAGAGTCCAAGTGCCACTCCATCATTCCTAAAGACTTGTACAAAGTTGTCAAATGTAAATTCTTTTGGAAAAAACACGGGGGGGAAAGCCAAATAATCCGCTTCATACTTGATGGCACTTGTGAAAAGCCAAAAGAGCGGAAAAACTATTCCTATGGTCGTAATGGTAACAATTATATACCGAAGTGGCTTGCCAAGAAAATCAGTAATCGTTGTACTTGCTAAATTTTCACTTTTTTTCATTCTACTCCACCTGTTAAAACTGTTTTTCTTGCAACTTGATAAACCCTAAAGACAAAGCAGACATGGCCAAAATAAAGACGATAGCCAATGAAGCTGCATACCCTGCATTGAAATACCTCAAGCCTTGCGCATAAATATAATTTGGAAGCATTTCGGTAGCCATGCCCGGGCCTCCCCCGGTCATGACAAAGACAATGTCAAACACCTTGAATGCATCGATGGTTCGGAGCATGAGAACCAAGACAAGCACACGCTTTAACTGTGGCAATACAATATGAATGAAGCATTTCCATTTGGTTGCGCCATCAACAAGGCTCGCTTCGATCGATTCTCCTGAGATGGATTTGATTCCTGAAATCAATAGGATTGCAAACCATGGAGTCATCCTCCAAACATCAACAAACACAATGGAGACAAAGGCCATTGCAGGAGTGCCCAGCCAGTTCAAGGGTTCGATTCCTACAAAACCCAGCATAAAGTTTACAACGCCAGTATTTTTGTCAAACATCATGCGCCACGTGGTACCGGCTGCGACAGGAGCCATTATCATCGGAATCAGCATGATGGATCGGAGAATCCTTGATGTTTTTGAATCCCCAGAAAGCATCATGGCCAGAATGACACCGAATAACAGCTCCAAGGAAACGGAGGTGAGAACAAAAAGAACGGTATTTCCAACACTTCGGATAAACAGAGGGTCATTGAACATCTGCATATAATTATCAAAGCCGACAAAGACAGGCTGAAAATTAGGTACATTGGTCCTGACTTTTTGAAAACTCATCACTATGGAGTTCCCCAAAGGAATCACTACAGCAACAAACACTATCAACAATGCTGGAACCAAAAACAACCATGATGTCATCAGATCATTTTTAGGTTTTAACTTACCACTACCTCTCATTGCACTCACCTCTTGAATTATTACAATACTTTGTTGATAGCTATCGCTTTCACGTTTTTAACGTCACCAGGAGGATTGTCCTTGATAGCTTTTTTCAGTTCAGTATCAAAATAGCTCATTGCCCTATCCAAAGACCAACTCCCCGCAAGATACGAACTTACTGAGTTAGCCATAATGGTATCAAGTTCGGCTGAGACAGGAATCCCCCATTTTGTCATTGCATTTTCCAATGCCGGGCCAACAGGAGCCAAAGGAGTCTTTTTAACTGCATCATCTTCCCAGAAAGAGGTCAGGGAAGGGAGTACGTTATAGGTGTCAAAGAACTCAAGCTGCTTGTCCTTGCTTGCATACTTTTTCAACCATTCATAGGCTTTTTCTTTGTTTTTACTATCCTTGGAGATGGCGACGATCCACAGGCTCATCTGATTCTTCCCTGTTTTTTCAGCTGGGAAGGGAGCAAGGGCCCAATTTCCTACAATTTTTGATTTGTCAGGATTGTCAGCATTTTGAACAATACCCAGGGTCGGCCATGCCTCACAGAATGCTGCATTGCCCTGCAAGAAAGCATTGATGGATTCTTCAAGTCCCCATGAGAGGCTTCCAGAATCAGTATATTTCTTGGTTTCACCAAGTTGTCTCATAGCCGCTCGTCCAACTTCGTTATCTACGTCAATGACAAAGTTCTCATCTGCCACATCGGAACCCATCGCCCATGATCGAACCAGATACATCACTGCATATTGTTCCTTCTTGCCTGGAATGCTTATACCATACATTCCATTCTTTGGATCATTGTGAGCTTTGGCCATCTCCATATATTCGTCATATGTTGTAGGAGGAGTTTCTATCAAGTCGGTGCGGTAGGTCATCATATTCGGGGTAGGAGCCAGAGGGAAGCCATAGAGAGAACCATCCCAACGGCAAGCATCCAAGACGCTGGGAATAAAGTCTGAATCATCGTATTTGTTGACTAGAATGAATTCATCCATCGATTCCAAGAAAGGGGCAAACTCACCTAACCATGATGCATTGACACTAATGATGTCATAGCTGCCAGCTCCACTGGACAAGTCTAGCATTGCCTTCTCATGAAATGAAGAGAAAGGGACATCACTGACATCAACCTTACAATTGAATTCATCCTCAAATTCTTTTGACATGGATTTAGCAGATTCTGCATATACGCCAGACATAAAAAGTACAGAGAGTTCTGAACTTTTCTCTGCAACCTCTTTCTCCACGCTTGGTGAAGCGGCAACAGACGCCTCTTTCTTTCCACATGAAGCTAAGGATACAACCAAAAGCAACAATAATAACAGCATAAAAAAACGATTTTTCATACTCTTCCTCCAATTTTTACGGGAAGTATATTCCCATTTGATAATAACACTATACCATATTGTACAAATTATACAAGTTTTATTTATTTTTCTTGTTATTTGTTCCCAATTGATACTAGTAGAGTAAATATTGTACTTTTAGCAGTTTTGGACTTTCCGTTACTTCTACCAACAAACACTGCTGCCGAACAGCGAGAGAATGCCCCTATATTCCAAAATGGAAAACACTCATCGGGTCCGGATACTCAGGGAATGCAAGGGCCCTTTCCTCTGTTTTGATTGTCCTTCTCCCCTCTTTTTGCTACTATGCCCTCACGTGCAAGGAGCTTTCCACCCATGGGCCTTTCCAAAAAACCACTTGACCTCTTCGATCCTACCCTAACCCCCGGCACCATCATCTGGGCCCTTGCCTGGCCGACCATAGTCGAGCAGATCCTGCAAGTAAGCGTGACATTCGCAGACTCGGCGATGGTGGGGTCACTTGGAGAAGGGGCAACCGCCGCCATAGCGGTCACCAGCTCGACCATCTGGCTGGTCAACGGGTGGATGAACGCCCTTGCCCTTGGCTTCGGGGTCCTTATGGCCAGGCTGCTGGGATCGGGTAAGACTGACCGGGCAAAGCTGGTCGTCCGTCAGGCCCTGCTGACGGCCTTGGGGTTCGGACTCTTCCTCTCGCTGCTGTTCATACAGGTAGCACGCTTCCTTCCCTCCTGGATGGGTGCCGAGGATGCGGTGCGTCCATTGTCCCGGCAGTACCTCACCCTCATAGCAATAGGGTACATACCCAACCTCCTGATGATTACCATCAGCACGCTGTTGCGCCTAAGCGGGGACACCAAGCGCCCTCTCTACCTCAACGCCTTCAACAACGCCTCAAACATCCTGTTCAACCTCTTCTTCATCTTCCCCTCCATCAGGGTTGGGGCTCTTGTCCTGCCCGGCTTGGGCCTTGGGGTCAGGGGCGCGGCCTTGGCCACGACACTGGCGTGCACCCTGACGGCAATCCTGCTCCTGCTTGTCCTGTTCAAAGGAGAGCACAAGATCAGGATCTCCTTCAGACAGCGATGGGCATTCGATGCACAGATCCAAAAACAGGCACTGCGCCTGGGCATCCCCATCGCCTTGGAGAGGTCCACCCTCTCCTTAGGGCAGATAATGCTTACCAAGATGGTGGGGACACTAGGGACCACAGCCCTTGCCGCCCACTTCCTGGCCATCAGTGCG
Organism: Sphaerochaeta sp.; assembly: GCA_034007055.1. GTDB lineage: Bacteria > Spirochaetota > Spirochaetia > Sphaerochaetales > Sphaerochaetaceae > Sphaerochaeta. Next base: position 25,138 of record JAVERP010000011.1, read on the forward strand.
GAGTCGATAACGTACCTGCCGGCCTCAGGCTTCTCCACTGCAGCCACCACGCTGGTTGCCCAGTCCCTCGGACGTGAGGACAAAGCTCTGGCACAGCGCTATGCAAACCTCTGTGTCTTGTGGGGGGTGGTCATGATGAGTTTCATGGGGTTGGTGCTCTACCTCTTCGCACCATTTCTCATGACGCTTTTCACGCGGGTAGGTCCTGTTATAACGCTTGGTGCTCAGGTGTTGAGGATAGAGGCCTTTGCACAACCGGCCTTCGGACTCTCCATCCTGGTCTTCGGGGTCATGCGCGGCGGCGGTGATACTAAAGGCCCGTTTCTCATCTCGCTGGCGGGGATGTGGCTCCTGCGCCTGCCCCTGGCTTGGATATTGCTCAAAGTGACGGGCCTTGGACTGGCTGCGGTATGGATGGCGATGATGAGCGACCTCATGCTCAGGGGCGTGATCTGTCTGTACAGCTATAGGCGCGGCACCTGGCTCAACAGCTTTGAACAGCTTCACTGATGGCGATGAACTGAGCCCAGTCTAGTTGTTCAGCCCGTAGGCCCGCATCAACGCCACTCATATCCAGGATGAGGGAAACCCCATCCTTGCCAAAGCGGGCGCCGGTCTTCCCTCCGAGGAGGTTGTTCTTTATCGTCTTTCTTTTCTGTGAGAAAAGGTCGCGCACCACCATGAGAAACACATCCCTGAGAGATGGGTCAACCAGAGGAGCATCACGCTTGTCCATCGTGATGACGGTGCTGCCGACGTTCGGCTCAGGGTAGAAGCTGCTGCCGCTGATGGCAAAGGCACTCCTGACGGTGTAGTCCATCTGGGCAAGCAGGCTGAAGGATGACCAGTTCTTTTCCCCCGGCTTTGCACTGAGACGCAAGGCGACCTCAGTTTGCAGGGTATAGACCATCTTTGGGGGAAGGCACGCTGACTCAAGCAGCTTTGCAATGACGACCGAGCCCACATTGTAGGGGAGGTTTCCGCAGACCCTGTCTGGGGTCCCTTCGTCCTTCCAGAGCCTCTCCCATGTCTTGAGGACATCGCCTTCAATGAGGCGGAAGTTCTCATCATCGCCGAAGGCCTGCTCGGTGAGGAGGCGGCAAAACCCATGGTCTATCTCAAAGGCGGTGACAGAGCACCCCGCCTCCAACAGGAGGGCGGTCAAGGCTCCGATGCCCGGCCCCACCTCCCAGACCTTCATGGAAGGCTCCAAGGAGAGCTCCCTTGCTATATTCTCTCTGACATGGCGGCTGATGAGGAAATTCTGTCCAAATTTCTTGCTCAAGGCGAGCCCTTCCTTGTCAAGCAAGCTCTTGATGGCCTTCGGGGAATCGTACGCGAATTTCCAACTCATAGGAGTCTCTCCTCTTTTTCTGCAAAGCCCGTTCAGCATAGCCAATTGAGGCAAGGAGCGTCAACACAACAAAGAGATAGAAGAGAAACCCCACTTTGGGGACCCCTTCTCCGAACAGGGAGCTGCCATAGGAGAAAACAAGGTGGAGGATGCGGTACAGGACCCCTACCAAAGGAGCAAAAAGCCTGCCAAACACGAAGGTCAGCAGGGAGCTGCCCATCAGGGAGAACATCAATGGCGATGCCAAGGGAGCTATGAACAACCCCCCTATCTGCCACGTCCCCCAAACTGCCAGGGTCGGTATCGCCGTAAACAGGATGGCATACAGAGAGGCAAAGAAGGGCTCAAGGATCTTGGGCCTGTAGAAATGAAACAGCGAGTTGCACAAAAGCCCCCCATAGGCGGCATAGCTGAACAGGCTCCCCATACTCGACACAGCTGAAGGGAAGAGGAGGCTCTGGATGCAGGCGGTTGCAAGAAAGCCCCAATACGAGGCCATCCGCCCCCTCAGGAAGAGCGAGAGGAAAGCCATCCCCATCGCCCGGACCAGGGAGGGCTTGGGCCCCACCACAAGGACATACAGGAGGGCAAACAGCACCGATGCAACCCTACCCCGCCTCTTTCCCACCAATGGTATCAGCAAATACGAGAGCAGGCCGATGAAGAACTGCAGGTGCATCCCTGAGAGGGCAAGCAGGTGGGCACACCCGCTGCCAAGGCTGAGCTCCTTCAGGGGAAAGGCAGCATCACCGGTCCTGCCCATAAGGAGCATCAGGGCAAGGGCGCGGCTTTCATCGTCATCCATCACCTGGTACAAACGCCTCTCCACCAAAGAGAGAAGCTTGCGCCTGAATACCCGTATCCTGGAGATGGTGAGCACCTGCACTGTATCGGCAAAAAAGAGCGAGCCGTCAGGGACAAGCTCTCCCTGAACCAGGAGGCGGCTACCACTGACCAGGCCTCCATCGACCTCAAGGAGGATGCAGAGCACCCCCTGGGCACTGCCCCTGGCCCCGTCTTGCGTCCCGCAAGATGCGAGCTTGAGGCGCAAGAGCTGTTTGCCGCCCTTAGTGAGCAGGGAGTCCTCGATGAGTGTCCCCCCAACCTCTGTTATACGCTCCGGGACGAATGCCATCGCCACCTGATTATCCGCCGCCGCCCATCCAAAGAGGGCGTAGCAGAAAAAAATGAGGGTTGTAAGTGATATGATGGTCTTCTTCAGGTTGCCATTGGATGTGATCGTTGCCCATACATGGAGGAAAAAACCCAGGACAAGCAGGGCCATCGCCACGAGCAGTGGATAGGAAAGCAGAGAGCTTGCTGTAGAGGAGAGAAAGAACAGCAGAGGCACCACGGCTATGATGCCAAGGCTGACCCAAAAAGAACCACGCATGCCCCCTAAGGCAAGAGCGTGGCCCGTTTGCTTCAGCCTACCTGTTCAAGCAGCACTACGCACAGGGAGAGCAGGGGCAGGTCAAGCTTCTGCTGTATGCTGAGATGAAAGAGGCGCTGAGAGAGTCTCAGGCTAGGCTTTTTGGACTCCCTGACGGCGTGGACCCTCTGCACCATGCGCCACAGGCTCCTCTTCCTGACCTTCAGATAGAGCAGCAACAGCTCGAGGAACTCTTGCGACCACTGGCCCTTCTGCTCCTCAGAGAGCAACTCAAACTCCTTCTTCTCGACCAGACAGAGGTTGTCACATACATCCTGCATGTCCAGGCTCGCTATATCCTGGAGAAATGCCTCAAGGGCAAAGATGCCTTCCTGCACCTGGAAGTCAGGGCTTCCCGCCTTCGCCTTGAGCTCGTACCTTCGCTGCAAGGCGAGCGATGAACGGGTGTCCCGCTTTGCCAGGGCTATCCAGCAGAAGACAGTGAGGCCTGTGGAGACAAGCACCTCATCGACCATCGGGATGGGGTCGCGGATGGCAAGGGACATGAAGAAGTAGGTGACCATAAAGACCACGGCACTGATAAGGAGCCGGGGAACATACTGCTTGTCCTGGATCCAGCGGTCCACAGAGAAATCTATCGCACTGTAGAGTGCAAAGGAAGCCTCATCCTTCTGGCCCTTGGTAAGCATGCCGCTGCTCTTGAGCACCACCGGGGTGTCAGCGTCCAATGAAGCTGTCTTCTCCGGTTTCAAATACGGGCTGAGATAGAGGTTCGATCCAACTTTCCTAAGCAGTGCATAACAGGTTATCATCTATAAGGCCGCCTTAAACATCTCTATGAGCTCCGGAAGATCTGCTTCCAGAGCCTCCCTACCGCCTTTGTCCGCTTTGACAAAGAGGTAGTACTTGATCTTCGGTTCTGTCCCGCTGGGACGGACCACCAGTTTCTCCCCTGTGGTGAAATGCATGATCAGGACATCGGATGAGGGAAAGCCCGTGTCCTTGCCAGGGAGCAGGTCGCTTGTGGAGAGCAGTGTCTTGCTTCCCAGCTCATCGCCGGCCTTCAGAGCCCTCAAGGCCGTCATGATCTGAAGCATCTTCTTCTTGCCTGCAGACCCTTCATAGTCACGGGAGAAGACCACCTCGGTACTGTAGCCGTACTCCTCATAGATGGCATCTAGGCGCTGCTGCAAGGTAAGGCCCTGCGTAGCGTAATAGCTCATCATCTCCACAGCAACGAGGGCCGAGCTCACAGCGTCCTTGTCCCTGACTGAAGGGACGGTGAGGTAGCCATAGCTCTCCTCACAGCCAAAGAGGAAGTACTCATCCTCGCTCTTGTCCAGGGCTTCGATCTCCTCTGCGATATACTTGAAGCCGGTAAGCACATCCTTGCACCTGCCGCCATGGGCCTCTGCGATCTGCTTGACCAGGTCGGTGGTGACCAGGCTCTTCACACAGACTGGGCGCTTGGCCCCCTCTGATGCTCCGATCAGGTAGTCACAGAGCAGCACCGCTATCTGGTTTCCGCTCAACAGCTGGTAGGATTCCTTCTCAGGGGTGAGGGGGATCGCTATGCCCAGGCGGTCCGCATCGGGATCGGTTCCCAGCACGATGTCCGCCTTGCTCTCCTTTGCCAGGTCCAGGACCATCCTCATGGCAGATTCGCTTTCGGGATTGGGCAGGCTTACCGTCGGGAAAGAGCCATCGGGCTCCTCCTGCTCCCTGACCACAACGCACTTGATGCCCACCTCCTTGAGCAGGTGGCGGATAGGGACGTTGCCAGTGCCGTGCAAGGGGGTGTAGGCTACCGTTATCGGGCTTCCATAGACGAGCGCCGGCCTTTTCAGCGAGGCGAGCACCATCGCGTAATAGGCCTGGTCCACCTTTTCAGGAACAGGGACCAAAAGGCCCTTGGAACGGGCGCTCTGTTCGCTGATGCTCTGGATATCCTCACTCTTCACCGAATTTGCCCGGTCTGCGATGCTGTAGTCATGGGGAGGGGTCACCTGACCGCCGGAGCGCCAGTAGACCTTGTACCCGTTGTACTTGGAAGGGTTGTGGCTTGCGGTAATGACGATGCCTGCTGTGGTATTGAGATACCTGACGGCAAAGCTGAGCATCGGAACCGGGTGCAGCGTATTGTACAGGAATACGGAAACGCCGTTGGCAGCGAGGACCAGAGAGGCTTCCATGGCGAACTGCTGGCTATAGTGACGGCTATCATAAGCGATCGCCACCGAAGGGTTGCTGGACTCCTCGTTGAGATAGTCGCTCAGGCCTTGGGTGACCTTGCGTATGATAAAGGAGTTCATCCGGTTGGTTCCCCCGCCAAGGATGCCTCTGAGCCCGGCAGTCCCAAAGGAGAGGCTGGTATAGAACCTGTCGTACAGGTCTTCCCAGTCCTCCTTGGCAAGAGCTTCCTCCACCTCCTGGCGGAACACACTCTCCTGCTCGCTTTGAATATACGCTTCAGCCTTACTTCTCAAATCTTTTTCATTGTAGGTCATTGATAGCCTCCTGTAGCTCTTCTACCGAATCCACCACAGTGGATCCTTTTAGCAGCATTAGCTCCTCTCTTGGTCTGAATCCCCACGATACCAGAATATGTTGGCAGCCAGCATTCACCGCTGTCTGATAGTCAACTTCAGAATCACCTACATAGAGCAAATTTTCAACTGCCAGACCTAGCTTCTTTGCAAAATGTCTCAGCCCTGCCGTATCGGGTTTTCGGGGAAAGTCAGAACGCATACCCCTGACCCAGGCAAACCTGATGTTGGGAAACAGGGTTCGGACAACATCCTTGGTCAGGCCATCCTCCTTGTTGGAAAACACAGCAAGAGGGATATCTTTACCATCCAGCTCTTCCAGCAAGGGCAGGATCCCCTCATATGCAAAGCTCTTGACGCAATGGTTCTTGCGGTAGAAAGCCATCATGCTGTCATACATGCGGTCGATATGGTCGGATGAGAACGGCTCTCCAAAGAGTTCCACAGCCCCTATGAGGGCGTTTCGCAATCCCCTACCCACCACTTTCTTTGTCATGGAGACATCCAAGAGAGGGAGGCCCTCAAGCCCAAGGGCCCGGTTCAGGGCATCGGTAATGTCTTCTATCGTATCTACAAGCGTTCCATCAAGGTCAAACAGGATAGCCTGCACGGTTTGTTTCTGCATATGCCCATTATCGGACATCAGCGCCGTGCAAGTCAACAAACGTTTTGACAAAACGGCTCTCTTCCGCTACTGTTAAACCATGCAAACAATTACAATTAAAGATGGCAAGGAAAAACAGCTCTTACGCCACCATCCATGGGTTTTCTCCGGCGCAATCGACTCGATAACCGACAAGGACGAGGTAGGGATTGCTAAAACGACAACACAAGACGGCTCTTTCATAGCCTGGGGCTGGTACGACCCCAAAAGCCACATACCCCTGAGGCTGCTGAGCTGGGACGAGACAGAGGAGGTCGATGATGCATGGTGGAAGAGGGCCATCACCGCCAGCGTGCTCAGACGTAGCCCCTTCTTCAGGGACAAAAGCACACCAACAACCGCCTTTCGCATCATCTTCGGGGAGGCAGACATGCTCCCCGGCCTTGTTGCAGATGTATATGGCACCCTTATCCGCATAGATATCAGCGCTCGCGTAGCTTGGGACAAGAGGGACCTTATCGTATCCACGCTGGAAAGACTCTTGAAGCCGGCTATGATCATCGTCACCACAGACACCGCTTTCTGTTCAGTTGAGGGCTTGAGCGAACAGGTGCAGTTCTTTCAGGATGGTGCGTATTTCACTCCAAGCAAGCGCCTGCCTCCCATCAGGTTCCGCGAGGATGGCATCCTGTATGAGGTGGTCCCAGGCAAAGGGCAGAAGAGCGGATTCTACTGTGACCAAAGGGAGAACCGCAAGGCGATCGAACCCTACTGCAAGGATGCCGTCGTCCTTGACGGATGCTCCTATACAGGGGCCTTCACCCTGCATGCCCTGCGTAGCGGCGCTGCTTGGGTGGACCTCATCGACAGCAGCGCCACTGCGCTCAAGCAGGCACTGGCCCATGTGCATATCAACCAGGATGCCGCCATCATTGCCCAAGGCAGCCGCGAACGGGTGAACATCATCAAAGCCGATATTTTCCGCCAGATGAGGATCATCGAGGCGAACAAGTATGACCTCATGATCCTGGACCCGCCCAAGCTCGCACCGACAAAAGGTCAGGCAGACAAGGCGGCAAAGGCATATAAGGACCTGAACAGGCTGGCTATGGGGAAGATAAAGAATGGGGGCATCATCGCCACCTTCTCCTGCTCCGGGGCGATCTCAGGTGAGATGCTGAGGACTATCCTCGCCTGGAGTGCCCAGGATGCAGGGGTGGAGATTCAGATACTGAAGACTTTGGGTCAGGCCGAGGACCATCCGATACGCATATCCTTCCCCGAGTCGGAATACCTCACCGGGTACCTGATCAGGGTGATCCGCTAGCTCGCCTGTGGGTTGGGGGTGTCGTCAGGGTTGGAGTTGTCATCCTGGCCAGAGATCATGGCTGTAAGGAAACTCAGTTGTTCCAGCTGCTCAAGGATAGCCTTGGGCAGCAGGTCCACCTTGGAGGAGCCGCTATCCAAAGCACGCAAGGCGTAGGAGTAGTCCTGCATCACCACAACTTCAGGGCCAAAGCTCAGCAGTAGGGGCATGGTCTCTTCCTTGTTGTACCTACAACGACGGAAGACTCCATTGCCCTCCTTGTCAGCGTTGGCACACGCTCCGAAGAGGCGGCAGATCAAAGGTCTTGCAGGATAGATGCTACAGTGGTGCGGATGGTCAAAACGGTAGAGAGGACAGGGCCCTGTCACCTGGGACTTTGCCTCGACAAGCTTGTAGATAAGGGAGGCATCCCCCTTGGACAAGAGCAGGTAGGCAGCTACCAGCCTCGCCTCCAATGCGGTGATGTCCGGCATGAAATGCTCGCAGCATGTGCCGCAGCCGCTCCCACATGCAATGGCATGCTTGGAGCAGAAACGTGAGGTCTCATCTTCTATCTGGTCATACAGTCTGGCAAGGGCGGCCATGCCTTCCCCTGCATATGTGCCGCTGAAGGCCGTACATATCTCTCCAATGCTATCCATCATATTCTCCCATAAGGAGGAACAGTAGCATTGGAAAAACAGGAAAATCAATCGGTCAGGGCCCGTTTCTTCCGTGTTTTTTTCTTGGTTCTCTTCTCTTTTACACGCTTGGCCTGTACCGAGCGCTGCACAAGGCTCTGGCTACGCCGGTCGGAGAGCATCCAACCACCCAAAAAGGCGCTTATGCCACAAACAGTCAGAGCACCAACCCATGCCAAGGGCTGGTGCATATAGGGCAGTTCTATGTTCATGCCGTAGAAACTGACGATAAGGGTGGGAAACATCAGGGCGATGGATATGATGGTCAGCCTCTTCATGATGACGTTCATATTGTTCCCGATTACCGAGGCAAACGCATCCATCGTGCCCGTAAGGATGGTGGTGTAGATGTTCGCCATCTCAATGGCCTGCTTGTTGTCGGTTATGGTATCTTCCAGGAAGTCCCTCTCCTCTTCCGAGGTGAGCCTGAAATAGGGAATCTTCAGCAGCTTCTCCATCAGGGCCTCATTGGTGGAGAGGCTTGTGGAAAAATATACCAAGGACTTCTGGATCTGCAGCAACTGGATCAGCTCATAGTTCATGATGCTTTTCTGCAACTGCTCCTCGACCAGGGACTTCTGCCGGTTGATGTACTTCAGCAGGCGGATGTAGACCATGGTGGCCCGTCCGAGGATGCTGATGACGAATCCTTCCTTGGTCGCCACGGGGTACTGGCGGAACCTGTTCTTGGAGAAGTCCTCCAGCACAATGCTGTCACTTTGGCAGATGGTGATGACCAGATCCTTGTACAGCACGATGCCCAGGGGGACGGCGTACTGGTTGATGCCCTTGCTATCGTCTGCTAAGGCTGGCAATCGAACAATGAGGGCGACAAAGTCGTCCTCACGTTCAATGCGTGCCTGTTCGTCCTGGTCCATGATGTCTGCAAGCAGTTCGCTGGAGATGTTGTACTGCTCTTCCAGCAGGGTTATATCATCGCGGTTGATGTTACGGGCATCGACCCAGGTGTACGATGCCTCTGATGGGCTATCACCTGGATTGGTGCTCACTACATTATTTCGTATGGTTATCATAGGTCCTCCATGGATTGTTGGGTAAGGCGTACCTCAGTAATCCGCGGGACAGACCTTGGTAAAGGTCTAGAACGTAGGAAGGGAGGACGCCAAGAATAAATGAATGGGCAGTGGTGCTATACTGCCACCTTCGTCTGAAACAGACATAGGATCCTCCTCCTCTAGCAAAATGCTTTCCAATACTGGAAAGACCTCCCCATACTACCACACCTCATAAAAAATAATAAAGGGGAATGCGAACAATCATCCTGTTTTTTTCAGCACTTCCCTAATAAGAACAAAAAAAATATACTCTTACCAGGAGGCAGAGGATGTTCAACAGAGAAGAAGCACTGCAATTGCTGAAAAAATACAACCCCAGCGAGGCTTTGGTCCTGCACGCGTACTGCGTTGAGGAGACGATGAAAAAATTTGCCGTTCATTTCGGTGAAGACGAAACGTACTGGTCCCTGGTGGGCCTGTTGCACGATGTGGACTATGGCAGCTTCCCTGAGGAGCACTGCTCCAAGGCCCCGTCGTTGTTGGAGGAGATCGGAGCCGATGAGAGTTTCATCCACTCGGTCTGCAGCCATGGCTGGGGGATCTGCAGTGATATTGAGCCCACCCACCTCATGGAAAAGGTCCTCTTCACCATCGATGAGCTCACCGGCCTGATCTACGCCACAGCCCTGATGAGACCTGAGCGCATGCAGGGCATGAGTGTGAAGTCGGTAAGGAAGAAGTGGGCATCCAAAGGTTTTGCAGCCGGGGTGAACCGCGACATCATAACGCAGGGCGCTGCAATGCTGGAGATGGAGATAGCCCCCATCATCCAGATGACCATAGATGCAATGCGTGAATCAGAAGAGAAAATCGGCCTTTAGGCGTCGTTCATCTGCTCGATCCTGACTATGCCTGCCTTGTTAAGCACAATGGTATGGTGACTGTAGATGTCCAGGTCCTCCTTGAGGGCCCGCTCCCGGATAATCAGATGCAGGTGATAGACCCGTTCGCTGTTCAGCTGGTCCAGCTCATCGGCGTTCGGGTCCATCCTGAAGACGATATCCCTCGGGTCATCCATCTCCTTGAGAAAATCATCCAAGCGGATGCGGGTCACCAGGGTAAAGTTGTTCTCTCTGGGAAACTTTTCCCGTTCCATCTTATGCTTGGTCAGGGGGTGCATGATCAGGTTGCGCACGTAGTGCATGACATTCTCCTCAGGAAGCATATCCTGGAAAGGGTTTGTCTTGTCCTTACGGATATCCTTGACCCGGGTAGGAAGATCCTGGGCTTTCTCGTAGTGGAGCCTTATCCTGCTCGAACAGATTTTCGAGTTGCTTTTGGGCGAAAGAAACGAAGAGATCTCATCGGCCATCATCTTCGGCAGGACAGCACGGAAGAAGGCACGCAGCCACTCCTTGATCCTATCCTTAAACACGTAGGCTATGATGACGATCAGCACCCATTGCATACTGTTTCTCAAGTAGGTCTTCTCGGCAAAGATGGAGGCGAATGTTGCAAATGCCATGGCCACAGCAGCAGCGGTCCCTGCAAGAATCTCTGAGACCCTCATCGGCCAGCGAGAGACCTCGGGTATGAGATAGAGGGAGGACTGGGTCCACTTCTTGAGCACTGCCCTCCTGTACTGGATGAGCTCGGGGTTCTCCCCTCCACTGGCATAGCTGTGGTGGTTGCGGTACTCAGCCTCATCACGGGAGTAGGAGAGCAACAAGGCCAAGACGCCTGCAAGCTCGTCACCGAGGTGGGAGCATGCCATATAGAGGTCGATGGCCTGCTTCTCGTTGAGCAGGCTCACCGCCTCGTCGGCCCAGAGATAGGCTATGAGCAGGCGGTTGTCCAAGGAGCATTTGCCTCTGATCGTCTCCAGCATGGTGCGGATGGAGTCCTGAATGGCAAGGGTGTTCCTGTACCAATCCTCCAGTGTTGAGTTGAGGTCTGTCTTCATCCCAAGGCGCGCCATATCCTTGCAATCCTGCAAGGCAGCCTTATTCTCATGCCTGACAGCATTGGCTACAGTCTGCAGCTCATGGATCACCGTGCGTTCGGGTACTGAGGTGATGTCTTTTTCCAAGTTTTCCGTATACCGCTTGAGCAAGGTCAGAGGACTGATCATGTTGTCCTCATCGAGCAACTCCTCAAGGGTAAGCTCAGGGGAGGAGTACCTTCCATGACTTTGGAACTTGTGCAGCATCCTCTGCTCGGAGTAGGTGTTCTTGTTCACATAGAGCTGGGGAGGAGAAAAAAGGTAGTAATGCAATTCCCGTTCATATTTATGTGTTTCTGGTATAGGAAGGACTAATTTGGTCTCCAGATGTCTGCTGGAGTGTTTTCGTAAATCTATCAAGGTGCCGTGCCTCCCGGTTGCAGTAGTATAGCATGCCTCACAAAAACCACAAGAGAGGTCAGCGAAGAGTTTTGGACAGATGTACATATTTTTCATACACAAGCAAAGAAGTAAAGAAGAACCAGAGACAACCAGGTCAGGGATGTCTGATTGGAGAGGATCATGCTAGGTTCGCCCTCATCCCAAAGCAAAGCATATAGTCGCATTCCTCTTTGCAAGGGGTGATTCACCTATGCAATGAGGAGGTGATCTCCGCAAGTGTGCCCAAGCCATTACCAGCACGGACTCTGTCACCGAGGCCATTCTCCCCAAGGGAATGCCACACTGCCTCTACTCCAGAGCGTACTACAAACAAGTAAAATAAGTACAAGACAGGCTATAGCGGGTCCCGGCGGGGCCCACCACAGCCTATCAAAGCCTTATCTTCTTCAATGATAGTGGCACAGTTCTAGAGATTCATCAGAAAGCCCGTATAGCGCGAACTCTGGCCATTTCACTTTTATTAGCGCTTGGGCCTATATTTTCTTTAGAGAAATCCTTATTCAAAGCAAGGTAAAAGAATCCATACCAATGTAGGTCATCCCCTACAGGGTATCAACCTAAAAAAAGCTTTGCAAGTCCCCTCAATGGGAAGTGAGTATAGTGTCATGGCTAAGCGGAAGGGACTTTGTCTTAATCGCTACTAGTGAAGGTACCATCATGGATGTATGGTAGTGCTGGAAGAAATACAATATGGGGTTGGTTCCGAAATCTTACCCGCCAAAAGGCAGTTACAGCATGTATTGGAATAGTGAATGCAAACAAGTGATTAGAGATACTTGGAAGTCACCCCCCCACAAGAAAACATCACTTTTTCTTGAGGGAGGGTGGCTAGTGGGCTTGTTTCTACCAAGTTCCAGAGGGTCTTGCTTGCCTGGAAAAACCCCGATTGGGCTCAGCGCAGTGGGGCAAACGAGTCGAAGGGGTATGCCTGGGCAGCTTGCTGTGACAGCTCCTCAATGCCGCTGCGCGGGGGGATGTACACCTGCCTTGCTTCCAGGGAGAATACCTGCTGGACACGAGCACCTAAGAGGGAGGTCATCAGCGTGGGAGGACAGCCCGCCTCATAGAGCCTCTGTACAAGAAGGAGCAGCCCGCTGAAACCAGGGATCCCGCTTGCACCCCCCTCCTTGTCAGCTAGGGTATGCGGAGCATGGTCTGTCTCGACCCAGTCGATCCTTCCGGCAAGGAGCGCTTCAAAAAGGGCTTTTCGTTCGGCTTCACTGCGCAAGGGAGGATTCATCTTGGCATAGAGATTGTGGTCAGAGGCATGAACGCTGTTGAGCAGGAGATGGTGGGGCGTTGATGCACAGCTGATGCGCCTGCCCCTCTGTTTGGCAGCCTCAACCAACTCCAAGGAGGAGACCAGGCTGAGATGACAGATATGCAGATGGCCAGCAAACCCCTCTTCCTCGCTGTATCGGATCTGGTCCGCTACTGAGCCTATCTCAGCCTCAGGCGGCCGGGCCAGGGAGTGCGTCGAGTAGTCCGAAGCATCCTCAAGGTCAGAACGGAGCAAACTCTCCTTCTCACAGTGCAGGGCGACCACCCCCTCGTAGCCCAAAGCAGCGAGGGTGCGGTAGACCTTCCTCTGAGTCTCCCCCTCGATGAGGCCCATGTTGCCGGTGGAGTGACCTGCAAACATCTTCAGGCCGATGACCTCTATGGGGTATTCGCGTGTAAGGGCGACCACCTCCTCCATCTGCCTGGGGTCAGCGGTGACCCCGCCATAGAGGTGGTAGCGTACAGGAAGGGCACACCTCTTTGCATCAGCGATGCGTTGTTCTATGCTCGCCCTGTCTGTAAGAGGGGGCGAGGTGTTCGGCATGTCAAAGAGTTCATCCACCCCACAAAAGAGAGCAGAGCTCATCCCATGCAGCAGTGTATCCTTTTCCGATTGTCCCCAGTCCCTGAGGTGTACATGGGCATCTATCATAAGAGCACCATCTCAGGGGCGTGAAGGGCAAGGTAGTCATAGCGCATGAAGGTTCCCCATCGGCATGTCAGACGGTCCCCGCAGGCACACTCACCGCACATGCCAATGCCGCAAAGCGTCATTTTTTCCATGGAGAGATAAAGAAGGTCCTCGCTGATGCCCCGTCCTATCAATATCTTGGCTGCAATCTCCATGAACTTCTCGGGTCCCACAAGGTAGCACCCCTGATCAGGGTCCAGAGGGAGTGCATAGAGTTGCTTGAGCACCCTACCCGGCTCACCATCATCGGCAATGCAGCAAAAAGACCCATAGCAGCCCAGCTTATCCTCTAACAAAGCCTTGCCGGTATACGCTTCACTGGTCCCCACCAGGATGGTCATCTCCGTGCCCTGCCCCTTCAATTGCTCAACCAGCGATGGCAGAACAGCCACCCCGGTCCCTCCTGCAACCAGCAGGGCCTTCTTCGTCGGGGTGTTCTCCAAGGGAGCCCCATAGAGGCCACGGATATAGAGCTTGGATCCTGGTTTGAGCTGACACAATGCAGCGGAGAGAGAGCCCCTATCCTTTATGATAAAGGTGAGGGGGGCATTGTGGGCTACACTGAAGGGTTTCTCCCCAAGACCGGGCAGCCAGAGAAAGGCAAACTCACCAGCCTTGCAGGGAAGGGAACCGTCGAGGGCTATGATGACAGTATCCTTGCCATACCGCTCGACCTTGGTGACCAGATGTTCGGTGTACGCCATCTGCCTCTCATCGATAAGGAAGGAAGCACTCCCTTGCTCTGATGCAAGGTCCTTGTTTTGCAAGAGTGCCTCTGCCTCAGCTTTAAGAGTTGCAGCATACAATGGCCAGTGGCGCTGGTCCACCATCCCGAAAGCCGAGCCGATACCCACAGCGTCCGCCCCTGCCCGTATCATGGCGGCGACCTCAGAGCCTGTAGTCACCCCACCCATACCAATCAGGGGAATTGCCGGCCCCACCGCCTTGCGAACAGCGGCTACCGAACGCAGGGCCTCCTGGTGGACCCACCTGCCACTGCACCCCCCCTTTCCAGAGAGGGCATTCTGCAAGATTGGCTTGCCTGCCACAGGATCGATATGCTGGATGGGTCCGACGGTGTTGATGGCCACCAGGCCATCGGCACCGGCATCCACCACACCCTTTGCAATGGATCCGATATCCTCAGTGTTGGGAGTCAGCTTCACGAACAAGGGAGCTGTACACTCTCTGGTAGCCTCCTTGATCAGGCGCACATACTCGCTGGCGATAGCCATATCGCACCCGATGGATGAGCCGTACCCCACAGAGGCATGGGGACAGGAGAAGTTCAGCTCCACAAGATCGGCGACAGGGTCGAAGGCCTTCACCAGCGTGATGAAGTCCTCCACGGAGTTAGCCGAAAGGGAAACATTGACCAGGGAATTGAAACCGTGTTCCTCCCTGAGCTGCTGCAGTTCTGCCAAGGCTACCACAAGGCCTGGGTTCCTCAGGCCAACGGAGTTGCCGAAGTTTCCCGCACTTGTCTCACAGATGATCGGTTCACGGTTGCCCGGGTTGACCTCCACCTGGAAACTCTTGGTTGTTATGATCCCAATCGAGGGGACCTGCTGATCAAAATACTTGATCAGGGCAGGCTTGGTGGAGGCTACGCCGCTTACCGTTGTCAGCACAACCTCTTCATGTTTTCTCAAATGTCTCTCTTGCAACAGTTCCATCACAGTCATACTTTGGTTTCCTCAAGCAGCTTGCGCAGCGAAGACTCACACATCTGGAGCCAATCCTCAGGTGCCTCCCCCTTTTTCCAAGGGTGGGTCAGGGCACTTGAGCTGTTTATCCTGGCCATCTTCACCGGGTAGCCGCTCTCTCGCAGGGCACCCATGACCGAGGGGGCCGATCCACCCTGGCTGCCGACGCCGGGAATGAGCAGGGGGACGGAGTGCTGAGCATACAGTGAGGCGATGGTCTTGAGCTCATCCATATTGGTTGCCCCCACCACTGCCCCTACACTGCCGGTACCGTTGTTGTACAGGATGATCTGACGGGCTACCTCCTGGTACAGGAAGGAGGAACCCTCTCCACTGTGGACAGTGAGGTTCTGCAGGTCCTTGCCACCGGGATTGCTGGTCCTGTTGAGGATGTACACGCCCTTCTGCAGGGGTGTATGGTCGATGAAGGGCCTGACTGAGTCCTGGCCCATATAGGGGGCGACGGTAACTGCATCAGAGCCCCACCCATCAAAGGCCTCGTTGGCATAGTTGAGGCTGCTGCGGGCAATGTCCCCACGCTTGCTGTCAAGGATGATGGGAATGCCTGGAAAGTAGTTCTCCACCAGGTCAAACAGGTCGGCAAGGGCGAGGCTGCCGGAAAAATCTTCATCACGAGGATGGTCCAGGGCCTGGTAATAGCCGATGTTCGGCTTGAAAGCCGAGGGGATGAGACCGGAGAGGGCCATCCTCCTGAACAGTTGTTGGAAGAATCGATTCAGATTCGTGCGTACATCATCGTCCTGGAAAGGGAGGCTCTCCATCTGGGGATCAAGCCCCATGCACGTGATGTTGCCCACCTGCGAGGCACTTGCCAGTAACTTCTCACTATAGGTCATTCTCTACTCCTAAACTCTATCGCTATTCTCACATCTATTTCTTCAGGGGTGGGAACCCATGCTTCTCTCCCCAGCCAAAGGGGTCGACTCTCCACTCGTTGAGCAGGGCAGCCCCATTTTCATCTACATACCCGCCATCCAAGGCGACTGCCACCATGCTGTCATACTCCAGGATGGTGTGGCACTGACAAGGGGGGTCCAGGCTGGCAAAGGCATCAAGGGATGCCTGCAGACCGTAGGTGAAGATGGCTAGCGTATACGGACAGAGGCCGCCTGTGGCTACTATGGCCTCAACAGCCTTGATGGAGGACCCCCCCGTTGAAATGAGGTCCTCGATAAGAAGCACCTTTGCCCCGCCGTAGCTGCCGCTCGGGCCCAGCCCCTCGATCTGCTGGTGCAGGCCGTGGTCCTTTCCTGCAGAGCGAACATACGAGAGGCTCTTGTGCATCCTGTCTGCAAGGGTGGTGGCATGGGGAATGCCGGCAGTGGCGGTCCCCGCTATGTTATCGGGGTCGAAATCAAGCGATACGAGCATCTCTTCGAATGCCTCGGCCACCAGTGCCCTCGCCTTTGGCAGGGCAAGCAGCTGGCGGTTATCGTTGTAGATGGGCATGCGAAAGCCGCTTGCCCAGGTGAAGGGGTCATCGGGCCTGAGCCTGATGGCACCCAACTGCAGGGCCTCTTTGGCCAGCAAGGGCCCGTAATGGTCCGTAATTGTGCGTAGTTCTTTCATAATGTTCTCCAGTCTATCCTATTTTTTCCCTCTCTGCCAGATTTCCTTGAAGGAGTGGGTCCTGTCGCAGTAGGCGCAGGCGAACAGGCTCTCCTTGTTGCGGGTAAAGTGGGCAGGAACGCCCTCATTCTGGGCAGGGTGTGAGATACAAGCCTCGTTTGTGCAGGAAAGATCATCAAAGTTATAGATTCTCGGCGGCATGTGCAGACGGTACTTCTTCTGTATCTTTCCGTCCCGGATGATGTTCAGCGTGCACCCGGGAGCTACTGCGGCAAGGCGCTTGAGATTCTTTCGCGAGAGGTCGGCAGCATCGGGACGGAAGATGATGCCCTTGTAGGAACTCTCACCCTTATGGCCGGAACTTACCCACTCCCCGCCTTTGTCCCCGTCCAGGCCAAGGACACTGCTTATCAGGCGCATATGGTCGCGTATCTCACTGGGGCTGTCCCCCCTGCAGATATGGTCGATGACCAGCCCGTTATGGATTGGCTTGACCCCCTCGCTGACAACCTTCTCCTTAGGGGGGATTTGGGTAAGGTCGACTTCAAAGATGTACTCGGCACGCTCCTTTAGGACAGGGCTCTGCTCAGGGACAAAGGAGGCCCCTATCTTCCCTGCTATGAGGCCTAGCAGGATGATCCTGACATACATGCCGTTGATGGACTGCCTCTCCCACCCGTTGAGTGGGGTGTCGTCCAGGAAGGTGGGGATGGTGGGGGTGACCTTGTGACGGGGAAGCGGGTGGTAGAACTTGGTCCCCTCCTTCAGAAGGGGCATATAGGCGCGCTTGAAGGTTATCGCTGAACGAAGCTCCTCCTGGCGGTTGAGGATCCTGTCCCCCATCCTCTCCAGCTGCGGGCGGGTGAAGTACCACTTGTCCGCTATATCCTTCTGGGCGAGGTACTCCTCGATGGATGTGAAGATGCGCACCTCATAGCCATTCTCGCGCATCTTCAGCACATAGGTCTCAGGCATGGCCAGTTCGACAGGAGCGATAAGGTCGACCTTCACCGCATCAAAGAGCTTGAGACCCGATGCCTTGGAGTGCACGGTCCGCCCATGGTAGAGGTCCCCGACCAAGGCAAGATGGATCGAGTCGGTCTTCCAGTTGTTGTCCTCGATGAAGGTGAACTCATCAAGTAGTTCCTGCGTCGGGTGCTCGTGCTTGCCATCGCCTGCATTGATGAAGGCGG
Source organism: Sphaerochaeta sp. (assembly GCA_034007055.1). GTDB lineage: Bacteria > Spirochaetota > Spirochaetia > Sphaerochaetales > Sphaerochaetaceae > Sphaerochaeta. The sequence continues at coordinate 42,923 of JAVERP010000011.1, forward strand.
GCTTGCGCCAGAGCTTGTTGCGTTGGGCATAGGCTGAGCATTCGTCCTCAAGCCAGCGGCAGACCCCCTCAATCTTGCTGCGGATGATGAATACGGCATTGGAGTACCCGCTGAGCGTATTGAAGGTATCGGCATAGCTCTCGCCCTTGTTGAAGGAGGAGCTGTCGCTGTTCAGCTCGGAGACCTTAGCATGGTGAAAATTGGCCGCATTCTTGAAGGATTCCTTGGTTCTGGTGCTGTCTTCCAGGAAGACCTCATAGATGCCAAAGTCCTTGTCATCGATGCGGTAGCCCTCCATGACCGCAAGGTTGTTCTCCTCCATTGCTGCTTTGAGCTTACGCACCTCGGTAAAGAGGTATTTCCTCTCCTCGATGCTCAGATCGTCAATGACGCACAGCGACCTTCCCGTAAATACGCTTTTTGTATCCATCGTTGCTCCTTAAAAAAAAGCCGGTCCCAATTGACCGACTTCTTTTTTATTACCTATTGCATGGGGAAACAGTACGCCTAGAGGCTGCATTACATGTCTGTATCGTATCCTGGGCATCCTGGTTCCCTCTCTTTGAATCGAAAGAACATTACCAGAGTCCAGGGACCCTGTCCAGTGGCCAGCCCTACTTTTTCCCTTGGGAATCCATATCGGACTCGATGGTCGAGAGGCTGTCCAAACCAGAAGAGGGCTTCTCCTGATCCACCTGTTTATCCTGGACACCTTGTTTTTCTTCCATCATCTTTTTCTCTTCAACGACGGGTTTCTCCTCCACTACACCGCTCTTCTGAGGCTTCTGCTGTGCAGGAGGTGTTTCAGTGGCAACAGTGAGGGGTTTTTCTATCGGAGTTAATTTCTTACCCGGGGTGAACATGGAGAAACTTGACCAGGCAGCAAGGCTGGAGTGTGCTGCATCAGGTCCAAATGCCGGGATTGCCTCAAACAAGCTGGCGGTGGATGTCCCGCGCAAGGCAAGGTCGCGCCTGTACTTTCTTCGGTACCAGCTGGAGTTGCGTCTCTTGCGCAACATGCGCATCTTCTTGCCACCTCTAGCATTGCCATAGGATGAGTAGCGGTAGGAGTATGAGCCATAGCGCTTGCCATACCCATATCCGTAACCCCCGGTCGCTCCGGGGATAACCCCGTTGAATACGACCCCTGTGATGGGGACCTTGCCGGTCTGCAGGCTTGAGACCAGGTCGGTGAGGGCGCCCTTGCTGGTGATGCCGGCTCGGACGGTGATGATAAGGCCATCGACCTGCTTGCTTATGGCGAGCAGCTCACTGGCGGAATCAAGGGGTGGGGCGTCGATGATGACCAGGTCATATGCAGTCTTCAGATATTTGATCATCTTGATAAAGGTGGGGTTGGAGAATATGGCGGAAGGAACCAAGGGAGGGGCACCCGGTGGCAGGAGGTGCAAATTGGTCACTTCCTCAAAGGGCTGGACGATACAATCCTCCAACGTGGCATTGCCTGCAACATAGTCCACCAGCCCTATCTCCCTGTGCTTGAGACGGAAGAACCGTTCCATACTGGGGAGGCGAAGGTCACCATCGATGATCAGGACCTTGCTGCCCATCTGGGCAAAGGAGAGGGCGACGTTTCCTATGATGGTACTCTTGCCCTCGGCCATGGAACAGCTGGTGATGGAGAAGACCTTCTGCTCCTCGTTGGAATAGAGCATATTGGCTACAAGCTTGAACCGCTCCGACTCAAAGGAGAGCGGGTCGTTGTATACAGCAAGGGTCGGATACTTGTCCTTTGGCGAGACCTTCATCAGGGGGATCCATCCCAGCATTGCAGTATCGCTGCCGGTAATCTTCTTGATCTGCGTCTCCGTACGCAAGGAGAAGTCGGTCGCTTCAGCTGCAAGGGCAAGCAGGAACCCGATGGCAACCCCCAACAGCAGGGCAACAGCCAGGATCAGCATCCTGTTGGGGCTAACAGGAGAGCCGGGAAGGATGGCCACATCGACGACGGTGACGTTTCCTGTCACCGCAGCCTCCACGAGCTTCACCTCCTCAAGCATATCGCGCAGCTTCAGCCCGATGGCCTCATAAATCTGCACATCGCGAACCAGTTCGGAGAGTTTGCGTTCAAGGACAGGGAGCTTTGAGAGCTCATCGACAAAGACCTTGCCGCGCTCCTGCAGGACCTCGATGCCGACCTCGGTGGTCAGCGCCTGTACGATAGCTTGGATGTTGGCATCCTTGGCGTAGGTGCGGGTAAGGGCTGTCACCCTGTCCAGCAGGTCCTTGGTCGTCTGCGAGATCGCACTGTTAAGGACATAGGTCCGTGAGGAGCTGGAAGCCGGGGAGGTGGTTGTCGCCTGATTAGGGGAAGGAGAGACAAGCGACTCATACATCGTCAGCTCGGTCTTCCAGGCTGAGAGCTCCTTGAGCTTGGCAGCAACGACAGCGTCCTTGCGGATAAGATCAAGGGAGAGGATCCCTTGTATGCCAGCCTTCTCCAAGCCTGCATTATAGGAGTTGATAAAGACAAGCGATTCGTTCAATTGCAAGCGCAGGGGTTCCAGACGAAGCGTATAGTAGGAGATCTGCTCGACAAGCAGGGAGCTCTTGTCGGTCAGCTGGATGATGTCGCTGTTCTCCCTGAAGTCTCCCAGGGCGTCGGAAGCGTTCTGCAAGGAGTTGTCGTTGATCGGTATCTGCGACTGTATGAACTCCCGCTGTGCCGTCTTGGAGTTTTTGGCAATGCCGGTGAGAAGGTTGTCATAGCTTGAAGCCAGGGCATTGGCCAAATCTCGGGCAAATGCACGGTTTGCATCAGTGACGGTGACACGCACGATGTTGGTGTCCTTGACCGTGGAGACCACAATGCGGTTCTTCACACTCCCCAGGACCTCCTTGTCGGAGTAGGCGTTGCCATCGGCATCGGAGTAGGTGCCAAGGTCCAGGGTGCTCAGGGCATACTCAATGTTCTTGCGGCTGGTGATGAGCTCGACCTCGGTGGCGATCTTGGTGGTGTTTGCACCACCACCCAGAAGATTCTCTATGGAGGAGGATTTCTGGATAGGATCGACCAGGACCGAGACCTGGCTCTCATACTGGGGAACGGCATAATAGAGGTATCCGATAGCAGCGGCAAGGACCACAACCAGCCCTACGACAAACCATCCGAACCTCTGTCGGAATATGTTGAACAGTTCGGAGATGGAAATCCCCTCTTCACCCATATCGCCTTGGGTATACCCAGCCTGAAACTCTTCTTGTTGACTCATTGACCTACCCCTTACAGCTTTTGTGAACTAACGATGATACCAATGACTGATGCCACAATCCCCAGGATGGAGGTGACAAGGCCGACGACTGCCACAGTCGGGGCAATGTCCTTGATGAATGTACTTTTTCCTACCCTGATGGAGGATTCGGGAGGAATTTCTCCTGTGATGGCCAGTTTTTCCCCTGCAACATCATATACCTTGATGGAAGTGGGAACTGAAGCATCGTCGCTGAGGCCCCCTGCCAAGGAGATGTAGTAGTTCGACCCCTTGTCAGGAACATAGGCGAAGACCCCGGGGCGGACAACCCCCCCACTCACCGATACAAAGCGCTGATTGAAGGGAATGATGAAGATGTCCCCACTTTCCAGGGGTAAGAGCGCATTGGCATCATTGCCATAGAGGATCTGCTGAGCCTTCAGCGGGATGCGCTTCCCGCCACGAAGCAGATAAGCTCCGTCGAGGTCGCTGACAGTCATCAGGCGAGGGGCTATTGTACCGAGCATCTGGCGCACACTCTCCCCCGGATAGAACTGGTAGAAGATCCTCCCTGATGAGGTGCCAACCAATGCAGTTGAGGAGAGGCTGTCATACGCCTCGCTTGCTGCGATAGCACCCTCGATGGTCACCGTTTGCATCGAGGACCTGAGGGTGTCGATGACAACCTGGTCCATATGCTGCAATGCCATCGGCTCTCCTCCAAAGAGGTCCGCATAGGTCACTTCCCAGGCTCCGCTCTTCTTATTATATCGCTGGACCCTGATCTTCTGCACATCGGCGTTGTTCAAGACCCCTCCGCCATAGGAGGTTACCAGATCCTTGAGGGTCTCCCCTGCCTTCAGCTGGTAGGTTCCCGGAGCATAGACATTGCCTGCAAGCACCACGATCTTCTCAGCGCGGGCTATGGTGATGACGTCGCCGCTTCTGAGCAAGGGGTCCTGATCGAGGGAACCCTTGCGCAAGGCGCGGTAGAGGTCGTAGGTATCCGAAGTACCGTCTGCGTGGGTGATGAGGATATTTCGTGTGGATGCATAGGGGGTGGCACTGCCCACCACACTGGAGAGCCGTGAAAGGCCCCAGACAGGAACCATGCGCGTCCCGCCCACCTCACCGATGACCGTTACACTGAAGGACCCGGTGCCTGTAAGCACCAGTTGGGGGTTGGAGTAGCTGTGGTAGGTCTGCACCATGGAAAGGACCTCTCTCTTCATCTCTATGAAGGTGAGGCCGCAACAGTTCACCGTTCCCAAGCCCGGGACGGTGACCATGCTTTTCTCATCGGCTTGCAGCTCAAGGGTGACAGTCTGCAGACCGTCAAGGTAGACCAGACGGAACCTGTCCCCAGGGGTTACAGGATAGGAGCCGTTGCTTATGGCGCTGAGCACCCGGGTTTCATCTCTCTCCTCAACCTGCTCCAAGGCGAGGCCGAGTTGCTCGGCGTAAGGCTGAAGGACCAGAGCCTTCTCATCAAAGGCCGGGGAGAGGACATCAGGACCAAAAAGGGACGACCGTACAACCAGGCCCGAGCCTGCAAAAGCGAATAGGAAAGTGGAAAAAAGTAGGGTGAGCAACAGTAAAAGACGTTTCCTAGATGGTATATTCATGACGTATTGTAATCCTTTGATAGAAATTGCTGTAGTGTAGAGAACAACTATAGCATTGTTTCTTCTATGCTTCTACTGGTATCAATTCTTTATACTACCACTAGCCTAAAAGTCTAGGCAAGCGCTCTATGAAGCAAGATGGCCATTTTACACTATAATCTGTCTTTTTTCAGCCTGCCCATTATGCTTGCCTTTCATAAGCCTTCCCCATTGTACCAACAAACCAACAATTACAACGAAAAATACAGGGATATCTACAATTCAACCAAAAAGAGCAATTTTTTTTACTTTTGTTGAAAATTGTGGCAATATGCATATAGCGCGTTGTATTCTGATGGAATTCGCATGACTGAACCTATTTTCTGCGGGATACCTCTCTGCATGTTTATCATTATTGTTTTGACAGCGCCTAAAACGTCCCGTATAATTTGAATTGTTCTAGTTCAGCGGGTATTATCGCCCCATCACACAATCTTTAAGGAGAGAGAGTCATGAAAAAAGGTATCGTTCTCTTGTTGATCGTACTGATGGTTTCTTCCTTTGCATTTGCACAGGGATCAAAAGAAGCCACCCCGGCCAAGACCGAAGGTCCGATGAAAGTCGGAGTCATTTACATCAGTCCTCCTGGAGACATGGGCTATTCCTACATGCACGACCAGGGCACCATCGCCCTTGAGAAGCATTTTGGGGACAAGGTCAAGGTCTACAGACTCGAAGACATTGCAGAAAATGAAAACAGTGAAAGGGCAATGGAGAACCTCATAGACGAGGGTTGCAAAATAATCTTTGCAAACTCCTACAACTACCAGCAGTACATGCTCAATGTTGCAAAAGCCAATCCTGACGTCTATTTCGAACACTGTTCCGGCTACCTGCTCAATGAAAACATGTCCAACTACTTTGGACGAATGTACCAGATGCGCTATCTCTCAGGCATGATCGCTGCAAAGATGTCCCCAACCGGCAAGCTCGGATATGTGGGCGCTTTCAACACTCCTGAAGTCGTACGGGGAATCAACGGCTTTACCCGTGGGGCAAGGGCTGTCAATCCCAAGGCAACCGTTACTGTCGTATGGACCAACTCCTGGTATGATCCCTCCTTGGAGCGCCAGGCCGCTGTCTCCCTGCTTGACCAGGGTTGTGACGTTATCGCACAGCACCAGGATACAACCGAGCCTGCAAAGGCCGCCATCGAGCGCGGCAAGTTTGCCATCGGGTACAATGCCGACTTCAGAAGTATGATCGGTGATGACAATGTCCTCGTTTCCCCCATGTGGAACTGGGGCAACTACATGATTCCTGCAGTCCAGAGCGCCATGGACGGATTGTGGAAGAGCCAGAGCTACTGGGGCGGGCTTGAGGATGAAATGATCCACCTCTCCCCCATCTCCCCCCTGGTCCCTGCAGCGTTCCAGAAAGAGGTTATGGCAAAACAGGCCGAAATACATGACGGCAAATGGGATGTGTTCTGGGGCGAGTTGAAGGACAACACCGGAAAGGTTCGCCAGAAGGCCGGTGAGAAGATGTCTGATGAGGCCATGCTTACCATGGATTGGTTCGTAGAGGGCGTCATCGGTAAGGTAAAATAACTGAATTGCACTCTAGCAATAGGGGCGGGCACTTGCCCGCCTCTACTTCTTTCAGGATAGTCCTCACTGAGGACAACCACACAACTGGATACAACATGCAAGAAATTACCCCCGACGATACGCCTGTTGTGCGTATGGTTGGCATTACCAAACGTTTCCCCGGTGTCCTAGCGAACGACAACGTCAACCTCACGTTACACCGAGGCGAGGTCCTTGCCCTCCTGGGCGAAAATGGTGCCGGAAAAAGCACACTGATGAATATGTTGGTAGGACTCTACCGACCCGATCATGGAGAGATATACATCAAGGGGAAGCTTGCAGAGATCAACTCCCCCCAGGACTCCATGGCCTTGGGCATAGGGATGATCCACCAGGAGTTCATGCTGGTCGGCAACATGACCGTGGCTGAGAACATCATCCTGGGCATGAAGGACCTCCCCTTTGTGCCACCCATGGCAGAGATAAAAAAGAACATTACAGAGCTGAGCAAGCGCTATGGCTTGCAAGTCTATCCTGACAAGATAGTCCACGACCTTTCGGTAGGGGAGCAGCAGCGCGTTGAAATCCTTAAGCTGCTCTACAGGGGAGCCGAAATCCTCATACTCGACGAACCTACGGCGGTGCTGACCCCAGGGGAGGCAAGGGACCTCAACGAGATCATCAAGAAGATGCTCCAAGAGGGCAAGAGTGCCATCTTCATCACCCACAAGATGGATGAGGTCATGGAGTTCTCCCACACCGTTCAGGTGCTCAGGCGGGGCAAGAGCGTCAACGTCTGCCCCACCTCCACGATCGACCGGATACAGGACCTTGCCAACATGATGGTCGGCAGGGATATCCTCTTCTCGCTGGACCGGGGGCCGTACAAGCCGACAGAGGTGATGCTGGAAGCCAGGAACCTGGTCATGGAGTGCATTGCAGGAGGGGGCAAACGCATCCTTGACGACGTCTCCTTCACCTTGCGCGGGGGTGAGATCCTAGGCATTGCCGGGGTTGCAGGCAATGGTCAGCAGCAGCTGACTGAGGCCCTTACAGGCCTGATGCTGGTCAACAGCGGCCAAGTGCTCATCCATGGCAAGGACTATACCAACAAGACGCCGCTGCAGATCATCAAAGGCGGGGTAAGCCATATCCCTGCCGACCGCGGCAGGATGGGGGTTGTCGGGGATATGAGCGTTGGGGACAACCTCTCCATGAAAAAATACCGCACCAAGGAGCTCAGCGACCACTCCATCATAAAACGCAGTTGGGTCCGCCTCTTTGCAGACAGGCTCATAGAGACCTTTACCATCAAGACGCCATCCCAGGACACTTCGGTAAAGTTTCTCAGCGGAGGCAATATACAGAAGACCATCCTTGCCCGTGAGATAGACTCCTGTGGCGGCATACTCATCGCTGTCTACCCTTCGCGGGGTCTGGACGTGGGGGCCACAGAGGCGGTGAGGCAGAACCTTATCAAGCAGAGGGATATGGGTAATGCCGTATTCCTGGTCTCCGAAGAGTTGGAAGAGCTGTTGATGGTGGCGGACAGGGTTGCCGTCATGTTCGAAGGAAGGATCATGGATAGTATGGATGTGAAGGATGCCAAGACAGAAGAGCTCGGCATGTTGATGGCCGGCGTGGAAAGGAGGGACATATGAGACTTGCCCTCGAGAAGCGGGACAGCAAATCCCGAAAGATGACCATCCTGGTCCCCATTGTATCGCTGATGCTCTCTTTCTTGCTTGGTGCGATCGTCCTGGGCCTCAATAGGGCCAATCCGGTCCAGACCTATATTGCGATGGCCAAGGGAGCCTTCGGAAGCCAGTCAAAGATTCAGTTCACCCTGGTCAAGGCGATACCGCTGCTTCTGTGCGGCCTTGCTGTAGGCATAGCGTTCCGCCTGAAGTTCTGGAACATCGGTGCAGAGGGCCAGTATGTAAGCGGAGCGATCGGCATCACGTGGGTGATGCAGTTCTGGACCTTCCTGCCCAACTGGATGTTCCTGCCTGTAGGGATTGTGGTAGGTGTCCTCTTCGGGGCGATCTGGGGAGGCATCCCCGGGGTCCTGAAGGCACAATGGAGTGTCGATGAGACACTGGCTACCCTGATGCTCAACTACATCATCATAGGGTACGCCGAGTATCTGTACATAAACGCATGGAAAGCCCCCAGGGGGAACATGGGAACGGTCAGATATCCGGAGTTCGCCTGGTTGCCCAGAATCTGGGGCCGTGTCCATGCCGGTGTCTTTTTTGCCCTTATCCTGGTGGTCGTGCTCTGGTTTGTCCTGTACAAGACGCGATGGGGTTTCGAGCTGAATATGATCGGCAAGAACCAGCGTGCTGCACGATGCCAAGGGGTCTCCATCAAGAAGAACATCATCCTGGCCATGCTCATATCCGGAGGCATTGCCGGCCTTGCTGGGGCCATCGACTCCGCTGCGGTCACACACCAGCTTACCAAGGGTGTTGATGCAGGCTACGGCTTCACCGGCATCATCATCGCCTGGATGAGCGGGCTCAACCCGATAGCCTCCATTTTCATTGCACTGCTCATGGCTGCCCTGGAAACAGGTTCGGATGCTTTGCAGATAACCCTCAAGCTTCCGGCTGCGATGGGAGAGGTCCTGCAGGGCCTTATCCTCATCCCGCTTTTGGCCGGTACCGTATTCACCGAATACAGGTTGCGAATCCTAAGCAAACATAAGGAGATTTCCGCATGAACTGGATTGATTTTACAACCAAGCTGCTTGCAGCGACCCTTGCGATGGGAACCTCCCTCACCTATGCCACCCTTGGGGAGGTGTTTACCGAAAAGACAGGAATCCTGAACCTTGGCATGGAGGGCATCATGCTCATGGGAGCCCTTTCAGGCTTTGCAACAGCCTTCTCTACCGGAAACCTCTACCTGGCCATACTGGTGGCGATGCTCGTCGGTGCCTTGTTCTCCCTGATACACGCGTTCTTGTGCATCAGCATGAGGGCGAACCAGGTTGTCTCGGGCCTTGCCATCACGATGCTGGGAACCGGCATGGCAAACTTCCTCGGACAGCGCCTGGGCCCTGCTTCCAACAAGTTCAACCTCTGCGGCATGAACCTGGCCACCAAGTTCGACAACATAGCGATTCCGACCCTGAGCAAGATTCCCATCATCGGGGCCCTGTTCGATGTCAGTGTGCTCACCTACGCCCTCTACCTGATCATCCCCTTTGCCTGGTTCTTCATGTACAAGACCAAGCACGGCATGGTCATCCGCTCTGTAGGGGAGAACCCCAGGACAGCAGCTGCCATGGGTATCTCAGTGTCAAAGGTCCGCTATCTCTACACGGTGATCGGAGGCATGTTTGCCGGACTTGGGGGTGCGTGCCTTTCGCTGAGCTTCACCCCAAGCTGGAATGACGGCATGACCGGGGGCAAGGGCTGGATTGTCATAGCCCTGGTCATCTTCGCAGCCTGGAATCCAGGGAGGGTGGTCATCGGGACCCTGATCTTCGGTGGGATCACCAGCTTGCAGTTCAGCCTGCAGGCGGCAGGATTCGAAATGGTCATCCCGACGCAGTTCCTCGCCTTCTCCCCCTACCTGATTACGCTGGTGGTACTGACCGCCATGACGATCATCAACCAGAAGAAGAAAGGATCCTTTGCCTCCCCAACGGCTTTGGGCACCTCGTTTGCCATTGATGACAAGTAGGAAGAAATTCAAGTAAGCAACAATCCAGGCAGAGAAAGGACAAGGGTGAAGAAAGGGACCTCCGGGCCCCTTTTTTCATCCTTGCCTGCCACTTGGAAATTGGATAGGATAAGGGGATGAAGAAAACCAATGCAATGCGAATCCTGGACAGCCTGGGCATAGGGTATGAAGTGCTCACCTATGAGTGGGATGAGGAGCACCTAGATGCCGTGCATGCGAGCTCGAGCTCCGGTATCCCAAGCGAACAGGTGTTCAAGACCATTGTGATGCAAAACAGTGATAATGAGGTGTTTGTATTCTGCTTGCCGGCAGACTTTTCTGTGAGCCTGAAGAAAGCTCGGGAGGTGACCGGCAGCAAGGAGATCGACCTCATCAAGATCGAGGACCTGCTCCCGCTGACCGGCTATATGCGGGGAGGGTGCTCGCCTCTGGGGATGAAGAGACGCTTCCCTATCTTTGTGGAGGAACTCGCCCTATTGCACGACCATATCTACGTAAGTGCAGGCCTACGCGGTCTGGAACTGAAGATAGATCCTGTGGACCTGGTGAAGGCCGCCGGTGCAAGCTTTGCTGACTTTACCTAATCATGCCTGTGCTGGCTGGTGAAGTACCGCCTCAGGCGGCGACTGGCCGAGACACCACCGAGCAGAATCATCAGCACTACCGCTGCAGAGAGCAGGCTCACCGACCAGTTCAGCCTCCAAATCCCCTGCCTGTAGTGTGTCATGAAGAGATCCAGGGTGGTGAAGGTCAGGAACAGGACTATCAGGTTGAAGAAGACAAGGTCGGCTAGGGGGATGCGCGTCTTGTTACGCGTCAGGAAGAGTAGGAAAAAGAGCCCTACCCCCAGGAACAGCACCCCTGCCGAGGGCAAGGCTACCGGGACAAACCATGTCAGGGCCCCTGCGACAACCCAATTGATCAGGGCAACATACCCAAGGAGGGAGGCGATGAGCAGAATCGCTGTCCACACAGGGTGCGCCTTGGCCCCTTTTGTCGTTGTGAAGACAGCAAAAACCCAGAGAAGGGCCAAGGCTCCAACCACAATGAGTGACCAACAGAGGTGTTTGTCCATCGCATCGAGGGCGAGCAGATAGGCCGAAACCAACACGATATGGATGGTGCTCTGCCAAACATAGGTATGCTTGGCCAACAAGGCCATCGCGATGACCAGGGCAGCCATTGCAGTGCTGAACAGGGGGATGAAGCTGTGCGCCATGTTTCCAGAAAACCACATGGTCAGTGCTATGCTGATCTCACTGACGACCAATAGGGCAAGAATGAGCTCGATGATGCCCTTGCTTGTCTTGTTTACCCCCCCTGTCCCCGCCTCCGGCAGGGGATGGGGGAACAGAGGCTCAGAATGCCCTCTCTCCATACCGGGCGGCAGGACCACAGGGGTCTGGCACAGGGGGCACTGCTGTGCCCTCTCCTCCAACCTAACCCCACACTTGATGCAATATGCCATCGATCACTCCTTGTTCTCTTCTTGACGGTTGGTCGAGACTTCAACGCTAATGCCATCCTGCACAAGGAAACGGCAGAACTCCCGCTCTAAGGCGGTGTCCGCATTGAAAAAGCTGCTGAAGTTGATGACCACCTTATCCTTGAATCCGACGACCGCAAGGGAAACTTTGTTCATCCGCCCGGGACAGAGATAGAAATCCATGCGCGAGACGGAGCTTTCCAGCTCCTGGGGGACCTTCACATACCCCAGGTTGGACAGTACTGCAGAATAGAGGTCATCCCCAAGGGAGTCGGAGAGCAGCTTGAACAGGGGGTTCTTTAGGGCGGTGGGGGCAAACCGCATCAGGATGTGGCGCTCCCCTCCCACGTTCCGCTTTATCTGGCTCCGGATCAGCTTGGGGTCCTGTGAAAGGGCCATGTCCAGATGCATCTTCTTGAGGATCTCTTCAAAGGTGTAGTGCCCAAGGGCAGGCTCGATGCCGGGAACGGCAAAGAGGGTGAAATTCCTCATGGTGTCGATGTGGAAAATATTCCTCAGGTTCATAGGCACCGAGAGCTTGATGGGCTTGCGCCTTTTCTGCTTCGGCACCTCCTCCTTCTGGAACTGCTGCAGCACCATCGCCAAAATGGAGGAGAGATACACAGTTATCGTATAGCCATGCTCCCTACACCGGTCTCGCAGGGACTGTGCATCGACCATTGCGCTGATGACCTTTACCCTGTCGTCATACGAGCCTGTACCCTTTCGATGATAGGCAGACCCTGTTGAGGGGGTGCCGGGTAGAGTCTTGTCGTAGAAGTGCTGGAAAGGGTCGCTGAACTCCTCCCTCTCCGGACGCCGGTCTAAGTTCAGAGATCCGCTGAAGGTGACCTCAGCGATATCAGCGAGGCGGCAGTACTCACTGACGATCATCTTCAGGTAGACAAGGGCCCCCGACCCATCGGTAAGGGCATGGAAGCACTCCAAGGCTATCCTGTGCTTGCCGTACAGCACTTTGAAGAGATAGCCGTTGTTATCCTTGAAGGAGATCCTTGCACTGGGGTAGGAACCCTCCTCATGCAGGACAGGGTTTTTGTGGTTAGGAGAGAGGTAGTACCAGAAAAACCCCTTGTGCAGGCTCACCTTGGCGTACGGACACCGTTCCAACATAGCATGCACCGCCAGCTCCAGGATCTGGGCGTTGATCTCCTGTACCAGATCCATTGAGAGCCTGTAGGTGTTCGCATTGTACTTGGCCTCTGTCGGAGGGTAGATGAGGGCGGAGTTATCCAAGGCTATGAAACCTTCTGGTGCGTAGCTTTGTGCTCTGATCATCCTACTGGTCGTATCTCTTCCCATGTTTGTAGAAGGGGGTCTTCACCAGGGTGCAGCGTTTCTTCTTTCCATGGATTTCAATGGTAAGCTCATCACCAAACGAAAGCTTGGGCTCCCGCTTGATGAGCACATAGGCACAGAATATCTGCAAGGTGGGGCTTTTGGTTCCGCTGGTGACAAAACCGATGCTCTCGTCCCCTAGAAAGACCTCACACCCTGCGCGAGGAACGGCCTTGTCGACCATCACCACACCCCGAAGGGTTCTGGGTATACCCTCCTCCTTCTGCCTGGCAAGGGCATCCTTGCCACAGAAACCCTCTTTCTCAAGACGGACGAAGTAGCCGAGGTTTGCCTCCAAGGGGGTGATGCTGTCGCTTATCTCATGGCCGTAGAGGGGGAGCTTCGCCTCCAGGCGAAGGGTATCCCTACACCCGAGGCCACAGCACTCGATGCCCTGCTGCTCCCCCGCTTCCAGGAGGGTATTCCAAAGAAGGGCGGCCTCTTCAGAGGCACAGTAGAGCTCAAAGCCATCTTCGCCGGTATAGCCGGTTCGGCTGATGAGGGTCATGACCTCACCCACTGCACAAGGGGAACGGTAGGTGAAGGGGGGCATATCCTCACATTCGGGGACCAACTTCCTAAGGACATCGACGGCCAGCGGGCCCTGCAGGGCAAGCAGGGCCGTACGGTCGGAGAGGTCCACGATGGTAGGCCTCTCCTGCCCTGGGTAGGGCACACCCTCTTGCATCCAGGCGAGGTCCTTGTCAATGTTCGAGGCGTTCATGACAACAAGGAAGGAGGTGCGGTCCCGGCAGTAGATGAGCAGGTCATCCACCACCGTACCATTGGGATAGCACATCATGGTATACATGACCTCACCTTTTTTCATGCTGCTGATGGCGTTGGTGCACAAATAGTCCAAAAAGGAGGCGGCGCTCTCCCCGGTGACCAAGCACTCTCCCATATGGGATACGTCGAACAGGCCAACTCCTGTTCGTACCGCCTCATGCTCGGCATTGATGCCCTTGGAATAATTGACCGGAAGCTCCCAGCCGCCGAAATCGACGAGCTTGACCCCTTCGTACTGACTGTACACATCATACAACGGTGTGCGTTTCATCCCCTTACCTCCTGCTGGCTCCTGTTAGATCAGGGCGATCATCTCGATTTCGACCGCTACATCCTTAGGGAGCCTGGCAACCTGGACAGCCGATCGTGCTGGGAGGATCCCCTCACCAAAATAGGAGGCATATACAGCATTTACCGCTGCAAAGTCATCCATGTCCCTAAGGAATACAGTGGCCTTTACAACCCTTGAGAGGTCAGTGCCTGCTTCTGCAAGGACTGCCTTCATGTTTTCAAAGACCTGCTTGGCCTGGTTTGCCGCATCGCCGCCAACCAGGGCGCTGGTCTTGGGGTCTACAGGCAGCTGACCTGAGGTAAATACAAAAGGTGCTGCTATGATGGCCTGGCTATATGGTCCGATGGCTGCAGGAGCCTTGTCGGTGTTGACGAGTTTCTTCTCAATCCTGGTACTCATGTGCTATTTCTCCTATGAGCTAACAATACTGTCTGAGCCACTCTCTTGCAAGCAGTGCCAAGGTATAAAAGCCTCAAGGGGGAGTGCTCAAGATGCTGATTCCATCATCACAGAAGCGAATATGCGCACTTGTATGGTAAGGCAAGGGCCAGTACAACTCTCTTGAAGTCGTCATGAGATCCTCTCAAACCCAGCAGCCAGTGTTTCAAACAGCTCAAGGCAGAGCCCTGAATCCTTCCATCCGCTTGTTGTATAGAGTGCATCACGAAGCGAGAGCCCCTCTATGGAGAGCAGCAGATCCCTGTCGGGAGCGAACATCTCACCCTTTCCATCGAGGGCGGAGAATGAAAGGGCAGCGAGATACGAGCGTCCTATCTGGTCCCATGGCAGGTGCTTGTTCTCTGCTTCAATGATGACACCCATGAGCCTGTCATCAAACCTCAGCTTTCTGGAGAGGTCCCGCCCTACCCTGAAGACCGTGTCTCCCAACGCCTTGTTGGAGAACCGGCTGAGCAGGTCGTCGATGTGCTCCTGCACGGAGGTTGCAGTAAAGACTGCGGGATAGATCTTCAGCAGCACTGCACCTGCCTGCATCATAGTCTTGCGAACTGCCAGTGCAACCTCCGTATCCTGCAGAACCTCTGCCATGAGCTGCTGCCGGGGGTGCTTGCCATAGCCAAGATATGCTGCTGTTGCGTGCCCAAGGTTATGGATATAGAGTTTCCTGTCCACATAGGCCCCTATCGGGGATACCGGATAGAGGTCGGTGACAGGGGGGATCGGCTGCAGGAATCCCTTCTTATCCACTATAAGCTCATTGTAGGGCTCCGCCCGTAGGGTCAGGGGATCGCCCCCATCCTGGATGGGGACCATCTTGCCGATGCTTGTCTCGATGAGCCCCACATAGGTTGCAAAGGGGAAATCCTTGGGCAGGTGGGGTAGCAGGAGGGCCGAGACAAAAGAGGATGCGTGATGGATGTTTTCAGCAAGGATGATGTCGATCGGGGTATCCGGCTTCTCTTTGTAGCGCTCGGCAATTGCCAGGGCGAGCGAGGAGGCAATGTGCGGCCATACACTCTTTCCGACTGAAACCCCCATAAGGTCAGCCTGCACTATCGCCTCACCGACCTCATGCTGGTGCCTTGCATCAACGGCACGCACTCCTTCGATGCGAAGCTCACGGCTTGCATCCCCTGATACAAACCGGACTACATATGATGATTGTTCATTCAAGGCGGTGATGAGGGGGGTGTCTATGTCGACAAAGGTGACCGCATACCCACTGTTGGCAAAGACCTGTCCGATGAAGGACCTTCCGATGTTTCCGGCCCCCCATTGTACGAATAGAGGTTTCATCACACTTCCTCCACCATCTCGAGGTAGGCATCCACCGCAGGTTGCAGGAGGGCAGCCTTTTCCCCCGGGGCCTTCTCATAGAAGGTGCCGCCATGGTAGGTGCAGGTGAGACCTCCGGAGGAGGCTCCATAGGCGCAGACATCGCGCATGCTGACCAATGAAGGGCCCCCCTTCAGCTGATGCTTTGCAAGGGCGACCAGCACACCCCCTGCAAAGTTGTCACCGCACCCTGTGGTGTCTTTTCTTAGGGAGGGGTCCTTGGCCATCATATCATCCATGTACTTGCTTACAGGAAGGGAGGTGAGATCGCACTCCCTGATGACAGAGCCGTTGGAGTAGACAAGGATGTCAAGGGCCCCGCGCGTGATGATGAGCGAAGAGACCCCGCTCCCTATAAGGCGCTTTGCCGCATCCAGCACCTCTGTTGCGCCACTGAGGCGGAGGGCTTCCTCCTCATCTGTGACCAGCAGATCCATGAAAGCATAGGAGCCTTCACCGCCCAGGGGCCAGGGCTTGTCAGGTGCCCTCTTTTCATTGCGAAAGTCGTAGACAGTCCCGACAACGGTGATGCACCCCCTCTGCTTGGCCCGTCTGAGCACTGTAAGGAGGCCATCATGGAGTCGGGGGACAAGGGCGGTGCCTCCCAGCAATACTATGTCCGCCTCATAGAAGGCATCGGGGATATCATCCGGGCCGTACTGCCCTGCCGCCCCCACGGTGTTGATGAAGGAGCGTTCGCCCTTCCCCTTGCGCTGGGAGGGGTCGTCAAACACATCGGTTGTTGCCGTTCTTTTTCCCAGGACTGTCTTGAGTTCCCCTTTCAGAGGGGTCCTGGCAATAGCCGCCCGGACATGCCGGGCCTGCTCATCGTCCCCGACAGCGCCGTAGAAGGAAACTTCAATGCCGTCTGAGTGCAGTATTTGGGAGGCATGGACGAGCGCCACCACAGCAGGTCCGCCAAGGTTCTCGGCATCGGGGGCTCGAGCTCCTGAGAGTTCATCCAGGATCTCCTTGTAGGGGCGGTTGGCAAACACCTCAATGTCCTCACTGAAGACGAGCCCGCCTTCAATGAGACCCCCGTCCCCCTTTGCAACACTCATCACACGTGCAAAGGCTTCATCTTCATATGAAGAGTTCTTATAGATAGAGTCGATCAGGCAACAACCTGCTCCTGCAATACGCATACCATTTTCTCCTTTTCAGGTATCAGAAGCCATATGCTCTCTTCTGTGAAGAGATATTCCGCTCACTCCCTTTCTTTATGCTTCAACGATGGGGTACTCCAGCAAAACCCCCATACACACCATACATCCTACCATACTATCCTGATGCAACAGTGCCTGAGTATCGGCTGTACTTCCTACTCGCTGATGCTGCCCTTCATATCTGCGATAAGGGCCTTCACATGTTCAAATTCCTCATCTCCATCCACTATGGTTATCTTCAGCTCCACAATTCTTTTCTCAAATGAACGGAGCATGGGAAGGCTCTTATCGTCCTGATGATATTGCCGTCCGGCCACCGTTACATTTGCAGGCTCAAGCCCTAGGGCATAATCTCCGGATCCAAGAGTCTTCCACTCCATGCAATGAGGGAGAATCTCAGGATCATATGCAATGGACACCCCAATTTTCAGTTCGGTATTATAGATACCTACAATTGTCGTGCCATCTTGTCTTTTTGCCAGGGTATGGCGAAAGACATACTCTTCCTTGCCTGGAATGGGCTTCTCCATCCTGTCCCACGTGTCCACATGCTTTCCGGATATGTCATTTATAGGAACCACCTCTTCAGAGGGGATGAGGATGACACACTTTTCTGTAAGGAATGGATACCCAAAATTGATGTGGTAAAGCAGTAAAAACGGTTCATCATGAAATGCCTGGTTCTCAATCTCATCGGTAATGGTGAAGGATTTTCCAGGGAATGTGGTCCGTATCTCTCTTCTCAGCAGTAGATTCGGTCCGAAAAGCTCAGACTCTCGCATTTCACCCGATACTGCAAGCAGATACTCATCATCAACCCAGGAGGCTCTGGCAGATACATGCTCTGCGGGTATCGCCCTCATCTCCCCATGCAGTGGATGGTTTCTCTTATCAAGAGTCGCAGGTTCGCCGACATTTTCCAGCCCGGCGGTAAAAAGGAATCCTCCCATGATGGTTGTGCGATCCGACTTGGAAGCGATCCGGCCTGTATGCTGCAACCCTGGCTTTGAAAGGAAACTCATGTTGATCCCTTTGTACGACAACTGTGCGATATCCAGACATTTATCCTGCATTACAGTAAATGAAAGATCACCGTTTCTTATCAGGTAGGCTCCAAGTCCTTTTGCCACCCCTTCAGTATAGGATACAGGTTGGATGGATGCCACCTGTTGCATATTGCCAACATAGCTCAATATCTCTTGCTTTTTCATCTAGGTTCCCCTCCAAACGGGATATATGGATTTCACAGTCATCAAGACCTGATGCAAACTCGGGACCAGGCCAATACGGACTAGTCCCGATTCTTCACACGTCCGGCCTCAGAAAGGAGACTATTTTACCGGCTTCTCTTTCTTCACATTCTGAAGGCTCTGCAGCTGGATGGTGTTGAGCATGACCGCACCAAGGATCAGCAATCCACGAACAACATACTTTTCAAAGTCACCGACACCAAAGAGGGTCATCCCATTGTTTATGACGCCCATGAAGATAATTCCAATGAGGGTCCCCCATGCTTTACCAATACCACCGCTGAGGCTGGTTCCACCGATGATTACTGCAGCAATGACCTCCATTTCGTAGCCTCTGCCAAAGGTGGAAGAACCCGACATGACCTGGGCCGACAGGATGATGCCTGCAAAGGCGGCCAGAATCTGCACGATCATCAGGATGATGATCTTTACAAATTTCACATTGATACCCGAAAGGCGCGCGGCTTCTGGGTTTCCTCCAACAGCGTATATCTCCCGCCCCAGGGTTGTCTTGTTCATGATTATATAGACAACAATAAAGGCGATGGCCAACCATAAGGCAGGAACCGGAATCAGGTTGAAAAAGCGTCCGGCACCAATCCAGTTATACCAGTTAGGCAGTGTGGTGACAGGAAATCCCTTTGAAATGATTGCGGCGATGCCATACAGGACATTGAGCATGGCCAAGGTGGCAATGAAGGACGGGATATTGTACTTGGTCCTGATAAATCCATTGAACAGTCCAATGCAGGCCCCTACAAGCAAAGCAACCGCCATACCAACCCAAACAGCCGAATTCATCGACATGATCCCTGATTCGGCAAGTTTTCCGGTAACAGTTGCCGTTATGACTGCTGAAAGAGCGATGGAGGAACCCACAGACAGGTCAATTTCTCCTCCAATAATTACCATCGTCATTGCAAATGAAATAACTCCTGTAATCGCCACGTTTCTAAAAATGTTTAGAATATTGCCGAGGGTAAAAAATCCTGGTGCAGTTACGATGAGAACTATTACGATGATTGCCAGAATAATTTCCATCATATAGCGTTTTGATATGTGAGATATACGGCCGGCTATATCCCTAAGTTGAGTTTTTTCCATCTCAATGACCTCCCATGCTTAGTGTGTATAATTCATTGACTGATACGTTGTCGGGGTTCACCTCATCGATAAACTGACCGTCTTTCATGATTATTATCCGGTTACAGACCTCAAGCAGCTCCTCCAACTCAGATGAGACGACAATTGAGCTCAGACCATGACGCGATAAATCCCAGATTATCTGAAAAATCTGCTGCTTGGCATTTACATCGATCCCACGGGAAGGTTCATCAAAAATAACAATCTTTGGACCTATGTTGAGCCATTTCCCAACAACCACCTTTTGTTGGTTGCCTCCTGAGAGGCTGGTCATAGGATACTCCTCTCCGGGTATAGAGATGTCCAGATCCTCAATCTGACGTCGGCTAAATTCATCCTCTCTTTTGGAATCAACAAAAATCCCATTTGAAATGAGATCAAGGCTAGAGTGATTGAGATTGCTCTTGATGGATAGGATTTGGACCAGACCCTGCTGTTTCCGGTCCTCCGGGACAAAGGCAATCTTTTTACCCTTCATCAGAACAGGTGAGGGGTTGGTCACCACCTCCCCATCAATGAGAATCGAACCTGATTCTGGTTTGTCGGCACCAAAGATGGCCCGTAACAGTTCAGTGCGTCCTGCACCCAACATCCCGGCGATACCGAGGACCTCTCCTTTGTAAAGCTTGAAGTTTATGTCCCTGAATTTTGGTTCACGACTTAAGTTTTTGACTTCAAGGACCACCTTGTCCTGAGCCACCACATCGGAAGGTCGTTTGTTCAGGCGCAAATCACCAAACATCAAGGATAAAAGATCGGCATGCTTGGCCCCTGCCATCTCAATGGTGCCCACATATAACCCGTCCCGAAGCACAGAACAAGTATCAGCAATTTCCCATAACTCCTGCAATCGATGAGAAATATAGATGACAATAACATCTTTTTTCACCAACCGCCGAATGAGGGCAAAGAGCATCTCTGTCTCACTTTGTGCCAAGGCCGACGTTGGTTCGTCAAGGATCAGGACCTTGGGATTCGCGCTCATCGCCTTGGCTATCTCTATTACCTGACACTGCCATACTGATAGGTGCGCAACCATCTCTTTTACAGGCAGGTCAACACCCATATCGTCCAAAATATCCTGGGCATCCTGGTAGGTCGCCTTCCAGTCAATGAAAGGGCCATTTTTCCGATACCGTCCCAGCAGGATATTCTCAGCGACAGAGAGTCCCGGGATGAGGCTCATCTCCTGATAGACGGTGGCGATTCCATCGTCGAAAGCCTGCTTTGGGTGCTGGTAGCGGAACTCCTGGTCATCTATGTACAAGGTCCCTTCGAAATCACTATAGGCGCCGTTGATGACTTTCATCAACGTCGACTTCCCTGACCCATTCTTACCTACAAGGGCATTGACCTTTCCACTGTGAAATGAAATTGACACGTCCTTCAGAGCAACAGTCCCAGGAAATTTCTTTGTCACATTGCTTGTCCGCAATACACTCATGCTAACCTCAATTCCCATGTTCGTCATAACATAGGATCGGTGAAACTCAGAGAGTTCTCTGAGCTTCACCTCGTTTCCTAAAATTCTTACAATTTAACGATGATGCCTTTCGGCTCTACATCTTCGCCTTAAGGTCAGAGAGGAATGCATCCAGACCAGCAGGGTTCGCACGCTCCAGGAGAATGCCAGGAATAATGAAGGACTGTCCCTTGGTGCTGCTGTAATCTTCGCCCTTGACTGCCTTGATAACCGACTCCATGGTCTTTACCCCAATATTGTAGGGGTCCTGAGCAATGGCGGCTTGCAAGACGTTGGCAGGATCCTTGAGAAGCTGAACCATCTGCTCACTTCCGTCAAATCCGAACACAGCGATCTTGCCAGCTTTACCAGCGTTCTTGACAGCCATGGTCGAACCAATCGTTCCACCTTCGTTCGCTGCAAAAATGACATTGACATCGCCATGGGCAGTGATGATGTCCCCGGCAATGGTGATGGCCTTATCCTGCATCCAAGCATCCTGGTCAGTTACGATCGAAACGCCGGGCAATGTCCTGACCTGGTCAAGGAAACCCTTGCTGCGAGCACCTGACTGCTCAGGAAGGAGTGTTTTGAACTGTACTATGGCTATCTTTGCCTTTCCGCCCAACTTCTCCTGGATATATTTCACAGCTGCCTTACCAACGGTCGAACCAAGGTTGTAGTTGTCAGAAGTGAAGGCGCCAGTTAGGAACGGAAGCTTGAATTCATGGTTGGAGATTCCAATCAACAGCCCCTTGTTGGCGGCATCGGTGAGAACCTTCAAAGAGGCCTCTTCACTGATTGGAGAGATCGCCACTCCCTTATAGCCCTGTGTTACGTACGTGTTCAAGAACTCAGCCTCTTTGGCTGCATCACCGTTTGTATTGCCTGGATAGAAATCAAATCCAGCTTTTTCAGCGGTGTCCTTGTAACCGAGTTGCAGCAGTTTCATGAACTGGTCTTCTTGGAAAACCACCCCAGCTACTTTTGGTCTGCCTGTTTCAGCCTGTGCAGCGGCAAATACTTGGCCACCGACGACAAGCACCATCGTCACTACCAGAAGTACATGTAAAACTTTTCTCATCTAAAGCCTCCTTGTAAATCAACCTGCCTACGGCAAGTTCTTCAAAATTCCAAAATCCTTAGATTCACCCCTTTTTCAACCGTAAAATAACTACCATCGCATGTCTGCCCGACTCATTGATGTAGGTATGCTCTCCAAAGCTAGCGGGGATGACACAGGACTGCAGCCGTTCAATTGTGGTCCTGCAGGAAGGGTCCGCCTTGCTCGCAATGGTGACGCGTTCCCCTTCGGTGAGCGTAACAACGTGCATGAACCGCCCCTCAGTATCCCCGTTTGCCTCTTCTTCCATAAAAATACGTTCAATGTGGAAAGGCATCTCATCAATGGTGGCATACCGGTCCTTCCTAAACTTCCCGTCACCGTCAATGGCAATAGGACGAGAGCGATGGTGGCTGAGAACCCTACCCTCCCGAATCCACTTCTGGTTATCAAAGGAGTGTTCCAGGTGCATGCGCATAGGCTTGGCAGTCATGGTCTTGCTCTGGTCATCCCATGTCTGACGTGCAAAGTCATAGGTAAAGAACGAATATTCGGTTCCAGCCACACTAGGGCCGGTGTCCATCTCCAAGATCATCTGATTGCCGCCATGGCCATGGGTGGTCCCTGGGGGGATCAGGAAGAGATCACCTACATTAGTATCCCAGCGTTTGATAAAGTCCTGCCAGTTTGGAATTGCCTTGAGGTTCTCCGATTCGCGGCAGAGGCGTTCCCACGCTTCCAGGTCCGCACTCTCCTTATACCCCATCCAAGTCGATGAGCCCTTGTACGATTCGACGATGTAGTAGGTCTCATACCGTCCCAGAGGCTCGTTGAAGTGGCGCTGCACATACTGGGTGCTGGGATGGTTGTGGATCGGCATGCTCGACCGTTCCCAGGAGACAGGTTCAGGGAAATACCCGTCATCCAACCAGACCTGCAGCGGAAAGAGGTCGGGATAGGTCTTGCTGACATATTCGCCAACCAATGCTAGAGGACGTTGCATGAGATTCTGGGTTGGTATGTTGATCGGCTTGGCGGCCCCAATATCGATCAGGACACTGAGCTCGATACCCGCCAACTCATTCCATGCATTGCACTCAAGCCCTTCAATCGGCCACAAATCCTTGTAGCGGTAGGCACCCCAAGGACCTGGCTGCATGATCTTGACCTGTTTGATGGGATAACGGACCACCGTGTCGATCATCGCCTGATACGCTTCCACCCCCAGTATTTTCAATTCAGAGGCGACTGTGGCATCGATATAGAAATTCATGGTGGAAAAAGCGAACTTCTTTTGCCGATAAAGCAGGTAGAAATCGTTGTAGTAATAGCGCTTCCAGGCATAGGATGGGTCAGCTTCTGTCTTTCCAAACGGAATGAGCTGTCCTCCCCACATTTTCCAGAGCATCGGCTGCATGGTGAAGTCGGCATATACAACCAGATCATACAGGTCGGAGATCTCCGGCGCATACGCACCCGGCCCGAAAACAAGCAGGATGTCGCTTGCAGTACGGTGGTTCTTCAATTGATCAATAGCTTCAGGACTCAATAGGTCGGACAAAACTCCTTCACTGTTGACCCAACCAAAACTAGGGTCCTCGGTGACAAACTCCTGGGTATACCTGTCCACCTCGCCAGGACTCTTGAAAAGTGTCGCCGTCGATATCTGTTCAAGGGTAAGGTTACGCTTAAGGGCTTCACCTCCTATAAGGGCAGCAAGAGCAGAGAAATCCACTCCGTACCAACCGTCAAGGGCCAGAACTCGTGGTCCTTGTCCTTTTTTGGCCATCAAGGCATCTAAGACCAAAGCAGCTACGGCTGTATTGTCTACCCGCACGCTAGAAAGCAGATGGGCTTCCAGAGGTATGACGTTCAAGGCATTGATACGATTCTCATAGAGGGGCATACTATCCTCCTTTGCTGGTAACTTCATGATAAGATCACTCAAAGGTGCCGTCAACAGTTGAATTTCCCCATCAACTGGTATAAAATCACACTATGAATATTTCAATTCCGTTGGAGGGGTTACCTAAGGTAGTCCAAGCTGGTTTGAGTCTACACGGACACCTGCATACTCAGCAATTCCTCATGCACGATGTTTGGGGCTTGCATGTCTACTTCTATTCGGGAAAACTCAGGCTACAGGATAAGATGTTCCCGATCGCCTCAGGAATGGCAAGCCTGACGCCCCCCAACACCCCTTTGGAATGGGAGTTTCCCGACCACGCCCCCCATTACTATGTCCACTTCATTCCAGGAGAGCCATACCCACTCCAACCTGGCAGCACTCTCCCACCAGATCAGGAAACTCTCTTTCCCATCATGAATGGACCTTTTGAACGCTTTGATACAATAGTCAGAGATATGGAATTAATCGGGAGTGTTTATCGTAGCAATCCCCTAAAGGCTCAAGTCTGCCTCTGGAATCTCCTGCTCCATATGGCTGATGCCGACACCTACACCGAGGCAGTATCAGAAGCCTTCCCCTCCAGTGTCCAAATCGTGGTCAGCCATATTAATCAACACTACAGTATGCCTTTGGTCATTAAAGAACTTGCAGATATTTCAGGAGTATCGCACAACTATCTCATCCAACTCTTTAAAAAGCATTTTGATTGCACCATAGCGGCCTACATTAGGCGCAAGAGGTGCCAACAGGCTGAATTCCTCTTGCGCCACTCATCCTTGGCCATCAAGTCGATAGCCCAGGCAGTAGGGATTCCCGATATCAATCATTTCAACAAGACAATCCGCAAAGAACTGGGCTCAGCTCCCTCTAAGATACGCGACCTTTCCCCTACTGCAAATTCACCCTTAACAAGTTTGCTGAAGCAGTCCTACCTGTAATCGGAAGCCAAGAGATGCAAGGCAGACTCATCTTCTTCAATTGCCGGAAAGCGCCCAACATCCTCAAGGAAACGGTTATCAGTGGTATCATCATTGACCAGACTGACCTCCCCTACCAAGCAAGTACCGTTCTCAGCCCAGAATCGATGATACATATAGGGTTCCAGACAGATACTTTCGCCTACGTGAAGAGTGACTGTGGTCCCTGCTGGAATGGTTCTCGAAATTCCATCAATGGAGACTGCCAGATCCTCTTCGGAGAGCTTTTCATCGCTGGTGGACCTGTAGAGTTGAATACAAAGTTCCCCACCACCGCGGTTGATGATGTCCTCCATCTTGTTTCGATGGAAATGCATGGGGGTCTCCTGGTCTACCTTGACGATCATGATCTTTTCAGCATACTGCTTCTTTGATTTCCCCCCCAGGTTCCCATTGCGTAAAGTAAAGAGAAACAGACCACGACGCTGGAAATCGCCTGAACCGAAATCAGTGACATCCCAGCCCAGCATGCACTCCTTGATCTCATCTATCTCCGAACCCCGACCCTTCCAATCAGATGGCTGCCAGTAGGCCCAAGGGGGCAGGCTCCAGGCGTGTTTTGCCAAGAACTCTTTGGCTTCTCGTTGGATTGCATTGACTTCACTTCTCTTCATATTGACCTCACTCTTGCCCCTGGTGGTTTTTTCTCCACTCCAGGACAGTCTCAACCATTGCTATAAACCCTTCAGGGGGAACATAATCAGCTATCTGATTGCCCGACCCAATGGCAAGCCCGTCCCTGCCCTGACAGTAGCGGAGCACCTCAGTAACATATTTTTTAATCGATGCCTCATCTTCAATGCAGAGGATGTTCATATCGATGCCGCCAAAATTCCCTATCCTATCCCCATACAGTTCAACCCATTTCGAAAATGGAGCGATTGAGTCTTCATTGGAATGCTTGGCATCAATGCCTGTTGCGATGATATCCTCCATTATGGGGAAGATGTTGCCGCAATTGTGCAGGAGGAAAGGTTTCCCATGACCGTGGACTTGGGTGATTATCTTCTTGTAAGCCGGAAGGATATTCTTGCGAATGACATCCGGGTGCAGAAGCGTCGAGCTTTTAAAGCCCAGATCGTCACCGAAACGGCAGACTGCGTACATCTCGGCATACCGCTGGAGAAATTGGTCCCAGATTGCACAGAGCATGTCAGAGACTCTGGTGAACAGGAGACCAAAGGCCTCCGGCTCATCAACCATGAGGTAGGCAAGCTCTGTAAAGGGAACAAAATCCTGAACAGTCTCGAAAATACCGTTGCCAACCCCACCGACGGCCTTCATCCCGGCAGGCATCTCAGTTGCCAATGCGTCAAAATAGACAGAGTACAGATCAAAGTACCGCGTAGGCATCTGCGCCCAAGGGTACTGCAGAACATCCTCATAGCTGGTGAACAGAGCCTTGCCGTGGCCCATCAAGCCCTCACCCTGTTGGATAAGCTCAACGACACACCCTTCAAAGGGGACCGTGTCATATCCATGATCGACAAGGAATTGCGTAAATAGCTTGAAGTACTGTCGAATATCCTTTGCATCCCCTTGCAGCAGAGTACTGCTGGCAGTGCCTGTGATGGTATCAAAGAAGCCATTGCAGACATTGTGTTCATACAGCGGCAAATAAGGTGTCTGCCTATTGTAGGCGGCATCCACCACTACCGTATAATCTGGTCCATACTGCATGCGACACTCCTAGTTCGAGAGGCTTTGAACAGCTTCATACATGGCGACGATGTTCTCAGGGGGGACTCCATCGACAATGTTATGCACCTGGTTGAAGACAAACCCCCCATCCTTCATGAGAATCTCGCAATTCCGGATGACAGAGCTCCTCACCTCCTCCACAGTTCCTGTAGCCAGGACGTGCTGGGTATCAACCCCGCCACCCCAGAAAACAAGATCCTTGCCAAATTCGCGCTTCAGATGCTTGGGGTCCATGCCAGTGGCACCGATTTGGACTGGGTTGAGGATATCAACCCCAGCATCTATGAGATCTGGTATAAGGTCGGCGATAGCCCCGCAGCTGTGCAGGAAGACCTTGGCATCACTGTGGTCATGAACATATTGGAACAGCTTCTTCTGCCGAGGATATATGAGTTTCCTGTAGAGATCACCACTGATCATGGTGGTATTCTGGGTCCCCAAATCATCTCCGAACATAAGGACATCAACCAGGTCCCCGATCCCGCCAAGCACCCTGTCAACTGTCTCAATATGTATTTCGAGCAGTCTATCCAATAGCTTCTCGGTGTTCTCCTCTTCAATGAGCATGTTCATCAAGAACTCATCGGTTCTGTAGAGGTATTGCCCATTTTCAAAAAAGTTACCGCCGATGGCAAACATTGAGGCGTAGTCGGTTTCCTTTTGGAGCTGCAACAGATTGGTGCGCAGCATCTGGGGGAACTCTTTGCGACCGCCATGGCGCCAAGCCGGATCAGCGACAGAACCCCAGATAGTCTCACCCATTGTCTTCTTTAAGTCGGTATAGTCAGCATCCTCGATCCCCATGAGGGGATAGTTGGTTTGGGTGAAATAGACTAAGTTAGGGGACATCCTGCCAACTTCGAGCCCTGCATCATTATAGCAGACCCAGTCTTCACCAACTTTGCGGATATCGACCCAGGACGGACGATAGGCCGGAGAGCCGTCGGGAAGATTCCAAGGGATCCAGTCCTGACTGTCATTGGCAAACGTACGAGAAAGGTCAACTGAGTCGATTCCGAAGCGATCGAGATACCACTGTTCAGGAATCGCCAGTTGCTGCACCATATCAAATATCTTTGTCTGGCCCTCTTGTATCCCCAAATGCTGTTTCAAGCTGTTATATGCCAGGCCCATAATCCCTGTTGAGCGCATAGAACCACAATCAACTGGGATCCTATCGGGTTCCTTATGATTCAATGCCGCCAATATTCTTTCACGTCGGGTCATCCGTTCCTCCCTTGTTAGAGACATTCTGCCACAAGATTTTCAAGGATGCAACAGTTGTGTGAAAAGATACCAGTAGTTGCTCTCCTATTATGCCAAAGCACATGCAGTGAAATATCACTTTGTCATGGATTCTGATGAAAATTTCCTGATTATTTCTACTGTCCACCCATTGCATAGACACTCTTTGAGACAATTTCAATATTCCTTGGAGGGACATCGGGGAGGATGGACTCATGGCTTGGGCTTATCACAATGTTTGGCCCCAGGCTTTGGTAGACCCGATCAACTTCAGCTTCTATCTCCTCTTTAGTGCCACTGCGAAGAAGTTCTTGTGTATCAATGCCACCAATAAAAGCAATGGAGGATCGATATGGACGCAAGGAATCCACATCCATCCCTTCTGCCTTAATTTGTACAGGGTGTATTGCATCAACCCCCAAAGCAATAAAATCAGGAATAAAAGAGGTAATGGCGCCACAAGAGTGGAGCACTACAGATAGATTATGGGATGCCGCAATATCAACAAGCTCTTTCATGTAGGGGAGGATGAACTCCTTAAACATGGAAGGACTCACAAGGGTACTTATTTGGGTGCCCAGGTCATTGCCAAAGAAAAAAGCATCTATCTCACCCTTGGCCAATCCAAAAAGCCTCGTGTTTGCCGCTTTGTAGATATCAACAATTCTTCTTGTCAAGGCATGCACCACCTCGGGCTTCTCATACATCGCAATGAAATAGTTTTCCATCCCCATCATATCAGAGATATCATGGAAGAACTGTGACCACATCCCGCTTAACCTATAGGTATCTCCGGCATTGGTAAGTTCTTCCAGGATAGGGGTAAAATCGGCATTTCCAGCGGAAGGCCATGAGAGCGCATCCAGCTCTTCAACCGCTTCTATATCAGAAAAGACCCCTGCCCATCCGGCAAAGACTGTCCAACCCTTAGGGTTGCAAAAAGAGGAATCTGCCGGAATCCAGAACAACTCATCCCCTAAGTGCGCCCTCACCTCCTGCAGGCTCGCTTTGTTGAAGTAGTTGCACAGACCATCAACTGAGGTGTCGTTTGGGTTTCCCATCCAAAAGCCAGGCCTCTCTTCACCGGCTTCCAACGCTATGATATTTTTAATCCGTTCTCGACTTTTCATGAATATGTGCACTCCTTGGCAGCATCGCTATATATCTGTAGCTGTGAAGCTGGCAAATCAAAAAAATGATCTGAGGCTGACATGATGTAGCCTCCACCTGTTCCATACCCCTCAAATTTGTCAAACACCTCTTTTCTGATCGCCTCTTCTGATGAGGGAAGGATGGTGAGCTGGTCGATCCCTCCGATCAGCACTTTGGCAGAGCCCAGTGTTTTTTTGACAGAGAGCATATCTTCATTTCGTATATCACCACCAATGTCGATTGGGGACAAGGTCTCTGATGCATCACAGCCATTTGCCAAGAGGCTTTCCATGATTTTCAACATTCCTCCACAGGTATGGTAGACAACCTTATACCCCAACCCGTGCAGGGCATCATGCATCTGCATGTCGTAGGGAAGACAGAACTCCTGATGCATGGCAGGGGAGATAATGGTATTGGAAGCTGCTCCTCCCCCCGTTTCAACAAGGTCGACAGGAAGGTTGTGCAGGTTTTTATCAATATACTCCAACTTTTGCTCAAGCAGGATGCCCAACAACTCATGTACCCATCCGGGATTGTCAAAAGTCGCCATAATCAATTTTTCTGTCCCAACCAACTCCGCAGCATCCTGCCAACACCCCCCCTGATAGCCCCAGACAACTGTTCGCATGATCCCTCCATCTCCCAAGGCCTCATACTTCTTCCGCAAAAGATCCTTTCGAAAGGTGGGGATAGGGCGATACTTCTTGATCAGGAATATATCCTCATCATGCTTTATCAACGGCTCAACCATCCATGAGGTCATTGCATTTGCTTCTTGAACGTAGGTCAATTCTCCCTCAGGGGTCTGTATCGTATGGCGCGTCTTCTCCCCCTGGGCATCTAGGGCCAGCGTTGAGTGGGAAGTCTTCCACTGCTGTGATGTCTCGTCAGCTATTCCATAGAACGTAATAGCCGCATCGAGCCCTACAGCCCGGAAGGCCTCTATGTCAGACATCCCACCCATATAGGTATCCAGGTGATATGGCAGCCATTGATGAAGGGTCGCAGGGACCCTGTCCGGTACTTCCCTATTGAGGGTCAAGATCATTCTTTCTCGTGAGGTCACACCAACTCCTATTTTATGCTACCCATGGTAAGCCCCTGGATATAATGTTTTTTAGTAAATGCATAGAGGATCAATATGGGCAGGGTTCCTACCAACAGACCGGCGAACCCTTGTCCGATGGGAGTTGCTTTTGTTGCCATAGGTCCCACATTGAATATGTACATCACCTTTACCATGACTGTAAGCATATGTGTCTTTTGCATAAACAGTAATCCAACCAACAGATCAGTCCACACAGCAGTGAAGGTAAAAATCATTACCGTCACGGAAACACCTTTTGAAAGGGGAAATACAATTTTCATCAGGATGCCCATGTGGTTCAATCCATCAATGCGACCAGCTTCTATAAGCTCCTTTTGGAACTCATCAAAGAAGTTTCTAAACAGGAAGATTGAAAACGGGAGCCGTATCCCGACAAATATGATGAGGGCACCCATGTAGGTGTTGTTCAACCTCAAGTCACGGTATTGGAGGAAAAGTGGCAAACATATCAGAACGATAGATATATATATCATCATATAAGAAAAATTATATAAGACTTTTCTGAAAGGAAATCTTAATAGTGAATAGGCATACCCTGCAAATCCACCAATAAGGATGGTAATAGCACAGGTCGTCACAGCCAAGAAAAGAGAGTTAGCCAAAGCTCGGCCTAAACCAGACTCCCAGGCTGTTTGAAAGTTGTAGAGTGTAAAGGTCTCAGGAACACGCAAAAGTCCTCTAGCTATATCCCCAGCTTCACGAAAAGGGGTAATAAGAATCACAACAAGAAACATCAAGATTGTCACAGAGTAAAGTATCATCGGAATTTGCATGAACAATCGAAATACTGACATATTTTTCTTTTTCATCATTCAGCCTTCTTCCTTTCAGTACGTCCCACTGAGAACAAGTAGTAAGAAATCAGCAGTACACTGATTAGGAGCAGTATTACTCCAGCAGCAGCGCCCCGACCCATATTCTGTAATTTGAAGATATTCAAATACACAAAGTACTCCAATACAGTAGATGAGAACCCAGGCCCTCCATCTGTCAATACAAAAATGTAGTTAAATAGGAATGCCATGATGTTGATAATCTGTAACACGACATAGACTTTAACTATATTCTTCAGTAGTGGGATTGTGATAAATAGATACTGTTGGAATTCACTTGCCCCATCAATTTCAGCAGCTTCATAAATAGAGCGATCAAGGGTTGTTAGGCGAGCTAAAAAGAGGAGTAATGCAAATCCAATATTCTTCCATATGAGGGAGATGATGATTGAGAAAAGGGAGTATCTTGAGTCCCCTAGCCAGTCAACAGCAAGAAAGTCGAGGTGTAGCCATCTGAAAAATTGATTCAAAGGTCCTTGGCTATTGAGGAAGCTTGTCAAAATTTGAGCAATCACGATATCGGGAATAATTACGGGAAGGAAAAAAAGGAAAGAGTAAATTCTAAAGCCTGGAATTTTTAAAAAAATAGCCTGTGCAAATACCAGAGCGATTAAGGTAACCACAGGAACAACTGTGATGATAATCTTGAGGTTGTTAAGCAAGGTGGTATAAAAATGTTTGATCTGGAACAGCTCTTTGTAATTATCAAACTTGATAAACTCACCCATCTGCAAGTATGACCAATCATAAAAGCTATAGGTGAGAATCCTTATCATTGGATTCAAGAATACAAATAAAATTATCGCTAAAGAAGGTAGTATAAACAAATACCCTGTTTTCATATCCTGACGGTGTTTGTTTTTTAGCATAACTTCCACCCATTTCTTCTTATACGCATTATTGTACCCCTTGTTACTTCTTCTATTCCTCTACATGCAATTGTGTGCGGGAGGATTCCTCCCGCACATGAGATTTTATTTCATTGATGCTTCAATTTCTTCAGCATATTGCTTAGGAGTCAATTCTCCGGTGATCATCATGTTACAGAACTTCAAAATGGCTGCGTCATATTCTCTTGACCAGAAAGCGTGTCCTTCGAGCAACGTACCCATCTCGTCATGGCGTTCGATATAAGCTTTAAGCTCGTCATTAGTGATGGAGAAGTCGTTCATTGAAAACTTTGTTGAAACAGGAGGGTTGCCCACTGCAACCAAGGCTTCAACTATTTCTTCATTGAAAAGAAGAATCTTGATATATTGTGCTGCTTGTTTTGGATATTTTGTCCATTTTGTTGCACCAATACTATCACCAAAGATTGGATTGAGATTTGCCATCGAACCGCTTCCACCCATGGAAGGCCACTCAATGATTCCAACATTATCAACACCCAGAGCATCGGTGTACATTTGGAGCAATGAAGGGAACAAGGAAATCATGGCAACCTGACCTGAGGTGAATTGTCCCCAAAGGTTAGCGATGCTGATCGTATTTCCACCAGGGAAATAGTATCCCTTGTCATAATACGCTTTCCATTTTTCACTAAAGTCTATAAAGTTATCGGTGTAGAGGGGCTTTTCATAATTCGTGATCAACTCAGCTACATTGTCAACATAAGAGGGCATCGCATAACTGTGCCACCAGTGAGCAAAAAAACCCTCTTTGTTGGCAAATCCAAAAGGAACCATTCCAGCAGCTTTAACTTTTCTTGATACTTCCAAGAATTCGTCATAACTCCACTTTGCAGGGAATTTGGTGTAATCAACACCGGCTTTTGTCATCATTTCCTTGTTGTAAGCAACTGCTACAAAGTTGTTAGCAAATACAGAACCGTAGATCGCTCCGGTATCAGGATCAGTACATCCTTCAAGGAGTTGCAATGAATCGATTTCTTCTTGTGTGAAGTAATCATTCAAAGGGAGGTGCAATCCTTGTTTACCAGAAGTAATTATGTCTGATTTACCTGTCCAGTTGAAAATAAGGTCAGGACCAGATTGTGAAAAAGCTGCTTGGGTAGCCAACTCTCTAAATCCGCCTGTTCCTTTGAATACAACATCAACCTTAAAGCCATGTTCAGCCTCTGCGATTTCAGATGCACGTTGGAAAATCTCCATGTAGGAGCTGTCATTCTCATGAACTGTCCAGAATTCCAATGTGGGCATCTCATCCTTTTTTGATTCCTTTGTGCCTGCTCCAAAAACGGAGCCTAAAACTAAGCACACCACCAGCGCAATAATTGCTACTCGTTTCATACTGTAGCCTCCTAAATTTTTTAAATCATCCCATGATGATTATTTTTAATCATTTATCGTAGCTTTACTCTGATAGTCCGTATTTGCCAAGGCGCAAAAACTAGAGCCAAAGTAGTACTATTTTCAATTTCACATTCTTCTATATCAAGTTCTTTCAAATCAGTAAGGGAAGCAAAGGAAAGGGGAGAACTAAAAGAGAGGGTATTATTCACTATTTCTTCAGTAGTGTTGTACAATCTCATGATCAGACCATCTCCATCCTCGGCTTTTTTCAGTGCAGAAATCGTTATAGCCGGCGATGAGACCGTGCAAAGCGAGTAGATTTTCGCCTCGTCAAGGGTTAGCTCCGAATCTTCTATCTGCCACCCCCTAAGGGGGTAGGCAAAGGCGTGGGAAGCTATGGCAAGGGCGGCGAGATCAAATGCCCCCCTCTGGATGATCAGTGCAAAGTCAAAGGTATGGGCACCCAGGCACTGAGCTCCTGGAGTTTCTATCGTCCAAGCCCCGTTGCCCTTTCGAGAAAGAAGGTCATAGCGAGAGAGCCAGCCCACACATCTGAGCAGTGTCAGGGCGACAGTGGTGTTTCCATCATCGTTCTCATGCGTCTCAAATCCGGGCAAACCTCTGTTTGCCACACAAACAGCCCCTTTCTCACCTCTGAGGGCAACAAAGGTTTTGTGTGAATTGGTGGAAGGCAGTTCTACCCAATCCTCATAGGAAGTATCATCGAAGGTATGAAGATTTCTCACATCAACACCGAACAAACTCTCTGCATAGGAGAAGGTGTACGGTTCACCGGTAGTGAGTTCCATCCTCAAACGGTGATCGAGTGCTAAGTTTTCAAAATCCACAGAAAACTCCAGCGTATGGGAATCGTTGTGCAAGACGGTCTTCACTACCAAGGGGCATCTTGTAGTGGTTTCACTTCGATGCAACCGGTCCTGTGTTACCCCTACAGGAAGATCCAGATACCCTTCTACTGTGATCAGGGATGCGATCGGGGTCACTTCAGTGTGGGAATCAACAATTTTCCACGAGACTGGTTTGTCAAACTTCGGCGCTGAGTAGGTATAAACGTCTCCAGCATCGCCAGTATCGACAAAGGTAAGAGTATACGATTGGCGGGTGCTCTTATCGGTGATTATGAGCTGGCTCTCCTGCAGATCAAGGCTAAGCAGCAAAGAGGCGTTCTCTATGGAGGTTGATGAGGCGGGCTTTGGTAGTTCGACTGCTCCATACTCCCACCGATATCCTACCATGGAGAAGCCCAAGGCAGGAATGGAATCGATGGGGAACTCTACCTCTATACGTTTTTCAAGGTACATTTCCGGCTGGGTTTCCAAGGATAGATCCATGGCCTGGCCATCGGTGTGGATGGCACAGATACGGCCTTTGAGGATCGTCCCTGCAGAGGTGATACAGGTAATGCCACTAGGGTCTTGTTTTTCCAGCACGGGATAGTTTTCTTCCAAGACACTTGTTGCGTAATTTACTTTCCGAATGAGTTTTTTCTCATACACTAGCTCTGTTGTCACCATTTCATGCTCTAACGGCTGTGATTGCGGGTTAAATACCATCACGTTCCCATCTTTTTCTTCTGTAACAGGGGAGAGGCTCGAGGCAATCGCACGGACACTGCGCTCAATGAGGTGATCAGTGACAGAAGCCAAATCCATATAGCGAAGCATCATCTCGTCGTGCACTTCATCTATGCTGCATCCACAGATACTGTCGTGGGGCATGTTTTTCAGATAGAGCTTGAATGCATAGTTGATGATGTCCTGTTGGTACTCTTCACCACTGAGAACTGAAGCAAGCACCTGAAGGGGCTCAGCATAGGTGATGAGATCCCTTTCCCGATAAAAATTCTCTTGCTTGAGATACATTCTTGTCGATATGGTGCCACCGAGCAAGTATGCCCTATACCCTGAACGCAATTCCCCTTGTGCCCTTTGCAGCTCCATGTCGGTCGGCAGGGAATCAAGGTATTGCTGCAAGGAAGCGTGCTTGAAGGAATATGCTGGGAGGCGCTTCCTCGCCTTGGCCAAAAGCTCTGGCAGCAGAGGCATGGGAGCAACGTGGTCTGTGCCCTGCATGACAAGCAGGGAATCGGTTTGTGTCATCGGTTCAAGCCTGTCGATGATGGATTGCATCCGCTGGACAAATGCATCTTCATCTTCGGGCAAGCAAGCCCCCATACCATATCCGTAGGGCATGTTTATGCCAAGGATCTCACTTCCGTCCAAGCCTTCCCAAACAAGTTCCGTTTGGGTGATTTCATCAGACAAACCGCGCCAGAACACTATTTGTTCGAGTCCAAGCCCTTTGAGGATTTGAGGCATTTGTGATGGGTGCCCAAAGGAATCAGGGAGATACCCAACATTCATCTTTGCTCCCATCTTTGTACATATCTGATCTCCTACAAGATAGTTCCGTATGTGCCCTTCCCCACTAATAAGATATTCATCAGGCAATACATACCAAGGACCGATCAGAATCTTTCCTTTTGCTATAAGGTCCTTGAGTATTGCTTCTCGCCCTGGTCGTACAGAAAGATAGTCTTCAAGAACGATGGTCTGTCCATCGAGCATAAAGAGGGTAAACTCCTCATCATTTGTAAGGATGTGTATCATCCTGTCCACCAAATCAACCAGCATCATGAGAAATGTCTCTTTACGCAGATACCATTCACGGTCCCAGTGAGTGTGGGATAGTATGTAGACTGTCTTCTTGTTCACTTGCTCCATCCTGTTTGCATATATAATCCTTCTAGATAAATAACCCAGGTTATTGTGTATCCATGCTTGTAATGTTCTTTATCGAATCCCGAACACAAAGTTTCGATGAAAAGGTACCGATTTCAGGTTTTTTTGGTTTTTTCCCCAGCAAGGCGTGGAGGGCGTTCACACACGATTCGCCCATTTCAGAACGGGGGATATTCATTGTGGTGAGTTTAGGGCGCACAATCGATGCAAAGGAGATGTCATCATGTCCCATGATTGAAATATCATCAGGAATCGAGAGCCCATGCTCTGCAATGGCATCATAGGCACCGATGGCTATCACATCGTTAGCGGCAAATATTGCTGTAGGAAACGAGGGACTCTTCAATATCTCTGTCATTCCAGCATAGCCACTTTTCAGAGTGAACTCCCCCTCATAGACCCATTTCTTGGATACTTCAATATTATTGTCCGCAAGGCACTGCAGGTATCCTTCGTATCGTTTCTGTGCTGAATAAGTGCGCAAATCTCCAGTAATATGGGCAATTTTGGTATGCCCTTGCGTGACTAGATAGGATACCGCACGATAGGCTGAATCAAAGTCATCAAAATCGACACAAGATTTGCCCCCTTCCCTGTCGATCGACACGATGGGAACATCGCTTTCCTTGATGATCTTCTCCAATTCCTTTGAAAAGAGAGTCGACCACTGGGTAATGATGATTCCATCTACCTGCTTGGATTGTAAAAAACTTACAGTTTCAACCAGGGCAAGGTGGTCATTCTTTATATCAGAGAGAATCACCGAATACCCTAGGTCCTTTGCCCTCATCTCGACACCTCTTGCCAGCTCAGGGTAGAAAGGGTTTGTGATGTCAGGAAGGATGAGCCCGATGGTATTGGTCTTTTTCAGTGCAAGGCCCCTGGCAATGGAAGAGGGGTTGTAGTTATATTTTTCAATGATTCCCAATACAGTCTTCCGTGCTTCTTCGCTCACATCAGGCTTGTTGTTCAATACTCTTGAGACTGTCGCCGTGGAGAGATTAGTCAATCTTGCAACATCCCGAATAGTAATTTTCACGTAGCATACCTTCTTATATTTAAACTGTAACCGTTACCGTAACCGCTACCGTAACCGGTTACAATAATATAACAGCAATATGTACCTGTCAAGAAAAATCTTTCAAACAAGGAGAGACCCAATAATTGGGACTCCAGAACAAACGATTCAAACACCGTATGCCTTCTCCTTAGCTGCACCGGCGAGGATGTGTGCCTTTGAGCCAAAAGTCACTTGCATTGGGATAGGCACAGCTCTACTTGTGTGAAGGGATCCTCACCTAAATCCCAAGACCAGGGTATGAAGTTGTTGATGTGGTTGTCATACGAATCACCCCACTTTTTCATCTTTGTATGTGTGAGGGATTTTTTCTGCTATGCACTTGTGAAGCCAATGCAGCAGAATAGTCATGCACCAGCATGGTCCTTATAAAAACAATACTCTCTTGGATACAGACAACAAAACCTCCACACAAAGTGGAGGCATGCAAGCAAGAGATCTGGCTGTCAGAGCAGGGAGAGCAGCTCATCAGGGCTGGAGACAACGGCCAGCATAGAGTCTCTCTTCTCTTGGCCCCTGGGGAATCCAAACCCATAATCGACTGCAATGAAAGAGACGTTGGCTTCTTCGGCCCCCATCTCATCATGGATGGTGTCGCCGATGAGAACTGCATCAGAGGCATCAATGTCGAGGTCGGATAGGACCTTGTTCACGATATCGGCCTTGCTGAGGTTTCCTGCCATATTGCCCCCCCTTATGGAGGAGAAGTAGGGGGCAAAGCCAAAATGATCCATCATGGAGAGCACAAGGTGCTCTGTCTTGAGGGAACCGACAGCAAGGAGGTACCCCCTATCCTTGAGCTTATCAAGGGTGTTCTTGATGGAAGGGTACT
Organism: Sphaerochaeta sp.; assembly: GCA_034007055.1. Taxonomy (GTDB): domain Bacteria; phylum Spirochaetota; class Spirochaetia; order Sphaerochaetales; family Sphaerochaetaceae; genus Sphaerochaeta. Next base: position 80,674 of record JAVERP010000011.1, read on the forward strand.
CCTTCGCACCAAACTGCCCCCGCACGTCATACTCCTTGCGATAGTGCGCAATGGCATCGGCTATAAGCTCCCCTTCAAGGTTGAAGGTATTGATGAAGCATTGGTCCAGAGGAGGCCCGATGAATTTGCTCAGTTGCTCAATGTCGTACTCAGGCTTGCGCCCGACCAGCTCCATTGCCTTGTTGGCAGTTGCAAATATACCCGAGGAAGTATCCATGAGGGTACCGTCGAGATCAAAGATTGCTAATTTGAATTTCATGCTTGAACCATATGCAATAACCACTCTTGAATCAACCCATTTGAGGCAACAAGGTCACAGCGTCCATCGGAAAACGGCACATGGGGGTCGGCGGGGGCGAAGGATCCGCCGGCCTCCTGGAGGATGCAGGCGCCAGCTGCCATATCGTAATATCCAAGGCAGAGCTCATAATACCCATCGAGCCGGCCGGCTGCCATATAGCTCAATTCGAGGGCACAGGAGCCAAAGGACCTGAGGTCGCTGGTTGCAAGGAAAATACGATACAGGTGTTCAAAGTACATGGAGGCAAGGTCGTGGCTGCGATGGGGAGGGACACAGACCATAAGGGCA
>JAVERP010000012.1:0-80801 GCA_034007055.1 Sphaerochaeta sp.
AATCGGGTAGGCAGGGGCCTCACGGCCCCAACCTCCCACACCACCAACGGCATACCGTTCGGTACCGGGCGGTTCAATCAAACGACATTACCAATTGCTACATGGATATGCATCAATCAGTAACCTTGCTTCTTGCTCTTCTTCATACTGCCTACATAGGTAGTCATTGAAATCGAGCTCATGGTCACGCTCTATTCTCTTCTTGTGCCATTCTTTGTAGATGTTCTCGAAGTCTCGCAATCCAAAGTACTCTGTCAGCATCTTGTTGGTAATCAGGTACCGCATCAGGTTGCTCATTTTCCAATAGCTTCGTGATGACCATCCTGTTATCTTTTCAATCTGCCATTCGGGTACTCCGGCTTTCCTGAGATGACGTTTCCGACTTTTTGCAGTCTTCCAAATCTTCCACAGGTATTGCCGTATCCTTCGTCTCAGCCAAGGGAGGAGTTCTTTTGTCAGCCAAGATACGATATTTCCCCGTGCATAGTAGGCAAGCCAACCCAGCATGGTTTCATTTATCTCCTTGATTACCTGATGTATCGACACTCCTCGGTTCCTCTTGGTTATCTCCTTGAGCTTCCCCTTGAGACTATCGATTTTCTTACCCCTTGGCCTGCACATCCCTCTTCCATATTCCTTGCTTTTCAGAGTGATGAAGGTGAATCCAAGAAAACAGGAACCTATTGCTTTTCTGGCTTCAGTCTTTTCGACGTTCACCTTCAGCTTCAGCTTCCCTTCCAGATACTTCGTTGCGTTCTTCATCACACGTGCCGCCGCATAGTCGGATTTGGTGAAAAGTTGGCAATCGTCAGCATAGCGGACGAATTTCAGCCCTCGTTTTTCCATTTCCTTGTCAAACGGCGTCAGGTAAACATTTGCAAGTAGTGGGCTTAATGGGCCTCCTTGGGGAACACCGAGTACGGTCTTCTCCAATTTGCCACCAACCATCACCCCTGCCTTGAGGAATACAAAAATCAGCCTCCTGATGTCCTTATCTTCCATGTCCTTGTCCACCAATCCCATGAGAATATCATGGTCTACGGTATCGAAATACTGAGAAAGATCGAGGTCCACAACATGGTTGTAACCCTCGGACATATAGAGCTGAGCGAGTCTCACCGCATCCTCTGCACTCCGGTTCGGCCTGTAGCCGAAGCTGAAGTCCGAGAATGTCGGCTCGAACACTGGTGCCAGCACCTGTACCAACGCTTGCTGTACTATCCTGTCCCTTACGGTAGGAATGCCCAGCAGTCTCTTCTTGCCGTTTGCCTTGGGTATCTCAACCCTTCTAACAGGACTCGGTTTGTACTTCCTCGTGATAATCTCGCTGACAATCCTTTCCTGGTTCTTCAACAGGTATACCAATGCATCTTCAGCTAGTCTGCCGTCAATGCCTGCTGCCCCGTCGTTGAGCCTGACCTTCTTAGCGGCCTTGGTCAGGTTGTCATCGGAAACGAGCTTCTCACAAAGCGTGGTGTTCGGCACTGTCATGCCTTCTCTTGTCATAGTTTCCTTCCTCCCCTGCTGTACAAATACAGGTTCCGAGTCGGTTGCTTGGTTTTCGCAACCTTCTCTTCCTCCCTTTGCAACAGGTTGGCGTTTTCGCTCTCAAGAGCGTTTAATCGTTCAGCCCTTCACGACATTCCGATGTCGCTACTATGGCTTCTGCTGACTTCTACGGCCGAACAGCACATGTCGCTTTGACACTTCATGAGCCTTGTCCCTATCATCACCGATATTGCAGGCTAAAGGACAAACCGCAGACCTCCCCAGTTAAGAGCAATAACTTTCATCCCATGTGGCCACTGAATTTACCTGCTGACTTCGCGGTTGGATTTTGTCACAATTGGCAGACTCATCCTGTCAACCGGCCTTATATCCAGTTTCTGTTCGTTGGCTCGGGAATTTGCCGCCGGCTGCCTTCGCACAAACACTCGCATGTTTGCACTTGCCTTAAGCTAGTGGTTCTGCCCTTGGCAGTACCGCACCCACAGTGGACTTTCACCACCTAGTTATTGCCCATGCTGGGCAAACCAACAAAACGGCCTTTCGGCCGTTTCATACAGGTATTAGAGGTTATCCCCTCGCACATCATGCAAGATGGCCCTTACTTCAGGATCGCTGAACTGCTGGTCGATCTCCCCTGAGGTGAGGCCGAGGAACTCATGGCAGTTGTAGTGAATCCACTGCTCGTCCTCAGGTGCGTCGAGCACATGCTTGCGGCAGTAGTAGTCCGGCTGTATGGGAAGGGGCTCCTCCTTTTTGTAGAGGGGGACCTTGTAGTCGTATACGGCGATCTTGAGGTCTTCACGGGGAATGCCCTTGTGCATGATGATCTCCGCCAGTGCATTGACGGTCTTGCCGGTATCGAATATATCATCGACGACAAGGATCTTGTCGCCTGTTCTCAGATGCTCGGGTGAGTAGGTCCAACCATCGACCATGACGTTTGTCTGGCTTCTGAGGTAGCCATACGAGCGGGCCACCACAGCGGCATAGAAAACCGGTCGCCCTTTCTCCCGGATGCGCACCATCTTGTAGTATTCGCTGAACACATTGGCCATGTAGGCACCGCCGCGTAAGGAAGCGTAGATGATGTCGGGGATGAAATGATCCTCGATGTACATCTTATGGGCAAGTTTCAGGGCGCTGTCGCGAATGGTGTCTCCAGAAATGAACTCTTTAATCACTTTGCACTCCTAATTATGCTTCTACCGTAAGAATTTCCAATCCATCTTGGGTTATGGCTATGGTGTCTTCAAAATGTGCAGAGGGCTTGCCGTCTGCAGTGACCACCGTCCAGCCATTCTCGAGCGTCCTGGTATTCTTGGTACCCAAGTTTATCATGGGTTCTATTGCGAGCACCATACCCTCCCGAATCCGAGGATTCGCCATGTAGGAACTCACATAGTTTGGAATGGAGGGCTCTTCGTGGACAGCAAGGCCCACCCCATGCCCACAGAAATCGCGTACGACCCCATACCCCTTGGAGTTTGCAAGCTTGTAGACAGCAGAGCTTATGTCCTGGATACGGGCACCCTTCTTGCCTGCGGCCTCTATGCCCAGGGAGAGACACCTCTGGGTAACGGAGCACAGCTGCTCCCACTCCTTGCTTGTCTCACCGATGATGAAGGTGCGTGCCATATCTGAGAAGTGACCGTCGAGGTTGATACCAAGGTCTATGTCAACAAGATCCCCTTCAGCGATGAGGCGATCCTTGCTGGGAATGCCATGGATTACCTCCTCGTTGATGGAGATGCACGCGGTGGCCGGAAAACCTTCATAGTCCAGGAAGGCCGGCTTTACTTTGTGGGCGATCATGAAATCATAACAGTACTTATCTATGGTGTGGGTGGACATGCCCGGTTCCATAAAGGAAGGCAGGCTGTTCATGAGGCGGGCTGTCAGGTGACACGCCTCACGAATCCTCCCTATCTGGTCAACGGTCTTCAGTCGTATCATGCTCGGTCTTTCCTTGTAGGGGAAACAGTTGCTTTTGCATCGTATCCAGCATTCCATTGATGAACTTGTAGTTCACCTCAGTGGAAAAATCCTGTGAAAGCTTGACTGCTTCATCGATGATTATATGGGGATGGATATCCCCATATAACAGAGAGTACACACTGATCCTCAACACGTTCCTATCGACAATGTCGATGCGTTCCAAAGGTCGGTTCAGCGAGAACCTGCTGATGAGCTCATCCACCTGGTCAAGGTTCTCAATAGTTCCCTGCACCAGATAGTGGGCATACAGCTTGACCTCTTGCTCAAGCTCGGCGTACTCAACCTCGGTGATGCCGCTGAAGTGCTGGGGAATGTGCTCCTTGGAAAGGATGTGGTTAAAATCAAGGGCGTAGAGTGTCTGAAGTGCAAGCTCTCTTGCTTTGTGTCTTGTTCTCATGGTTATTTCTTATACAGGATGTTTACGCTTGCGCTCTTGCGCAAATCCTCAACCAACGAATTGATGGCCGAGTAGTAAGCTTCCTGTTGTTTTGCTCCTGTAAGCTGGCTGGTGATGTAGTCACGGATGGTGGAGGTCGTATCGGGGTTGATCTGGTCGTCAAGGCCCAGGATCTTGGTCTCGTTGTAGGCAAGTATCTTCAGGATATGAAGGCCGGTATTGGAGGCCACCACATCACTGGTCGACCCGACTTCTGTGGAGAATGCAGTGTCAAAGAAAGCATCGCCCAAGCCTAGGAGGGCCTGCTCATCGTCCATGGTAAGCCAGCCGATATCTCCGGCCTTGGTCTTGCTGCGGGTATCCTGGGAGTACTCAACCACCGCCTTCTCAAAGGAGAGGGAGCCGGAGCGCAGCTGATTGGCTACGCGCACCAGGGTGTCCTTGTTCTTGCTGTTTGTCACCTCGTCATCACTGTAGGGGATGAAGATATGGCTGAGCTTGACAGTTTCGGGGCTGATGAACTGTGTCTTGTTCTTCCTGTAGAAGGAGGAGACCTCTGTTTCAGAGATGGAGACCGGCTTGTTGAGGTCCGCGGCCTTCTTCATCCTGACATAGGCGTCGACCATCATCTGTTCGCCGATCATCTTCTTGTAGGATTCGACAGAGCCGAAGTTGGAGTTGACAACCTGCTTGAACTCATCATCGGAGAGCTTCTGCCCGTATGTGGCCTCGATGTTTGTCTTCTGGGAGGCATATGCCTGCTCTATCATGGCGTCGGTGATCTTCACCCCATCGCGGGCGGCACCCTGACGGTAGAGTTCATTGTTGATCAGCAGGCTCAGGATCTGCAAAGGATCGACAGATGCGGGGTCTGCACCGCTTTGTACTGCGCTTGCCTTGTAGCGAGCCACTTCCGCCTCCAGCTCGGCGACAGAGATAGGGGTCGTCTTGGTAAGACGAACGGTGGCTGCAGGGGCACCGATCGGTGCGGCTACAAGAGCCATGCTCACGAGCAAAACGGCTAGAACAAGGACTGATATTCGTTTCATGAAAAACTCCTAGAGGTTACTTGGGTATAAAATACTTGAATACACGGAAAAAGTACATCAAATTTGCAGATGTTTTCCTACTGCACGGCCATGATCTGGTTTTGTGATGATTTCACTTTTCTTGAGAAACAACCCCTCATGTTCCATGGTCCTCATCAGAGATTGCAGTGTCTTCATGGAACGCACCCCACCTTTGGAGACGAAGCCCATGGAGCGGATGCCGGAGACCGTGCCGGCACTCCTGAGGAACTGGGAGACGGCGGGGGATATCTTGCCGCCCCAAAAGGTGGTGGCCTCCGTTCCAAAGATAAGATAGTCATAAAAGGAGACCTTCTTTCCCATGTCCAGGTTCATATCAATAACATCGACTTGGTGGCCAAGGGAGGAGACTCCCTCAGCCAAGGCCTTGGCTATGGCCTTGATCCGTCCACTCTCTTTTGTGGCAGAGGCATACAACACACAAACTTTCATATGGTTTCCCTTATAACAGATACCGACCGCATAGTATGCGGCCGGTAGTCAAGTAACAAATGGCATCCACCGACCTTATTTGGTCTGGGCAGGAGCTTCAACTGGACCAGCAGAAGCATCATTGCCCTTCCACCAGTCTGTGGTCTGCTGAACCTGTTCAGTCTTTACAGAGTCGAGCAGTTTGTCCTGAGACGGGCTCTTGTTGACAAATGCTACGACAAGAGCAAGTACCATGAACACTACAGCCAGCGTAGCAGTAGCTTTGGTAACGACACTGCTTGCATGAGATCCGAAGGCAGTATTACTACCACCACCGAAGATGCCGCCCAATCCTTCACTCTGCTCGTCCTGCACTGCGACAAGGAAGACCAAAAGGAGACTGACGATCACGAATAGTACCAACAAAATAACGCTCAAAACACCCATTTCACTACTCCGGTTATGTTACATATCAAAGGAGACGATAGGCAGGAACTGCTCAACTGAGAGCGAAGCACCACCAACCAAAGCCCCATCGATATGTTCCTTGGACATCAAAGACTTAACATTAGAAGCCTTTACTGAACCACCATACTGTATTATGAGCTCTTCTGCAACACCCTTTGTATAGAGTTTGGCCACAAGAGAACGAATAAAAGCATGTGCGCTATCCGCATCTTCGGGTGTGGCGGTCTTTCCCGTACCAATTGCCCATACAGGCTCATAGGCGATGGTGACCCTTGCCATATCGGAGGCCGATACTCCCTTAAGCCCTACGGTGACCTGGCGGGTGAGAACTTCCTCAAGCTTGCCGGCCTCCCTCTCCTGCAGCGTCTCACCGATGCAGAGGTCCACATCCATCCCCTCAGAGATGGCCAACAGCACCTTGGCATTGACCAGGGCATCGCTTTCGCCGTAGATGGCCCTTCTCTCACTGTGTCCGAGGATAACAGTGGTGACGCCAAGGTCCTTGAGCATGGCAGCGCTTACCTCGCCGGTAAAGGCGCCGCCCTTCGCATCGCTCATGTTCTGTGCAGCAACGATGATGGAGCTTCCTTTCACCGCTTCAAGGACAGCGGGGATGGTGACAAAGGGAGGGGCGATCATGACCTTGGTCTTGACCCCTTCCAAAGCCTGTACAAGTTCCTTGGCGAAGGCTGCGCCTTCGCTAGGGGTCATGTTCATCTTCCAGTTTCCAGCAATATAGGGTTTTCTCATCTTATTTCTCCAATGCCTTGATGCCGGGAAGGACCTTTCCTTCCAGGAACTCAAGGGATGCACCTCCGCCGGTGCTCACGTGGCTAATCTTTTCAGCAAGGTCAAACTTGTTGATGGCTGCAACGGAGTCGCCCCCGCCCACTACGGTGATGCCCTTGCACGCTGCCAATGCCTTGGCGACGGTGAGGGTGCCCTGGGCAAAGGCATCGAACTCAAAGACACCCATGGGACCGTTCCAGACGACGCTTTTGGCCCCGTCAACTGCGGCGACGACCAGCTTCACCGTCTTCGGACCGATGTCCATGCCGATGAGGTCGTTGGGAATGTCAGCACTATCGACAGCGATCGCTTCGGTATCTTCCTTGAACTCAGAGCCACAAAGGTGGTCGACAGGGAGAATCACCCCAACACCCTTCTCCTTTGCCTTGGCAAGGAAGGATGATGCAGTCTCCTTGAACTCCTCTTCAACCAGGCTCTTGCCAATGGCATGGCCCTGGACAGCGAGGAAGGTATAGGCCATTCCACCACCTATGACGATGGTATCGCAGGTGTTCACCAGGCTTTCAAGGACGCCAATCTTGCTGGAGACCTTGGAGCCGCCGATGATGGCGACAAAGGGCTTGTCGGGGTTCTCAAGCAGGGGTGCCATGAACTTGACCTCTTTCTCGATGAGGAAGCCTGCATATGAAGGAAGGTATTCGGCTACACCGGCAGTGGATGCATGAGCCCTGTGGGCAGTGCCAAAGGCATCGTTTACATAGACATCACCAAACTGGGCGAGCTGTTTTGCAAACTCAGGATCATTTTTTTCCTCTTCGGCATAGAACCTGACGTTCTCAAGCAACAGCACCTCGCCGCTCTTGAGGGAGGCAACCTGGGCTTTGACCTCCTCGCCGAGGACGTCGGGGGCAAGGAGCACAGGTCGTCCTAGCAGAGCGGCAAATTCCTTGGCAATGGGTGCCATGGAAAATTCAGGATTCTTCTTTCCCTTGGGTCTGCCGAAGTGACTCATCACCACGACACTGCCGCCTGCGTCCAGGATATACCTGATGGTAGGAAGGGCTGCCCTGATCCTGGTATCGTCAGTAACCATACCGTCTTTCAGTGGAACATTGAAATCAACACGGACAAGAGCCTTCTTGCCGGAGAAATCATAATCCCTGATAGTTTGTAAAATCATATTACTCTCCTCTCTAAATTATCTTCAAATTCGATACATAACCCCTAGCAAAACCTCAGGCCTGCTTTGCAACAGGCCTGAAGATAAAGTGTTTTGAGTTATTTCACCAGTTTCTTGGCAAGGTCGACGACACGGGCTGAGTACCCCATCTCGTTGTCATACCAGCTGAGCACCTTGACCATCTTCTCACCCATCTTCATGGTAAGAGCAGCGTCAAAGATTGAAGAGTGCATGTTTCCTACGATGTCGTGGGATACGATGGGATCTTCAGTGTACTGGAGGATGCCCTTCATCGGACCCTCTGCAGCAGCCTTCATTGCCAAGTTGATCTCTTCTACAGTCGCATCCTTCTCAAGCATGACAACCAGGTCGACAATGGAACCTACGGGAATGGGAACGCGCATGGCCATGCCGTTGAGCTTGCCCTTCAGGGCAGGAATGACATCGGCTACTGCACGGGCGGCACCTGTGGTGGTGGGGATGATGGATACAGCACCGGCTCTTGCACGCCTGAGGTCTGAGTGGGGCTGGTCCTGCATTACCTGGTCATTGGTGTAGGCATGGATGGTGGTCATAAGGCCACGCTCGATACCGAAGCTGTCGTTAAGGACCTTTGCGATAGGAGCGAGACAGTTGGTTGTGCAGGAAGCGTTTGAGAAAGCGTCAAAGCTCAGGTCGAGCTGGTCATCATTGACACCACAAACGATGGTCTGTTCAATCTTGTCCTTTGCAGGAACGGTGAGGATGACTTTCTTGGCACCGGCCTTGATGTGATCCTTGTAACCGCCCTTAGGGCCCTCTGCAACGGTGAATACACCAGTTGATTCAACAGCTACATCAACACCGAGTTCCTTCCAAGGAAGTTCAGCGGGGTTTCTGAGTGCAAAAACAGGAATGGACTTTCCGTCAACGATGATTGCGTTTTCGCCGACTTCAACATTTCTGTCGTACACACCATAGTTGGAGTCATATTTCAAAAGGTGAGCCAGTGTCTTCGGACTGGTCAAGTCGTTGATTCCGACGATCTCGATGTTCTTGTCTGCAAAAGCAACCTTAAATACGTTGCGTCCAATTCTTCCAAAACCATTAATTGCAATTTTCATTGTTTTCCTCCGGGAATTCTAATTCCGTATCGATATTAATATACTGTTTTACCCAATGAAGGGTCAACGTATTCTCTCTTTATTTGACAACCAATTTCAACTGGTTGATCTTATGGCCGTCGATGCTCTCCACAGTAAAGACTGCCTGTGCATCTTCAACCGCTTCCTTTTCTGCCGGGATCCTGCCGAAAAGCTCGAAGACATAGCCTCCGATGGTCTCAAAGTCCTCCTCGTCTATCTTCAGCCCTATCCTCTCATTGACATCGTCAATGGAGGTGCGTGCCTCTACAATATAGACCTGTTCCTCGACCTTGAAAATGCCGTCACCCTCATCGTCGTCAAACTCATCCTGGATATCTCCGACGATGACCTCAAGGATGTCCTCCATGCAGACAATGCCGCTGACACCGCCGTACTCGTCGATTGCTATGGCGATATGCACCTTGCGCACCTTGAACTCCCTCAGGAGGTCGTCAAGATGCTTGCTCTCGGGGATGAAGTATGGCTTGCGCATGAGTAGGCGCACATCAAAGCCATTGTCAACATCATGGCGCAAAATATCTTTTGCATAGAGAATGCCGACAATATTGTCGATGGTATCCTCGTAGACAGGATAGCGCGAATACCCCTGTTCCTGGATAATCTCATAAAACTCTTCGAGGGTTACGTTGCTGTTGATGAATTGCACATCAACACGGGGGACCATGATCTCTTTTACCGTCTTGTCCTTGAGTTCCCCGATACCTTCGATCATCGTCTGTCGCTCTTCAATTTCAACCTGCTGGCGAAGCTCCTGATCCAAATTATGGTGCTTTTTCTTAAACAAGCCTTTCAATCGCGAAATCAACGTTTGTCCTCCCAAAGATTCATGAGAATCTGCTCCTGCTGCACGAGCATCGGCTCGCTTGCATCATTGCTTGCATGATCATATCCAAGGAGATGAAGCAGGCCGTGAATCAAGAGCCTGAAGAGCTCCTCATCAACATCAACACTAAATGATTGTGCATTTCTTTTCAAGGTATCTATAGATATCACCATGTCCCCAAGCACCCTCAGTTCTACCGGGGGTGCACTATCACCGGCAAAGGAGAGTTCAGGCCAACTGAAATCCTCACTATCATCATCCTGGACAAAGGAGAGTATGTCGGTACTCTCATCCTTGTCGCGGTAGGTCTTGTTGAGGTGCTGCATCTGCTCATCACCGACAAAACTGAGGGAGAGTTCACAAGGCTCGGCATCAAGGGCTTCCAACACGGAGAACACCCTCTTTTCCACCAGGCTTTCCGGTGCTACCTCACGGTAGGAATCCTGTGCATACGAAATGTCCACAACCCAATCTCTTTCCATATTCGCCTATCCTTTTACAGGGGACTTTTGCGCTGTATCCTCTCGCTCCTCAGGATACTCTATGCGGTGGTGGTCCCTTCCTATCAGGGACTGCAGGAAGGAAGCGCCGATCAGTTCAAGGTCGGTGAGGGAGAGCAGGGAGTTTTTCAGCTGGTCACGGGCTATCTTGCCCATGACCACAGAGTGGATGAGTTTCTCATACTTGGAGGGTGTGGCTTTCTTCAACGTCCTGCTGGCTGCCTCGACACAGTCGGAGAGCATGACGATGGCGGCCTCCGGTGTGGCCGGAGTCACCCCATTATAGGAGTAGTCATCCTCATTGACCTCGATGCCGGAGGCAAGGGCCTGCTCTTTTGCCTCATGGTAGAAGAACTGGATCACGTCGTTGCCATGGTGTTGGGCAATGATGTCCAGCACCTCCTGAGGCAGGCCTGCCTCCCTGCCCTTCTCCACACCAAGCTTCACGTGGCTTTTGATGATGGCAACCGAAAGGCTCGGCTTGATGTCGTCATGCTTGTTCTCATGGCCCTGGTTCTCGATGAAGTACTCAGGGTGGTCGACCTTGCCGATATCATGGTAGATGCCCCCTACCTTGGCAAGCATGGCATTGGCACCGATCGCCTTCGCTGCATTGTATGCTAGGTCCGCAACATAACGGCTATGGTTGAAGGTTCCCTGGGCTACGACGGCAAGGCGGTCAAGAACCGGGCTGTCGGCAAGGGCAAGCTCACTGAGGCGAAAGGTGGTGGGGATGTTGAACACTCTCTCACACAGGGGCACGATTGCCGCAACCAGCACCAGTGAGACCGATATGTTGACCACCAACGCCCCTAGCAAGCTGCCTATGCCGTTGAAGGAGAGCCCGGCAAGCAAGTTCAGCGATATCGCCATGAAACTGCTGAACAGACAGGCATAGAACCAGTTGTAGATATCCTCCAGGCGCTTGATGGTGAACTGGAAGAAATAGAGGCAGAAGCCTATGGTAATCATCGTAAAGAAGAACGTCAGGGCAGAACTGTGGGGCAGGATCATGGCGTAGCAGGAGAGCATGAAGCCGCTGATGATACCCACACGCTTCTTGTTGGTGATCTGGGATATGAAGATCGGGGCAAAGAGCACCGGCAGGAAGGAGTCCTTGAACTGGATTGCATTTTGCACCATCCAGTGGGAGATGAGATAGAGCCCCAGCTGCGAGAGCAGTATTGAAGCGAGCATCAGGTTCAAGTAGAGATAGTAGCGCTTCTCATGCTTGAGGAACTGGTTGAAGACAAACAGGGAGGCGACGGTTGCAAGCATGACAAAGACAAACCTGCCGATCAGTTCAAGCACCGTGTAGTTGATGGAGGAGCTTTTCATCTTCGAGACAAGGGCCATCTGCTCCTCGGTGATGACCGTATCCTTGGCTATCAGCTTCTGGCCACGCTGGATGGTTACCAGGACAGGCTTGACCTGCTGCCTTGCAACCGCTCTGAGATGCAGTGTCTTGGCCTCGTTAAAGCTGACATTGTTCTCAAGCAACAAGGCCAGGGCGTCAAGCAGCAGCAAGGGCTGGAAGCTCGGGTTGGCATCTTCATAGGCGGTCAGCCAGTAAGGCAGGTACTGCCCAAGGTTCTCCTTTGTCACTACCGAGCTGAAGCTCTGTTCGACCAGAGTCCTTGCCTTCTCCATGGTGAGGGTGTTCTCCAGATAGAAGAGTTCATACCCCTCCAGCCTGTTCCTCTGCACATCAGTATGTGAAAAGAGCCCTTTTTGCAGGACAAGCTCGCCTGTCTCCTCCAAGGCGGAGAGCATGAAATGCAGGTCATCCTCACTCATCTCTGCAAATCTGGCCATGACGTGTGCAGAGTCAGGGGAGCCCACACGCTCAAACTTCTGCACCTCTGTCTTGTCTGGGTTCCAATAATTGATGAAAGCCTGCAACCGGGTAACCGAAACCGAGGTTGCATGCAAGGAGTAGGAGAAGTACGGCAGCACCTTCTGCTCCGCCTTTTCGATAAGGCGGTCGGTCTGGTCGGTATCCACATATTCGAACGAGGAGAATGCAAAGACATCCTCATTGGCAAGGGAGCCGACCTCATAGCGTGAGGAGAACGAACGCAGCCCCTCCCCTGGACTTCGGGTCACCAACAGGGGGATGATCATCGCCGCAACGACAACCAGGGCCACAAGGGTGATGGCAAGAATCCTCTGGTTTTTGGTGCTATGGATTTTTTTCTCTTTACTCAGGTGTTTTTTACTCATGCATGGCTACCTTGTCCTTGTTCTTCACATCAAGGGCGTAGGCATCGATTATCTGCTGGACAATGCGGCTGCGCACCACGTCGCCCGAATCAAACATGACGAACTGCACCCCATCTATATCCCCGAGGATTTCCTTGGCATGCACCAACCCGCTCTTTCGGTGCCGGGGAAGGTCGACCTGGGAGATGTCCCCTGTTATAATCGCACTGGACTGTTCCCCCAGGCGGGTAAGGAACATCTGCATCTGCTCGATGGTGGTGTTCTGCGCCTCATCAAGTATGACGATTGCATTCTGCAGCGAGCGCCCGCGCATATAGGCAAGAGGGGCTATCTCGATGCTTCCGTTCTCTTCAAGGCGGTGTATGGTCGACAGGCTTGCCATCGACTCCATCGCATCATACAAAGGACGCAGGTAGGGGTTGATCTTTTGTGCCAGGTCCCCCGGAAGGAAGCCCAGGCTCTCCCCTGCCTCAACTATCGGCCTGGTAAGGACCAGCTTCTGCCTCTTGCCTGAAAGCAGCTGGCTCAGGGCGTACGATATGGCAAGGAAGGTCTTCCCTGTCCCTGCAGGGCCTATGCCGAAGACAACCTGCTTCTTGGCCATTGCCTCGATATACTGCGCCTGGTGCAGCCCCTTGGGGTAGGCGATGCGGCTCTGCACTACGATGGAGGTCCTCCCCCTATCCCCATCCTGGGCAAGCTCCATCACGGAGGTGGAGTTTTTCAATCCCTGGTACTCCATGAATATCTCCGCCTCACTGATATGGTCCTGCACCTTCGCCACATCCTTCAGACGCACCAACAACCTCTGGAATCTGTTTCCAGACAGTTCGTTGGGACAAACAAATGTCAGCGTGATACCTTTTGCAAAAAGCTCGCACCCGAGCAAGGCTTCCATATAGGGCAGGTTGCGGTCATTGATGCCACAGACCCGCTCCATCTGCTCTTCATTATCGAAATCGATACTGCTTTCCATCTCCACCCTTATGATGAGGGACTCTGAATCCAACTGCCGGAAGATTCGGTCCATTTTTCATCAACCTTGAGTTCCGGAATGGTCTTCCACTGAAGAAAAACCTGTACAACAGGAACCCATTTGTACTGATTGCCAGATAATACTACATTTCCCGTATATTTACAATTCAAAGACCAATCCTCCATATAGTGGGTAAGCTCCACCGCTACGGCGTTCATGTTGAACTGGGTGGCATTCCTGCCCCCCCCCACCAGATCAAACGACCGCATGAGGTCCGCCCACATCAGGGGGAAGGAGAAGTCGTTGCCTTGGTAGTACCGGTGGAAGCCCCGGTTGGAGCTGGTCAGGGAGAAGGAGAAGTCCAGGAACTCCGCGATGGAAAAGCCGGCCTTGGCCGTCAGGCTCAGGGCTGTGGCATAGGTATCGACAAAGCTGATGCCAAGCTTGGCATCGAGGGCGAGCTTCAGTGTGATGCGTCGCTTCCACCAGGAGTAGGAGAGATCCTTGAGGGCAACCTGGGTGGTCAGGCTCTCTGCAAAGAGCGCATCGGAGGGTCCTGCATAGACAAGGGTCGAAGTCACGAACGGGATGGAGAGTGTGGTGGTGAGGTCCTTGAAGTAGTTGGGCCCGTACAGCTCAGAAGAGGCTGCAAAGGTGAAGCTCTCCCTGATGGTGAGCCGTTTGGAGAACAGTTCGAGCGCTGCCGTTCCACTGAGAGTCAAGGGTTCCCACCTGTCCGTTCCCATCCCCTTCAGGTCATAGGTTCCTGCAAGGGAGAGCAGAAGCGCTGGGATGCTGAACTTTACAGAGGATGCAAGTTTCTCGGGGACAAGCGCCCCCTGGTCATCGACAAACTTCAGCGACCCGGAAAGTGTCCAGGGCCCGATCGAATACCCCAGCGAAGGCAGCAAGGAGAGCGTCAGGGGGTAGAGCGTTGCGGTGATGGCCGGTGAGATAGTGCCATAACCTAGGGCGAAGGATTTGGCCACCCTCACCTGGTGCTTGGTCACATGCTCCTTGGTAAATGAGAAAGATGACTCGTCAATTTCGTATGTGCCGGTGGAGCGCGAGTCACGGAAGGTGTAGAGCTTGCCCTCCAGGTCATACCTGATGCCCAGAAGGGGAACCGAAGCACTGGTTGCACTGGTGACCTGGACCTGCCTGGTAAGGTAGGTTGCCTTGGTCCTGTCCTCACTGGTGATGATTGGGGAGGCTATCTTCTGCTTGAAGGTGAAAAATGAGGGGTGCAGCACCATATCCAGGACCACGGTAGGGTTGGTGGAGGTGTAGAGGTTCCTGTTCGTCTCCCAATTTGTATTGGGCAGCTCAAGGTTCGGCACCGAGAAGACCAGCTTCTCATCCAGGGAGTAGCCTAGTGTGATGGACTGCTTCCCCCCTGTAGGGGTGGCCTTTGCCTGTGTGGCAAGAGTGGGCACATAGGGCTTGCCCAGGGTGGGGTCAAGGCTGAAAGGGGTCGTCAGCTTCGTTTTCTCTGATTCGCCCTTCCCTGTATTCTCATTATTTCCTTCATTCTCTAATGTTTCCTGGGCAGGGCCCTCCTTCTTTCCGGACTCAGCCAGGGGCCTGGACCAGGAGAAAAGCTCGCCGCTTATGGTTGCCTGCAGCTCGGGCAGGGTGAGCTTGTTCACCCTATAGCCGTAGGAGGGGGAAAGCGGGTCTGAGTTTCCCCACTGCCAGTCGATCGTGGCGTTGAGGGTAGAGATCCTTGCCACCTTGATATAGGAGCCGAATTTCTTGGTGGGAAAGTCAAATGAACCGTCAACTTTCCAGGTAAAGGTGCGGACATCCCCTGAGAAGTCCGAGGGGAACTCCTGGCGTTTGCCCAAGAGGGCGTCAAAGGAGAAGGAGGTGAGCCTGTTGCCATACAGGGTTCGTACCGTGGGGTCCGAATAGAAGGGCATGGTGATGCTCAGGTCCGCCCAGGAGGTGTCGACGACGAACTTGTTCGATCCATACATGCGCACCTTGGGAAAATCACCAAAGGATGTCAAGCTCTCCTTCCCCCCCGGGTGAACGGCAAGCCTCAGGCTGGAATTCAGGACAACCTTCTTGGAGAAGAAGCTGTGCCGTGCCTCCAAGCCGACGGTTACACCGCTCTGCTCATAGGAGTCGGCCATCAAGGCAAGGAAGGAGCCGCTGTCGGAAGCCCACTTTTCAAAAGGGGTCACCGGGCCCTGTCGGGCACCGTAGACACTACCGCTGGGGATGAACGATGCATCGCTTTCGCCGGCGAGCAGGCTGGTGAAGCTGCTGCCCTTGGCCTTCTTGAAATTGGGATAGGTTCCATACATCTCAAAGGTGGTGTTCAGGAACATCCCCCTGTCGCTTGAGAACCCGATGGCGGGATTGCCCACCATCCTGACGCCGGGGATGAAGAAGGCAGGCACCCATAGGACCGGCACCCTCCCTATGGAGAGGTATGCCCCCTTGATCAGGAGGTCCCCTCCACTGAGAAAGGCGAGGCTGTCAGCTGTTATGGATGAGTAGGCATGTTTCTTGTTGGTGGTGATGAAGCCCTGGTCAAAGAAGATGCCATCACCAGAGCCGTTGTAGGAGATGGTTGTGCCGGTGGTGAAGAAGCTTACATCCTCATCCTCACTATTTTTCCTCTCGGTGGTGGTCGTACCGCCGGTGACCAGCAGGGCCTTGCTTTTCCAGTTGAGGCTCACAATATCCCCGGTAACCTTCTGAACCGAGCTCTTGTCACCCCCCTCATCGTACACGACATCGCCGAAGGCGATGAGCAGGCTGTTGTTCAGGTCCACCACCATCTTTTCAGCCGATAGCTGCTTGAGCCCCTTGTCGTCCGTGAGGGAGAACTCAACCGCGGCATTTCCCTCCAGCACGACCAGCGAGGAGAGCGAGCGGTCGTTGTAGACCAGGTCGGCATGCAGGATGGTCAGGGTGTAGGTCTGTCTAGAAGAAGGCCCCTCCTCCAGGGAGAGGGCCGTGATGCCATGATAGGCATAGAGGGCAAAGCGCATCTCTTCATCCGTACCGGCGCTGAGATTGCGCACCCTGACCATCGAGCGAAGCTCGCTCTCTGTCGCCTGGCCTATGGAGAGGGCCAGAAGCTGAAAACCATCGGAGCCCAGCGAGAACAAAGAAAAGGAGCACCCCACAAACAAGAGTGCCAAACAAAGCAGTTTTTTATATCGCGGCCGGTCAATCTGTTTCATGGAGCATCTGAGAGAGATAATACCCCGTGAAAGAGTCCTTGCATAGGGAAACTTGCTCAGGAGTTCCGCATGTCACCACCATGCCCCCGCCATCGCCCCCTTCGGGTCCCAGATCGATGATATGGTCGGCGAGCTTTATGACATCGAGGTTGTGCTCGATGAGCACCACCGTATTGCCGCTGTCGGCCAGGCGGTTGATGACCTCCATCAGCTTCTTCACATCTGCAAAGTGCAGCCCGGTGGTAGGTTCATCCAGGACATAGAGCGTCTTTCCCGTGCCGTACTTGGAGAGTTCGAGACTGAGCTTTACCCGTTGTGCCTCCCCTCCGCTGAGCGTTATGGCGCTCTGGCCAAGCTTGATGTAGCCCAACCCTACCGAGATGAGGGTGTCCAGCTTGCGTTTGATGCGGGGAATGGCAGCGAAGAACTCCGCAGCCTCGTCCATGGTCAGGGCAAGGACATCCGCGATGTTCTTGCCCTTGTACCTGACTGCGAGCGTCTCCTTGTTGAACCGCTTGCCATGGCAGACATCACACGTGACATAGACATCAGGGAGGAAGTTCATCTCTATTTTCAGTGTACCGTCCCCTTTGCAGTTCTCACACCTTCCCCCTGAAACGTTGAAGGAGAAGCGTCCGCTCTTGTAGCCGCGCGCCTTGCTCTCCGGCAGGGAGGAATATAGCTCCCTGATGGGGGTGAAGACCCCCACATAGGTAGCCGGGTTGCTGCGGGGAGTCCGTCCGATGGGGCTCTGGTCGATGTTGATCACCTTATCCAGATGCTCTACCCCGGCAAGGGTGGAGTATCCGTCGAAGTTGGGGTTCTTCTGGGCCAGCTGCCTCTTGACCGCAGGCAGGAGCACCTCGTTGAGCAAGGAGCTCTTGCCGCTGCCGGAAACCCCGGTGAGGACGATCATCTTGCCCAAAGGGATCTCCACATCGATACTTTTGAGGTTGTTCTTGCTCGCCCCCTTGATGATGATCGTCTTTCCGTTGCCCTTCCTGCGTTTCTCGGGAATGGGGATGGTGAGCTTGCCACTCAGGAACTGGCCGGTGATGCTCGCAGGATTTGCTTCAATCTCCTTTGGGGTTCCCTGGGCGGTGACATACCCTCCATGGATGCCGGCTCCGGGACCGAGGTCGACCACATAGTCCGCTTCGCGTATGGTAGCCTCATCGTGCTCGACCACCAGGACGGTGTTCCCCAAGTCACGAAGGTTCTTCAGGGTATCGATGAGCTTCTGGTTATCCCTCTGGTGCAACCCGATGGAGGGTTCGTCCAGGACGTAGAGCACCCCACTGAGGGCGCTTCCTATCTGGGTGGCAAGGCGGATGCGCTGGGCCTCCCCTCCGCTGAGGGTTCCGCTGCTTCGGTCGATGGTGAGGTAGGTGAGCCCGACGTTGCTGAGGAAGCGCAGGCGCGCGCGTATCTCCTTGAGCACCTGGGCCGAGATGATCTTCTGGTTCTCCGTCAGGGAGAAATCAGCAAAGAGTTCAAGGGAGTTCTTCACCGACAGGCGCGTCGCCTCCATGATGTTCATCCCCTTGATGGTGACTGCAAGCGCTTCAGGGCGGAGCCTGTCCCCATGGCAGGTGTCGCAGACATGGGAGTGCTGAAAGGAGTTCATCCACATGCGTATCTGCATGCTGGGTGTCTCATAGTAGCGGCGCTGCAGATCCGGTATCACTCCAGGGAAGGGCTTCTCCACCCGGTAGAGCTCCTTGCGTTTCTCCTTGGTGTACTCCATGGCAAGGCTCTCCTTCGTCCCATAGAGAATGGCATCAATGACCTCAGGGGCGAGCTTGCTGAATGGGGTGTTCAGGGTAAAGCCAAAATGCTTGGCAAGAGCTTCAAAGGGGACGCGCGACCACTCAGCCTCAGGGTTCTGTGTGGCGATGGCCCCTTTGTTGAAGCTTTTGGAGTAGTCGGGGATGATCAGGTCGGGGTCGAACTCAGTTTTTACCCCCAGGCCGTTGCACTCAGGGCACGCTCCGAAGGGGTTGTTGAAGCTGAAGAGGCGTGGTTCCAGGTCCGGCAGCGTTATGCCGCAGTGCGAGCAGCTGTTGCGCTCGCTGAAGATCTCCTCATGCTCGCTGTTGTCCTCTGCGATGAAGGTGATCTTCACCAGGCCGTTGGTCATCTCGTTGCAGGTCTCGATGCTTGAGGCCAGGCGCTGACGGGCATCAGCGCGCAGGATGAGACGGTCAACCACCACATCGATGGAGTGCTTCTGCTGCTTGTCCAGGACGATGCTCTCTTCAAGGTCCAGCATCTGTCCGTCGACCTTGACGCGTTGGAAGCCCCCGCTCTTGGCATCCTCGAACACCTTCTTGAACTCGCCCTTGCGCCCGATGGCGACAGGGGCGCTCACGATGATCCTGCTGCCATCCTGGGCCTTGTAGATCGCCTCAATGATCTGGTCGATGCTCATCTCCGTTATCTCACGCCCGCACTGATGGCAGTGGGGCGTCCCTACCCGGGACCAGAACAAGCGATAATAGTCGTAGATCTCGGTGATGGTGCCTACCGTCGAGCGTGGGTTCTTCTGCGTCGACTTCTGCTCGATGGCGATGGCAGGGCTCAGGCCCTCCATATAATCGACATCGGGTTTGTCCATCCGGTCGAGGAACATGCGCGCATAGGAGCTGAGGCTCTCCACATACCGTCTCTGTCCCTCTGCAAAGATCGTATCAAAGGCGAGCGAACTCTTTCCGCTTCCGGAGAGTCCGCTGATGACGATGAGCTTGTTCTTTTCCAGCTCGATATCTATATTCTTCAGGTTGTGCTCGCGCGCACCCTTTATTATGAGTTTATTCTGCATTCCTTACCGCTTCCAATACTGCTTCCCGAGCCTCTTCAAGTTTGACCTTTCGAACCAGTTCACCTTTTTCATAGAGGAAGATATCCCTTCCAATACCTGTAATAGCAATGTCCGCACTCTTCGCTTCGCCCGGACCGTTCACCTGACACCCCATGATGGCCACCGTCAGGTCCTTTTGCACTGTCATCAGCTCTTTTTCAATGGACTGCAGGAAGCCCTGCGAGTCAAAGCTATGCCTACCACAGCGGGGGCAGCTGACAATGCGGATGCCTCCCTTGCGCAGGCCCAGGGTTCTGAGCAGCTCAACACCGGCCTGCACCTCGGTCTCAATGTCGCCGGTGATGCTGATGCGCAGAGTCGAACCGATGCCTATACTCAGCAGCCTGCCCAATGCCCAGGTGGAGCGCGTCACCGAGGAGACCACCGAGCCTGCCTCGGTAACCCCCAGATGCTGGGGATACCCGCTTTGGGAGGCGAAGAGCTTGGCAGCCTCATAGGTGGTCTCCACATCGCTGGCCTTCAGGGAGACTACAGAGTTGGTGAACCCCAAAGACTCAAACCAACCAAGATACTCCAAAGCTGTGTTGCTCATCAGGATGGGCATCGGGTCACTTCCCTTGGGCAGCGATCCGCTGTTAAGTCCGATGCGTATGGCAACCTTGTTGTCCAGAGCGCTTCTGACCACCTCATCGACCTTCCACCGAGCTCCGATGTTCCCCGGATTGATGCGTATCTTGTGAGCACCGCATGCAATTGCATCCAGAGCTAGCTTATAGTCAAAGTGTATGTCAGCCACCAAGGGGATGGGAGTGTGCTTGCACAACCAGGTGAAAGCCTCCCTGTCATCGATGGATGGGTAGGAGAAGCGCAGGATGTCACAGCCCATGGCATTGAGGACCCCAATACGCCTAAGAAGGGCCTCAAGGCCCTCCTTATCATGGGGAATAGCACTGTCATACATGGTCTGTACCAGAACCGGCAAGTCGGCTCCTATCGTTCTATCGCCAATGGAAGCTGTGTGAATCTCTCTCATGATAGGCCCTCTCTTTAACGCTCACCACTGTACTGCTTTTGCCCTTCTTTGTTAAGGCCCTAGTAAACGTTTGTATAGCTTAACCTAGTCGGCTATCATACAGATGAGCTTTCTCACCACTGAGCTGTTTCCCGGGGCTTCCATACCAATGGTATGGGGCTCCCCTGGCATGAACAGGGCAAAATGCCCCGACTGTGCATGGATTACCCCGATGGGGTCGCCCTGGAGTGTTGCCTTCCCTTCCTTGTCAAACTTTAGGGAGCGGGCGCTCTCCCTCCAGGAGAGGGCCATAAGCTCCTCACCGGCGAGCATCACGTGCAAGGCTGTCATCTCTTCAAAGACCTGGTACAAGCGAGGCTCTGCTGAACTTGCATACTCCACAAGCTCACACGCAATGCGGGGGTTCCCACTTGGGTAGGGACCTGGAAGTGCATCTGCCCACCTGGTGGATTCAAGGATTGCTACAACCGAAGGTAGTTCGCCAATGAGTGAACTGTACGTCGATAAAAGGGAAATCTCATCATATATCATTGTTTGCACCTCTTTGTCTTGTAGCCCTCAGTATACAGGTTTCACCAAGAAGGACAAGAATGCCAAAACATGACATCCATAAGGATAGTGCAGAGTAAATAGAGCTCCTGGACAAGCAAAGCAAGGGATTCACTTATACAATCTTATGACCTTTGTGATTGAATACAGTACCTATGCTTCGGTAAATCTTTAGTCATTTCATACTTGTTTATACATAAATACCTATTGTTGTCACAAGTTTAATACGTATAATAATAGATAATTCTATATTTTGTATGTAAATAAAACTTCTTTGAAAATTTTTTTACATTTTTAAAACAATTTTATTTTTTGTATTGACATAAGTCCTTTCATGCCGTATATTGTAGATGTCAAATAAAGAAAACAACGAGAAACCTTCGGGTCTCCTAAAAGGAAAACACTATGAAAAAAATTACCGTACTTCTCATGATCCTGGTCCTGTCCACTGTAACAGTGTTCGCAGGCTCTGCTGCCAACGGCAATAGCATCGGCGACAAATCCACCATTGACATCAACACTGAGGTTGAAAAACAATCATTGTTTGGTGTTTCAGCCGATCCTCTCAAACCCGAAAGTTTCCTGAGCTTGGAAAAGTTCACCGATGCAGTAAATGAATCGATGGGCGTTGATGTGAAAATAACAGACCTGAAACAAAAGACATTGGTGGGCTATGTATCCGGAATCAACAATACCAGCAACAAAATCATCCTTTCCGTTCAAATATTCCCTTTGACCAACCAGGACAACCCCAATGCTGCTAAAATTGAACTATCGCTACTCGCCAATGGCAATTCTGAAGATTCCCTGACAATTGCACCAGCTGAAGCGGTACTTGGAACCCTTCCCAGCGTTGAGCTTCTCGTATACGGCGATCCAGCGGCTATCGACTTGGCTCCTGCAGGAAGATACACTACACACATCTTGTTCAGAGTGATAGCCAACTAATACCAACAGTACTTCCTAGAAGTTTATCATACAAAAAACTGCACCTGGAAAATCCAGATGCAGTTTTTTTATGAAAGGGAAACCATTCCAATCCTATCGGTCTTCTTTGAGACTACAAAGCTATCGGTGTATAGGCATCTCTACTGAACTTGAACAAGTGTTCCCTTCTCTATCATCGCCTTCCCATCAAGATGAACAGGCCCCCTACAAATGCGGCTGCCCCACCGATCAGGAACCACAAGGTCTCCTTGGTAAAGGCAAAACCTAAAAAGGTCCGAAGTGACTCCTCTACAGACTGAGAAGCAAAATATCCTCCAACGAGCAGAGCAGTTCCACCGACCAAAAGTAAAATTCCAATAACTCTAGACATGTGTACCTCTTTTTTTGACTTCCCCTTCTCTTACTTCTTATAAGGGTCTGTAGTAACAATACACCCAAGACAAGCCTAATACTATAGACACCCCATATATTTCATTGGCAAAAAAAGCTAAGGGTATCAGTCCTAGCAAATTGGTAGTGTTTATAGGATATTCTTGTCCATGACCGTATGTTTGTCAAGGTTTCTACTCTGATGGTACGGTACATACCAGAAGCAATGCCTATGCTTCAATTCGTATTGCAGAGTGTAAAGCTTTGCTAAAACTACGTTTGACTCGATTATTCCTATGGAAAAAGACTCAACCTTCAAAGTCTCACAGGATAAAAGATCAATATCAGCAAACAGGCTGTGAGTGCCTTTACTTTAATATTGCTTTCAACTATATTGCGTACAAGGAGTTTATAGTATGAATAATATTTTTCTAGAGAGCATCGCTCTCAGGCGCTCAATATATAGCCTTGGCACTACCCTGCCGGTATCCAAGAAAGTGGTGACCAAGACAGTTGAGGAAGCGGTGAAGCTCGCACCTTCAGCCTTCAACTCCCAAAGTGCGCGTGCTGTAATCCTGTATGGGGATGAGAGCAAGAGGCTTTGGAATATAGTGCTAGATGCCCTGTTGAAGATAGTTCCTGAAAAGCAGGTTGCTGACACCAAGAGCAAGATCCTCTCATTTGCCTCTGGGGCCGGTACAGTACTGGTTTTCGAAGATCTCGCTGTCATTGAGACCCTACAAAAGGAGTATCCCCTCTATAAGGATAACTTTACCCTGTGGAGTCACCATGGAACAGGGCTGACACAGTTCTCCATCTGGAGCGCCCTGGCAACCATCAAGGTGGGAGCCTCGCTGCAGCACTACGGCAACCTCATTGAGGAAGAAGTCAGAGCCGCCTGGTCCCTACCCTCATCATGGTCGCTCATCGCCCAAATGCCCTTTGGTTCCATCGAAAGCCCTGCACAGGAAAAACAAGCCCTGCCCATTGAAGAGCGGGTGCGTGTTTTCGGATAATACAGGAAGCACCGAGCCCTATCCATCAGAAGGATGGGTAGGGCCCTGGTTTCGTATTTTTTCTTTCGCTTTGTTTTCAAACAAATGATTATTCTATTCTCATAGTGAATGGCATGTTTTTTTAAGTCCTCACTTGTATCAAAGCATCACCACAACCGCCTTTCTTTTCCCCAGATTGGCCCGTATACTGGAGAGGGAGGAAAGCAGCATGACACAACGCACCTATACAGATGCATATTTTACCCGGTACGACTCACCTTTCGGTCTCATCACCTTACAAACTGATGGAGCCTCACTGACAGGGTTGGACTTCGGAGAGCAGGAAGGGACCATATACAAGGATTTTCCCCTCTTTGACCAGACCAAGGGCGAACTAGATGAGTATTTCGCTGGCAAGAGAAAGTCTTTCACCTTACCGTTGAAAACTTCCGGCACCCCTTTTCAGGAACAGGTCTGGGCTGCCCTCCTGGAGATCCCCTACGGACAGACGCGCTCCTATGAAGCCATTGCGATCGCCATCGGCAATCCAAAGGCATGCAGGGCCATCGGGATGGCCAACAACCGCAATGCCATCGGCATCATCATTCCCTGCCATCGGGTGATCGGCAAGGATGGCTCGCTTGTCGGCTATGGCGGCGGTCTTGACAAAAAGATAGCCCTCCTGGATCTGGAGAAGAAGTTCACCTGAAGAGGCAACAGTGGATGCATTCATGTTCACAATGGATCCATCCACATATTCCCCCTTGCCGAATTATCCTTATCGCAGGTCTCTCTTCATCTGTTGGAACTCATCATTGGTCAGTTCCCCATTGGCATACCGACGCCTGATGATCGCCAGGGCTTCCGATTCGTCGTTGCCCTGACGGTTCCTTTTCCTTATGCCGACAAACAGCAGGACAATGGCCACGGCCAATACCGCCAAAAAGCCCATCATCAGCCAAAAGCCCAAGGGTGAATCCATATAGTTCAGACAGGCGAATCCCCCTGTCCTTTGCATCCCTCTGTACAGCCAAGTATATCCATGCATCTAGAACCTCCTAGTATCTTTTGCTCAGTTCTTCTCTCATGCGAAGAAACTCATCTTGTGTGATGGCCCCTTGTGCATATCTCTGCTTGAGGATCTCAAGTGGTGACAGCTCGTCAGGTTTGGTCACATACCTTCCGGTGCCAGCGGGATTGCGTAGCAAGAGGTAGAACAGCAGGAAAACAACCAGTAATGGTATAAACATCATATGCAGCTCCTTATACCCCTAGGGGGTATATGTGCATCATCTTCCCCTTTTTCAGTCTTGTCAACCAATAAGCCTAGTATTTTACTAGGCTTATTCGGCATGCAGAAGATTTCTCATGGTTTAAGCATACTATATTACTATTGGACATGAATTTGACTTGGATTGAATTCTGATGAGTGTGGATGAAAAGACCAAAGGGCACTCCCTTTCGAAAGTGCCCTCCGATGTATGTGAACCGTTGTTCGACAGCTGTTTATTGCAATGCAAGCAAGCTAAAGACCAAGGTAAAGAGTGCTACAGTCTCTACGATACCGATGACGATAAAGTAGTTGGCCGTTCCCTTTCCTGTTTCTGCCAAGGCATCACAAGCACAGGCACTGGTCTTGCCCTGCATCCAGGCAGAGAGACCTATGGCGGCACCACCAAAAACACCGACGCCAAAGGCAAGCATGGGAGATGCGCCTGCTGCAATGGCTGCTGCGATGAAGTTCATAAGCAGGAAGCCGTAGATGGTCTGTGTCAGAGGGGCACCGGCAAAAGCGACCATGATAAATGGAGCGGGCTTACCGTTTGCATAACATTTCTTCCAGCCGCCAACTGCTGCCTGTGCGGCAGCACCTGCACCAAGACCGGAACCCAGAGCTGAAAGGGACAAGGCGCAAGCCAGTCCGATAAATTCCAAATTAGCCATGATTTCTCCTTAGTTGTTCTTAAACAACGATTCAGTTTTCTTGTACCGTCTGTGAGAACGGTTCATATGAGATTCCAGTCCACTCCATACCGAGTTGCCCGGAAAATTCCAAAAGATTCAGTCGTACACCATGTACCACCACTGAGAGCAGACCCATAACCAAGTTAAGGGAGTGCCCGATGACCAGGACCAGAACACCCGCTATGGCGGCGAAGCCCGAGAGCATCCCACCGGCCATGCTGTTGAAGCTCTGTGCTATCGCAACAGATGCCATACCGACAGCAAAGAGACGGATGTAACTCATGATGTTTGAGAAACAGCTTATGGTATTGAGGAACGTGGTGAAGAAACCACCCAACCCGGAGGCAAGACCCTTGCCAAAAGGAATTCCGGGACCCTGGGCACCAAAGATCACAACCAGGACAAAGCCCACGCCCACTGCCCCACCGGCAATGGCAAAGTTGACGCTCTCGCCGACTACCAACTGCAATACGATAAAGTAGAGGGCCAGGACATCGATCATCCAACCCACATCTGCAAACAGGCTCAGATCCTTCTTGGGTGCCTTGTGCACTATGTTCAGCACGCAGGCAAGGGAGAGCTGTACAGTACCGATGATAAAGCAGAACTTCATCACCTGGTTCTGGGCTGTGACGGCATCAAGGCCGAAGAGCTCGGGATAGTTGGATATCGAGGGGATGACCAACTGTTTCAGAAAAGGAACAGACTCAAGAATCATCTTCGATCCGAACCACGTACCTGTCAAGGAACCCCAGACAATGGTGGCTATGCTCAAGACATATATGAGCAATACCATGGTATTGGCCTTCTTTGACTTGATATGCATACCCCCGGCAGCCAGCAAGAAGACCAGGCCGTAGCCAGCATCGCCAATGATCATGGCAAAGAACAGGGTGAAGAAGAGCAAGAACCAGAGGCTGATGTCATTCTCCCTATAGCCGGGAACCGTGCCAAGGATATCGAAGACCGGCTTGATGATCCCTACCCCCTTGGCATACTTGACCTGCGTGGGAGGCTCGTCCTCATCACTTGGGTCGACTATCAGGTAGGCCCACCCCTGGTAGGAGGCGAACTTGGTGAAAGCCTTCTCCTGGGGTGCAGGGATGAAGCCTGTGATCCAGCACAGGTCATCGCCCCCATCGGAGGATGCACTGACCTGGTCGAATCTCAGCTCCTGCTCGGTTCGGTCCATCCTGTGCTGGTACGCATCCAGATAGACACCCCCCTCCCTGAGGCTTGCATTGATCTCAACAAGGCGTTGCCTGTCATAGGCATTTCGCTGCTCAAGAGCGGAAAGGCCCATCTCGGGAATGGTGAATCGGGTTGCCCCCACACTGCTTTCGAGTTCTGCATCAACCACCGCTATGGCCTGCATAGGTCCAAGTGGCGCAAGCTCGATATAGGTAATGGAGGGGTCAAGTGCCTTCAGGTCCTTCTTGGAAAGGGTATAGAAGGCAAGAGAAACGCCTTCACGGGCAAGAGCGGCTATCTCATCAGGATCGAAATCACCCCAAGGGCGCAACAGCTCAATGGCGGCACTGTCCTTGGTGACCTCCTCCTCAAGCCTGATCCGTGCCTGGATCAGCTGCATATACCGAGTATGAAGCTCGACAAACACCTCTTCAGAAACACGTTTCTGAACAGGCTTTCTTTTGGGATCGACCTTATCAAGGATATGGGTCTGAACCTTATGCAGAGCATCCAGCTCCCGTTTGAGGGCTTCACTTGTCTCGGTGCGGACGGTCTCAGTGAAAATATGCATCACACCCTCTTTGCGCAGGGTCTTGAGCATGGAGGACTTATCGTGGGCCTGTACGATGACAGATACTTTTTTCATGGGAACAATCATATCAGGCCTCCTTTACCAGTTTTTTCTTTGCAATCTTTCCTCGTACAACAGCAGCGGTCTGCTGATCGCCCAGGTATATGCCGATTTTGCGGATATTTTCCTTGGCCTCAGGAATCTTCACCTTTTCAAAAAGGTTGACCCTCTGGCTGGTGGTCCTGAGCTCCCTATTCAGCAGTTTCACCTGCTGCTCAAGGGTAGCGATGAGAGCATCAAAGCGCGATACATCACGCAAGCTCTGCAGAGCCCGGTCTACCCATAGGGGGTAGTCGTCCAAGTCATAGGTGATGGGCTGAAACGAGAGTTCCTTGAATACGGGGATGTTCACCCCAGCGATATTACCCACCGAACGTTCGACCCTATCAATCTTGATAAGGTTTTCCAGACCAAGATTTTCGGAAAAAAACGCATTCTCATGAAAGACCGCTATCCAGACCTGCATCGCAAGCACAAGCTGCTTTTGCTTGGTGCGCATCTCAGCAACCTCAGCCTCTATCTGGCGAATGACCACCTGCAACTGCTGTTTCTTCAGCTGCAGGGTCGGCAGATAGCGCTGAAACTGCTTGAGGCTGTCCTTTTGCAGCTTTTGCTCATTCTTTGTCAGTTTGCCGGCCATAATTCCCCCTTAGTCAACCGATTTGTTCGGCCAACGGTTGAGAATCAGATCGCTGTTCAATCCTGTCTCATTTGGTTCGAAACACTTGGCAAGGATCTCCCAGCCCAAATCGAGGGCCTGTTCCAGAGGGATGTTCACACTCAAGTCCATCAGCCTGTTCTCAAACAAGGTTCCGTACTTGAGCAGCTTCTCATCCCACTCGGTCATCATAAAGCCCATGGACTTCTTCTCCACCGACTCCTTGTAGGAGGCGAACAGCTTGATCATACCGTCCATAAGGGCGCGGTGGTCATCACGGGTATCCTTGTTGACCTGCTGCTTCAGGCGGGAAAGCGAACCGAACGGCTCGATCCTCCCACCCTTGAGGTAGTACTGGCCCTCGGTGATATAGCCTGTGTTGTCGGGAACCGGGTGGGTGACGTCATCACCGGGCATGGTGGTGACGGCCAGGATGGTAAGGGAGCCCGCACCCTCAAAGTCTACAGCCTTCTCATACCGCGAGGCGAGGGCACTGTAGAGGTCTCCGGGATATCCGCGGTTGGACGGCACCTGGTCCATGGTAATTGCCATCTCCTTCAAGGAGTCGGCAAAGTTGGTCATATCGGTCAGCAGGACCAGGACCTTCTTGCCATCGAGGGCAAACCTCTCTGCAACGGCCAGGGCCATGTCAGGGACAAGGATGCACTCTACGGTGGGGTCGCTCGCTGTATGGACAAACATGATGGTCCGGCTCATGGCCCCGCTCTTTTCCAAGGTGTCCTTGAAGAAGAGGAAGTCATCATACTTGAGCCCCATGCCCCCGAGGATGATCAGGTCAACCTCAGCCTGCATGGCGATCCGGGCCAACAACGGGTTGTAAGGTTCGCCGCTTACAGAGAAGATCGGCAGCTTCTGACTCTCAACGAGGGTATTGAACACGTCAATCATGGGAATACCGGTACGGATCATGTTCCGGGGAATGATCCTTTTTGCAGGGTTGACTGCGGGACCTCCGATATCGATCATGTTGTCGGTCAGGGAGGGACCCTTGTCACGAGGCTTTCCCGTGCCATCAAAGACACGTCCCATCAGGTTGTCGCTGTAGGAGACGCGCATGGGGATCCCCAGGAAACGGATCTGGTCTCCGGTTGAAACTCCCTGGCCACCAGAGAATATCTGCAGGGATACCAGGTCTTCATCAAGCTTGATGACGTTTGCATAGCTGTCGCCATGGGAGGTGCTCACAATTGCAAGGTCGCCATTGCTGACCCCTTGTGCACGTACGGTAATGACGTTCCCTACGATTGACTCTATCTTCGAATATACTTTTTGCATCATCTACCCCTTACATCAACTTCTCGGCAACACTGTCATACTGCACAAACTTGCCTTTGTAGAGTTTCTTAATCTCCCCTTCTATCTGGGTGAAACGCTCACCATTGAACTCGACACCGTTCCAGTCAAGGAACTTCTGCCTGAGTGTATTGAAGAAGGAACGGACCTGCTTTTTATTCTCCAGCTCATAGGTGGCTGCAAGGACGGTAAACAGGAGGTCAAACACATGACGCTGTCTTTCGATGGGTATTGATGAGTCTACAGGGTCAAAGGAGTTCTGCTGCAAGAAACAGGCATCGATGAGCTCGCTCTTCTGATAGATGACGTAGTCGGCTATGGATGTCCCTTCCTCTCCGACAACCTTCATCATCTGGTTGATCTCACTGCCCCTGAACAGGATTGAACGTGCATACTCCACCTTCTTGCCTGCAATGATGCCGCTGTACTTGGACCAGGACCCGAGGATGTCGATGGCAGGATACTTGCGTGCATCACTGCGTTCGCGGCTCAGGCCGTGGAATGCACCGACAACCTTCAGCGTGGCCTGGGTCACAGGCTCCTCAAAGTTGCCTCCGGCTGGACTGACGGTCCCTCCGATGGTAACGGACCCGATGCGCCCATCCTTGAGCCGTACCTTTCCAGCACGCTCATAGAACTCCGCAATGCGGCTCTCAAGATAGGCCGGGAAGGCCTCTTCACCGGGTATCTCCTCAAGACGGCCGCTCATCTCACGCATTGCCTGGGCCCACCGTGAAGTGGAGTCGGCAAGCAAGAGGATGTCCAGGCCCATCTGGCGATAGTACTCGGCAATCGTGACAGCTGTGTATACCGAAGCTTCACGGCTGGCCACCGGCATGGAGGAGGTGTTGCAGATGATGATGGTGCGCTCCATGAGGGAACGCCCGGTCTTGGGGTCGGTCAGCTCGGGGAACTCCTTGAGCACCTCGACGACCTCACCGGCACGCTCACCACACGCTGCGATGATGACGATGTCGACATCGGCGTTGCGGCTGGTCATGTGCTGAAGCACCGTCTTGCCGGCTCCAAAGGGGCCGGGGGTGCAGTACGTCCCCCCTTTTGCAACAGGCAAGAAGGTATCGATGATACGGATCTTCGTCACCAGCGTCTCATCGGGGCGCAGGCGCTCCTCATACTTGTTGATGGCACGCTTGACCGGCCAGGTGAAGACCATGCTCAGGGAGCGCTTGTTGCCCTTGGGGTCCTCGACGGTGGCAACCTCCTCACGGACATTGTAGGTGCCCTTCTTTTTGATGGAGGTCACCTTCCAGTCGACCTCGGCAAAGGAGAAGGGAAGCATGATCTCATGGGTAAAGAGCCCTTCGGGAACCGTGGCGAAGGTATCGGCGGGCCTGAGGAGATCCCCGACCTTGACCAATGGGGTAAACTCCCAATCCAGATTGGGAATAGGGTCGAGGTAGACGCCCCTTTGCAGGAAGAAGCCGCACTGTGCGGCCAGTTCGGGCAGGGGGTTCTGAAGCCCGTCATAAATCTGCTGAAGCAGACCAGGTCCCAACTCGACGCTGAGCATCTCGTGTGAAAACTCAACCTTGTCCCCAACGCTGATGCCTTCGGTCATCTCGAACACCTGCAGCGATGCAACATTCTTGTTGATCTTGATGACTTCACCCTTGAGCCTGACATCCCCTAGATGGATGAACCCAACCTCGTTCTTTGAGATGGCGCTGTCAAACTCTACAGAAACCATATTGCCGTTGACGCCAATAACACGTCCACTTGTATTTGCCATATCCAACTCCACTACGTATTAGCTATTTCAGTCTGTAAATTGGAGAAGAGGCGCTTGAATTCAGCATTGCCCTCCTCCTTGGTAAAGAGACTCTTGCGCTCCAACAGCTGCAGCTTTACAGCATAGGAGAGCAAAGCCTCCACATCGAAGTAGTGCAAGGCCGAGATCTCATCAAGATAATTCCATTTGAGGGCGAGCAGGGAGAGCTCAGCTTCCAGGACGTTCTCATTGGAGAGGGCCTGGCGCACCGCTTCCCCTATGCGAAACTCCTTCCCACCTTCATTGCGATATTTGGGTGAGGAGAGACCGAGCTTCTTGCTGCGCTGGTCATTCAGCTCTTTCTTCACCATGGAAGAGAACTGCTGCCACCGTTTGAGGAAAGGGTGAAGCGAGCCTCTGCCCGAAAGGGCAGATGCGATAATCTGGTAATCGCGGGGGCTGACCTGTGTCCTGCACTGTTCAAGGAAAGAGTCCGTATCAAAGGGACTCTTTCCATCGTAGCGCAACATGGGCAGCGTCGCCACCAGATAATAATAGGAAGCCATCACTGCTCCTTACTTCGCTTGGGCGAAGACAATTTCTGCTATGGCTGAGGAGAGGAAAGGCTCCATGAGCTTGGCAGTCTCCTCTGCACTGAAGTCGTAGAAACCAGAACCGTCCTTTTCGGCAATGCGGAAACCGCTGTGCACTTGTTCGACGGCCTTTATTTCCAAACCACCCTTGATCTTCTCAGCCAGTTCGCTTTTGAGCGAGGAGGCAAGCCTCTTGAAATCCTTCTCACTGAGCTGGACCTCTGTCTTTGCCTTGTCAGCTAGCTGGGTGACAACGGAAGCGACAAGGGAGAGCAGGGCTTCGGAACTGAAGGCCTTCTCGAGCTTGTCGACAAGCAGGTTGTCCAGTTGCTTCTGGATTGCCTTCTTCAAGGAGAGCTGTACATCCCTACTCGCCTGGCCGAGACTTGCACGGGCACTCTGGTCGCGTACATCAATCTCTTTCTGTGCATCTTCAATAAGTTTGGAGGCGCGTTTGCGTCCCTGGGATACAATCTCGTCAGCCTGGGCTTTGGCATCAGAGATAATCTGTGCCGCCTCTTTCTGGGCTACTTCAATGCCATCCTTACGGATGGAAGCAACCAAATCCTGAATTTGTTGAGCCATCTGAATTCCTACCTTGTAATATTGCATTATGATAAAGGATTCTTCATAAATAAGCAACAAACGAAAAACCCCAAGATCTTTGAACAACCAGGGGAAAGTATTGGCCAATGAGAGAGAAATTGCAAGCAGTGGCGCCGATTAACTTTCAGGTGTACACAAATGCCGTATTTTACTATAGTGGTCCGATATGAATACGCTACACCTATACACCTCCCATGCAATGAGGGGAATCATCAGGATCCATAACTTGCAAACCGAAAAGTCCCTGCTCGTGAAAAGTGAGAACCTTGCCGAAGACATCCAAAAAATCCGCTTTGCCCTGGATATGGGAACCTTTCCCAACAAGGAACTCCAAGCTGAATATGAAGAACAGGGGCTGGAAATCTACACCATCGAACCACTGCTTTTCGCAGAAAAGAGAGAAAACCTTGACAAGCTCCTGCTCCAAGGGCTAGAGAAACTTAAGGAACTTGCCATCCCCACCTACGAAAGCTGAAGCGAAAGGGGCAACTGCCGCTCTATCCCCTATACGGAGGAGAGCAATGTACTACCGAATGCGTTTCAGCAGTGAACAGAGCATCTATTCGACGATTTCCAAGGCCCGGCAGCTATTGCTGAGAGTATACCTGCACATCGAGGGACAAGGCGGAACCATTCTGGACTACACCCTGGTCCCCACCCTGCTGGACCTGCTCATATACCTGCCCGGAAGCAGACCGCAATTCGGCTTTCTCTCCCATCTGTGCACCTTGGAGTACATCCCCAATGCACAGGCACTGCTATACCACTACAAAGCGATCAGCACCATCTTGCCGGGGGCTGGTAAAAACTACCCCCTGTGCGGCACTTATGAGGCATACCATGGCAGCTCCTGCCTCTGCTCGCTGGGCAAGATGGGCCCCTTTCCCCAGGAGTTGAGCATACAGGCCATCCTAGAAGAAAAAAGCTCCCCACCGGGGAGCCAGAGAAAACGGGCATAAGGGAACCTCTATGCCTTCCTATCCTTGAGGATCAGAGACCGCACCGCCTCGATCGCCACCTTGATGGCGGAGTCGGTGTCGTGGAATATCGGGTTATCCATACCCAGCAGCTCGCGCTCCTGGTTTCCAACCACAAGAAAGGCACTGCCACAGCGGGCCCCAAGCTTGGCGGCAACTACGAACAGGGCGGCGCTCTCCATCTCGCTTGCCAGGACTCCCAGCCGCTTCCACGCCTCCCACTTGTTGATCAGGTCATAGGATACGGGCATCTCCGAAGGGGAGTGCTGGCCGTAGAAGGAGTCCTTGCACTGCACCACCCCTGTGTGGCTGCGGTTTCCCAGGAGGGCGGCCGCCTCCACCAGGGCGCTGACGACCTCAAAGGTTGCAACGGATGGGAACTCGATGGGAGCGTACTCCCGACTGGTGCCCTCCATCCTCACAGCCCCTGTGGCGATGACCACATCCCCTCCCATGACATCCAAGGCAATGCCGCCGCAGGTTCCCAGGCGGATGAAGGTATCGCTGCCGCACTTGAAGAGCTCCTCCATGGCAATGGAAGCCGAAGGGCCGCCTATGCCTGTGGAGGTCACCGAAACCTTCTCACCCTCCAGAGTCCCTGTATAGGTGACATACTCGCGGCTGTCGGCTACAAGGTGCGCATCATCCAGATAGGCGGCTATCAGGGGAACACGCTTGGGGTCCCCAGGAAGGATGACGTACCGCCCCACATCGCCCTCCTTGATATGCAGATGGTATTGGATACCTGTTCCATTCATATAATCAGACATAGTTACTCCTTAGGAAAATCGTAGCATGCCCAGCTCAAGTTAGCAAGAAAACAGCGTGCCAAGGCCCTCAAAACCCCATTTCTTTCAGCAGGGAGGAGAGGACCCTGAAGCGCTCGCCCAGCATCTCCCCATCCTCGCCCAAGGCATCGGCGAGCAGTCGTATGTCGCTGTCCAGCAGGGCATTGTTCTTGCACACCTCGACGGTCATTGCAGAGCCCTGCATCCCGATCCTGTCGATATGCTCCTTGGTGGGGTCATAGTACTGGGGGAAGCGATAGGCATCCTGAAAGTGGAGGCTGGTCCTTGCGACCAGGATTGCAAGGTCCAGGACCCTGTTCAGGGGGAGCTCCTCACTTTGGCGGGACCACTTCTCCCCGGTATGACGCCAGACCTTTGCAGAGACCTCGACGCTGCCCCGGTCATTCCACTGGGCAAGCCCGATGGAGAGCCCTTGTGCATCCGAGTCATACGCCCGTTTCCCATCTACCTCGCTGTAGTTCTCAACGACGATCACCGGCTTGTGTTTCAATGTTGTGGGTATTTCCATACCTGTATCTCCTGTGCATGTGGGTATTTTTCACGATAGAGCAAGGCAAGTGTCTCAAGGTCATCCTTGTAATCCTTAGCACCATCATCTGCATCATAGGGCAGGCTCTCCAGGACTGAGAAGCTGAAATGCTCCCCTCCCTCCCTATCATAGAGGGCTTGCAGCTCAGGTTCATTGAGCAACCCTCCTATGGAGAGCCTGAACAGCAGGGAGTTCTTAGCACTCTCCAGGTCCATGGCCCACCCTATGTAGAGCGCATCGGTACTCTCGCACCTCAGGGCAAAACATCCCATGGGTGGCTTGCTCTCCCTGTACTGCTGCCTGAGCTTCTTCTTATCAAGGTTCATTCAGTTCTTCCTCCAGGTCCTCTTTTCTGCGTTCTTGTTCTATTGTACTGCGGTATCTACTAAATTAGTAAATTACTAATTTAGTAGATACCACGCGGGCAAAAAAAAAGCAAGGGCAACGCCCCTGCAATCCATCTATGAGAAAAACACATAGGTCTTTCCCATCCCCCCATCCTCGGGAAGGGCAAACCTGAAGTCAGCGACATGCTGGCTTTGTTTCAGATACTCCCCTATGCCCCGGCTGAGGATGCCGTCCCCATAGCCGTGTATCACCGAGAAGGAGGAAAACCCATGGACCAGGGCGCTCTCGACCTGGGCATCCAGGGCAGAGAGGGCCTCCTCCAAAGTCAGCCCGCGCACATCGATGACCATCTTCGGAGCGGGGGTGCTACTGTGGTACTGCACATGGACCTTCTTCTGTTCCTGTTTTCTGGGGGGGAAGAGTTCACTTTCAGCCAATGTGAACTTCATTGTTCCGATCGCTACGACCCACTTGCCCTTCGAAGAGCTGCGAATGATGCGTCCCTCGCGCCTGGCCTTGCCGCACAGCACATCCATGTTGGGCTTGAACTCCATGGGAGCCCTATCTTCTGTCTGCTCCAGGAGCTCCTGGCTTTGCTGTTCCAGCTGCTCCTCGGTTTGTGAGTGCTTCTCCTGCAGCGAGGCGACAAAACCCTTGACCTTCAGCGTCTTCTCCCGCGTTATCTCACCTGTGCGGAGATCGGCAACAAGCTTTTCAAGCTCGCTGCTCTTTTGGCGCATGAAGCGGTAGAGGTCACTGGACTGTTCCTGCTTCAGCAAAAGAGTCTCCTGCTTGAGCTTCAGCTCCTTGAGCTGGATCTGTTTTTCCTGCTGCTGCATGGCGCGGTGGCGGTCTTTGAGATTCTGCTCATGCACCTCGGCTTCGCGCCTGCGCCGCTCAAGGCCCTTGATGATCTCCCCTATCTCCACAGCCTCGCTTCCAAGATAGTGCTTTGCCTTGTCCAGCACTTCGGGTGGGAGGCGCATCGCCTTGGCGGTATCAAGGGCGTGGCTGTCCCCGGGTATGCCGTTGATGACCCTGAAGGTGGGCAGGTGGGTCCTCTCGTCAAACTCCATCGAGGCGTTGATGACGTTCTCCTTGGCATAGGCGAACTGCTTGAGCACCCCATGGTGGCTGGTAACCAGCGTCAGCTTGGCCTTGCGCAGGCAATACTCCATGGTGGCCCTGGCAAGGGCGGCTCCCTCGACAGGGTCGGTGCCGCTTCCAAGCTCGTCCATGATGACCAGCGAGGAGCCTGTCATGCTGCGCAGGATGTGTCCTATCTGCTTCATATGGCCGCTGAAGGTGGAGAGCTCCTCTTCGATGCTCTGCTCGTCCCCTATATCGGTATAGATGTTGTCGAACAGCGGAAGCGCCGATCCATCCATTGCCGGGATGAAGCCGCAGAACTGGTTCAGCAGGGCCATCAGGCCCACCGTCTTGATGGTGACGGTCTTCCCTCCGGCATTGGGTCCGGAGATGACCACTGCCTGCACCTTGGGTGAGAGCTCTACGGTGACGGGAACAGCCTTCCTGCCCAAAAGGGGATGGCGGGCACCGAGCATCGAGAAGTGGTCGCCTTGGAGGTTCACCCTCGTCGCATGGGTATCAAAGCTGTAGCGTGCTGCAGCAAAGAGGGCGTCTGCAGATCCCACCATGGAAAGGAGGGCGAGCAGCTCCGCTTTGCACTGGCGTGCCTGCCCATCGAGTTGGGCAAGCAACTTCGCTATCTCCACCAGAATCTGGTTTTCGGCCATCACCACCGAGTTGTTCATCTCAACGAGCCTGTAGGGCTCCATAAAGACGGTTGCCCCGGATGAGGAGGCACTGCTTATGAACCCCTCCACCTCACTGCGGCGGTCATTGCGTACAGGGATGACCACCCTTCCGTCACGGTAGGCGCTCTGGTCGCTTTGCATGGCGTCCTGTTTGGACCTCATGAAGTCGTTGCAGAACCGGGTGCGCTCCCCTTTGGCCTGGTCAACCTGCTTTTTCAGGGCCCGTATGGCCGGGTGGCTCTCCTTGACCTCACCAGATTCGTCAAGGATCGAGTAGATGCTCGCCTTCAGCGCAATGAGGGAGGGCTCTATGGCAAGTCCGAGGGAGCCATGGATGCTCGGTAGCGGGCCGCTGTTGTCCAGGCTCTGGTTGCAGTACTCCAAGAACAGCTCGGCACTGCCGATATAGTGCGCAATGGCCATAAGAGCCTGCCCGTCCAGGACGAGCAGCGGGTTGTCCAGGATGGGAAGGGCATCGCCCAGCTCTGCAAAGGAGCGGGGGATCCCCCCATTGGGGTGTCCTATCAGGCGATAAAAGGATGCAACCTTCTCCTGGCGTTCGGTCAGGGAACCCTTGTCTGTAAGGAAACCTAGTGTAGAGAGCCTTTGGATGCCCTCACTACTGAGGGTGCAACCCTGTATCTTCTCAAGGACAGAGAGAAAGCCCAGATCTTCAATACTCTTCTTGTTCATGCTTTTCCATATTTCTGTATCGTTCGCGGCTCTGGTCGCTCTTTCCCATCCATTCGGGACCCTTCACATCCAAGGATGCGAGCATCCTCAGGTAGCTGCCATAGCGGTCGTGGTGGATTGCTCCCTCCTCAAGGAGGCGCTTGACCTCACAGTCGGGCTCCTCATCGTGCAGGCAGTGATCGAATGCACACTTCTTCGAAGGTTCGACAAACTCGGGAAAGGATTGGGCGATCCTTTGGGGGTCCCCATGGGGAACCAATATCTCGCGCACACCGGGGGTGTCCACCAGGGTAAAGTCAGGGCCCTCGATCATCAGCGAGTAGTTGGTGGTATGCCTGCCGCGGTTATACTTTTCGCTGATCTCCCCGATCTTCTGATCCACATCCAGTATCCGGTTGATGAGGGTGGACTTGCCTACACCGCTTTGGCCGATGAAGGCAACGGTCTTGCCCTTCAGAAGCGCTACAAACTCAGGCAGGCCCTCACCGGTGAGGGCACTGACCCCCCTGATGGTATAGCCGAGCTTGTTGTAGAGGGCAAAGCGCTCGAACTCATCCTCGGTAAGCAGGATGTCGCTCTTGTTCATGACTATCATCACATCCACGCCGATGCTGCACGCTATGACGCGGTCGATGAAGCGCGGACGAAAGGGAGGTTCGTCGGCACTGCAGACACAGACTATCATATCCATGTTCGCCACCACCGTCTGGTTGCTGCTGCCCTTGATGTTCCAACGCTGAAAGCAGTTGGTACGCTCAAGGCGCTCAAGGATGAGCCCTTCAGCGGTTCCCGTGACGACAAAGGAGACCCTGTCCCCGACGGCCAGGGGGTTGTACTCATGGACGCCGGTGTCAAGCTGCTTGCCCTTGATGCGGCAGAGATAGCTCTCCTGCCCTTCCCTGACTGTGTATATGTTGCTGATTCCTCTGGTGACAATACCTGTATGTTGCTGCATGGATATACTGTACTAGCAAAGAGCCCACCTTGACAACTCTCTGAGATTTGGTACTGTTACCCTATGTTTAACTTCATGACGTGCGCGCACCCAACATGCAATACCTACATCTGTGGAGAAGGGCCCTTCTGCTTTCGCCACAGCCCGAACAAGGATGAGCTGTACAGCTCTTGCATCGCCTCCCTGCTTGGAAAGGACGATGTGCTGGACCTCTCCCTCACCGGAGGGGAGTTTGAGAACCTCACCATTCCCAAGAAGGGGTTCATCTCATCGAACATGGCGTGGTGCACCTTCAGGAACATCGACTTTTCCGAGTGCACGTTCATCACCAGCTTCTTTGACTTCTGCCTCTTTGAGGGGTGCCGGTTCAACAACATCACCAGCAGGTACTCCATCTTCTCAGGAAGCAAGATGATAGGGTGCGACTTCAGCGGCTCCACCATCACGCACAGCAATTTCGTGGGGATCGATACGCTGTACTGTAACTTTGGCGACTGTGACCTCTACTACACCAACTTCGGCACAAGCTACCTCAGGGATACGGACTTCATCGACTGCAACCTCAAGAAGGCCGACTTCGCCCACACAAACCAGAGGCGGGTATCCTTTCGGTACTCCAACTACTCGGAGGCACACCATTGAGGATATACCAGCATTTTTCTGTTGTGGGGTTTTGCAACACCTATCTCATAGGCTCCAAGAAGGGCAGCGATGCGATCCTCATCGATCCCGGGCATGTGGACAATGAACTTGTTCACCTGATCGAATCCAACGAGTTCAAGCTCAAGCATGTGCTTCTGACCCATCGCCACATGGCACACACGGCGGGCCTGGGCACCTTGGCGAAGATTTACAACCCCACCATCTACGCCTCGGGCTTCGCCTCCTACGAGTTTCCGGTCAAGTCCATCAGTGACCACCAGGTCCTCTCTCTGTGCGACCTTGAGATAGAGGTGATCCATGTCCCCGGGCACAGCCTGGACAGCCTGGTCTACAAGATAGACCACGCCCTGTTCACCGGGGACACCCTGATGTGCGGGCGAGTGGGATCGACAGAGGGATACCGCGAGCAGGCCCTGTTGCTGCAATCCATCTGGAAGCGCCTGATGAGCCTCGATGAGAACATCCTGCTCTTTCCCGGCCACGGCACTGCAAGCAAGCTGCGCATAGAGCGCATGTTCAACCACCAGCTGCTGGAGCTCGGTGCCATGGCCAAGGAGAGGCAGAACTGGCGCTATGATGAGTAAGCAGGCCACAATAAAAAAACAAATAAAAATAAAAATAAAAATAAAAATAAAAAAATATAGTTCAACTACGGTAAGGACCAGAGCATTATCTGGTCCTTACGTTGGATGCTCGATGATATCCTTACCTGTCGGAGGGTGGAAGCCGGTGGCCTAGTGGCCATCTTTGCAAGGATAGGAGTGATCCCATACCTTGTTAAGAAAGGGCTGATCCAACCAATGCAATGCATGTAGTGCAAGGTCACTTCCGCTCCCCTTTCACATATTCGAGGAACCGTGAAGGCAGGCTTGACCGGAAGGCCAGGCGCTCCAGGGTAGCCGGATGATCGACCTCCAGGTGCAAGGCATGCAGCATGAGGGTGGTCCCATCAGCCTTTCCGTAAATCACATCCCCGATCACCGGGTGTCCCAGCGAAGCGAGGTGCACCCGGATTTGGTGGGTCCTGCCTGTGTGGATGTTGATCCGCAGCAGTGCGAAGCCAGCAAACTGGCGCAACACCCTGTAGTGGGTAAGGGCAGTGCGCCCCTCTTGAGCGCTGCAGGAGACAAAGCGCTTGCGGTTGCGGCTGTCGCGCTTGATATTGGTCTGAATGCTCCCCTCGATGCGGGAGAAACTGCCCTTAGCCAGGGCTATATAGGTCTTTGTCGTGGTATGGGCCTTGAACTGGGCGAGCAGGGACCGGTAGCTATGGAGGTCGCGGGCTATGACCATGGCACCGCTGGTGTCCTTGTCGAGGCGGTGGACAATGCCCGGCCTGACCTGAGGGGAGTCCAGGGAGGGCTCTTCGCCCTCCCCTTCCATAGTGCCTTCCCCTACATTGCCTTCTTCCGCATCACATAGCGAACAAAAGTCCATCCCGTAGCGGCCGAGCAAGGCATTTACCACAGTGCCCTCATGGTTGCCGATGGCCGGATGGACGACCATGCCCTGAACCTTGTTGATGGCAAGCAGGGAAGCATCCTCATACAGGACATCAAGGGGTATCTGCTGGGCTCGCAACCCTTCAAAGATCTCCTCTGTATAGGTCACCAGGATCACATCCCCTGGTTTGACAGGCTTTCCCTTTTTGGAAGGTTTGCCGTTGAGGTGGATGGTTGTATCAGGGCAACTGAGGATCGAGCGCCTGAGCCCCTCCTGAGCAAGGTAGGCATCCAGGCGCATGATTTGTTCAAGAACCCCAACAGTAATGGCAAGGCTCTGTTTGTTGATGGCCATCAGGGGTTCCCCACTTCACCGAGCATGTAGTCGGCTACGGCAATGCCCAGCGAAAGGCCTCCTGCAATACCGCCTTGGATCAGGAGTGCACTCAGGGCATCCTTGGCGGGGGGTGCCCACCCGGCATTCACTACAAGAGTGTAGCCCAGGCTTGCCACTGCCATCGTGATGACAAAGGATCCGAAAAAGATGATCTCACCCCTTCGCAGCTTGTAGCTCCACAGGGGAAACTCATCCTCCTGGTAGGGTTCATAAGCGGGAAGGGTCGTACTGTAAAGGGGGAGCATTGAAAGACAGAACAGCAGGAGCATCATAAGTACAAGGGCTTTTTTCATCATGGGGCCTGCCTCTCTCCGAACAGGCTCGTGCCTACCCTCACCATGG
The DNA here is from genome assembly GCA_034007055.1 of Sphaerochaeta sp. Taxonomy (GTDB): domain Bacteria; phylum Spirochaetota; class Spirochaetia; order Sphaerochaetales; family Sphaerochaetaceae; genus Sphaerochaeta. The sequence continues at coordinate 41,001 of JAVERP010000012.1, forward strand.
TGGCACCCTCCCTGATCGCCAGGGGGAAGTCACCGCTCATACCCATGCTCAGGGTGGAGAGGTCGAGATGGGGGTATCGGGCGATACAGGACTGCTGCAGCTCCCTGAGAAGGGCGAAGGCTGTGCGGGTCTCCTTCTCTCTTCCACCAAGAGGACCCAGGGTCATAAGACCCTGTACGGTGATGCCTGGCATCTCATCCAGTGCATCAAGGGCGGCATAGAGGTCCCCTTCTTTCTCAAACCCGCTTTTTGCTGCTTCCTCACTGGTATTGTACTGCAGGAGGACAGGCATCTGCTTACCAAGCTCAATGCAGGACGCGCTGATGCGTCTCGCTATCTTGATCGAGTCGACACTGTCGATGCCATCGACAAGGGGGACTATCTTGCTGACCTTGTTGGACTGCAGGTGGCCGATAAGGTGCACCTTCATCCCAGCTGACCGGACTAGGGGGAACTTCTGCTCAACCTCCTGGACCCTGTTCTCACCGAACAGCCTCTGTGAGCAGTCAAAAAGCTCAAGGATGTCCTGGTAGGGGTGGGTCTTGCTCACAGCCATAAGGGTGACGGAAGAGGGCTTGCGCCCGCTCTCTCGTGTGGCTCGCTCCATCGCCTCAAGGGTCCGGTCTAGTCGTTGCTGTGCAGTCATCGCTTCTTCCTTGTCATCATCTCTTCTTTTCCATCAACGCTTTTTTCTCTGTTCTTTCTTCTTTTCCCGATAGGAGCGGAAGTTCATCTTCAGCAGCTCAAGTTGCAAGCGCTGCTCCTCATTGTTTCCTGTAACCGAGGGGAATGCACTGTAGATCCATTTCAAGCGCTTGGTTACCTTGGTTTTCAGCTCGTCAAGCTCACGGTCAAGGCGTTCTCCCAAACTTACAAGCGAAGGGGTTGCCCTCTGTTTTGCAAGCAGGTCGATCCGCTCCTCAAGTTCCCTGACTCGTATCCTGAACTCAGTGAGCTGTCTCTGGAAAGAGGACATCCGGTAGACACTGCTGGTTGTGTCTATGGAAAGGAGAATGAGCAGTGCATTGCTCAGGGGATCCAACACATATGCGGGGATGCGAGAGACCATGGTGGTGATGGCCGGATGCAGGAGATAGGTGGCTGCAAGGCCCAGCAGGCCGAAGAGTATGGAGTTGAGCAGGCAGACCCTGCCGTTGATATTGGCAAACCTCTTGGAGTAGTCCCAAAGCTTGGTTTGGAAAATCTTTTCCAGGAGGAAGCTGGTCACATACTCCAAAGCGCTTGTCAGGAGAAAAGCCATGGCGAACACCGCTATGGGGTGGGCATCAAAAGACATGAGGGGGACCACCACAAGCAGGGCCCCAAACCCATAGATGGGCAGATAGGGGCCAAACAGGAAGCCACGGTTGGTCAGCCTTCCATCAAGGATTCCGCAGTATACGAGCTCACAGATGTAGCCGATCATCGCATAGAGGACAAAATAGAGGAAATACTGGTCAAACTGCATCATGACCTCCCAGTCTTTTCAACTATACCCAATTGGTCTTAACGGGGCAACACTACTGATTTTAGATCAGCTTTCTTTCTTCTATGAATTGTATAGATGCCCAGGGTAACCAATAGCAGGGAGATGGGGTACTTGATATGCATGATGTCTTCACCAAGCACAAGGGCGGAGAAAGCAGTACCGGCAATTGGGGTGATGAAGGTAAAGACACTTATCTTACCCACAGGGTGATGCTTGAGCACCTGTGACCAGAGGGTAAAGGCGACTGCTGACAACAAGGCAAGATAGAGCAGGACCAGAAGGCCTGAAACCGAGACTCTTGTAAGCTGCCCTCCACCGATAAGACCGATAATTATCAGCACCAGCCCTCCAAGGGTCAAGTTGTAGGAGGTAACTGCCAAGGGTCCTTCAGTCTGGGTAATTTTCCTATTGAATACTGTTCCTATTGCAAAACAGAGCTGGGAGACAAGAATCATCCCTTCCCCATTCAAGGAAAAATGGATGGTCCCATCCCCAAGGGTTGAGACGAAAATACCAAAGACGCAGACTATCGATCCAACGATTTTCGGGGTGGTCAGCTTATCGTCCGTAAAGAAAAAATGTGCCAGCACCACAGCAAAGCAGGCTGAGACAGAGGAAAAAATGGTGGAGGCTGCCCCTGTGGTATTGGCAACACCCAAATAGGCAAAGAAATACTGGGCCGTAGTCTGTACCAGCGCTAGGACCAAAACCCATTGGTAATTTTCTTTCTTAATTGTTGGTATTTTCCTAGTGGTGGCTGCATGGTAAGCAACCAGCAAGAGTCCGGAGAAAAAGAATCGTATTCCTGCAAAGAGAAGTTTGGAACTGGCGCTGTCGCCAATTGCAAACAGCTCGTACCCAACTTTAATAGTAGGGAAGGCAGTTCCCCAGAGCAAGGTGCAGAAAATGGCGACAAGCACAGCTGTCTTTGGATTCTCAAAAAAATTGCGTTTCATAAAACCATCCTTGAACATTGAAAAAGCGCACCCGATTGGATGCGCTTTTGACCGGAGAGGGATTTGAACCCCCGACCAGTTGCGTGTAAAGCAACCGCTCTCCCACTGAGCTATCCGGCCGACTTGCATGAAAGTACCATGAAGGAGGCGAAGGTGTCAACTATAAAGTGGATAATAATGAAATAGCACCTAATGGAGAGTACCTTTTGGTCGTAGCTCTTCTTCCCTACTTCCTAGGCATATCATTGCTGTCCTTGAGCAGCACATCATGGCTTCCCCCCTCCACGATGGTGGTGGATGATACCAGCGTCAGCTTGGCCTTCTCCTGCAGGGCCCTGATGCTCAATGCCCCGCTGTTGCACATCGTTGAGCGCATCTTGCTCAATGAGAGCTGCACGTTGTCCCTAAGCGGGCCAGCATAGGGGACAAAGGAGTCCACCCCCTCCACAAAGGAGAGCTTGCCGTCCCCACCCATATCGTAGCGCTGCCAGTTGCGGGCCCTCGCCGACCCTTCCCCCCAGTATTCCTTCATGTAGGAGCCCTTGACGTTCACCTTCTCAGTCGGGCTCTCGTCAAAGCGGGCAAAGTAGCGACCAAGCATAAGAAAATCAGCACCCATGGCAAGGGCGAGCGTCATATGGTAGTCATGCACGATCCCTCCGTCAGAACAGATGGGGATGTAGGTGCCGGTCCTCTTGAAGTAGTCGTCCCGGGTCTTGGCCACCTCAATGACCGCTGTAGCCTGACCGCGGCCTATGCCCTTGGTCTCGCGCGTTATGCAAATCGAGCCCCCCCCGATGCCCACCTTGATGAAGTCGGCCCCGCTTTCGGCAAGGAAGAGAAAGCCCTCCCTGTCCACGACATTGCCTGCACCCACCTTCACCGTATCGCCATATTCGGCCCGTATCCACTGCAAGGTCTTTCTCTGCCACTCGGTAAACCCTTCGGAGGAGTCGATGCACAGCACATCGGCCCCACTTGCCAACAGGGCGGGAACGCGCTGTTGGTAGTCGCGCGTATTGATCCCGGCCCCCACCAGGTAACGCTTGCGGCTGTCCAGCACCTCATCCGGGTGCTCCTTATGGCTTTCGTAGTCCTTGCGGAAGACAAAGGAGCAGAGGCGGCCCTCCTCATCAACTATAGGTAGGCTGTTGAGCTTGTGCTCCCAGATGATGTCATTGGCCTCGCTGAGGGTAACACCCTCCTTGGCATAGACAAGACGGGAAAAAGGGGTCATGAAGGAGGAGATCGGGGTATCAATGGCCATCCTGCTTGGTCGCCAGTCCCGGCTTGAGACGACGCCGCGCAACACGCCTCGCTCACTTCCGTCGGAGGTGATGGCTACGGTATTGTGACCGAACCGCTTCTTCAGCTCAATGAGGTCCGCAAGGGTCTGGTCTTCGCGGAGGTTGGAGTCACTGGGGACAAAGCCTGCCTTGAAGGCTTTGACCTTTGCCACCATCGCACACTCCTCCGCAATGCTTTGCGAGCCGTAGATGAAGCTGACCCCCCCTTCACGGGCGAGGGCCCTGGCCATGGACTCACCGCTGACAGACTGCATGATCGCACTGACCAGGGGGATGTTTAAGGATAGAGACGGCTCCTCGCCCTTGGCATACTTTACCAACGGGGTTCTCAAGCTGACTTTGGAGGGGATAGCGTATTCGTCGGAGTAGCCGGGGACTAGGAGGTACTCACTGAAGGTGCGCGAGGGTTCATCAAAAAAATATGCCATGCTAAAAGGTCTCCTTTCAGGTTATGGCACCTCATACTGCACCTTAATCCTTTTTTATGCAAGAAACCTGCAACAAAATATTATGGTTTTGTTGCAGGATACTTCTTCTCTACTCGATCTTACTTTGTTTTATCCCAGTTCTCTCAAGATTGGTCATATCTTTGTAGCGTTGCAGTGGCCACTAGCATTGTACGCTCTTACCGCTTGCACTCCAAAACACAGTTCTCCTTACTGGCAAGCTCAAGGATAAGTGTTCCCTTATCTTCTGATATGTTGCCTTTTTTCTCTCCAAGGAACTCTGTTACCTGAAGCATACCGTTAGGAATTTGTAATGTTGAACCCTCTTCGTCCTTGTTGAGCACACATAAGATTGCTGTTTCCCAGTCATAGCGGGCAAAGACCAAAGCATGCTCATCGGCATAGATAACCTTATGTGAAGAGGCTTGGAGCATCCTCTGATAGCGTTTCCTCACCTCCCCCATCAAGGTGTACAGCTCGTAAAAGCGGGTATCCCACTTGGAGTTGTCCCACTGCATGGGGTAGCGCGAATCCTCCACACTGCCGTAGGGTCCTTCGAGGCCCACTTCATCACCATAGTAGAGGTTGGGCATGCCGGGCAGGAGGTAGAGCAGCATCACGCACCCGCTGTACAGGTCGAAATCAAAACTGTTTGGCGTTGCATGAAAGCGCGTAGTGTCATGGCTGTCAAGCAAATTCATCTGCATGGGGAGCATCTGAGAGGGAAGGCTTGCCATCTGGCTTTCCAGGGCCTGGGCGAGCTCGACCCCTGTATAGCCCCTGGTCGGCTTGGGAGAGTGGCCCCACCCTTCGGTGAGGAAACGGTCGGTCTCCCCCATCCAGGAGCGAAGAGGCCTGCTGGAGCCAAAATAGTTCATCGTCGCGTCCCACATATCACCTTGCAGGAAAGGAGAAGCGTCCGCCCAGGCCTCCCCTACCAGGTAAGCCTGGTCATTTTCAGCCTTCACCGCTTTTCTCACCTCGCGCCAGACCTCCTCGCACTTCTGGTCCTCACCCCTTCTTCCCAGGACAGTGGCGACATCCAGGCGCCATCCATCCTGCAGGAAGGGCTCCTTGAGGAACTTGACCAGGGCAGAGTCATCATCCTGATAGATGAGGCTCCGCAGTTTTGTGCTGTTGTAGTTGAGCTGGGGAAGAGTCGGGACATCCTCCCAACAGGCCACCGTTCCGTCATCATTGAAATAGTAGAAGGATGCTTCCTCGCTCCCCCTATCCTCCTGGGCCTTCAGGAGCCAGGGGTGTTCGGTGCCGGTATGGTTGATGGAGATATCCACCACGATGCGCATGTCGTTCTCATGCAGGCTCCTGCATAGCGAAATGAAGGCCTCATCCCCACCAAGCTTCTCATCGATGTGGAAAAAGTCACAGCAGTCATAGCGGTGGGTTGTCCTGGATACCCCGATGGGGTTGAGATAGAGGACATTCACCCCCAAGGCCTTGAAGTGCGGGATGGCATCCTCGATTCCCTTCAGGTCCCCATTGAAGAAGTCCAGGCATTTTCCTTCGTCAAAGGGCAGGGGCTTATCAGAAAAACCCATCGTCCTGACCATTCCTCCATCAAAGGAGTACTGCCCATCGGTTGCACCGACGCTGGTGTCCCCTATCTTGAACCTGTCGGGGAAGATCTGGTAACAGGTGGACGAGCCGACCCAGGAGACCGGGACAAGGTCAGGCTTCAGGGAGAAGCTGTCATACAGCGACGGTGGTGAGGCAGTCACACCCTTTTTGGAGTAGTAGTAGGCCCGGTCCTCCCTAGAGAGGACAAAGTACCAGTACAGCGTCTCATCAGGCATGGCTAGCGTTGCATGGTAGAGCACCACCGAGCCCTTCTGCTCACGTTGTGTTTGTTGGGGATGTTCGTTTCCATGATGGAAAGGAACAAGGCCAACTGAAGAGAGAGCGCTGTCCGCTCCAACCTGTATGGTGATGGTGACCGTCTCCCCTCTCTTGGGATAGAGAGGATTCACATAGGTCTGGCTCACCGAACTGTCCACTGTATCACGCCAATTCACGTTCATATCTGCCTCCAAAGGTAAAACTACCATGTTTTGGGGTTAAAAGGATACAAAGTAACCTTCTACCAATCTCTGAAAATAAAGGTTGACTGGTTTAGAAAACCGGTTTAGTATTAGTATATACCAAGCAAGGTTTACAATTCAAGAGAAACTTTAGCTGGTACAAAAATGTTCAAGGCTTTAAAAAAAGCATAAGGAGAGAAACATGAAAAAAAGTCTAATCGTTCTTCTCGTACTCCTCTTGGCATTCTCAGCCACTCTGTTTGCACAGGGTTCTGCAGAAGCCGACAAGGGCTATGACATCTATGTCTACAACTCCAAGGGAGAGAACGCCGCTCAGTTTGCAGCAATGTGCGCAGCATATGAAGCTGAAACTGGTGTCAGGGTCAAGAACTTCTCCATCGGAAGCGGACAGGATCACATGGAGACCCTACGCTCAGAGATGAATAGCCGCAACAAGCCCTCCATATTCTCCATCCAGGGGATCAAGGAACTTGCAGAGTGGAGCCAGGGTGGTTTTGCCCTTGACCTCAACACCGTCACAACCGGTGATTTTGGCAAGATGGCAACAGCACTTCCCCAGGGACTGCGCCTGACCAGTGATGGAAAGACCAGCTACGGCATTCCTTACAACGTAGAAGGCTATGGCTTCATCGTTGACCGCGACATGCTCGCTGAGATCTTCAATCCCATCCCCGTCGATGCAGTGCTCGCAGAGATCAAGGCCGCTTCCTATGAAGAGTGGGCAGCCCTGGTAAAAGCCATTGATGCTTGGATCGCATCCCCCAAGGCCATGGAAGTGAAGCTCAACGGCAACACCCACAAGCTTGCTGCAAGGAAGGGACCCCTGAGTTCAAAGCTCAACGGCGTATTTGCTGTCATGGGTGCTGAGAAATGGACCTATGGGGACCACTTCATCAACGTGGCGCTCAACGCTGTATTTGCAAATGACATCGAAGCCAACCAGGCCGATACCGCCAAGATCCAGAGTCTGAAGGGTGCATTCCTTGCATATGCCGAGGCACTGGACCTTAAGACCAGCTACCTCGCAGGAGCAAGGGGCAAAGCAACTCGCGGACAGGATTTCGTTTCCAGTGCCAACTTCGGATACGACCAGGCTGTACAGATCTTTGCTGACAGCAAGGCAGTCTTCTTCAAGCAGGGCAACTGGGCATTCGGCAACATTGAAGGCGTAAACAAGGCACAGTCTGCAAGACTTGAGTTTGTTCCTGTAAAGATGCCTTACCAGAGCCAAGATGTTAAGAGAACCGACGGTATGACCGTTGCCAAGCTCAACAGCTCAATTCCTGTATTCGTTCCCAACTACTATGCTGTCAACGCCATGGTCCCCAAGGCCGAGCAGCAGAAAGCCTTTGATTTCCTCTATTGGATGAACAACAGTGCGACCGGAAAGAAATACATTGTCGAGGAGTTTGCCTTTATTCCCTACAATGCCGATCCCAATACCACCACAGTTCCCAATAGCCTTGGAAACTCGATCATCGACTACATCGCCAGTGGGAATACCCTCACTGCCCCCTATCAGGGAGCACCTGCATCCTGGAGTGGAGACGTTGTCGGTCTGAGAGTCATGGAGAGCTATCTCACCAAGAGGAACTGGACCAAGGCCGATTACGAGGCAATCGCAAACTACGCCATCGAGCAGTGGATTGCATTGAAGTAACTGACTAAACTATATGGGGGCCGGAAGTTCCGGCCCCTATTTTCCAGGAGTATCATATGAATTTTTACAAGAAATGGTTCTGGCCGCTGGTCATGCCCTCCCTACTCCTCTTCACCATGGTCATCCTCTACCCTTTCATCATGGGTTTGGTCAACTCATTCCTTGCTTGGAGGGGAACCTACTACTTCGACCCTGATACAGGCACCCGTGCCACAAGCATGTTCAAGTCGTTTGTGGGGTTTGCAAACTACAAGGAAGCTTTCCAGGATAAGCGCTTCATCTCAGCCCTTGTCTATACGGTCAAGTACACCTTCATAGCGGTGATCTTTGTCAACATCGCGGCCTTGGCCCTGGCCCTGATGGTTACCACCATCACCAAGCGATCGGGCCTCTACCGAACGGTCTTCTTCCTTCCCAACATGCTCGGCGGCCTGGCCCTTGGATTCATCTGGCAGTTCATCTTCCAGATCATCTTCACCGACATCCTTTTCTCCCCGGACGCACTCTACCTGCCCTTCTTGCGCTACATGACGCAGAATTCCAACAAGGCGCTGTTTGCCCTGGCCATGCTCAGCACCTGGCAGTATGCAGGCTACATGATGATCATCTACGTGGCAGGCTTGAATACCATCAGTGCCGACTACTATGAGGCTGCAAGCATCGACGGAGCCACCTACTGGTACTCCTTCCGCAAGATAACCATCCCGATGCTGATGCCCTCCTTTACCATCGTATTCTTCATGACCCTTGCAAACAGCTTCAAGCTGCTGGACCAGAACGTGGCCCTCACCGACGGTGAGTTCGGTACGCGCCTGCTTGCCATGCAGATACTCAGGACTGTCAAGGACACCTCACCGCCGAACTATGGCAAGGCCCAGGCACAGGCTGTGATATTCTTCATCCTTGTGGCTGTCATAACACTGACCCAGGTAGCCATTACCAAGAAAAAAGAACTGGAGATGTAACATGAAAGAACTAACAGTCGTCACCTCCGAATCTATGAATGAACACTACTTCCTCAAGAAGAAGATCAAGAAGGTCCTCCTGCATGTGGCCCTCACCCTGATAGCGCTCTATACCTTGGCACCCCTATGGCTCCTGCTGGTCAACTCATTCAAGAACCAGAGCGAGATCATAAGCTCCCCGCTGGGCCTGCCTTCGTCCTTCACCTTCTCCTACCTGACCAATGCCGCCAAGGAGATCAACTTCTTCAGGGCACTTTTGGTCACCGCCTCCATCACCGCCTCCTCTGTCCTCCTGATAGTGATAGTGAGCAGCATAGCTGCTTGGATCATGGTTCGCAACAAAGGGACGGCAAGCACCATTGTATTCATGTGCTTTGTCGCAGCGATGCTCATCCCTTTCCAGGCTGTCATGTACCCCTTGATACAGTTCTTCGATGATGTCAGGCTCAAGAGCGCAACCGGCCTTGTGCTGATGTATGGGGGCTTCGGACTCTCCATGTCTGTCTTCCTCTACCACGGGTTTGTCAAAAGTGTCCCCCTCGGTGTTGAGGAGGCAGCAACCATTGATGGTTGTAATATCTTCCAAATGTACATCCATGTGGTCATGCCTCTGCTCAAGTCGATCACCGTCACCGTGATAGTGCTCAACTCCATGTGGATCTGGAATGACTACCTCCTGCCCTTCCTCGTCATTGGAAACAGCCCGACCAAGACGCTCGTCCTTGAACTTTATTTTGCGCGCATCACAGCAGGGCAGTTCGGCAACCCCTGGCAGCTGATATTCCCAGCAGTGCTCATCTCCATCATCCCGATCATCATCGTCTATCTCTTCTTGCAAAAGTATATTGTCAAGGGGATCAGCGATGGTGCGATAAAGAGCTAGGCCATGCATACCTTCAAGACACGCTGGGCAGCAAGGCAGGATGAGCTGCTCACCTTGTGGAGTTCGCTCTATCCCGATTCGGGCATGGAATCGCTCTTTGCCCTGCTCAAGGATAAGGCACAGGAGCGCAAACCCTCCCTCAAGGCCCTGGATGGGGAGAGGATCCGCGATCCTCTCTGGTATGCAGGCTCCGAGATGAGCGGTCAGATGCTCTATGTCGACAAGTTCAACCGCACCTTTGCAGGCCTGCAGGAGAAGCTGCCCTATCTGCAGAGCCTCCAAGTCCGATACCTGCATCTGATGCCCTGCATGAAAATGCCCCTTGCCGACAATGATGGGGGGTATGCGGTGGAGGACTTCACCTCCTTTGACCCGCGCCTGGGCAATAGCGAAGAGTTTGTCCTCCTAGCCGATGCTTGCAGAGAGGCAAACATCAGCCTCTGCCTTGATTTCGTGCTCAACCACTGTGCCGACACCCACCCCTGGGCCCTCAAGGCCAAGGAGGGGGAACAAGCCTATAAGGAGAGGTTCTTCTTTACAGAAGAAAAATCAGTTGTAGACGCCTATGAGGCTACCACTTCAGAAGTGTTTCCCCAGCAGGCGCCGGGAAACTTTACCCTCCTCTCTGAAACACAAGAATATGTGATGACCACCTTCAACCATTTCCAGTGGGACCTCAACTACGGCAACAGTGAAGTCCTGCTTGCAATGCTGGATGCCATGCTCACCCTGGCCAACTATGGGGTGGAGGTGTTCCGCTTCGATGCCATACCCTACATATGGAAGCGGTGGGGGACCACCAACCGCAACCTGCCGGAGGTGCACTCAATCCTCAGGATCTACCGCCTGGCCCTTGAGATAGTCGCCCCCCTATGCATCATCAAGGGGGAGGTGGTCATGTCACCCCGGGAGGTAGCCCCCTACTTCGGCACCGAGAAGGCACCTGAGTGCCACCTGCTGTACAACGTCTCGCTGATGGTGCAGATGTGGAACTCCCTTGCTACCCGGGACACCCGCTTGCTTCAGAAAAGCCTTGTAGAGCTTCCCACCGACATACCCTCCTCCGCTTGCTGGGTGAACTACCTGCGCTGTCATGACGACATCGGGTGGGGCATCGAGGATGACAGCCTCCATGAACTCGGCTTCTCCCCCTACGAGCACAAGCAGTTTTTGATCTCCTTCTATCTGGGCACCTTTCCCGGCTCATTTTCCCGGGGGGAACTGTACGAATTCAATGAGAAGAACAGGGATGCGCGCAACTGCGGCACCTCAGCCTCCCTATGCGGGCTTGAAATGGCGCTGGAGGGGAGGGACACATACCAGCAGGAGCTTGCCTTCAAGAGACTCTTTCTGGCTCACTCTTTCGTGTATCTTACCCGCGGGATATGTGTCCTCTACAGTGGGGATGAGATAGCGACGCTGAACGACTACAGCTATCATGATGATCCTGTCTTGGCAAAGGACAGCAGGAACCTGCACCGCCCTCCCTTTGACTGGAGCAGAAGTGACCCTGTCAGCACTGCCCTGTTCACCTCTCTCCAACAGGTTATTGCATATCGCTCCCAGCAATCTGATTTCCGCTGCGACTCGCTTGAAATGGTCATCCCTTCCGATGACGCCTCGGTCTTTTCACTCAAGCGCGGTGAGGAGCATCTTATCCTGGCCAATTTCAGCGAATACCAGAAATCCGTCCATTTCGGACCCTCTGCCTCTGGCTCTTACAAGGAGGTCTTTTCAGGCAGAGAGCTCACACTCGGAAATGAATCTTTCATTCTTGGACCCTACCAAAACCTCTTGCTCAAAAGGATGTAAGCATGGATCTCCCTCAGAAACGACCGACCATAAAGGATATAGCCCGCGAAAGCGGGTATTCGAAGACCGCTGTCTCCTTTGCCTTCAACGAACCGTCCAGGATCAGCGTCAAGGCAAGGGACATCATCCTTGCCACTGCCGACAGGCTTGGCTATATACCTGACCCCATGGCAAGGAACTTCTCCCTGCGCAGGCATCTCAGCATAGGATTCCTCCTGCCCCAGATCATCCACTACTCGATGAGAAACCCCTATACGCAGCAGGTTATCCAAGGCATCGGCAGTGTCTGCCAAAAGTACGGATACACCCTCACCATCATCCCCCCGCTTCATGAATCCATAACAGACGCAGTGCGCTGTGCAGCAGTTGACGGGCTCATCACCATGGGCATGCAGGTGGGCATGGACATTGTCAATATCATGAAGACGCGCAAGCTTCCTTTCGTCACCATAGACGGCACCCCCTCGACAGGGATGCCCTCGGTGAACATTGCCGATGAGGTGGCCGCCTATCAGATAATGCGCCTTGTCCTGGAGAAGGGACATCGGTGCATAACAATCGTAAGCCTGAGCGAGGATGCCTTCAACTCCGATGAGTTTGAGGCAAGCGTCCCCAAACGGAGGAAACGTGGGTATGAAAGGGCCCTCAAGGAGTTCGGGCTGAGCCTCTATGACCTTGATGGGTGTGTTACCCAGATGGTCAGCGAGTGCACCCTTGAGGATGGCAAGCATACCGGCCATCTCATATCCAAGCTGAAGAGCCGCCCTACATGCGTGCTGGCTATGAGCGACATCGTCGCCATCGGGGTGATCCTCTACTTCAACGAGCATGCCATCAGGGTGCCGGATGACATCTCTGTGGTTGGCTTTGACAACATCATCGAAAGCCAGCTGATAACCCCGGCCTTGACCACCGTGGACCAGCCTGCCCAGGAAAAGGGGTATCTGGCCAGCGAAGCCCTGTTTCGCATGATAAACGGAGAAGCTCTGGGATCGACGCATATGGAGATCCCTTTCACCATTATTGAGAGGCAATCCCTCAAAGAGGTAACGATCAGAGATGAACACTGAACAGAGAAGATACACAGGTGTGCTGCTGCACCCCACCAGCTTGGCAGGGCGCCATGGAATCGGGGACCTCGGGCCCAAGGCATATGCATTTGTCGATTCCCTTGCAAAGGCAAACGTACGGTTATGGCAGATCCTCCCCCTTGGACCCACAGGGTATGGCAACTCCCCCTACGCATCACGGTCGACATTTGCAGGCAATGAGCTGCTGCTCTCCCTATCGCTGCTTGTCAGGGATGGCTACCTCCTAGAAGACGAGATAGCCTCCCCCCCGCCCTTCCCCACCGACCAAGTCGACTACTCGATGGTCGATGCCTGGAAGATGCCCCTGCTCAAGAAGGCTGCGGCCAATTTCCTCGACAATGAAATGGACAAGGTTGCATACAATGCATTCTGCACTGCAAACCAATTCTGGCTTGATGACTACGCCCTTTTCATGATCCTGTACGAGCACTACAATGATGCGCGCTGGTTCAGTGTCTGGAAAAAAGAGGACGGCACCTACTCAAAGGAGCATGTCGCTCGCCTGCAGATGAAATACCCCAGGAAGATCGCCATATGGAAGGCCCTGCAGTTTTTCTTTGAACGGCAGTGGCAGGACCTGAAGGCGTATGCAAACAAGCATGAAGTCTCCATCGTAGGGGACATCCCCATCTTTGTTGCCGCGGACTCGGTGGACACCTGGAGCAATATCCATCTGTTCAAAACAGATGAAAGCGGCCACTACAGTGGTGTCAGCGGTGTCCCGCCGGACTTCTTCAGTGCAACAGGCCAGCTGTGGGGCAACCCGGTCTATGACTGGGTTGTGATGAAAGAGAACAACTACAGGTGGTGGATACAACGCATCCAGGCCCTGCTTCATCAGAGTGATATCCTGCGCATCGACCACTTCAGGGGATTCGAGTCCTACTGGGAGGTTCCCTACGGAAACAAGACCGCAGAGCATGGCACATGGGTAAAGGCACCAGGATCAGACTTCTTCAAGGAGGTTCGGGCCCAACTTGGGGAGCTGCCCATCTTTGCAGAGGACCTTGGGTTTGTCACCCCTGAGGTCGAACAGCTTCGCGATGAGAACAACTTCCCCGGCATGCGTATCTGCCAATTTGGCTTTACTCGCGATGTTGCAGACTGGCCCAACCCCTACCACCTCTTCCTTCCCCACAACTATCCGGACAACTGCGTCGCATACACAGGAACGCACGACAACGATACGGTGCGCGGGTGGTTTGAAGCACTTGAGGAGAAGGATAGGAAGATGGTAACCGCCTATCTCGGCTCTGCCCCCAAGGATGTATCTTGGGCGATGATACGAGCGGTCATGGCAAGCTATGCCCAGTATGCAATCTTCCCCATGCAGGACATCCTGGACCTGAACACCAAGGCCAGGATGAACATCCCCTCAACATGCGGATCACACAACTGGGCGTGGAGGATGGAGGAGAAGCATGGCGTCGACGCCAACCTGGAGAGGCTCTCCACCCTGATACAACTCTATGGCAGAAGTGGCAAGCTAGCCCCTGAGGAGGAGCTTGCACACCTCCTTGCGCAGACTGAAGGGCCTACCCAAGAGAAGGGGACCCAAAAGGAAAAACCCGCAAGGTGAGTGAAGACACTCTGAAATTGCCCTGACAAATATTGCAATGGAGAGAATTCACCTGAAAACTGGAGAAATCATAGGTATTTTTTGAGTTCAACTAGTATTTTTTAGAATGTACAGAATTTTTTCCTACGCAATACGTTTGGAGAAGAGCTAGCTGACTGCAACGCTGTAACGCATCAGGTGGTGACACGTTGCTCAACGTAGGGATGAATCGATTGCCCTTCGCTGCCTGTCACGCTAGTTTTACCTATTTGTAGAGAGTGCTTGCCAAAGCAAAGGACAAGTGCTCCTTGCATCTCCTGTGAAATGCAAGGAACCCTTGTCCCGATAGCCATTACTGGTCTGCGCTCTTCAGAGCCTCCACCATGCCGGCCATGACAGCATCGGGTGAGGAAGAAGCATCGATATCAACAAGCAGGCCCGCTTGCCGATAGAAGGCGATAAGGGGCTTGGTCTGCTCAAGGTAGACATCAAGGCGGTGCGCAATTGCCTCAGGCTTGTCATCTTCACGCTGTATCAAAGCCTCGCCTGTCTCATCATCGATGCCCTCCTTCTTGGGAGGGTCATAGATGAGGTGGTAGATCCTGCCAGTGGATTTGCACATCCTTCGCCCTGAGAGCCTTTTGATGATCTCTTCCTTGCCAAGTTGGAAATTGACCACCGCATCAAGATCAGTCATCCCCATCAAGGCCTCAGCCTGGGGAATGGTCCTGGGAAAGCCATCCAGGATGAACCCTTTCTTGGCATCATCCTCGCCTAGGCGCTCTTTGACCATGGCGATGGTAATGCTGTCGGGAACCAGGTCCCCACCTGCCAGGATCGCCTTCACCTGCCTGCCCAACTCCGTTTCAAGCTTGATATGGTTGCGGAACAGATCCCCTGTTGAAATGTGGGGGATGTCGTAATGTTTTTTCGCCTGGGACGCAATGGTCCCTTTTCCGGCTCCAGGAGGGCCGAGAAACACTAGATTCATAGTTCACCTCATGAGAGAAAGATTCACAAACAGTATCATACTATCTTTTGTTTGTCCTTATCCAAGGCGAAATTTGCTTGTCTGAATAATTCAGAGAGGAGTGGAGTGAGGTGAACACTATGACAAAACTGAAATACTAGTATCAAAAATGTTCTCTCTTTGTGATTGTGTGGTATACTATCGGTACAACATTTTCGAAGGAGTGACCTATGAAAAAACTGTACTGTTTTATTGTTGTTCTGCTTCTTTTGAGCTTGGCGATGCCCCTAAGCAGCCAAGGGACCAAGGATATGGCTGGCGATACTGTCATGCTGACCATGGGATCATGGAGAACCGATGATGTCGAACAGATGAACCGTCTGCTCGCTGCCTACAAGAAAGTAGCCCCGAATGTGAGCATCAAATTCCAACCTACCAACCCACCTGATTACAATGCAACACTGCGCTTGCAACTGGACAGCAAGACCGGACCGGACCTCATGTATGCCCGTTCCTATGCTGCAGGCCAGGAGCTCTTCAATGCAGGCTACTTTGCCGATTGTTCTGACATCCCCGGGCTCAAGGAGAACTTCAGCGCATCCAACCGCGCCCCCTGGCAGACCTCTGACGGCAAACAGTTCGCAATTCCCTTTGCCGCAGTATCACACGCGGTCTACTACAACAAGGATATATTCAAGAAGGAAGGGATCGCCATTCCCCAAACCTGGGAGGAGTTCCTCGCCCTCAATGCAAAGCTCAAGAAAGCTGGCTACACCCCCCTTGCCAACGGACTGGCGGATGAGTGGGACATCTTTGAAACCTTCTTCCTAGGGCTGCTGCCCAACTTTATCGGCGGGGCCGAGCAGAGGGTGAAATACGAACGTGGCGAGCTGAAGATGAATGACGCCGCCTTTGTCGCAGCCTACCAGGCGATGGCCGATGTGGCCAAATACTGCCCGTCGGGATTTGAAGCGGTAACCTACAACGACAGCCAGGTCCTGTTCAACACCCAGAAGGCCGTGATGTTTGTCGACGGCAGCTGGACAGCTGGTGTCTATGATGGGGCAACCTTTGACTGGGGCCTCTTTGCCATACCGGCACCCAAGGGGAACAAGACCGCCATATGCTTCCACCCTGATATGGCCATAACCATGAACAAGGCAACAGCCCATCCTGCTGAGGCCAAGGCCTTCCTCGCTTGGCTCTGCACTGAAGAGGGTGCCACCACAGCCAGCCAGAACCTTCCCAGCGGATACTTCCCGATGATCAAGTTCCCCATCAAGCTGGAAAATCCCCATGCCAACGAGTTCCTCGCCCTCAATGCCGGAAAGCAGACCGATGCACGCTTTGTCTGGCCAGCGCTTATGGACCTCTACTCCCCGATGGACCAGGCGGTCATCAGGGTGATGAAGGGGGACCTCACTGCTAAACAGGCTGCTGACTCCATTCAGAAGCTTCGCTAACTGTACACGCTTTGAGGGTTGCCCGAACGGGCAACCCTCCCTAATCCCTGAAGAGGAGCCCTTGATGTCAAAAACCAAACATACCCTGCAAAAGAAGCAACAATGGCGATGGTTTCTCTATCTGATGCCCGCCCTCCTCTTCTATGTCCTCTTTATGGCATACCCGATGCTTGACTCCTTGCGCCTGAGCCTCTACACGGGGAACAGCCCTCATACACGAAGCTTTGTCGGGTTGGGAAACTTCTCCAAACTCTTCTCCGATCCAACCATTTCAGAGCGGTACTGGGGTGCTTTTTTCAATACCTGGTATTTTTTCCTCATCCACCTGATTTTCCAAAACGCCCTGGGCATCATATTTGCCGTCATCCTCACCAATGAGACGATGAAGGGCAGGCAACTCTACCAGACCATCATCTTCATACCGACGACCTTTGCCGTGCTGGTCACCGGCTACCTATGGAAACTCATCCTCAACCCGGTCTGGTCCGGGGATTTTTTCGTCTCCATAGGACTGCCCTTCCTCAAGCACCCCTGGCTAGGGGATACCAAGACGGCCCTCACCTGTGTCGCCCTGGTCTCCTGCTGGCAGTGGATGGGTATCCCGACGATGATGTTTGTCGCAGCCTTGCGTAATATCAGCGAAGAGGTTTTGGAGGCTGCAAGGATGGAGGGAGCCGGGTTCTTCAGGCTTTTCTTCTCCATCAAGCTGCCCCTGATCAAGCCGGTGGTGGGTATCATTGCAGTGCTGACCTTTGTGAACAACTTCAATGCCTTTGACATTGTCTTTGCAATGGAGAACGTCAATGGGGCCCCAGGGTACTCAACTGACCTGATCGGCACCCTCTTTTACCGGTACGGCATCGCTGGGCAGCACCCGATCGGCATCCCCGATGCCGGCCTAGGGGCCGCCATTGCCACCATCACGTTCCTTGTCCTGCTTGTAGGGGTGATACCCACCCTCAAGAGAACCCAAGGAGGCCAATGATATGAAAGGATCACTCACAAGACAAAACAAGCACATTGCAAGCCATATCATCATGCTCGTATGGGTTTTCATCGTAGTATTTCCGTTATGGGTGCTGGTGATCAACTCATTCAAGACCCGCCTTACCATCTATGAGAACCCTTTCTGGATTCCCAAGAAGTGGAACTTCAACAACTACGTAACTGTCCTGCGTGACGGGGATTTCTTAACCTACTTCAAGAACAGCCTGGTGGTCGTGGTCCTCTCCCTGGTGATAGTCACCCTGGTCTCCTCACTGGCAGGGTACGCCCTGGCAAGCTGGAAGAGCCGCTACAGTACCATCTTCTACTTTCTCTTCATCTCAGGGATGATGCTTCCCATCAAGATAGCATCCATCAGGCTGCTGGAGATCACACGAGCCCTTGGCCTGTTGAACACCATCTGGTCCCTGCCTCCCATCTATGTGGCCATGGGGATACCTGTGGGGGTATTCATACTCACCACCTTCATCCGTGAGATACCCAAGAGCCTTATGGAAGCGGCCTATATCGACGGGGCATCCTCCTTCAAGATATACCACATGATCATCCTGCCCCTGATACGGCCCGCCTTGGCAACGGTGTCCATCTACAATCTCATCCCCTTCTGGAACGACCTCTGGTTCCCCCTGATATTCATCAACACTGAAGACCAAAAAACCCTTCTGCTCGGAGTCACCCGGCTCTTCGGGCAGTACCAGACCGACTGGTCGAAGGTGCTCGCGGTCCTGACGCTCTCAGCCATCCCTGTTCTGGCCCTCTATCTGACGATGAGCCAGCAGTTCATACAAGGGGTGACCGCAGGTGCGGTAAAGGGGTAGGTTTCCTTGTACAATTGGTCCACTTCGGGTAAAATCTCTGCAGAAACAGGAGAATATACCCGATGAATAAAGTTATACTGCATGCTACGGACCTTGACGGCTATCTTTTGGACAGCGACAAGGAAAAAATTGCCCATGTCGATGAGCTGTACAAGAAATCTCTGACCCACTGTTCGGTGCTTGAGAATGCAACCGACCTCATGCAGCTTGAAGGGGCGCGCAAAGGCCTGGTGGACAGCGCTTCTGAAATTGGCAAGTACCTCAAGGAAGTCTTCGCTGAGGAACCCAACATCCATGTCTACTCCTTTGAGACACCCAAGCAGCAGCATGGCCAGGCATCGCGCCTCATTGCAAAGCTACGGGATCCGAGCACAGACCACGAGGAGTTCCTCTACTACATCCAAAGGGCATACGAGATGCTCTTCTCCCATGTCTATGCCGATGCAGCCCTTCCTAGCAAGCGCAGCATCATCACCAAGACTCCGGTGACCAGCCCGGTGAGAAACTATGCCGTGCATAGGATTCCGGATGTCGACTCCTTCATCAAGAACAGCGTCATGTGCGTCATGCTGCGCGGAGCCCTGCTTCCCAGCATGATCTTGAGCAAGGAAATCCAGGAGTACTCCTCCGATGACTTTGTGACACCGTTCGCCCTCTTTAAGATCAAGCGAGATGACAGCAAGAAAGAGGCCAACATGGACTATATCCTCGACCTTGACAAATCCTACTTCAAGCTTGAGGAGCTCGATGGCAAGGACCTCATCTTTGCAGACCCGATGAACGCCACCGGCGGCTCCTTGGTAACCATCGTCAAATATCTTCGTGACAATAACATCCATCCCAAATCGGTGAAGTTCATCAACGTCATCAGTGCACTGAAGGGGTCGCTGAGGATCTGCCGGGCCATCGAGGGGGCTGAAGTCTATACCCTATGGATGGACCCCGTCCTCAACGATGCGGCCTTCATCCTCCCTGGCCTTGGGGATGCAGGGGACAGGCTCAATGGCAAGGATGCCGAGAACAACCCCAGAAACATCATCCAGCTGCTGGCCGACTACGGGTCTTCGATCACCAACCTCTATCGCTCACAGGTCGCCGAGATAGAGAGGACGGTACTCGAGCCGTGAAGCGAGCACTACTAGCTTTGTTTCTCTGCCTCCTCCTGCTTGGCTCCTGTTCGACACAGGTCGCCAGGAAGGAGAAGAGCCTTGTCCTGCAAAAGGATGCCCTCGCCGCCCTTGATCGCAAAGAGTACGGTGATGCGGTCCCTCTTCTCAAAGAGGCTGTGAAGCTTGCACCAAAAGAGAGCGAGGGCCGGTATAACCTGGTCCTCGCCCTGCTCGCAGATGAACAGTTCGATGAGGCCATCCTTCTCTGTGACACCTCATTCGCCCTCTTTCCCGCACATCTGCAGTTCCCCCTCGCCAAGGCATATGCCTACCGCCAGAAGGGAGAACAGGAAAAGGCATTCGAACTCTACAGGGAGATCCTCGCAAAGGACAGGGGCAACTATACCCTCCATGCCACGCTCATGGAGCTGGCCATGGAGGAGGGAGACACCTCCTTTGCAAGGGAAGTTGCCCTGTTTCTGATCTCGGTGCACAAAGAGGAGGCCCGCTCCTTTTCCACCCTTGCAACCTTGGAGGGAGAGGCATCCTGGTATGCAAAGGTTAGTGCCCTTATGAAGGAAGCTTCAGCACAAGACCCAAAACCGCCCCAAGGGCAATCCAAATAAGCGGATGCACCTTTCTGAACTTCAGGGCAAAACCCAAGAGGATGACAAACAGTACCGCTTCCACCCCCCTGACTGACCCTGCCCTCAGCAGCGTGACTGCAAACACCTTGGAACCTGCAAATATGATCAGGCCGATGACACTTGCCCTCAGGCCGTAGAAGGCATCCCTGACATGGGGATTCTTGTCGAACTGGTCAAGAAATCTTGCTATGATGCAGATGATGATCACACTTGGGGTAACCTCCCCCAAGGTGGCTATCAGGCCGCCCAGGGGTCCTGCGGTCATATAGCCAGCGTAGGTTGCCATGTTTATCCCGATGGGACCAGGTGTCGATTCGCTGATGGCCAGCATGTCGACTATGTTCTGCGCACTGAACCACTGCGGCCTTTTCTCAGCGAGGGCGTAGAGGAACGGCAAGGTGGTAAGCCCCCCACCGATGGAGAACAGCCCTATCTTGAAGAACTCATAGAACAACAGCAGAAAGGTCATTTGGCCGCCCTCCTCTTGAGATTCTGCACCACCAGGCCGAACACGATCCCCACAAGGACAAACACGATGGGAGAAAGATGGAAGAAAATGGTGCCTACCACCGTAGCAAGGCAGAGCAGCAGCGTAGGCAGGTCGACTATGCTCTTCTTATAGAGGGTGAAGACAGACTGCGTGATGAGCGCGCACACGGCAACCCTTATGCCCCCGAATGCCCTTTGCAGGAGTATGCTCTCCTCAAACTGGCTCAGGATCGAGGCGAGCAGGGTTATGAGCACCAAGGAGGGGGTGACCATCCCAAGGGTTGCGACGATGCTTCCCCACACTCCCCTTCTTTTGTATCCGATCATGGAGGCTGTGTTGATAGCAATGATGCCGGGGGTGCACTGCCCGATGGCGTAGATATCCAACAGCTGCTCCTCTGTCACCCATCCATACTTGCCGATCACCTCGCGCTGCAGCATGGGAAGCATTGCAAGGCCTCCGCCGAAGGTAAGCCCGCCAATCTTCAGGAAAGAGGTATAGAGCTGCCAAAATGTAGTCTTTTCCTGTTTCTTGCTCATGGCTGTAAAAACTTATCCATCTCGATGCGAACCATGGCATCACAACGCTCGTTGCCCTCTATGCCCGCATGGCCCTTGACCCACTTCCACTCGACAGGAAGCTTGCTGTTCAGCTCGTCCAAGGCTATCCAGAGCTCCTGATTCTTCACAGGCGCCTTCGAGGCGGTCCTCCACCCATTGCGCTTCCAGTTCTTTATCCACAGCGTGATGCCGTTCTTCACATACTGGCTGTCGGTGTTGATCACTATCTTTTCAGGCTGGTAGGGAACACTGGCTTTCAAGGCCTCGATCACCGCTGTAAGCTCCATCCTGTTGTTGGTGGTCGCAGGGCTGCCGCCGCTCGACTCCTTTTCAAAGAGGTCGTCGGCCTTGAAGGTAAAGGCCCAGCCACCCGGACCGGGGTTGCCGCTGCACCCACCGTCTGAATAAATTTCTATATGGTTGTACTTCATAGAAGCGATAGTACCGTAGAGAAAATCCAAGGTCAACCGGAATGACTTGACACCTACCTAGGAACAACCGTACGATGGATGTAATCCGAGCCAAGGGAAAGGGGTACAAGCCCCTGCGGTCCCGCCACTGTAATGGATGAGGAATCTGCACTATGACACTGCCACAAGCGGGAAGTCGCAGCTTCCACTGAAGCCTAAGCCAGGAGACCTGACTCGGATGCCAAGACGAAAAGCCTACGGAGTATAGGCTTGGGTATGTTTCATGCCCATTATTCCAAAGGGGCAGGTATTTATGATCCAAAGATTCAAATCATGTGTGTTGGTCCTGTTGGTAGGCATTGTCATGCTTACTCCGCTTCTTGCCCAGCCGTTGCTGGAAAAAAAATCAGTTGAGCCGGAAAAGCTCTCCATTGTGAGCCTTGCTCCCAATGTCACCGAGACGCTCCATGCCCTGGGAGTCGGGGACCTGCTGGTCGGAAGGACTGACTACTGCACCTACCCCGAGGATGCCCTGGCCTTGCCGAGCATCGGCACCTTGTACAACCCATCCTTGGAAAAACTCATCTCCTTGCAGCCGGACCTTGCCATAGCCACCACCTTTGTCAGCGATGAGCTCCTTGCCGCCCTGACAAGTGCGGGCATAGAGGTGCTCTCCCTGAAGCTGCAGGAGACCTTTGCAGGGACCTACACCCTGATACGTGAGATCGCACAAAAGGTCTCCCGTGTCGAGGAGGGGGAGCTTATCATCCTTGAGATGCAGAACCGAGTGAGGAAGACAGTGGAGAAAGCCCGGACCATGGAGGGCAAGCGTGTCTATTTCATGGTTGATTTCGGCTCCTTCGACGGGACGGCCACCGGCGACACCTACATCAGCGAGATGCTTGGCATGATCGGGGCCACCAACATAGCCCAGGATGCCGATCGTTGGACATACAGCAAGGAACTGCTGGTTGCCCAGGATCCCGACCTCATCGTCATGTCGGCTAGGTGGGGCCAAACCAATGAACAGACCCTCAAGGAGTTCACCAGCACAAAGCCCTACAGCGACCTCAGGGCGACCAAAGCGGGAAGCCTTGTCTTTGTTGAATCGGATATGATCAGCCGCCAAGGCCCACGCAGTGCCCTTGCTCTGGAAGATCTGGCCAAGGCCATCTATGGGGATGACTGGCTATGAAAAGACGCCTGGCATTGGCTCTGGCGCTGTCGACACTGCTTCTTGGAATGGTCTCCCTCACCCTCGGCCCTGCCGGAATCTCACTTCCAGACACCCTGCTTGTCCTCACAGGCAGGTCCGCCAACCTTGCCCAGCAGTACATCATCTTCCAGCTAAGGCTTCCGCGGGTGCTGACAGCAATCCTGTGCGGCTCAATCCTTGCAGGGGCGGGTGCTGTCTTCCAGGCGGTGCTGCGCAATCCCATGGCGGACCCCTTTGTCCTGGGAGTCTCTGCCGGCGCCTCCTTTGGCGTCGCCTTGGCCATCACCGTGGGATATGCAGCGGTTGTGGGTCTTCCCATCTCTGCCCTGCTTGGGGCGCTGGCTACAACATCTCTGATTTTTCTGGTAGGCACAAAGCACAAGGTGAGCCAGACGACACTGCTGCTTACAGGCGTTGCAGCCAACTATATCCTCTCGGCAGGGATGACGCTGCTGATGTTCCTCAATCATGAACAGTACGACAGGATCCTCTTTTGGACACTGGGAAGCTTTACCTCCAGCACCTGGACACAGGTGCTGTTCATGGTGGTGTGTGCCCTGCTCTTTATAGTTCCCATGCGAGTGTTGCACACCGAGATGGACATGCTCCTCCTGGATGAGGGCTCAGCCCTTGCATCCGGGCTCCCTTTGCAGAAGATCAGGCTCCTACTCTTGCTGCTTGCAACGTTTGCTGTGGCCACGTGCGTAGCCTTCTTTGGCGTGATAGGGTTCATCGGCCTTATGGCACCCCATATAGCGCGTCTGATTCTCGGGCCGAAGCACAGCAGGATGCTCCTGCCCACCTGCCTGTTCGGTTCGCTGCTGCTGCTGGGCAGCGACACCCTGGCGCGATTGCTCCTGCCTACCGGGGAGATGCCGGTGGGTGTCATCACCAGCATTGTCGGGGCACCGCTGTTCATCTGGATGCTGCGCAGGGGGCGCTACGCCTATGCATAGCCTGGAGACGAAGGCCCTAAGTGGGGGCTATGAAGCCCAGGAGGTGTTCAACAACCTTGACCTGGGCCTTCCACAAGGGAAGTTCATCGCCCTCACCGGGCCAAACGGCAGTGGAAAGAGCACCTTGCTCAAGTTCTTCTACAAGGAGCTCAACCCTACAAGCGGCTCTGTGCATATCGGAGGCAGCGACGTCACCTCCCTCTCCCAAAGGAACCTGGCCAGAAAGCTCGGCTTTGTTCCCCAGAACGGGAGGATCGACTACGACTTCTCCGTCCAGGAAGCAGTGTCCATGGGACGCTACGCTTACGGTGGCCATGATGAGGAGGGCACTGTCGAGCAGGCTATGCGGGACTGCGACATCCTGCCTCTTGCGCACAAGCGTGTGACCGCCCTCTCTGGGGGGGAGATGCAACGCGTCCTGCTGGCACGCTCGCTCTGTCAGCAGGGCAAGATCCTGCTGCTGGATGAGCCGGTCAACCATCTGGATGTAAAGCACCAGAGGACGATGATGAACCTGCTCAAAGCCCTGGTTGAGAAGAACCTGACGGTCATCTGTGTCTTGCATGACCTGCTGTTGGTTCAGGTCTACAGTGATGAGACCATCCTGCTGAAAAAGGGCAAGGTGTTTGCCAACGGCCCGACCCAAGAGGTGATCTGCCAGGAAAACCTCCATGAGGTCTATAACATCAATGCCCACAAGATATTTGACCCATCCCTTGGGCGGGAGCTGTGGATGCCTACCTGGTGTTGACCAGAGACGGTGGCTTTTGTACACTCGGACCAGGAGTTATGGATGAAAAAATTCAGTTATTTCCTTCATAGCATCTACAGGACTGTTGTCAAGGTGATATTACAGCTCAACTATGATTTCCAGACCTGGCAGGAAGAGAGCCTGCCCCCCGGACCCAAGCTCTTCTGTTCAAACCATTTCAGCAGCAGTGATGTGCATTTTGTGACCACACTGATGAAGGACCCTCTGCACATGGTCATAGGACCTGGCTTTGGCATACCCGTGGTGGGCAACTTTCTAGGCTGGACAGAGCAGATAGAGGCCCTTACCCCTGAGGACAGGAAGAAGGTAGTCTCCAAGGCGGCCTCATACCTGGAAAGGGGTGATAGCGTCTACATATTCCCTGAAGGCGGGCTCAACATGCAACAGGAGCTCGCCCTGTTCCGTCCGGGGGTTGCCAGGATCTATCTGGAACACCCGGTGCCAGTCATACCCATCGGGCTGCTGGCCCCCAGAAGAAGGGTGAGGAACAAACGGTCGAAGACTGCAGGGCGGAGCATGACTGTGGTATCAAGGAACTACTATGCCAACATCGGCAAGCCAATGGAATTCCCCCAGGCCATCGAACTGGCAAAGAGCGACCGAATCGCTGCAGAGCAGATGATCTGCTCGCTGTTGACCGTCGAGGTATCCCGACTGATCGATGAGATCAAGACCGATAAATTCTGGAGTTGAGTATGGAAGATCTAGACAAATTGTTCTCGGAGTTTGAAAGGCAGGTGGAGGAGATAACCTCCCATGCCTCCCAGGTGCACAAGCTTGACTTCTCAGCCAAGCTGAGAAACGGCACGTACTTTAACTTTTCCTACAATAGCGATACCTATGCCAGGAAGCTCAACAGCGAGGGCAAGCACCCCTATGCCCCGGCTTCGGTGTTCAATGCCGTGGTTGATATCCTCGGCTCCCTTGTCTCGGCCCTGTTGCTGGTCTTCCTTGCCATTGCCATCCACAAGAGCCAGTTGGGTTTTGTGAGGCAGACCATTCTCATCATACTGGCATACAGCCTCTTCACCTCCTGCTTTGTCATCAGCGCCCTCTACCACCTCTTCGACCGTACAAGCAGTGCCCGCTTTGTCTTCTCCAACGTCACCGAAGCGCTGAAGATCCTCGCCCTTGCCTGTTCCAATGTCGCCCTGGCCATGCTCGCCTCCCCTGCAAAGGCCTCCCTGGTGCTGCTGTTCACGCTGCTTGTAGGTGCAACAGCTGCCTTGTTGCTCTCCTTGGGGACGCAAGGCGGAGGCCGTGCCTCCCTGGCCTTTTGCATAGTGCTGCCCTACCTCCCCCTGTATGCCTATTCCAGTGTGGCCTTTCTCACCACTGCAACGCTCTTTGGCCTCTGGTCCCTGGTAGGCCTTATTGCAAAAAGCAATCTCCGCATCAGGAGCAACACCACATTCGCCCTGATAGGTGTGCTTTCCCTGGCCCTCAACTTCCTCCCTCTCTTATGCATATAAGATCCCCTGAGGCTTCCAAACAGCTTGAAACTTCCCTAATTGCAGATCATTTGCCTTTCAAAACACCAAGAGAAAGCCTATACTATTAGGGAACAAGGAGGAAAACGTATGAAAATGGCAATTTTAGGTGCCGGCAACATAGCTCGCAAAATGGCAGCAACCATAGGCGAGATGGATAACGTTGAAGCATACGCTGTCGCATCGAGAGACCTTGCCAAGGCAAAGGAGTTCGCACGCAAGTGGAATATCCAAAAAGCATATGGTTCCTACGAAGAGATGATCAGCGACCCGCAAGTAGACCTGGTCTATGTATGCACCCCTCACGCCTTTCACTATGAGCACATGATGCTCGCCCTCAACGGCGGCAAACATGTCCTGTGTGAAAAATCCTTTACCATGAATGCTGACCAGGCGAGAAAGGTGCTCGCATATGGCAAGGAGAAGAAGCTGCTGGTAGCGGAGGCGATATGGACGCGCTATCTTCCGATGCGCCTTGTCCTGGACCAGATCCTTGAACGTAGAGTCATCGGAGAGCCCCAAGCCCTCACGGCAAACCTCTGCTACCCCCTGAAGGGTGTGAGGCGCCTTGTCGATCCTGAGCTGGCAGGGGGAGCGCTTTTGGATGTGGGTGTCTACCCCATCAACTTCGCCATGATGGTCTTTGGCAACCAGATTGAGGAGATCTCCTCGACCTGCGTAAAGACAGATAGTGGTGTGGATGAGTCCAACAGCATGACCCTCACCTTCAAGGGGGGCAAGATGGCTGTCCTGCACAGCTCCATGGTAAGTACCAGCGACCGTCGTGGCGCAATCTTTGGAAGTCGTGGCTTTATCGAATTCTTGAACATCAATAACTGTGAAGGGATCAATGTGTATGACAAGGATTACAACCTTGTGGAAACATATAAGCCTTTCAAGTACATCACCGGATTCGAACATCAGGTGGAGGCATGTAGGAAGGCTATTGAGGAAGGGGAGCTCGAATGCAAGCAGATGCCGCATAGCGAGATTATTCGTGTCATGGAAGTCATGGACACTTTGAGAAAACAATGGGGAATCACATTCCCAACGGAGTAGGTATGGAACTTGACGAGAGATTGGCAATTGTATCGGCACAAGAGGAATTGTTGAGATTTGAAAGCTTTACCCACGAAGATGCGTGGGAGCTGGGCAAGATATTCGTAGCGGAGGCTATGGATAAGGATCTGAAGATTGCTATCTCCATCAAGCTTATGAGCGGCCTTACCCTGTTTCAGTACTCTGCTGAAGGGGCAAATCTCAGCAATGAGAGCTGGATAGACCGTAAGTTCAGAACTGTCTTGAATTTTGAGATGAGCACCTTGCGCTACGCGTTGTGGCTCAAGCAAAAGGGATCCTCCCTTGAGGAGAGAGGCCTCGACCCGACCAAGTTCGTTGCATGTGGAGGGGGCTTTCCCATCTATGTGGAAGGGGTCGGTACAGTAGGTGTCGCCATCGTATCGGGCCTTACCGATATCCGTGACCATGAGGTGCTGGTGAAATGCATCAGCCGCTTCCTTGGCGAGGAAGATGTCCCCCACTACCCTGTGATGTAAACAGGGACAGCAACTGCTACCGGACAAGTATTGAGAAACCCGAGACCTAGGCCTCGGGTTTCTTCTTCTTGAGCATCTGCATGTAGTATTGGCCTTCAATGGCAGTCTTTTCTATCCCAACCAGGGCGAGAAATGCCAGCAGTGCATCTTTGGCCTGGTCGGATCTCTCCTTCTCTTCAAGGACAAACTCAATTTCTAAAAACCAACCAAGTCCGATAACCTCAACAAGCTCGATGGTAAGGGGGGGAAGGGCTGGATTGGCAGGACAGGTATAGCGATGCCCCTTCTTGGTCTTGGTGATGCAGACCACATATCCCAAGCTGAGAAAGAATGCCAAGGCGGAATCTTCCTGATCGGAAGAGGAGAAGAACTCCACCTCTTCGTTCACCTCCACGCCCCCCTTGAGGGCCTTGTTCTTATGGGTAAAGACCAGTGTACCCTGCATCTGCTCAAAACAAGGGCCGCTGTGCTCGGCTCTCATACGAAAGAGGGCTTCCTCTCCGGGGCGGGAGAAATAGGTGTCCTGCTTGAGCTCACACAGGGCAACCGAGATGCCCCTGATCTCTTCAATGCGGGCCTTGAGCACAAGAGGTTCTGAGACATGGGCCTTCAGTTCGACTTCGAAGGCCATGCTAGTCTTTCCAAGGGAAGATCATGTTCCTCAGGGAACGGTGGCCCACACTCTCCTGCTCATCATAGAGCAGCTCATCCCAGGGGATATGCTTCTTATCGGCTTCCGGGTTCTCCTCAAGATAGTCATACTTGTACATCAGCAGCTTGGTTGCATCACTGGAGGCTAGCATCATTCCAGTGACCCCTGGTGCCAATCCTGCAAGGAAGAGCGAGAGGGCAAGGACTAAGAGCTGATAGAGAGCCTGGAAAAGGGAGAACCAGAGGTTGTCGATGAGGATGATGAAGCTCTTCTTCAAAGTCTTCAGGGGTGTGTCCCCGCGCATCTGGTAGAACAGGGGGAAGTAGTACATCAAGGCCAGGCTCAAGCCTGCGAACACCCAGAACAGCACCACTGAGAGCACTGTCCCCATAATGTTCCCATAGCTCAGATAAAAGGGGATGACAAGCAGGATGAGGGTGATGTCCAGAGCAAGAAGGGCCCAGAACAGGAGGGCATGCCTCCACGACTCCCTGATGCCCCGCTTGAACCCTTCGAAGCCACCGCGTTCGTAGCGGCTATAGGAGTAGGTGGAGGATGCAGTGCCGGCAAAGAAGAAGGCAAACAACCCCAACGAGAGAAGTATGGCAACCATGCTCAGCGCCATATTGACCTCCCCCAGGCTCAGACCGCCCATAAAGGCCAACATCACCAGGAGAAACCCAAGATTATGGATAACCACACCAATGAGGTTATCCCAGCCATCGAAAAATGCTTTTTTAATGAAGAATCCAATCATGCTTCTAGAGTAGCGATATAGAGCGAATAAGGCAAGCATTTTAGCTTTGGAGAGGATGTAGCCTTACTTGTGCCGCATTCGGACAAACAGCCCAAGGGGTGTTCCCCACAAAGTGCAGGTACCGGTAAGAAGCAGGACAATGGTGAACCATTGCCTCTTTTTTGCCCTACATGCGACAAATTCCACAAGAAAAGGCCTCAAAGGGTGTTTGATAACTGTTTGCCATGGGTTAATTTACCTATCCTTCTGGAAAAAAAGACAAACAAGGGGGTTTTGGGGAAACTCTTTCCCAAA
Source organism: Sphaerochaeta sp. (assembly GCA_034007055.1). GTDB lineage: Bacteria > Spirochaetota > Spirochaetia > Sphaerochaetales > Sphaerochaetaceae > Sphaerochaeta. Next base: position 70,393 of record JAVERP010000012.1, read on the forward strand.
ACCCTATTGACTAACCCTTGGGCATTTACTATTATGCAAGAGTTGTTAGACAACAGACGGCGGCATAGCTCAGTTGGTAGAGCAAACGGCTCATATCCGTTCGGTCAGGGGTCCGAGTCCCTTTGCCGCTACTAGAAACCTTCCTCAAGCAGGAAGGTTTCTTTTTGCCCCTTGCCCTACTTCAGATATCCCAGCCACCTCTGCTGGCGCTCGATCATCAGATCGACCAGTTCAGGGATCTGATCACAGCGGTCAACTACAGGATTTGCAAGGAGGGCCTGGATGGCATACTCCTTCGATCCTGTCAGCACTGCCTCTGCTATCAGGTCATACACACCGCAGTAGTTTCTCAGAAGGGCGGCGAACCCCTTGGGGTAGGAGGGAAAGGCGATCCCTTCAAGGCCCTTGGTATGCACCTGTGCAGGGACCTCTACGGCAATCCAGGAGGGAAGCGATGGGATGAGGCCGTTGTTGAGGATGTTCACCGCCGGCTCCTCATAGCCGCTGTCATCCAGGATGCCTTCCAGGATTATGACAAGGCGTTCGTTCAGCTTCAGCTCGATCTTTGGCTTGACATGGGCGAGCATCATCTGGTACAGCGTATAGAAGTCCTTGATGCCCTTGTGGTCGGCGACCTCATGGGCCCAGGGGATGTACTCGCCAAAGTGACTGTCCCCTGTGATGGGTAGGAGGCTGTAGTGTTCGAGGACCTTCTTGAACAGGGTCCTGTCCGCCCAGCTCTTTGCACTGACCATACCCTTGGGAAGATTCCTCTCGGAACTTCCTTCGGTCATGAACAGTTCCTGGTTTTTCTTCACATAGGAGAGAATGTCAGAATAGCCGGGCTCCTTGGCAAAGAAAGCGGGAGCCTTGCTGAGGATGTCCGGATATGCATCCTCGCCACTTTCCTTGTAGCTTGCCTCAAGCAGCACGCTGAAGTGGTTCAGCCCGCCGGCCCTGAGAGCAAGACCTTCAAACGGAGTGTCGAGGATGGAGGGCAGATAGCGTTCAAGGGATGCTATCTCGTGACACATTCCCACGAACTTCAGATCGGGATACTTGCGCAACACCGTTGTGGTGATGGCGGTCATCGGGTTTGAGTAGTTGAACACCCACGCATCGGGGGCGAGGCGCACAACGTCATCACAGATGGCCACGATCACCGGCGTGATGCGCAGGGCATGGAACACCCCACCCGCTCCCCCATTCTCCCCATATACCTGCCTGATGCCATACTGCTGGGGAAGCGTCCAGTCCTCATCCCAGAGGGCAAAGCGACTGCCGACCTCTATGGAGATGACCACCACGTCAGCTCCTGCAAGGACTGAGGCGCGGTCAAGGGTGGCTGTCAGGGTAAAGGGCAGCGAATGGTCGCTGATGAACTTCTTGGCAACCCCGCTGACATGGTCCAAGGCCCCCTGATCGATATCGACAAGGCAGATCTCACTGCCTGCGAGCTTCTTGCTTTGGAAGATATCCCCCAAGGTGCCAAAACCAAATTGGGCACTTCCTGCGCCCACCAGTACTATTTTCATATAGATCCTCCCTTGATTATTCTAGAACTTAACCGAAAGTGTAGCAAGAGTTTTCCTTCTTGCCTCTTGCACGCTCTTGCCTGCAGTGCAAAGTGCATCTATACTCAAACTATGAGGTTATTCTACGCGTTGGAGTTCGACAAAAGGACAAAAGACTCGATAGCCCTTCTGCAGCAGGAGATAGAGCCCTATTGCCAGAACGCCCTTTATACGCGGTATGAGAACCTCCACCTCACCCTCTGCTTCCTCGGGGATGTGGAGGCGACCTGCCTCACCCTGCTCAAGGAAATCCTCAACTCGCTGAAGACCCCGCCCCTAGCCCTGACTCTCAACCAGTTGGGGCAATGGCGTAAAAGCCAAGGGGACATCCTCTGGCTGGGTGTTGAGGAGAACAGGGTCCTTGAGGCCTTGCAGAAGGAACTCTCCTACCTGTTGCGGACGAACAACTTCGTTGTTGAACAGAGGGCCTTCCATCCCCATGTGACCCTGGCTCGTGGGGCAAGGTGCAGGAAACTGCCTGCAATCGAGGCCCTTACTGTAGATATCGACAAGATCACCCTCATGCATTCGTATGAAAAGCAAAATTTGTTGACCTATACCCCGATTCATTCAATACAGATCTTACAAAACCCTGCCACATAAAAAGTTATATTTCTCTCTTGCCTTGATGCCAACCACTATTAGTGCTATGGTGTGCGCATGGAAAAGTATACTACCTACAATGCCCAGGCTTGGGATTATGAAGCCCTCAGAGGCAATATATGGACTGACGGATGCACCGCAGAACAGGTAAGGATGGCCAGGGAGGGAGAGTTGGATATGGGCCTCTCCCCCTTCAAGCGTGTCCCCCACTCCTGGATAGAGCATACCAAGGGCAAGGATGTCCTCTGCCTCGCCTGCGGCGGTGGCCAGCAAGGGGTGTTGCTCGCCTCCTACGGGGCAAACGTCACAGTCTTCGACATCTCTGAAAAGCAACTTCTCCAAGATGCCACCATCGCCAAGAGAGAGGGCCTTGCCCTTGCACTCGAGCAGGGGGACATGTGCGACCTTTCGCGTTTTTCCGACAAGCAGTTCGACCTGATATACAACCCCACCTCAACTTGTTTCATCGATGATGTGCAGCTGGTATACCGCCAGTGCAACAGGGTGCTCAAGGACGGGGGCACCCTTCTTACCAGCGCCACCAATCCGGCACTCTACCTGTTTGATGAGAAGGCGGCCTTGAAGAACCGGATGAAGGTCAAATACACCATCCCCTTTTCAGACCTGAAGAGCCTGGACAGGAAGGAGCTGGGAAAACGGTTGAAAAAGCATGACACCATAGAGTTCAGCCACACCCTGGACGACCTTGTAGGGGGCCTGTGCACCCAGGGCTTCTCCATCACCGGTCTCTACACCGACACAAGCGGGGACCTCCTGATGGACAGTTATGTGCATGACTGCTTCCTGGCCATTCGTGCGATCAAAACACGAGAGGCACTTGTTAGGGACAATTCCTAACGCTATACTTGGGGTATGGAAAACTACCTCTCACGATTGCTGCTTACCAGCGAACTGGACGACCCAGTCTATTTTGCCCAGGTCCACCAGAACATTATGGAACTGGAGAAGAAGCGCGTAGAACATTTCAATCTGCACGGACCGGCCAACTCCCATTATGTTACCCTGATGGGTGAGCTGAACATGGCATACCTGCATGCAAATGACCCGACCAATGAACTGGCAATGGCAAAACAGATATTCGAAACCACCAAGAACCTCTACGGGAAGGATGACGAAATCACCCTCGAGGCAGAGATTGCCCTGGCCAACTCCTACCTTGACGATGGGCAGGACAAGCAAGCTCAGACCATTGCAACAGGGCTGCTCAAACGTGACTGGACGACAGAGGAGGGGCCCTCCTATGACCTCTATATGGATACCATCTGCCTGCAGGCGGACATATACCATAGCAAGGAGCTCTATATCAAGGAGCTTCCCCTTCGCAAACACGTGATGGGAATCTACGAGGAGTTCGAAGGATCGGCAGACCACCAGACCATCATGGCTCGTGTCGCCCTCGCCTACTGCCTTGAGAAGATGAAACGCTACAGGGAAGCCCTTGGCCACTACATCGTAGTGCGGGCCTTCCTTGATGCGGACAAGCATTTCTCCACTGAGGCAGAACGCATCGGGCTCATGGCGCATATCGCCCACTGCTACCATAGGATGGGAAGGATCGAGGAAGCACGCATTGCCTATCAGTGGGTGCTCAATGAAGCTTTGGAGCGCTATGGCCATGGCTCCCCCCTGACCACAAAGGTAAAGCGTATCACCAAGAATTTCTTCACCCAAGAGCAAAACTCACAAGCTTAGGGCTCAGACCGGATTTTCTCAGCAATCTTCTCAAGGCTCCCGCCCCTTCACTTGACGCAGCCAAGGGACGGACATATACTGGATGTAGTTAGCCTTTGCTAACAAAAAGTGACCTGAAAAAGGAGCGTCACCCCATGAAAAAAATAGCAATCGTACTGTACAGTGGAACAGGCAACACCGAGCTGATGGCAGAGGCTGTCCTGACAGGGGCAACATCAGCCCTCGCAGATGCACGCATCATACATGCACAAGCCTTCACCTCTGAGACGTTCGATTCCTATGATGCGTTTGCCTTCGGGTGCCCCGCCATGGGAGTTGAGGAGCTTGAGCAGGATGAGTTCGAACCCATGTTCGCCTCCCTGGAGGACAAACTGAAAGACAGGGGCGTAGCCCTCTTTGGCTCCTATGGCTGGGGTGATGGCGAGTGGATGATCAATTGGCAGAACAGGGTCCTCTCTCACGGTGCCAACCTGGTGGATGCCCCTGTCATCGCCAACGACGAACCCGATGCAAAGGCGCTCGAAGCGTGCAAGGCCCTTGGAAGGGCTCTTGCCAGGTAGGAACACTCTTGTAGAAAACCTTCTGTAAGACACCTTTTTCATAGAGCATTGCACACTCCCGGGGACCACCACTATGCAGGTGGTCCCCTTTCATGTCCGCCCCGTATATGAAGCGCTCCTCTCCAAAGGTAAAATACCGCCTACAAGCGCGCACGGTCCAGGAGTTTCCCGTTTCTTCTTGCTATGAGGCCCATCAGGTGATAGGTCAGCTTGGCAGCCAGGTAAGGGCCGTGGTGCAGCAGGGGGTTGGGGGCGAGCTCCACAACATCACAGCCGACTATTGTCCTGTCTCGGGTCAGGCTTTCCAAGAGGTCTATGGCATCCCACCAGAAGAGCCCCCCCGGGTCTGGGGTTCCGGTCGAGCCCATCAGCGAGGCATCAAGGCCATCGACATCAAAGGTGATGAACAGCTTCTTCGGAAAGGAGGCGGGCAAGGAGATGTGCGAAAGCCCTGTCTTGGAATGTTTCAGGGCATTGAGTGCATGACCATCCAGATGGCCTACCTTGAAATCCTCCCGTGCCTTGAGGTCTTCACTGCTGTAGTTGCGCACTCCGACTTGGAACAGGGGAATGCCGGCGACAACAGCACGTTTCATGACGCTGGCATGGCTGAAGGGGGAACCTTCATATGCCTCGCGCAAATCCATATGGGCGTCAAACTGCAAAATACCCACTTCGCCCTGTGCAAAATGCTTCGCTATAGCCTGTATCGATGCATTGGTTACGCTATGCTCGCCACCGAGCATGAGGGGGATTGAGTGCTGAAAAAAGGCGCGCTTCACCAGAGCCTCGGCCCTGGCGAACACCTCCTGCACGTTTTCACTCTCGCTTGCCTCGATGGCCTCTGTGGTGTGGATGCCCACCACACCGGGCTCGGTGTGGTCATCGACAAGCTTCTCCAGCTGGCCTGAGGCCTCAAGGATGGCCAAAGGCCCCCCCTTGGTCCCTCCCATGTAGGAGACGGTCTTTTCAAGGGGGAACGGGATGACATGGAAGTATGCGCTCTGGGCAGGGGTATTGGGGTATTCGGAATCAAGGAAATAGGCTTTCATCATCACTCCTTTTACGAGAGGCGACTCTTGTAGTCTTCATAGGAGAACTGCTTGACCACCTCATAGGAGCCGTCACGATAGATGCCGATATCAGGGTGGGCCACCCCATTGAAGAGGGTGGTCTTCACCATCGTGTAGTGCATCATGTCGCAGAAGACCAGCCTGTCCCCTATCCTGGGCATGGTGGGGAAGAGATACTGCCCGACCCAATCCCCTGCAAGACAGCTGCACCCGCCAAGGCGCACACCATCCTTGGCTCTTCTTGTATCGGTTTTTTCATCCACGACCGAAGCGCCCCTCACCCTCGGGGTATAGGGCATCTCAAGGCAGTCCGGCATATGGGCGGTGAAGGAGGTATCGAGCATCAGGGTGTGGATCCCGTCACTGCTGACGATATCCAGCACCTCCGATACCAGGACCCCCGTCTCCCAGACATACGCCGCACCGGGCTCGAAGATCAGCGTGATGTGGGGAAACCTCCTGGAGAAGGCCCGGACCGTCGCCTTGAAAAGCTCCAGGTCATACCCTGCTCGGGTGACCAGGTGACCCCCTCCCAGATTAAGCCAGGTGATGTCGGGAAAAAACCTTCCGTACAGCTTTTCCACCGCCTGCAAGGTCCCTTGCATCTCTTGTGCACCACTTTCACAGAGGTTATGTACATGCAGGCCGCTTATGCCTTCAGGAAGCTTTGCAAGATGTTCAGGATCTACGCCAAGGCGTGATCCCGGGGAGCAAGGGTCATACAAAGCTGTCTGGACCACCTCAAACTTGGGGTTGACCCGAAGCCCTGCCAAAGAGGTGCCCAACCGCCCTTTGTAGCGAGAGTACTGGTCCACCGAATTGAAGGTGATATGGGACGAAAGCTGTGCAATGCCGTCAAACTCCTTGGGGTGGTAGACAGGGGCGTAGGCATGGACTGAGGAGAAATGTTCGCTGGCAAGGATCGCCTCATTGAGCGAGCTTGCAGTAGCCCCTTGGGCAACTGCAGCTATCTCAGAAAAGACACGGTGCATGCCGAACCCTTTGAGGGCAAACAGGAAGGTGCAGGGCAGATCCTGTTGCAAATCCCTGATCAGGGCAAGGTTTTTTTGGAATGCATCATACTCCAGCACAAAGGCTGGAGTATGGCTTACCTTTGTAGCATCAAGCATGGCTTATACTCTCTTGGGGGAATGCGAGCTCCCCATCGACAACAATCTCCCAGGGAAGGCCGAGTTCGGGCAGGAGAGCCATGAAGGGATCGGGGTCGAACTGTTCCATATTCCAGACCCCGCTCATCTGCCATATCCCCTGGGCAAGCAGCCTCCCTCCGATGGAGGCGGGTACGCCGGTGGTATAGGAGACCGCCTGGGCCTTGGTATCCTCAAAGGCGTCCTGGTGCTTGCAGTTGTTGTAGATGAAGAGAGTTCGCTCCTTGCCATCCTTGATGCCCCTCAGCTGCACCCCGATGGAGGTCTCGCCCTTGTAGTTCTCCCCCAGGGATGAGGGTTCGGGCAGGACAGCCTTGAGGAACTGCAGGGGTTGGATCTCGATCCCTTCATAGAGAATGGGCTTGATGCTGGTCATCCCTACGCTCTCCAGGACCTTGAGGTGGTTGATGTACTCCTCTGAGAAGGTCATCCAGAACCGAGCCCGCCTGATGGTGGGAAAGTGCTTTACCAACGACTCAAGCTCCTCATGGAAGAGCAGGTAGGAAGCTCTCTCGCCAATGTTGGGATAGTCCACCATCTGCTTGACGGCAAGGGGGTCTGTGCTTTTCCACCTTCCGTCCTCCCAGTACCGCCCCCGCTGGGTTATCTCGCGGATGTTGATCTCCGGGTTGAAGTTGGTTGCAAACGTCTTGCCATGGTCGCCTGCATTGCAGTCCACTATATCAAGGTAGTGTATCTCATCAAAATAGTGCTTGGCGGCATAGGCGGTGAATACGTTGGTAACCCCGGGGTCAAAGCCGCTGCCCAGGATTGCCGTCAGGCCAGCTCTCTTGAAGCGGTCATCAAAGGCCCATTGCCAGGAGTACTCGAACTCGGCCTTGTCCTTGGGCTCGTAGTTGGCGGTGTCCACATAGTGGACCCCAGTTTGCAGGCATGCCTCCATGATGGTGAGGTCCTGGTAAGGAAGGGCCACATTGATCAGGAGGTCGGGCTTGAAGCCCTCGATGAGGGCGACAAGTGCAGGCACATCATCTGCATCGACTGCAGCTGTGGTGACAGGAACAGGGCCTGCTTGCTGTGCAATGGCATCAGCCTTGGAGAGAGTCCTACTTGCGAGCATGATGGCCTCATAGAGGTCGTCCATCCTTGCAGACTTCTGTACCACGACATTGCCAACCCCACCGGCTCCCACTATCATCAAACGTTTCTTCATCGCCTCAATCCTCCTGATCGGTCTCGTAATAGGTGTATCCCCTCATCCCTGCCGTATAGGCTGAAATAATCTTCCTTCTCTGTTGTGCAGTTATTCTGCCTTCCTGGACAGAGCGCTCCGCCTTGATGCGGATCATCGCCTCCATCTGCTTGGTATCATACTCGACATAACTGAGCACCTCGGCAATTGTATCACCTTCCAGTTCGTTATGGAATATGAACTTGCCATCCTCGTCATAGGTGATGCTCATGACGTTGGTATCGCCGAGGAGGTTGTGCAGGTCCCCCAGGGTCTCCTGGTAGGCTCCTACCAGGAAGACACCCAGGATGTAGTCATCATCTTCAGGGGGGACATGCAATGCCAGGGTCTCCTCAGCGCCTCCACGGCCTATGAAGCGGTCGATCTTACCCTCGCTGTCACACGTGATGTCAGAAAGGATCGCCTGCCTGGTGGGTTTCGTATCCAACAGATGGATCGGCATGATGGGGAAGAGCTGGTCGATCGCCCAGACATCCGGCAGCGACTGAAAGAGGCTGTAGTTTCCATAATAGATGTCGGAGAGCTGTTTTTCCACCACCTTCAGGTGGGAAGAGGGGTGCTCCTGTGCCTTCATGAGGGTGTATATCTCACTGATGATGGACCAGTAGAGGTGCTCCGCTGCGGCTCGTTCACGCATGTTAACCTGACCGTAGAGAAACTTGTTGCGTATCTCCTCACGGTAGTAGTTCAAGTCGTTGAGACACTCCTGGGCCGTCTCCTCCCTGAGCATGGTGCGCACATACAGCAGGTTGTCCAAGGCAGGAAGAAGCTCCGGTGCAATGGCCTCCTCACGCCCCTTTCCATTCCAGAACACATTGGTGTCCAGTATATTGAGCAACAGCACCGAGTAGTAGGAGACCAGCGCCCTCCCCGATTCGCTGAGGATCGTGGGGTGGGCGATCTTGGCCTGGTTGCAGATGTTCATGATCTCCTCAACCACATCAGAGCAGTACTCACGCGTAGTGTAGTTTCGGCTGTTGCTGCTGTCGGTGTGGCTGCCGTCATAGTCGATTGCAAGCCCCCCTCCGATATCAAGCAACCCCATGGGAGCCCCTTCCTGGATCAGACCGGCATAGAAGCGTGCGGCTTCGGTAGCACCCATCCTGATGGAGCGTATGTTGGGGATCTGCGATCCGAGGTGGTAGTGAAGCAGTTTCAGGCAGGGAAGCATCCCTTCACGCCTGAGCATGTCCACTACCTCTATGACCTGGGAGGTGTTCAACCCGAAGACACTGCGGTCCCCCCCGCTATCAGTCCAGTGGCCCCCCGCTACCGTGGAAGGCTTCATCCTGATGCCTATGTTCGGGGTAATGCCCAGGGCCTTGGCCCTCTCCACGATGATGGCCGCCTCCCCCGGCATCTCGATGACCAGGACCGTCTGCATGCCCAGGGACATCCCCTTGAGGGCAAGGTCGATGTACTCCTCGTCCTTGTACCCGTTGCACACTATGTAGGCTTCGGGATCGTCGACGTAGGCGAGGGCTATGATAAGCTCGGCCTTGCTGCCTGTCTCCAGGCCATGGTGGTACTGCTTGCCGAAACGGGTGATCTCCTCGATGACCTGCTGCTGCTGGTTCACCTTGACCGGGTAGACCCCCCTGTAGGTACCCTGATACCCCGCTTCAGCTATCGCGTGGGCAAAGCTCTCGTTGATATGCTGGATACGGTCATCAAGGATATTGCTGAAACGCAACAGGACAGGCAGCTTGGTGCCCCTGTCCTTCAAGCCCTTGGCGATCTGGAGAAGACTGATGGAGGACTCGGGGGTATCGCGCTTCAGGCGAACCTCCACCTCCCCATCCTGCTGTATATGAAAATAGCCGTTGCCCCACTCTTCGATACGGTAGAGATTGGCTGAATCCTCAACAGTCCATACATCGGTTGGTTTTTTCTGCATATACCCTCCTCGTTGGTTAGCTTACCAGTATAACAGATAGGGGCAAGAGATTACATAGTGATGCTATAGGCTATCAGGTGATGCTTTGGGTTGGCTAGCAAGGATCAGAAATTGTCCCTCACTGGGTGAAGGCCGACAGATACCTGCGCTTGCTCTTGAGCAGCTGCTCATACAGGGGAGCCAGCGACCAGTCGGGCTTGAAGAGGTTTTGGCTCTGTGATGATACGGCCTTCCTATACGCCTCAAGGTGCGTTCCATGATGGCCAAGGGCCACAGAGGCGTTGATCCACGCCCCTAGGGAGGTGGTCTCTGTGTTGTATGGCTGGATGACCTCCTTTTGGAGTATGTCGGCCTGTATCTGGTTGAACACCGCACTCCTGGCCATTCCCCCTGAGACGCGCATCTGATCGACCGGGTGGGCGATCTCTTCAAAGATGATGATGTTCTCCTGGATTTCCAGGGCTATCCCCTCCAGGATGGCACGGGCAATATCACCTTTTGTGCTGCTGAGGCTCAGGTTGTTGATGAAACCCTTGGCATCGGGGTTCCAGTAAGGGGAGCCGCTTCCCTTGAAATGGGGGATCACGACAACGCCCTGGGCTCCGGG
>JAVERP010000067.1:0-16894 GCA_034007055.1 Sphaerochaeta sp.
TAGGTGAGGTGAAGGACGCCATCGTCGACTTCCTGCTGAAGAACTCCGATGAGGCTGCCAAGCTCAATGAGAAGATCATCAACAACGAGAAGCTGCGCAAGGAGCTCAACGAGGTAAAGAAAGGGGCACGTGCCTCGGCTAAGAAAGTCTCGCTGAACATCCCCAAGCTGAAGGACTGCAAGTACCACCTGAACCAGAGTGCAGCCCACCGTGATGAGTGCGAGCGCAGTGTCATCTTCCTCACCGAAGGGGACTCTGCATCAGGGACCATCACCAAGACACGCGACGTGATGACCCAGGCTGTCTTCAGCCTCCGTGGCAAGATCCTCAATGTCTACGGCAAGAAGCGCACCGAGATATATAAGAATGCCGAGCTGTACAATATGATGGTCGCCCTGGGCATCGAAAACGGGGTTGAGGGGCTGCGCTACGGCAAGGTCATCATCGCCACCGATGCCGATACCGACGGCTTCCATATCCGCAACCTCCTGATGACCTACTTCCTTACCTATTTTGAGGACTTGGTGCTGGCAGGACGGCTGTACATTCTGGAGACCCCCCTGTTCAGGGTGCGCAACAAGAAGCAGACGGTCTACTGCTACAGTGAGAAACAGCGCGATGAAGCGGTCTTTCAGATAAAGGGCAGTGAGATAACCCGGTTCAAGGGCTTGGGGGAGATCGACCCCAAGGAGTTCGGCCAGTTCATTGGTGAGGATATGCGCCTGGTTCCCGTCTCCATTGTGGGGATGCAGTCAATGCACAAGACCTTGGAGTTCTATATGGGAAGCAACACTCCCCAGAGAAGGGAGTTCATTATGGAGAATCTTATCTGATGACGCAGGCACAATCCGTATTTCGACAAAATTTCCTTGAGTACGCCTCGTATGTCATCAAGGAGCGGGCCATCCCCGACCTCTCTGATGGGTTCAAGCCGGTACAAAGGCGTATCATACACACGCTCTTTGAGATGGATGACGGCAAGTTCCATAAGGTGGCCAATGTGGTCGGTTGGGCGATGCGCTACCACCCCCATGGCGACTCCTCCATCTACGAGGCTCTGGTAAACCTGGCGAACTTTGACCTGTTCATCGAGCGGCAGGGTAACTTCGGCAACTTCATGACCGGCGACAGCGCAGCGGCGGCAAGGTACATCGAGTGCCGCCTGCTCCCCTTTGCCAAGAGGGTCCTGTACAACCCCGAACTCACCGCCTTTGCCGACTCCTATGACGGGCGCAACAGCGAACCCATCTCATTTCCTGCCAAGATACCGGTGGTCATCATCCAAGGCGTCATGGGCATCGCGGTGGGCATGAGCACTATGATCCTGCCCCACAACGCCCTTGAGGTGCTTGATGCGATGGCATCGAAGCTGAAGGGCGAGAGCTACACACTCTACCCCGACTTTCCCGGGGGAGGCATCGTTGATGTCGCCGAGTACAACGACGGGCGGGGCTCGGTCTCCATCCGGGCGAAGCTCAACACCTCCGATGTGAAGAAGATAACCATCGAGGAGCTCCCCTTTGGGGTGACCAGCGAGGCGATGATCCACTCTGTGGAGGAGGCTGCTAAGAAGGGAAGGCTGAAGATCAGCTCGATCAACGACTACACCTCCGACAGGGTGAACATTGAGATCAACCTTGCACGCGGTACCTACGCTGAGGATATCGTCGATTCTCTCTATGCCTTCACGGATTGTGAGAAAAAGATTTCGGTGAACCCTCTGGTGATCAGGGAGAACATCCCCACCATCATGGGCGTCAGCGAGATCCTGGACTACCATGCCCTGAACCTTCTTGATATCCTGAAGGCTGAGCTGGAGCTGGAGAAGGGACATCTCTTGGACAAGCTGCATGCCCGCACCCTTGAGCGCATCTTCGTTGAGGAGCGCATCTACAAGAGGATCGAGCAGAAGAAGAGTGCAGAAGAGGTCGTCAAGGCGGTCTTCTCAGGGTTCAAGCCTTTTGCCGAACAGCTTATGAGGCCTCTCGTCGATGAGGATGTCGAGCGGCTGCTGAAGATTCCCATCAGGCGCATCTCGCTGTTTGATATCGAGAAGAACCGTCGTGAGATGGATGAGATCAACGCCCTCCTGGAGGCCATCGAGTACAAGCTCGGCCACCTGGTGGAGTATGCCCTCTCCTACCTGGGGGAGCTGAAGGGCATGCTCTCCTTGGCCGAGCATACGAGAAAGACCAGGATTAAGACATTTGAGACCATTGATGTCAAGGAGGTTGCCGAAAGGAACCTTGCCATCAAATACGACACCACCAACGGGTATCTCGGCTATGGGGTGAAGACCGGCACCACCCAGCTTGAGGTCAATCCGTTTGACCGCGTCCTCATCATCCGCAAGGATGGCACCTACCAGGTCATCGATGCCCCTGAGAAGGAGTTCGTGGGCAAGGGGATGCTCTACTGCGGGTTTGCTGACAAAGCCGAGCTTGAGAAGATTGTCTTTACCGTGCTCTATCAGGACACGACGTACAAGTACCTCTTCCTCAAGCGCTGTCAGATCCTCTCCTTCACGCTGAAGAAGGCCTACTCCCTCATCCCAGAGGGCAACTTCAAGATGGTCAAGCTCTCCACGCATCCCAATGCCGAGCTTACGGTCAAATACAAGCCCAAGCCTAACTTGAGGATCCTTGAGGAGCAGTTCTACTTCTCCGACTACCTGGTCAAGGGTGTGCGGGCAAACGGGGTGCGCATTGTGGTGAAGGACATCGCCTCCCTCAGGTTGAGGGCGGTGAAGGAAATTGTGCATGAAAACCAAGAAGAGCCAACCCTCTTCGATGATGTTGAGGAGTGATGATGGCGTTAGAAGAGAGAATTCTGTATGAGGACAACCATCTCATCATAGTGAACAAGCTCTGTGGTGAGTTGGTCCAAGGGGACCGTACAGGCGATGAGACACTCGCCGAGATGGTGAAGCACTACCTGAAGGTTACCTATAACAAGGAGGGTAATGTCTACCTGGGCATCCCCCACCGCCTCGACCGGCCTACCAGCGGGATCGTGGTCTATGCAAAGACCGAGAAGGCCCTCATCAGGCTCAACGAACTGTTCAGGGGCAGTTCTGTCAGGAAGATCTACTGGGCTGTTGTGGATACCCTTCCCAATCAGTTGGAGGGAACGCTCATCCATCATATGGTGCGCAACACCAAGCAGAACAAAAGCGTCGCCAACCCGATCGAACGCAAGGGCAGCAAGGTAGCGAAGCTGGACTACCGCGTGATCGCCTCATCGACGAACTACCACCTCCTGGAAATAGAGCTCCATACCGGCCGCCACCATCAGATCAGGGCCCAGCTTGCCGCCATAGGGCTCCATATCAAGGGAGACCTCAAGTATGGCTCGCCGCGATCGAATCCCGATGGGGGCATATGCCTCCATGCCCGTTCGATAAGCTTTATACACCCGGTGAAGAAGGAAGAGATCTTCATTAAGGCCAATCCTCCTCGTGAACCCCTCTGGGATGCATTCGTGGAGCAGGTGGGGGAATAGTTCTCTATAATAAAAAACTTTATGCAAGACAATCCCACCGAAAGGTGGGATTGGTTGTAGGTAGATATCTCCTTACAGAATTTTTGCTTTGTCGTAGGTTACTCTTTCTCTGTCCATTCAAATGTATTTGTCAGTTCTTTGTAGTGCGTCCACTTTTGGGTCAGGTGCCTGTAACGTCCTGCAACGATACCTGGGCAGATGTTCAGGATTCTTGCCAAATCAACTATTTCTTGTTTTGAACTGCACGCTGCAATCTGTTCATTGAACTTGGCTGGAATCACTGTTTCGGCTGCAAAACGATCTGCTTTTTGTTCTTCTGCATCTATACTATTTTTTTCAGCAATGTACAGCCGTTGTTTATCTCCGTACAGTATATGATAGGCTTCATGAAAGAAGGAAAACCAAAACACATCCTCTCCCTCACCTGTTAAACTCAATAGGATCATTGCCTTGTCAGGAGCAAGCCACTTTGATGCTCCATTCCAAGGAACTTTTTTGATTTCTCTGACTAAAGAAAGAGCTACACCACTGTCAGCACAAAGGGTGCGCATCTCATGAATAAATACGATGGGACTTTTTGTTGTTAACCCTCGAATGAGCTGTAGCGCTTCTTTGAATCTTTCTTTCTTGTACGGTGAAGTTTGAATGGCTTGGGCTTGTACCTCTCCTAAACGAATCCAAGCAGAAGCTGGTCCTGGTTGTGTCTCAAAACAATCAGAACGGCGGGCAGCTACTTTAGGTTCAAACCATACCTCCTTCCAAGTGTCGACACTGGAGACACCATAAAACTTCAGGGTTTCATATACAAGGTCAGCCCCCAAAGGTTCCTTGGAGATTGCTCCACGCATCTGGAGCTCTTTGACAGGAATCCCTTTCAACCAATCAATATCATGTTCAAGAGTTTTGGCTTGCTTGAGCTTGCTCAATTGTTGCCTATAGTTCATTTCCAAATTATTCCACAATCTAGTTGGGACATTTGTAACCATTTCGAGTTTGTTGGCTGTCTCAAAGGTGATGGGTTGTTCGCTCTTCAGAATGCGGACAATTGTTTGTTCTGTGAGCCCTGTGCGTACAGCAAGCTCTTTCTGGGTCATTTTCATGCTTTCTAATGTCTCAAGCAAGGTCCTTGCAGGAGAAACTGCGTAATCTGGTTCAAATCCATACAGGCGTTTTGCTTTTTTTGGTGTGCTCATCTTGAGCCCCTCCGTTGGTTTTTCTGGTCATGGGTATCTTCTATTCCGATTATCTCAATCTCAGTGATTTGTTCTCGATCAATGCCTCCATCTTTCTTATGAGGGATTGGGTCGTTAGCTGGAATGAAAAGTAAGCGAAAGGGATATTCCAGATCAACTGAAAAAACTGACTGCCGATTGGCTAGTTCATGACAGCGAGCAGGAGGCAAACGTGAGATATCACTCAGTGTGACTGCAGCTTCTAACTCAAAAAGACGCTGTTGTACTTTTTCACTCATTCTTTGTCCAAATGTTTTTACCATTTCTTGTTGTTTGGAGCACTGTTTTTGTAGCTTCTTCGAATCAAAATATATCTTCATTCGCCCGCGATGTTAATCATATGGTTAACATAGTATGTTAATTCAATGGGAGAATCAACACTATTCTACTTGTATATCAACGAAGGTATGACTGACGAGCACAAGAGGACACAGATGGCCATTATGACTATCTGTATGGAGGTTGGTGCCTGAACAAGCATGGATCATACACAGATATGGATGCTAGGCAACCAAGCCTAGCATCCAGGTATTAGCTTTTACAGACAGAGCACTCCCTCCCCCTTGAAGCCATTTACCTTAATGGTAAGCGGCTTTTCGCTTCGAGCATGGATGAAGTGCTTTGACTCGGCGAATACAGGCAGGCTGGAGAATTTTGTCAGATCCAGCCTTCCCGCCTTGTAGATCGGGTTCACCGTCATGTAGATGCACCCTAGGCTTGTCATGTTCTGGAAGAAGTGGGTGCCCTGGCTCGGTTCCACCTGAAACCCTTCAAAGCCCGTCTCAATGATAACCTTCGACCTGGAGATCTGTGACCAGGTGACAGGGATGCCAAGCCAAGGGTCGCACGAGCCGAGCCTGCCGGCGACAACAAGGACGTAGTCCCTCTCCTGGAGCACCATCGCGGCATTGAGCCTGTCCAGCTCCTTGGCCATCTCCTGCATACGCGAAGGGTCGAACCTCTCCGCCTTGATGTAGATGATGTCGCAGATGTCGGTGATCTTCCCGTTGCCCATGATGACAGTGGAGTGGACTGCACACTCCGCCCTCTCCTGTTGGGTTATCTCCACATCACTTTCCTCGCTTCCCAAGGCGATGGGCCGTATCTGCAGCAGGCTGAACTCAGGCTTCTTGGGAGCCCTTCGGTTGAGGTTGACGGCAAACTCTATCTCGATGGGGGCCCTCATCGCCTCGGTGCCGAGTTTGAGTATGTCCTTTACTATGGGCGCCAGGGGGAAGGCGTCGTACTTGAGGATGCCGTTGAAGGTGATGACCTTGTGCCCCTCGACCCTGGTGCTTTCGCTCATCATGCCTGTGGCCATGTCAAAGGTGCTGGCTATGAACCTCAGTGACTCTGGGTATTTTTCCGCCTCTTGCATATCAAGCAGCTCCAGGTTCTCAAGGCCTTCCTTTTCCAAGGGGAAGTACCCCCCTTCAAGGTTGAGTGCATAGAAGTTGCTCTGGGTGCTGGATTGGTTGCCCCCAAGGTGCTGCACTGGCCTTCTGGGATGGCTGGGGGAGAAACGGAATACGGAGCCGTTGTCCACCACTGACTTGCCGAAGCCAAAGCAGAGCAGGCCCACCCCGTCCTCGGGCTTCTCCCCCCCGATGGGGTAGTAGTTCAGCGACCTGGCGACCCCGCTGATGTTTGGATACCAGTAGGAGCCGTGTTGGCTGCCGATGACCTGTTGGATGACCACTGCCATCTTCTCATCTTCGGTCATATGGTCGGTTGCCTTGAGGTACTCCTTGGCCTGTTTGAAGTAGGTCGATGCCCAGACACACCTGAGGGCGTCGCACAGCTCGTTCAGGCGTTGCTCCTCGCTTCCCTGGTTGGGGATCATGCACGTCTCATAGACACCGGCAAAGGGTTGGAAGTGCGAGTCCTCAAGCAGGGAGGAGGAACGAACGGAAATGGGTTGGTGGATGACCTTCACTATCTCGGCAAGGTTGAGGACAAGCTCAGGGTCCAGGGGTTTGGACAGGAACACCTTAAGCAGCGTCTCATCGGGAAGGGCGGCGCTGATGAAGTCCTTCAGATCATTGTCTTCAATGAACTTGGTGAACTGGTCGGTGGTCACGACCACCGATCGGGGAATGGAGAGGTAGACATCGGGATACTTCTCCAGGATGCCGCTTGCCCTGAGCTCCATGTCGATGAAGGCAAGGCCGCGCCCTTTGCCTCCGAGCGATCCGTTGCCGATCCTGCTGAAGAAGAGCGTCTCGTCATAGTTGTTCCTGCTGAACTGGGCTATGACCCCCTTGGTACGCTCGGCGCGGTAGGTTCGTATGATGTCGATGAGGTTCTGCTGCGCCTCCTTTGGGTCCCCATCTTCAGGAATCTGCAGGGCCTTGATCTTGGCTGCGAGGATGTACAGGCTCTGGGCTCGGAGCCATCGGGAGAACTGGTTTCGCCTGAAGTGGTACTCAAAGCTCTCCTTGGGTATCGACGGCAGGATCCTCTGCAGGTCCCGCATGGTCTCCACCCTTGCAATCTCCTTCCAGGTGATGGGGTCGCGGAAGATGAAGGGCCCGAACCCAAAGTGGGAGTTCATGAACCGGGTGAGGTCGTTGAGCAGGGAGGAGCTCAGTTTCCAGGTATAGCAGGCACCAACTTCCAGGGCCTTCTCCTTGGCGGTGCTGTCACTGCTCTGGATGAGGACCGGCACCTCCGGGTCTTTGGAAAGGACCATCTTGGTGAGTTTGAATCCCGCTTCCTTGTCGTGGATGCCGTCCTTGAGGTAGGAGAGGTCGGTAATGATGCCCAATATGTTCCGGCGGTAGGTGTTGTAGAGCTTTTCGGCCTCCTCATAGGTTCGCGCCAGCACGATCTTGGGCCTGCCCCTCATCCTGAGGGTCTTGCCCCAGTTGTTGAGGGCTTCCAGAATGCTGGAGCGGTTCTGCTCGATGAGGCAGGTGTACATCATCGGCAGGTAGGAGGAGTAGAACCTCACCGAGTCCTCCACCAGGATGATGACCTGCACATCAGCCTCCTGTGTGTCATGGTCAAGGTTCATGCGGTCCTCGACAAGCTTGATCATGGCGAGGAATATGGTGGGGTCCCCCTGCCAATAGAAGAAGTAGTCTATTGCCTTGCAGTCGGAATCCTTGATAAGCTTGTTACGTCTGTGGCTCGATGAGGGTGAGAGCACAATGACGGGCATCTCAGCATCAAGGGCCTTGATGTCGGTGGCAAGCTGTTCGACAGGATCATCGCTGCCGAGGTCGAGCATGGTGATGACCAGATCAAAGGAGCGTTCGCGCACGAGGGCCAGTGCCTCTTCGCCTGTGTTGGTGTGGGTTATCTTGGGCGGGTTGTTCAGCCCCAGCTGGGTGTATTCAAGGAAGAGCTCCTCCTCCACCCTCCCATCCTCTTCCAGGAGAAAGCGGTCGTAGTCACTGCAGATGAGCAGCACGTTGTAGATATGTTTCAGCATCAGGTTGCTGAAGGGTAGCCAGGTGGGGTCAAGGTTGTACATGCCCAGCATTTTACCATGGGTCGAACCTTGTTGGATAGTGGTTACGTGTTTATTATAAATTGCTGGAAAGGGAGTTATTGTAGTGATATAATGATGAATAAAGTAATAATAAAAAATATATTGATGTTTATGTAAAAACATCAGTTTTGGCTAGTGTCTTTTGATTGACAGGGGACTCGCTCTAGTTTACTCTGCGACTGTATGTTGCAGATCGTATATGCGTTTGAAGGAGTGTATGGTATATGTATAAGCTTGATTCATTTATGGCGGAACTGGAAAAAAGGAACCCCTCACAGCCGGAGTTCATCCAGGCGGCCCAAGAGGTTATTGAAAGTATCATCGATGTGGTGAACGAGAACCCCGTCTATGAGAAGTATAAGATTCTGGAGAGGATGACAGAGCCCGACAGAGTCTTCACCTTCCGTGTCGACTGGGAGGATGACCAGGGGGACATACAGGTGAACCGCGGCTTTCGCGTACAGTTCAACAACGCCCTGGGCCCCTACAAGGGTGGGCTTCGGTTCCACTCCAGCCTGAGCTTGGGCACCCTTAAGTTCCTGGGTTTTGAGCAGACCTTCAAGAACAGCCTGACCACCCTCCCCATGGGCGGGGCGAAGGGCGGCAGTGATTTCAACCCCAGAGGCAAGAGTGATGGGGAGATCCTCCGTTTTTGCCGCTCATTCATGACCGAGCTTGAGAAGTACATCGGGCCGAACACCGACGTCCCTGCCGGGGATATGGGAGTGGGCCTGAAGGAGATCGGGTACATGTATGGCCAGTACAAGAGGATCCGCAACGAGAACACCGGCGTCCTGACTGGAAAGGGCCTCAGCTTTGGCGGATCGCTGATCAGACCGGAAGCCACCGGTTTTGGTGCCATGTACTTTGCAAACCAGATGCTCATTGCAAATGACGACACCTTTGCAGGCAAGACCATCTCCGTCAGCGGATTTGGCAACGTCGCCTGGGGTGCTGTCATGAAGGCAACCGAGTTGGGGGCCAAGGTCGTCACCATCAGCGGCCCTGACGGGTATATCTATGACGAGGAGGGTGTGGGGACAGCCGAGAAGTGGGCCTACATGTCCTACCTCCGTGCTTCCAACAATGATGTGGTGGAGCCCTATGCCAAGAAGTTCGGTGCCAAGTTCGTACCCAACAAGAAGCCTTGGGAGGTACCTGTCGACATGGCCTTCCCCTGTGCCATCCAGAATGAGCTCTCCTTGGAAGATGCCAAGACCCTGGTAGCCAATGGGGCCAGGTATGTGGTGGAGACCTCCAACATGGGATGCGCCGCCGATGCCACCATCTACCTTATCAAGAACAAGATTCTCTTCGGACCCGGAAAGGCCGCCAACGCCGGCGGTGTTGCCGTCTCGGGCCTTGAGATGAGCCAGAACGCCATGCACATCTCCTGGAGTGCTGAGGAAGTGGATGCCAAGCTGCATGACATCATGGTGAATATCCACACCAGCTGTGTCAGGGAGGGTACCCAGGCGGACGGGTATATCAACTACCTCAAGGGTGCCAACATCGCAGGCTTCAGAAAGGTAGCCGATGCCATGGTGCTCATGGGGTACTAGAAGATCCTGGTGCATGAATGGTTTTTCGAACTTGGAACGTATGAACAGGGAGTCCCTCAACACGGGGGCTCCCTGTTCATGAGCAGTCCAGCCTCTTGCACTTCTTCCCATCTCTATTGCCATTACTCGCAGGCCCAGAGTCTCCCTCCTATTTTTTGCATACAGATGACGCTAGGCACCGGGAAAGAATAGGTGAGAAAGGAGAGCTTTTCAAGAAAGGCTCTCCTTGTCGAAGAGGGGGAATGCATCACTTTTTTTCTATATTTCCTGTAGTTCGGGCAAGGAGTTGTGCTTTTTTCAGGAGAAAAATGTTGCACTGTTTTTCAGAAATACAAGCGATTCTCATGTGTTCTTGTTGGAATGGTATTAAACCTATATAACACTACCTGTAGCGTTATGTAGGTTTTATACCCCCCACATATTTTGTTTTCATCTTGTAATCCTTTACAAGCCGTGGTATGTTAGAGCTTGCAAAACCATGGATTTTGCACTGTCTGTATACAGAGAATTATATTGAATTTTATATATTATGAGGGATTGTATGAGTACTGCTAAGAATGAGTTGAGCCCCCTGGGCCGCAAGATTTTCCTTGACCGGTATGCATTGAAAGATGTTAAGAAAGAGACCCTGGAAATGGGTGATATAGTGGTTGCCGTAAGCAACGCGGTGACAGGTCAGCGAGAGATCGGGGTGGTTACCTCCCTTGGTGAGGATGATGGCATAACCGTCAAGCTTGATGATGGTGTCATCCTGAACGTCAAGCGTGAGGATGTCGACAAGCCCTTGGAGACCGATCCTGCCCAGATGCTCGCTCGTGTGGCGAGAGGTGTTGCATCACAGGAGAAGAAGGAGGATCAGCAAAGATGGGAAGAAGAGTTCAATTGGCTTTTGGAGGACTGGAAGTTCGTCCCTGGCGGCAGGATTCTCACTGGGGCAGGAACCTCCCAGAACCTGACCTATTTCAACTGCTATGTGATTCCCTCCCCGAAGGACAGCCGTGGGGGCATCATAGCCTCCTTGGGGCAGATGACGGAGATCATGAGCCGTGGTGGCGGGGTAGGTATGAACATCTCATCCCTCAGGCCCCGGCACAGCTATGTGAAGGGCGTAAACGGAAGGTCCAGTGGCTCGGTCAGCTGGGGTGGCCTCTACAGCTTCGTAACCGGACTCATTGAGCAGGGCGGCTCGCGTAGGGGAGCTTTGATGCTCATCCTCAACGACTGGCATCCTGATATTATGGACTTCATCAACAGCAAGCGCGAGATGGGCAAGATCACCAATGCAAACATCAGCGTTGGCATCAGCGACGCCTTCATGGATGCCGTCAAGCATGACAAGGACTGGGAGACGCTCTTTCCCGATACCACCGATCCTGAATACAACACCTTGTGGGACGGCAACCTCGAAACCTGGAAGGCCGGCGGGCATAAGGTCAATGTGTACCATCGCATGAAGGCCCGCGAGATTTGGGACGCCATCATCGAGAGTGCCTGGGCTTCTGCCGAACCTGGGGTCTTCTTCATCGACCGCTACAACAAGATGTCCAACTCCTGGTACTACAGCAGCATCCAGTGCACCAACCCCTGTGGTGAGCAGGGTCTCCCGCCTTGGGGTGTCTGCAACCTCGGATCCATAAACTTGAGCAAGTTTGTAAAGAACAAGAAAGTGCTGTATGAGGACCTGGGCAGGACCGTACGCGGTTCGGTCAGGTTCCTGGATAATGTCATCGACGACACCCCCTATTTCTTTGACGAGAACAAGGAGCAGCAGCAGTCTGAGAGGCGCATCGGCCTTGGCACCATGGGCCTTGCAGACATGCTCATCAAGATGGAGCTTGCCTATGGAAGCGATGAGTCGCTCGCCTTCATCGATGAGCTGTTCAAGTTCATCTGTGTCGAGGCGTATGCAGAGAGTGCCGACCTGGCCAAGGAGAAGGGAAGCTTCCCCCGCTTTGATGCTGAAAAGCTGCTGCAAAGCGGCTTCATGATGCAGATGCCGGAGTCTGTGCGCGAGGATGTCCGCACCAAGGGGTTGCGCAACGTCACCCTCATCACCCAGGCCCCTACCGGGACCACCGGGACGATGGTCAACACCAGCACAGGCATCGAGCCCTACTACTTCTGGGAGTGGGAACGCACCGGCCGTATGGGATCGAACATTGAGCGGGTGAAGGTCTATGACGACTGGGTGAAGGAAAACCCAGGCAAGACGAAACC
Source organism: Sphaerochaeta sp. (assembly GCA_034007055.1). Lineage (GTDB taxonomy): Bacteria > Spirochaetota > Spirochaetia > Sphaerochaetales > Sphaerochaetaceae > Sphaerochaeta. The sequence goes on from JAVERP010000067.1 coordinate 12,009, forward strand.
CCATTACTTTGTCTCAGCTATGGACCTTGCCCCCGAAGGGCATGTGAAGGTGCAGGCAGCTATCCAGAAATGGGTGGACTCCTCCATCTCCAAGACTGGCAACACCCCCCGTGAGTATACCGTCGAGCAGACAGCCAAGCTTTATGAGCTGCTCTATGACCTGGGATGCAAGGGCGGGACCACCTATCGTGATGGGTCGCGTGATACCCAGGTGCTCACCGCAAAGCAGGAGCCCAAGCCCAAGAAGGAGGAGCCCTCCCCCTTTGCCGAGCCCAAGCCCCGGGTACGCTCCACTGTGCTGCGCGGGACGACCTATCGCAAGGCCACTCCCATCGGCACTGCCTATATCACGGTAAACTGTGACGGACCCAACTCCACCGACCTCTTTGAGGTGTTCATCAATGTGGCGAAGGTAGGTTCCGATGTCGCCGCCGATGCAGAGGGACTGGGCAGGCTCATCAGCCTGATCCTGAGGATGCCCTCTCCGCTCTCCCCTGAGCAGCGTGCCCAGGCGATCATAGCGCAGCTGATAGGGATCGGTAGCGGCAGGTCGCTGGGCTTTGGCAAGAACCGGGTCATGAGCCTTCCTGATGCTGTGGCCCAGGTGTTGCAGCAGCATATCGGCACCCCCATGTCAGATACTCACATTTCCAACCTTCCTGATGAGGAGGATGAAATTGCAGAAGCAGGTCAGCTGGACCTTGGGCTCGCCCCTTCGGTGAACAGCGTGAAGCCTGATATCTGTCCTGTCTGTGGGAATGTGACCTTTGTGAACATCGAAGGGTGCAAGAAGTGCTTTTCCTGCGGCTATAGCGAGTGTTGATTATTTGTAGTGTGAAGTTTATTCTGCTTTTCTAGGAGATCTGGTAAGGTGGATAGCAAGGACCTGATGCCCCGTCTTTTTGCTAAGGCGGGGTTCTCTTTGTACAGAGGACTCGATGCGAGCATATACCTGCTCTTTGTAGTCAGGATCATCAACCGTTTTGGTGATTTTGTGCAGCTTCTCTTGGTACTTATCCTGACAGGAAAGTTAGGGATGGATAGCCATGAAGCGGGTTTTATCATCTCCCTTACCCTGGTTGCGACCATGGTCGGACAGCTGACAGCCGGCGTTATTGCTGACAAGATTGCTCGAAAACATGTCCTTGTCTTTTGCCAAGTGATGGTAAGTGTCTGCTATATGGTGTGTGCATTATTGGTCACTAGTCGGTATGCCGATTTGGTACCTTTCATTATTTTGCTGGGTTCCCCCTTTCGCGGTGCAACAGCACCTGTCACCAATGCAATGGTAGCGGACTTCTCTGACGATAGGGATCGTGGCAGAGCTTTCTCCTTGCTCTATCTGGGTACCAACATCGGAGTAGCCGTCGGTCCTATCGCCGCAGCCTTTCTCTATGGGTATTCGATTCCCTTGTTGTTCGGCGGCTCTTCTTTCCTGCTGCTCCTCTCCACAATTCTTCTAGGGGAAAAACTGCCTTTGGTCAAAGCAGAGGTGTATGGCAATGCTTCTGAAAAGATTCCAGGTGGGTTTCTGCTTTCCTTGCTGAAGAACAAGGTTCTGATGCTGTTCCTGCTGTTTTTCGCCTTATACAACCTGACCTATCAGCAGAACACCTTCGCCCTCCCTTTGCAGTTCACCCATTTGTTTGGCGACAGCCTTGGAGCGAAGCGTTTTGGCCAGCTTATGACTATCAATGCCCTGACTGTCCTTGTTGCTACACCCCTTATAACTAAAATGACGGTTTCCTGGGGCCAACTAAAAAACATGTCGCTTGCGATGCTGTTCTATGTTGTGGGGTATGGAGCGTATGCCTTTTGTACCCATCTGCCGTTTTTCTTGGTAGCTACGTTCATCTGGACACTCGGGGAGATCCTGATGGCAACCAATGTAAATGTCTTTCTCAATGCCTATGCCCCTCCCCGATACAGGACACGTTTCAATGCTCTTGCCCATATTGTAGGAGGTTCGGGGAGCGCACTCGCTCCGACCCTTGGTGGGTTGTTGTTGCTTTCCTATGGTTATTCTTTCTTGTGGGTTCTCATGGCCTTGATCTGTCTTGCCCTGGGACTTCTCTATATTGCATTAGATTGGTACCTAAAGAGATAACTTTTGCTTTACCTGCTGATGGGAGTGGGAAAAACACAAGGGTGTGGTTGCAAACGAATCCTTATTGGTTTATCATTGGAACTTGGGAAATCCTGTTGGGATTTTTTTATTTTGCATAGGGTGCCCCTATCGGGTCACATCAAATATCGTTTATGGAGTGTCAAAATGGGTAACAAAAAAATGGTTACTATTGACGGAAACACCGCTGCTGCGCATATAGCATATGCATTCAGTGAGGTTGCCGCAATCTATCCGATCACCCCGTCTTCACCAATGGGTGAGTACGCAGATTCCTGGGCCAGCACTGGTCGTGAGAATCTCTGGGGAAAGAAGGTAGAGATCACAGAAATGCAGTCAGAGGCAGGTGCAGCAGGTGCTGTCCACGGTGCTTTGGCGGCAGGTGCGCTGACCACCACTTTTACTGCAAGTCAGGGATTATTGCTGATGATTCCAAACATGCATAAGATTGCAGGAGAGATGATCCCAACCGTGTTTCACGTCTCTGCACGTTCACTGGCAGCTCAGTCACTGTCAATTTTTGGCGATCACAGCGACGTAATGTCCTGCCGAAACACCGGGTTCGCCATGACGTGTGCATCCAGTGTCCAGGAGACTATGGACATGTCTTTGGTTGCCCATCTTGCAACCTTGGAGGCACAGGTTCCCTTCCTGAGTTTCTTCGATGGTTTCAGAACATCCCACGAACTGCAGAAGGTCGAGGAGATTTCCTACGACGAGATCAGGCCGTTGGTGAATGAAGAGTATGTACGCCGTTTCCGCAATCGTGCACAGAGACCTGAGAAGCCAATGCTCAAGGTTGCAGCACAGAACGAAGACGTCTACTTCCAGGGTCGTGAGACCGTCAACCCCTACTACAACGCTATCCCTGAGATGGTGCAGAAGTACATGGATCAGATTGCACAGGTCACCGGTCGCCAGTATCACCTCTTTGACTATGTCGGCGATCCTGAAGCCACTGACCTTGTCATTGTCATGGGCAGTGGGGCCGACACCATGGAGTGGGCCACTGAGTACATCAACAAGAAGGGCGGCAAGACCGGCCTGCTGAAGATCAGACTCTATCGTCCGTTCTCCGCTAAGCATTTTGTAGATGCCATTCCCCAGTCCGTAAAGCGCATCGCAGTGCTCGACAGGACCAAGGAGCCCGGCAGTCTTGGCGAACCTGTCTATCTCGATGTTGTAACCGCCCTCTCACAGATGGGTCGCACCGACATCAAGGTAATTGGCGGACGTTTCGGTCTTTCAAGTAAGGATTTCACTCCTTCCCATGCAAAGGCTGTCTACGACCACCTCGCCGGTCCTGCTTTCAACAACTTCACCGTCGGTATCAACGACGACGTGACCAACCTCTCCATCCCTGTGAAGGAGAAGATCAACGTATCCCCCTCTGATGTTGTTTCCTGCATGTTCTGGGGCCTTGGCTCTGACGGTACCGTCGGTGCCAACAAGAACTCCATCAAGATCATCGGTGATAACACCGAGCAGAACGCACAGGCATACTTCTCCTATGACTCGAAGAAGTCCGGTGGTATCACCATCAGTCACCTGCGCTTTGGCAACAGCTCCCTTGATATGCCTTGGTTGATCGACCATGCCGACTTCGTCGCTTGTCACAACCCTGCCTATGTCGGGCGCTATGATATGCTTGAGCCTCTGAAAGAGGGTGGGGTATTCCTGCTCAACAGCCAGATTCCTTCTGATGAAGTGTTTGAGCACCTGACTCGTGAGATGCAGGAAGAGATCATCGCCAAGAAGATCCGCTTCTACAACATCGACGCCCTTGCAATTGCAGAGGCTGCCGGTCTTGGTTCACGCATCAACACGGTCATGCAGGCTGCTTTCTTCAAGATCAGCAAGGTCCTCCCTGAGGATGAAGCAATTGACCTGATCAAGAAGTACATCCGCAAGACCTTCATCACCAAGGGTGAGGATATTGTCAAGATGAACTGGGATGCTGTCGATGGCGCTAGCGCTGCCCTGCACCTGGTCAAGATTCCTTCTGAGATCACCAAGAGCTACAAGCCAGCTCGCCTGATCCCCGAGGATGCATCTGACTTTGCAAAGAACATCATGGAGCCTGTCATGCACCTCAAGGGTAATGACATTCCTGTCTCCCAGATGTCCTTTGACGGGTTGCTGCCCACTGGAACTGCAAAGTTCGAGAAGCGCGGTGTTGCACCCTTCATCCCCCATTGGATTGCAGAGAACTGTATCCAGTGTAACCAGTGTGTACAGGCTTGCCCGCACGCAGCCATCAGAGCCAAGCAGATCGATCCTGCTGACCTCGTAGGTGCTCCTGAGACCTTCAATGTCCTGAAGTCAAGCACGAAAAACACCCGTGACCTCAAGTACAAGATCCAGGTCTATACTGAAGACTGCATCGGTTGTGGTGTCTGTATTGAGACTTGCCCTGCAAAGACCAAGGCTCTTGAGTTCAGTCCCATTGCAGTTGAAAGGGAAGCCGGTCAGTATGACAACTTCAAATTCTTTGAAGACCTTCCTTATGATGTGCTCGACGGTGCCCCTGAGTCCACGGTCAAGGGCCTGCAGTTCAAGCAGCCTCTGTTTGAGTTCTCCGGTGCCTGTGCTGGTTGTGGTGAGACTCCCTACGTCAAGATGGTATCCCAGATCTGCGGTGACCGCATGATCGCAGCCAACGCGACCGGTTGTTCCTCCATCTATTCCGGTACGTTCCCTACCACCCCATACACCGTTCGTCAGAGCGATGGCCAGGGTCCTGCTTGGGGCAATAGCCTCT